>NZ_JBVJIU010000009.1:0-410349 GCF_055586105.1 Actinoplanes sp. NPDC051537
CGCCTCTCCCCCCTACGTTTGCGGGGTTTAGGGCCGGCCAACCCCCCCCTATTCTTTTTTTTGTTTTGGGGTGTGTTTCTTCTCCTCCCCCCCCCCCCCCCCCCCCCCCCCCCCCCCCCCCCCCCCCCCCCCCCGGGACAGCAGCCGGGGGTCATCGGGTGGCCGGCGCGCTGTCGGGTTCCGAGGTGGCGGGAGCGCCACCGCGACCGGTGAGGGTGACGGCGGCAAGGGCGGCCGCCACGGCGGCGATGCCGGCGGCCCCGAGCAGCGCTGCGGAGTAGCCGTTGGTGAGTTCGGCCTGGTTGCCGAGCTGGTCGGCGCCGTGTGCGGTGGCGAGCGCGGTCATGGCGGCCAGGCCGAGGGCGGAGCCGATCTGGTAGCTGGTGTTGACGATGCCGGAGGCCAGGCCACCCTCCTCGGGCCGGGCGCTGGACAGGGCGGTTCCCAGTGACGGGATGAACGCTAGGGCCATGCCGAGCGCGGTTACCAGGGAGGCGGGCAGCACGTCGGTCAGATAGCTACCGGTCGGTCGGATCAGGGCGAGCCAGCCGAGCCCGGCGGCCAGCATGACGAGGCCGGTGACAAGGGTCGTCTTCGGTCCGTAACGGCCGATCACCCGGGGTGCGAGGGCGATCATGCCGAGCATGATGAGGAGGGTCATCGGCAGCAGCGCGGCGCCGCTCGGGAAGGCGCTGTAGCCGAGGACTTGCTGCAGGTAGAGGTTGAGGTAGAACCACATCGGGATCCACGCGGCACCGAGCAGCAGCTGGGCGAGGTTCGCGGCGGACAGGTCGCGGTTGGCGAAGATGGACAGCCGCATCAGCGGTTCTCGGCGGCGGGCCTGCATGACCAGGAATCCGACGAGCAGTACCGCCGCTCCGGAAAGGGTGAGCCAGGTCTGGGCGGAGTTCCACCCGATTTCGGGCGCGCGGACGATGGCGTACACGGCCATGGCGAGCCCAGCAGTGACTGTGAGCGCGCCGGCGACGTCGAGGCTTCCGCGGCGGGCGCCGCCGGCGGGCATGAGTGCCGGGATGGCGATCAAGGCGACGGTGGCGATAGGGATGTTCAGGTAGAACACCCACGGCCAGTTGGCGTATTCGGTGATGACGCCGCCGAGGAAGACGCCAGCGGTGCCGCCGGCCGGGGCGGCCGCGCCGTACAGGGCGAGAGCCTTGGTGAGCTCGGCCGGCCGGGCGCCGAACAGCGTCATCAGCAAGGTCAGCGCGGACGGGGCGATCAGCGCAGCGCCCGCGCCCTGCAGGGCGCGGGCGGCCAGTTCGATCTCGACGGTGCCGGCCAGTCCGGCAGCCAGCGAGCCGGCGAGCAGGACGGCCCAGCCGGTGGCGAAGATGCGGCGGGCGCCGTACAGGTCGGAGAGCCGGCCCCCGAGCAGCAGCAGGCCGCCGAACGCGACGACGTATGCATTGAACACCCAGGACAGATTGCTCGGGGTGAAGCCGAGGTCGTTCTGCATCTTCGGCAGGGCCACGCCGATGATCGACGTGTCCATGATGACGATGAACTGGGCGAGGGCGATGAGGGCGAGGGCCCACCAGCGCCGGTTTCTGTGTGGCATTGCTATTGCTCCTTCGTCTGATACCCCTAGGGGGTACTGGTATTGATGCCGCCATCATGTACCCCCTGGGGGTATGCGCGTCAAGGGCATTGGCGAGATATCGCCCGGCTCACATCGTCTTGGCCAGGTAGGTGCTTGATGACCATCTGGCGCACGGAAACCGGCGGCCGAGCGGGGCTGAGCGCGCTCCAAGCGTCGAGTTGGCGACGGTCAGGTAGTGGTTAACGACCCCGCGAGGGTGCCGCCTCAGCCAGTCTCAGCGACTTGAAAATCCGCTCACGTGAGGCGACCTACGTCCCGCGTCGATCGGCCTGTTCAGCGATGCCTTCGAACTGATGCATGACGGTGAAACGCGGTCGCTCGCCGCCGGCGGCGAGCTGGCCGTCCTGGCCCTGCTGCTTCTTGACGCCGGCCCGGGTCGTCCGACCGATGCTCTGATCGATGGGCACGTGAGGCGATCAGCCGCCCACCAACCCGGCTGGCGCTGCGTCGAGTGCCGTGCGATAGGAAGAAGCTGGCGGCGAGTAGCCCCAGCTGGCTGACGACCAGGCGGGCCGGGTCGACGGTGGTGAAGGAATCGCCGAGCAGCAAGGAGATAGCCACGGTCAGCGCCGGCAGACCGAAGAGCACGAGCAGGTCTCGCTGATCAATACGCAGGAAGTGCTGGTGATCGGCGGGAAGGCCGGCGAGGGCCGGCGGTCGGCCTGCCCGGCTCGCTGTTGCTGGCCGTCTACGACGCCGATGACCGGCTCACCTTCGCCGGGCATGTCGGCACTGGCTTCACCGACGCCGTGCTCCGCCAGCTGCAGCGCGAGCTCGGCCGGCTCGTCCGTAGTACCCGCCCGTGCCAGACGTGCCCCACGAACATGCGTTGGCGCGGGCTGCGCACCGACCGATCCGTGGCCAGTATCCGCCGGTTCGTCGACGAGACGTACGTCAACGTCAACGGCGTGTGGCGCAATGTCTACCGGGCGGTCGACCAGCACGGTCCGGTCATCGACGGCGCCGATCCAGCCCGGCGCGTGCGGGATCGCCCGGTCACCCGAGCCGCGCGGCCGGGCTTTCCGAACAACGGCGACACCGACGGCGTACGGGTTGGTCAGGCGCCGTTGACGGCGGTGACGCCGGTGCGGGTGCCGACGTAGGCACGGTTCCCGGATAGGGTCGGCGAGGTGAAGTTGGGCGCCTGACCGACGCGGACCTGGGCGAGCGGCGCGCCGGTGGCCGGGTCGAGGGCGTACAGCACACCTCCGTGGTAGTCGACGACCCACACCGCTCCCCCGCCGACCGCGGGTGAGCCCTCGGCCGGCACGCTCGCGGAGGCCCGCCACAGTTCCCGAGGCGTGCCGTCGGCGGCGATCGTGACCGCCCGCGGCCCGGTGGTGCAGGGCAGGAACACCGTGTTCCCGGCGACGGCGGCGCCGCCGAACGCCTGGCAGTTGTTGTTCAGCTGCGCGACCTGGCCGCCGATGCCGCCCAGGTTGCCGCGCCGCAGCACGTAGCCGATGCCGGCCTTGCCGTCGGCGTAGACGTACTGGCCGACCAGGGCCGGGCTCATCGATCCGAGGTCGGCGTCGCCGGAGTTCTGGGTGGCCCAGTCGGACGGGGCGAAGAAGTCGGTCCGCTGCAGGGTGGCCGACAGGGCCAGGACGGAGTCGCTGCCGTCGTACGTCGTGGTGGACTCGCCGTTGCCGACCGCGTACAGCACCCGGTCGCCGTCGACGACGCCCCCGGCCGTGCCCCAGATGCCCGCCTCGCGGGTGGTCGGCACGGCGTAGCTGAGCTTGCCGGTGCCGTCGGTGGCCACCGAAACCACCGAGCCGATGTACCGCCCGCAGTCGCCGAACAGGCCGCCGTAGCCGATGTAGACCCGCCCGTTCAGCAGGGTCAGCGCGCCCCGCTGCTGGTGCGCTTTGACGTCGCCCAGCGGCGGCTCGACGGCGGCCCGGACCTCGACGGCCCCGGTGGCGGCGTTCAGACCCAGCAGCGTGTGGGCGCCGCCGGTGGTCTCGGCCACCGCGAACACCCGGTTGGTGACCGGGTCGTACACCATCGTGCTGGTGATCCCGAGCGGGTCGATGTTGCCGCAGGGCAGATCGGACAGCGGCTCGGGCTGGCCGACGTGGGCCGACCACAGCACGGCACCGGTGCCCGGGTTCAGCGCGTAAACGGTGTCGTTCTCGGTGGCCGCGAAGAGCCGGCCGCCCACGATCAGCGGCTGGCCGTAGACGGCTCCGTCGAGCGCGGCGGTCCAGGCGACCGCGAGCGTCGACAGCGGTGCGAGATTCGGCGCGTTGCCGTCGCGGGCGTTGTCCCGGTGATAGGTCGGCCAGTCGTCGCCGTCCGGCGAGGCCGTCGGGGTGGGCGTCGGCGTCACGGTCGGCGTAGGCGACGGCGTTACGGTCGGCGACGGCGAGGACGGTACGCCGGTGCAGCTCGTGCCGTTGAGGGCGAACGCGGACGGCGCCGGGTTACTGCCGCTCCAGGAGCCGTTGAAGCCGAAGGAGACGCCGGCGCCGGTGCCCACGCTGCCGTTGTAGGCGACGTTGCGGGCGGTGACCTGGCCGCCGTTCTGCGACACCGTCGCGTTCCAGGCCTGGGTCGCCCTCTGGCCAGCCGGGAACGACCAGGTCAGCGTCCAGCCGTTGATCGGGTCGCCGAGATTGGTCACGGACACGGCGGCGCCGAAGCCGCCCGGCCACTGCGAGGTGATCGCGTACGTCACCGAGCAGCCGGCGGTGGCGGCGTGCGCGGCCAGCGCCACGCCGAGGGTGGCCACCAGGGCGCCGACAGTGGCGGAGGCGGCGAAGCGATTGGAGGGACGCATGTCCAGGCCTCCCGGCACGCGGCAACATATCGATAATCACCACTATCCTTAACCAGTTCAGTCAAGGTCACAAGCGGGCGGCCTACGATGACGCCACGAATTCGGCCACCCGGTTCACCGTCGAGAACCTCCAGGGATTCGCGCCGTGCACACCCTGGCCGCCTCGGCCGCCGAGGCGGTGATTGCCGCGCGGAGGATCAGGAGGCGGCAGCACACTCGGGAACCTGGGGTCCCGGACAGCGCGCGTCAGGCCAGGACGCTCTTCCGGACCACGTAGCGGAGAATCCGTCGGCGCTCTGGCGCAGTGCGGCGGTAGCGGTCGCCCGGACGGTGGAAACTTCGATCAAGCCCGCGATAAGGACCGGGTCGCCTCCGGCGTCGAGAGCGGCCCGGTGAGTTCAGCCCAGCCCTGGTCAACCGGCGATGCCGGCTCGCGTTCCACGATCGTTCCAACGTCGTCGGCAACCGCTCCGCAGGCGAACCGGGTCGCTGTCGGGTGCAAGTTCTTGCGGGCATCTCGGTGGACCACGCCGGGCACGTTCCTTATGCCGGTCGTTTCTTTCCGTTGACTCGGCGGCGCAGATTTTGCCCCGTGGCGGCCGCCACGAGGACGAGGAACAGGAACACCATCACCGTTGCGGCGAGTACGGTGAGCGGTCCAGGCCAGGTCGGCATGGGCAGGTCCGGCGGGTCGATGCCGGCCAGCGGGAGGGCCCAGCCGGTCGCCAGCCACGCGATCAGCGCGGTGATCAGCCCGACCACCGTGGCGATCGCGACCAGGAACGGGTAGGTCCAGCTCGTCGCCCGGCCGAGCGGCGTCCGTTTCAGTCCCTGGTTGCGCAGGGCCGACAGGTCTTCGACCCGGCGAGCCCGGTCCACCGCGCCGGCCAGCACCAGTGCGCCGCCGCCGAGAAGGATCGCCAGCACGCCGGCCAGGGCGTAGAACCAGAGCGACAGCGCCGGGCCCTGCCGGTCGAGCTGACGGCCGACCTGATCGGTGCGGGTATCGGCGGTGATCTGCAGGCCCTGGGCGGAGAGCCGGTCGACGATGTCGGCCGGCGCGCTCGGGCCCAGCCAGACCTGCGGTTCGAGGGCGCGGCCGGCGTCCGTGGCGAGGCGGTCGGCCCATTCCAGATCGACCAGGGTCGCGTGGCGGCCCAGCCGGGGCACCGCCGACAGCGTTCCGGCCGGTGTGATCGGCTGCGGGTCGCCGCCCACGCCGGTGATCCTCCCGTCGATCGGGGCGGCGCCGGCCCAGGCGGCGGGAAGCGGGTACGGCGTGTCGGCTGGACTGATCCAGGCGCCTCCGAGCAGGCCGTCGGGCGCGTTCAGGGTGATGCTCAGGCCGGACGGGTCGGTGCCGACGGTGCCGTGCCGGGGCATCCGCCAGCGGGCCGGGTCGGTGAGCGGACCGGTCGGGTCGGCCGTGCTGAGCGAGCGGACCACCAGCCGGCCGGTGACCTTGCCGACCGCGCCGCCCTGGACGATCTGGAGGCCGTTGAGCCGGCAGCCCGTCTCGCACGCCGGAACCTGCTGCTGATAGCGGAACGGTCCGTTGCGGAGCCGGCCGAGCTGGACGAGCGAGTCGCCGGCCCCCGTGGTCGACGAGACCGCGGCCTCGAGCCGCAGGCCCTGAGCCGCTTCCAGGCCGCTGCCGGTGGCCTCGAGGGCGATCGGTGACCCCGGGAAGATCAGCGGCGCCGGGGCCGGTGGATGCAGCCGGCTCGCCAGCCTGGCCGGCGGGACGTCACCGGACGGCCAGTTCACGACCGCGGCCAGGCGGGTCGCGTCGACGGCCAGGCCGGGCGGCTCGGTGGGGCCGAGCTTGCGCAGCCGCACGACCGCCATCGCGTACCGGCCGTCGGGGTCGACGTTGCGGACCGCGGTCAGCAGTTGGCTGCGGAAGACCGCGTTGCCGACGTCGAGGACCCGGTCGGCGCCGACGCCGAGGCGGGACTGCACGTGCCGGCCGCCGTTGGCCACGTCGATGGCGCAGGCGGCATACCCGGCCACGGCGACCGTGGCGACCAAGAGGGCGAAGAGCCGCTGGGCGCCCGGGCGACGGGACAGCTGGAAGGCGGCCAGGGCGGCGCCGAGGTGGCCCCGGTCGAGCGCGCGTACGGCGTACCGGGTGACGGCCGGCAGCAGCAGACGGGCGGCCAGCACCGCGACGGCCAGCATGAGGAAGGCGGGCGCCAGCAGGCCGACACCGGTCAGGGTGCCGTCGGACAGCACCAGCTGCACCGTGGCCGCGACCGCGAGCAGCACGACCACCGCCTCGACGGCCGGCACGCGCGGGCCGGCCACAGCGTTGCGGCGCAGCAGGGTGGCGACCGGGCGGAGCAGTTGCCGCCGTTGGGCGAGGACGGCCGCGGCGAGGGCGGCGAGCGCGGCGTACGGCGCGTACCGCAACGAGCTCCAGCCCGGGTCCACCCCGGCGCCGAGGCGGGTGGTCGAGACGGCGTTGACCATTAGTTGAGCGGCGACGCACCCGGCGACCGCGCCCGCCGCCACGGCGGCGACGTTCTCGCCGATCGCGAGCCACCATCGGATCCACCAACGGGAGCCACGCAGCGCGACCACTGCGAGCTCGGGCTGCCGGGCCTCGGTGCCGTAGCCGACGGCCAGGAAGATGCTGAAGCAGGCGAGCAGCACCAGCGGTACCGCGAGCACGGGCACCAGCAGATGGGCCGCGGCCCGGCCCGCTTCGATCCGGTCGAGCATGGCCGGGATCTCGGTCGTGATCCGCAGCGACGTGCCCAGGTCGGCCGGGTCCGAGTTGAGCGCGGCCAGGCCGCCCCGCAGCGCACCGAGGTTGTCCGGGGCGAGCGCATCGGGCCCGGCCGTGCCGTCGATGGCTTTGGCGGTGTCGCCGTGGTCGATGGCGTCGAACGTGACCGCGTTGGCGAAGATCGGCTCGCCCGGCCCGAGCCCGGAGACCGCGGTGAAGTACCCGTGCGTGCCCCAGTACGTCACCTCCGGCGCGGCAACCCGGTAGATTCCGGTGACCACCAGCCGTTTGGGCTTGCCGTCCGGGACGTAGCCGGGCTTGTTCGGATCGTCGCTGTACTTGCCGGCCCGCAGGGTGACCGACCCGCCGGCCGCCAGGTGCAGACGGGCCGCGGTCGCCGCCCCGACGATCACCTCGCCCCCGGCCGCCGGGCAGCGTCCACTGACCATCCGGACGTGTGCGCAGAGGTCCTGGCGGAACACCAGCCGGCTGGCATTCTCCCGGCCCGGCTCGAGGCCGATCGCGGTGAACTCGGCCGCGTAGATGTAGGAGAACCCGGGCAGCTCGATCAGGGCCGAGCCGATGTCCTCGAAGTCGATCTGATTGTCGACGTCGCGGTCGTTCTGCACGCCGACGATGGCCAGGCTGCGCTCGGCCGAGCTCGCGTTGGCGATCTGCCCGACGGCGATCGCCCGGTCCGCCGCGGTCAGATAGGCCGGCGCCGCGACGGCGGCCGCGACCGCGCAGAGCGCGAGCAGTGCCAGGGTGAGAGCCTGGCCGCGGCGGGACCAGAGCATGGCGAGCACGAGCGAGATCACGGGGCCCCCTCGCGAACGCGACGCAGCAGGGCCAGCGTCGACAGCCAGCCGGCCACGCCCAGCAGGATCAGGGACACCAGAGCGGCCAGGGCGACCGCGGCGGCGCTCAGCGCGCCCGGCGGGGCGAGCACGGCCCACCCGTCGGTGAACGGCGGCACGACCGTACGGGCGAGCGGCCGGGACAGCACCGCTGCGAGCAGGCCGCCGGCCACGGCGGTGAGGACGAGCCCGGCGGTACCGGCCCAGCTGGCGACGACTGCGGCCCGGTGCGGCAGGCCCTGCACCCGCAGGGTGGCCACCTCGCTGAGCCGCGTACGCCAGTCGACCGCTCCGGCGACCGCAATGGACAGGGCCGCCAGCAGCAGCCCGATCGTCGTGGCCAGCAACGCGAATCGGGAACCGGCCGACGGGCCGTGCTGCGCCAGCCGGCTCGCCCGGCCGGTGACCGACTCGTCGCCGAGGACGGTCAGCCCGTTGCGCTCGAGCGCACCGATCACGCCCGGCCCGGCGTCCGGGGACAGCCACACCTGGAAGGTGCCCGCCGTCGCGGTGTCACCGATGATCCGCCGCGTCGCGTCGAGGTCGGCGAGCACCCCGTCGAAGCCGAGCACCGGCAGCGCCCGGGCGGTGCCCGCCACTCGTACCGGAGTGATCCCATCGCCGAGCAGCGGCAGGCCCGGCTCCCCGAACCTCCAGTCGTCCGGGACCGCACCGCTCAGCACGACCGGCAGGGGCTGCCGAACGTCGATGGCCCAGACCCGGTAGTCGGCAGTGACGGAGCCGGTCAGGTTCTCGTCGACCGCGATCCGGAGGCCGTCCGGTGACGTGGCGATGGTCATCGCCGCACCGGACGCGCCGCCGCGCCAGCGGTCGATGTCGGACAGGGCTGCGGGATCCAGGATGGTCGCGGTGGGATTTGCCTGGGTGAGCACGTGTACGGTCACCGCGGTCGGGAACCGGGCGGCCTGGATTCGTCCCAGCCGATCGGGCGGGGCGGTCACCTCCCAGCGCACGATGCGGCAGCCGGGCGCGACGGTGCAACCGGTCACCGGGGCGCTGACCGTCCGGTCTCCCAGCCCGAGCGTCCCGAAGGAGACCCGAACCGCGGCGCCGGTTCCCTCGTGTTGCGCCACGAGCCCGAGGACGGCCGGTTCATCGCCGGTGTGCGTCACCCGTACGGTCAGCCGGTCACCGACGATGGCCGGCAGCGGCGCCGGACCGGGGTCGTCGGCGGTCGCCGACGGCAGGGTCGCGACGGAGCCGAAGTCGGGCCGCCAGCGGGCGACCGCGGCCAGCCGGGGGCTGTCGACGGCGAGAACGGCGGGCAGTTGCGTGGTGTCGACGACGACCGCCATCGCCTGTCTTCCCTGCGGATCGGCGCGACGCACCGCCTCCTGAAGGACCGTACGGTTGGTCGCTCGCACGGTCAGCACTCGCTGCGCACCCAGTTCGGCGGCACTGCGGGTGGCCCGGTGCTCGCCGTCGGCCAGCCACCCGCCGAGCGCCGTGGTGAACATCGCGACCGCCACCACCACCAGCGCGAACAACCGGTCGGTGCCGGGCCGCCGGGACATCTGCGCCGCGGTCAGACCGAGTCGCAGGCGGCCGGACCGCAGGGCGGCGCCGCCACCACGGTCGGCGACCCGGAACAGCAGCCGGGCCAGCAGCACCGCCACCGCCAGAGCGACCAGGGCCGGAGCCGCGAACGCCAACCCGCCCGCGTCGGTGCCGACCCGCGCCTGATAGACCCCCAACCCCGCGACCGCGAGCAGGAGGAGATCGATCAGGCCGGACTTCCAGTCGCCGCGGCCCGAGGTGGTCTGGCGCAACAGCTCGGCGACCGGCCGCCGCTGGGCCAGCGCCTCCAGCACGGCCAGCAGCAGCAGCCCGCCGAGCAGCACCGCCATCGCCGCGGCGACCGACAACAGCAGTGCCGACCGCCGATCGGACGGGTTGCCGACCGGCCCCGCCAGGAGCCGGGACAGGAGGAATCCGAGCGGGAGCCCGGCGATGGCTCCGGCGGTCAGCGGGACCAGATGCTGACCCCACGCCAGCTGGAGCAGGCCGGTCGGGGTGGCGCCGCGGAGCTTCAACAGGGCGGTGTCCCCGCGCCGGTCCCGCGCGGTGTAGCGGCCGGCCAGGCCGATCGCGAACCAGGCCACGATGAGTACCTGCACCAGCGAGACGGTGACCATGGTGCGCACTGTCGAACGGTCCCGCGCCACCGCGGTCAGCAGCGGCCCGCTGGAGTTGATCAGTGACCGCTGCTCGCGCCCCATCCGGGCGCCGGCGGTGTTCAGCACCGAGGCCAGGTCGTAACCGCCGTCGGCGCGCAGCAGGTCATCCGGCACCTGCACGTCGTAGGTGACCGTGGGATTTGCCAACGGGACCTGCCGGAACGTCTCGATCGGCGTGAACAGCGGGTCGACGCCGGTGAGCGCGCGGAAAAGGCTGTTGCTCCAGTACGGCCCGTCCGGTTCGACCGGGGTGTAGATCGACACGATCCGGAAAGTGATCTCTGGGCTGGCCAGCGAGACCCGTTCGGTCACCTGGTCGCCGGGCCGCAGCCCGAGCCGCTGACCGGCGGTGGCGCTGATCGCCACCTCGCCCGGGGCTGCCGGGCACGGTCCCTGGAGCTGGACGTGGGCGCAGAACTGGTCCCGGTAGGCCACCGGCAGAGTGTCGGACCGGAGACCGCGGACCACGCTCATGGGCAGGGTCAGACCGGTGACCGGTTCCGCCGACGGCAACGCGACCATGTCGCGAACCTGCCCGGCGAACCGATCGATGGCGCTACGGGGATCGCCGTCGATGTGGATGCTCTGCCGGACCGACACCATGCGCTGCTCGGCCGGGGCGGCGGCGACATCAGCCGCGGCGGCGGAGCTCATGCTCGCGAACGCGAACCAGGGGCCCGCCGCGGCAACCGCAGCGGCCAGAGCGGTGAGGACAAGCATCGTCAGAGTCTGGGCAGGACGGGCTCGCACCAGCCCGATGATGAGACTCCACATCACCGGGCAGCCTACGGCATCGGAACAGGTCCTCGGGTCCCCTTGTCCACGCTGCTGATCGCCGGGCCCGGTCCGGCCGGCACTGTCGACGCCGGGCGGATCAACCCCTACTCTCGGGGGATGCGGGCTCGCCGGTGGGGGAACGCGTACGGCATCGATCGCAGTGGTTGCCGCCCAGGTGGAGCCGACCGGTGGCGCGGGTCCTCGTCAGTGGACCGCCGACGGTGACGCCCACCGTCGGCGACGACATCACCGCCTCGCAGGACAACCTGCGCACCGGCTGGGACCGGGGTGAGCCGGCGCTCGCGCCGAGCACGATCACGAGCACGACCTTCGGCCAGCTGTTCGCGACCAAGGTCCAGGGCCAGGTGTACGCCCAGCCCCTCGTCATCGGCGGCACCGTTGTCGTCGGTACCGAGGAGAACTACGTCTACGGCCTGGACGCGGCGACCGGGGCGGTGCGATGGCAGCGCACCCTGGGGCCGTCCTGGCCCGCCAGCGCCATCGGCTGCGCCGACATCGCGCCCACCGTCGGCAACACGGCCACCGGCGTGTACGACGCGGCGACCGGCCACGTGTATCTGACCACCAAGGTCGACGACGGGCCCGACGTACTGCATCCCCACTGGTATCTCCATGCGGTCGAGGTGGGATCCGGAGCGGAGCGAGCCGGCTGGCCGGTGAAGATCGTCGGCACGCCGTCCAACGATCCCGCTCACCCGTTCCAGCCGTACGACGTGAATCAGCGGCCCGGGCTGTTGCTGATGGACGGCCGCGTCCACATGGCGTTCGGCTCGATGTGCGACCACGGCCACTACGTCGGCTGGGTGGCCGGCGTGAACACCGCCACCGGGGCGATCAGCGTGTGGTCCGACGAGGTCGGTGCCACCAGCAGCGGGGCCGGCATCTGGCAGGCGGGCGGCGGCCTGGTCTCAGACGGTCCCGGCCGCATCTTCCTGACCACCGGCAACGGGGTGACGGCTCCGGACGGTCCCGGCGGCAACCCGCCGCAGCAGCTGTCCGAGTCGGTCGTCCGGCTCGGCGTCGCGGCCGACGGCACGATCTCCGCGAAGGACTTCTTCAGCCCGGCCAACGCCGCTCAGCTCGACCGCAACGACCAGGACCTCGGCTCGGGCGGCCCGGTCGCACTACCCGCGCCGTACTTCGGCACCGCGGCCACGCCGCACCTGATGGTGCAGATCGGCAAGGACGGCCGGTTGTTCGTTCTCGACCGCGACCGCCTCGGCGGGAAGAACCAGAGGGCCGGTGGCGGCGATGACGTGATCCGGGTGCTCGGGCCGTACCTCGGCGTCTGGGGACATCCCGCGGCGTACGGCGGCGAGGGCGGTTACGTGTACGTCGTGCAGAACAGCGGCAGCATGCTGGCCTTCAAGTACGGTGTCGACGGATCGAACCGGCCGACGTTGTCGCTTGCCGGGAACAGCTCGGAAAGCTTCGGCTACAGCTCCGGATCGCCGATCGTCACCTCGGACGGCACCACGCCGGGTACTGCGGTGGTGTGGGTGACCAATGTGGACAGCGGATCCGGCGCGAACGGGCGGTTGTGCGCCTACGACGCGGTACCGGCGAACGGTCACCTCACGCTGCTGCGCTCCTTCCCGATCGGCACCGGCGCGAAGTTCTCCACACCGGCCTCGGCCGACGGGCGTGTCTACGTCGGCACGCGCGACGGGTTCGTCTACGGCTTCGGGCAGCCCACCACCACCGCGCTGCAAACCACACAGACGCCCTTCGGCGACGTACTCGTCTCGCAGACCGGCACCGCCACGGTGAGCGCGACCGCCACCCGCACCGTCACCATCACCGCCGTCGGCACCACCGGGCCGCCGTTCGGGGCCACCGCGCCGGCGCTTCCGGTCACCCTGATCGCCGGCCAGACGATCACCGTTCCGGTCTCGTTCTCCCCCACCTCCCCGGGCTCGTTCACCGGGGCGTTGCGGTTCTCCGTCATCGAGGGCGGCGTCGGCCAGACGCTCGGGGCCGGACTGCAGGGCAACGCCATCAAGCCCGGCCTGACCGCGACGCCGGCGTCCTTGGACTTCGGCGACATCGCCGTAGGCACCGACAAGTACCTGACGGTCAACGTCACCAACACCGGCACGACGGACGAGACCGTCACGGCGGTGACCGGCCCGGCGGCGCCGTTCACCGCCGCCGGGCTGCCCATCGTCGGCACAGTGCTCGGGCCCGGGCAGTCCATCGGCGTGTCGGTGACCTACCGGCCGGAAGCGGCAGGCACCGACACGTCGTCGATCACGGTTACCGGCCCGCGGGGCGACGCCACCGTTCGGCTGACCGGCGCCGGCGCCGTCGGCCTCGCCCGGCTCTCCATCACGCCGGAGTCGCTCAGCTTCGGCGCCGTGCCGGTCGGTGGATCCGCCACCAGGACACTGACCGTGGCGAACACCGGCAACCTTCCGGTCACCGTCACCAAGGCGGCGCCACCCGCATTGCCGTTCATCGTGAACACGCCACTGCCCGAGGGACTGGTCCTCAATCCCGAGGACACCGCGCAGGTCGACGTCACCTTCGCGCCGACCGTCTCCGGCAGCTTCAGCAACACGTACGTGATCAGCTCGGACGACGGCCAGGGAGCGCACAGCATCCCGGTCATCGGCACCGCCGCCGGTCTGCCCGGCGGAACACCGTTGCCGCCGATCACCCAGGGCGGCTGGTTCGTCAACGGGTCCGCCCGGATCTCCGGCACCAGCGTGGTCCTCACCCCGAACGCGACAGGTCTGGCCGGGTCCGCGGTGTACTCGACGCCGGTGCCCAGCGACGGCCTGACCGCGTCGTTCACCGCGCAGATCGGTGGCGGGTCGGGTGGCGACGGCATGACATTCGCCCTGCTCTCCGCATCCGGCAACAACAGCCGGAGTCTGGGCGGCGGTGGTGGCGGCCTCGGCGTGGCCGGCCTGCCCGGCGTGGCCGTCGCCCTCGACACGTTCGACAACGGGGCGGATCCTGCGAACAACTTCGTGGGCATCAGCACCGGCGCCGACGGGGGAGCGCTGACCTACGTCGCCACCTCGGCGAACATCCCGAACCTGCGCGGCGGCCCGCACGGCGTCACCGTAACCGTCTCCGGCACGACGATCACCGTCTTCCTCGACGGCGCGCAGCGGCTGTCGGTCGACGTGCCCGGCCTCGCCCCGGCCGTCCTACCGGCGTTCACCGGCGGCACCGGCACGGCCACCGACCTGCACGCGGTGCACGACGTCTCGATCAGCTCCGGCGCAACCGAGCTGCCCCCGCCGGGAACCGGCTGGCGGTTCAACGGCTCGGCCGACGTCGCCGGATCCCAGGTGATCCTCACGCCGGCGGCGACGTCGCTGGCCGGCACGGCCCTGTACACCCAACCCGTCGCCGCCGACGGATTGACCGCCTCCTTCACCCTGTCCATCGGTGGCGGAACCGGCGCCGACGGCGCCGCGCTCGTCCTGCTGGACCCCGCAACGGCGAGCCCGACCAGCGCGGGAGGGGCGGGCGGGGGCCTCGGGTTCGCCGGGTTGCCCGGCGTGGCCGTGTCGTTCGTGACCTACCCGCAGGACCTTGTCGGGATCGCGACCGGTACGGCCGGTGGCGCCGCCTCGCTCCTGGCGTCCACCACCGACGTTCCCGACCTGCGGGCGCGCAGCCATGATGTGGTGGTCTCGGTCGACGGCGGCACGATCGGCATCGCCATCGACGGAACGGATGTGCTCAGCCAGGCGGTCCCGGCACTCAGGCCGACCGCGCTCGTCGGCTTCTCCGCCGGAACCGGCGCCCTGACCGACGTCCACGCGATCACCGACGCCCACGTGGTGAGCGGCCGCACCGCCATGCCGGCGCCCGGCGCCGGCTGGTCGCTGAACGGGTCGGCGACGCTGTCCGGCGGCACCGTGCAGTTGACCTCCGCGGTCGCCGGCCAGGCCGGTACGGCCATCTACGCCACGCCGGTGCCGACCGCCCATCTGCAGGCGACCTTCACCATGGCGATCGGCGGCGGCACCGGCGCGGACGGCCTCACCTTCATGCTTCTCGACCCGGCCCGGAACGCCCCGTCCGCGGTCGGCCGCAACGGCGCCGGCCTGGGCTTCGCCGGGCTCACCGGCGTGGCGGTCACCTTCGTCACGTACGCACAGAGCGGCGTCACGTCGAACAACTTCGGCGGCATCCAGACCGGCACCGCCACCGGCGCGACCTTCGTCACCACCTCCACCGCGGTACCGAACCTGCGGAGCGGAACCCACGAGGTGAGTGTGGCCGTCACCGGCGGCAGCCTCGTGGTAACCATCGATGGGTCGGCGTTGTTCACCACCCCGGTCGCCGGGATTCCGGAAGCCGGCCTGATCGGCTTCTCCGGCGCGACCGGGGGGCTCACCGACGTCCACGCCGTGAGCGGCCTGCACATCGCGTACTGATGAGCCCACGGTCATCCAGCACTGGCTCCGGGGCGGCTGAAGCTCCGTGCGCGGGGAAGAAGCGGCGGCGCTCCCGACTACGACCGCACCGAGCTGCGCCGATGGCTCGCCTGGCGAGACGAGATCAACGGCGGGTCTTCACGGTGAACGATGCGGTGATTTCCGCGGCCGAGCTGTCGCCGGCGTACACGTCGATCCGGCCGGGCTCGACGATGAACCGGCCCTGGTTGTCGTAGAAGCCGAAGTCGTCGCGGTCCAGCGTGAAGCTGAGCGTGCGGTGCTCGCCGGGCTGGAGCGTCACCCGGGCGAAGTCGCGTAGCCGCCGCACCGGCTGCGAGATGCTCGCGACCGGATCGTGCAGGTACAGCTGGACGACCTCGTCGCCGGCGCGCATGCCGGTGTTGGTTACGTCCACCGAGGCGGTCAGCCGTTTGTCCGGCGCCACGGTGGCCGCGCTGAGCCGCAGGTTCGTCACCGCGAACGTGGTGTAGGACAGGCCGAAGCCGAACGGATAGAGCGGGTCGCAGCTGTTCAAGTCGCGGTATCGCGAGTCGTACTTCTGGGTGGTGTCGCACGGGCGGCCGGTCGGCTCGTGGTTGTAGTAGATCGGCACCTGGCCGAGCCGGCGGGGGAACGAGACCGGCAGCTTGCCGCCGGGGTTGACCTTGCCGAACAGCACGTCGGCGACCGCGTTGCCGGCCTGCACGCCGGGGAACCAGGCCTCCAGTACGGCCGGTGCGGACGCGGCGACCGGTTCCAGGGTGAGCGGGCGGCCGTTGAACAGGACGACGGCGAAGGGCTTGCCGGTGGCCGCGATCGCGTCGATCAGCTCCTGCTGGTGGCCGGGGAGATCGATCTGGCTGCGTGCGGCCGCCTCGCCGCTCATCTCGCGTGACTCGCCGAGCGCCAGCACGACCTGGTCGGCCTTGCGGGCAGTGGCGACGGCGTCGGCGAACCCGTCCGTGGTGCAGTCCGCGGCCGGGTCGTAGTCGGGCGGCTCGGTGTGCGGCAGGGTGCACGCCTGCGCGTACGTGGTGGTCCCGGTGCTCTGTGCCCGGATCCCGGTCAGCGTGGTGACCGCGTCCTCGTCCCGGCCGGTGCCCCACCACGGGCCGAGCATCGCGTGGCCGTCGTCGGCGAGCGGGCCGATCACGGCGGTGTTCTTGGCCGGGTCCAGCGGCAACGTCGCGCCGGTGTTCTTCAGCAGGACCATCGACCGGCCGGCGGCCCGGCGGGCCGCGGCAACCGCGTCCGGCAGGAGCTGAGCCGCCTCGGCCTTGGACACGTCCACGTACGGGTGCTCGAACAGCCCGGCACGGAACTTCACGCGCAGGATCCGCCGGACGGCGTCATTGATCCGGCTCGGCGAGATCCGGTGCTGCGCCACCAGCTCGGCGCCGTAGTCGCGTAGGAAGGTGCTGGTCATCTCCGAGTCGGTGCCGGAGTTGAGCGCCAGCGCCGCCGCGTCCGGCCCGTCCGCCGCCACCCCGTGACCGCACGGTCCGCTGTCGGGCCGGACCGGTGGGCAGGCTCGCATCTCGGCCACGGCCGTGTAGTCGCTCTCGATGAAGCCGTCGAACCCCCACTCGCCCTTGAGGATCCCGGACTCCGTGTACGGGTCGCCGCAGCCGGGCACGCCGTTGATCGAGTTGAACGAGCACATCGCCGTGTCCGCGCCGGCCCGGACGGCGGCCTGGAACGGCGGCAGGTACAGGTTGCGCAGCCGCTGCTCGGACAGGTCCGTCGTGTTGTAGTCGCGGCCACCCTCCGGCTGCCCGTATGCGGCGTAGTGCTTGGGACTGGCGATCACCTTGTCCGGCGCCGCGTAGTTCTTGCCCTGGGCCGCGCCGACCCGCGCGGCGGCGAAGACCGAGCCCAGGTACGGGTCCTCGCCGGCACCCTCGGCGATGCGGCCCCAGCGCGGCTCGTGCGACACGTCGACCATCGGGCCGTAGATCTGCTTGAGACCGACCGCGGCGGACTCGCGCGCGCCGATCCGGTCGTCGTCGGCGGCCACCGACGGATCGAAGCTGCTCGCCGTGCCCAGCGGGATCGGGAAGACGGTGCGGAAGCCGTGGATGGTGTCGAAGGCGAACAGAATCGGGATGTGCAGCCGTGACTGCTCGACGGCGATGTGCTGGAGCTGGTTGATCCGCACGGGGTCGGTGAGGCTGAACGCGGAGCCGAGCCCGTCGCGCACCTCGTCGTCGGTGACCATGAAGTCGGGCAGCAGTTGCAGCTGCTCCAGCTTCTCGGCCAGCGTCATCCGGGCCAGCAGCGCGTTGACCCGCGACTCGACGGATGGCGTCCCGCCGGACGCGCCGGCCGCGCCCGTGGTGCCGAACAGCGTGACTGCCACCGCCGCGGCGGCGATTGACCGGACTTTAATCATTTCGTCACACCTCCGGGCCCCGCGGATTTAGACGATCGCAAATGCCCCGCTCCGGAGCGTACGCGCATCGTGACCGTCAGGCGACCGGTGCGGCGCGGAGTTCGAAGGCCATCGCCTCGGCAGCGTCACCGCGGTCCGGCACCGCGGTCACGGCGGCTGACCCGGACCGCGGGAACGCCAACGGGCCGGTGGGAGGTGGCCCCACCGGCCCGTTGTGCGGTCGCTCCGTCGGAGGGCTGCGCCTACCGCAGACTCCACTGCTGGTTGGACTGACCGTTGCAGGACCACAGAATCAGCTTCGTGCCGTTGGCCGTGCCGGCGCCGTTCGCGTCCAGGCACAGCCCCGACTGCACGCCGGTGACCGTGCCGTTGCTGTTGACGTTCCACTGCTGGTTGGTCTGGCCGTTGCAGTCGTAGATGATGACCGCGGTGCCGTTGGTGGTGCCCTTGGCGTTCGCGTCCAGGCACTTGTTGCCGTACACCATCAGTTGCTTGCCCGAGGTGGACGTCCAGAGCTGGTTGGTGCCGCCCCAGCAGTCGTACAGCTGCACCTGGGTGCTGTTGGTGGTGGACGAGTTCGGTACGTCGACGCACCGGCCCGACTGCCCGCCGACGATCTCCTTACCGCTTCCGCCGCCGCCCGTCGACGTGCCGTAGCCGGCCGACACGATGTTGGCCTGCACCGCGTTCTCGGTGGCGTCGGACGGGTAGCCGCTGGTCATGACGCCCTCGTAGAAGGTGCCCGCCGAGCCCTTGCTGTTGTCGCCGCCGATGCCCAGGATGATGGCGCCCTCCTTGTGCATCGGGTTGTAGCCGTTGACGTTGGGTCGCGGGCCGCTGTAGTAGGTGGACAGGCCGCCGGACTGGGCGTTGCCGGCCCGGATCGCCCACTGGTTGGGCTGACCCTTGATGATCGCGGTGACGAACCGGTTGCTGATCGACGGGTCGTTGGCGTTGTACCCGGCGTTGACCCCGGAGAAGAGCCCGTTCTCGAGGTCGGCCATGACCCATGGCCCGTTGCCGGTGCCGTAGCCCCAGACCTTGATGTTGCCGAAGTAGATGGCTTCCATGTGGCCGTTGCCGGTGTCGTTGCTGCTGGTCTCGGCGTTGCCGTAGTCGAAGCAGCAGCCGCCGTTGTAGTGGGTGCCGTCGAAGATGGCGTACATGCCCTCGGGCTGGTCGCCGGTGGCGATGCCGTTGGTGTTGTTGTTGCGGTAGCCGGTGCCGGGGGCGACGAAGACGCCGTACACCTTGTTGCCGTTGATCGTGATCGGGGCGGCGGTGGCGTTGGCCAGGTTGTCCGGGCCGCCGGCCGCGCCGCCGCCGGGCGCCTGGGTGAGGTCGTTGCCGCGCCCGGTCTGGTCGTAGATCCGGGTGATCAAGCAGGTGGTGCCGGCGCAGAACGAGTCCTGACCGGCCGCGTCGGCGTAGCCGCCGGCGCCGACCGGGCTGATGCTGCGGTACGTGTTGTCGGAGGCGCGCCGCACCTGATAGAGCGAGCCGGTGTACGCGCCGAACAGGGCGCGGGTCGTGCTGTGCGCGGCGACGCACGGGGTGCCGCCGGAGGCGTAGATGTCGCACGGTCCGGTGACCGCGGCGTGCGCGGGCGCCACCGCGGCCAGGATGCCGCCGAGCAGCCCGGCGACGCCGGCCGCCGACAGCAGCGCTCTGCGCCGGAAACGCCTGGGGATGAGGGTCATGGAAACCTCGCTTGTCGTTCGGGGACGGTGATCGGGTGGACTGCGCCCGGGGAGGGGATGCGGGCCCGGGGCCGGTTGGGGTCGCCGGCCGGACGCGCCTCGACCGGTCCGGCGGGAGGCAGTTGTGAACGTTAACTAGCGGGCCGCTCGTCGATTGTTACGCCGGCGCCAACGGCTAGTCAACGGATCGTTTCCGGCCGGCCTGGGCCGCATTCTTCTCGCGTTATGAGCGAAAAACGCCTCAACGGGAGCCTATGAAAACCGTTATGGCAGCGCGACATCTCCGGTCGGTGCGGACTTGGACGTACGTCATTCGGCGCTTCGAGTTGTGAACGTTAACGCTCCATGGCGGGCGGTCGCCGGATCCGGGTCGAGCCGATGCAACCGCCTCCCCCACCGGGCATTTAGCCGGCGGAGCCGACGCGGCGGCGTTTCGTCGGTTGCTGATGTTTCTTGCGGATTGGTCGTTTCGACCGGGATTGAGGATGGCCGTGGGGTTGCATTCCGGCCGGCTCGGCCGCGACGGCCGGCCAGGCGGCGCGGGCCCGGCTGACGGCTCCCCCGCCGGGCGCCGCGCTCCACTGCACGACTGGGTCGACGAGGCGGTCGACGCCCTCACCTGCGGTTCAGATGGCTGGCCGTCCCCGGCCGCACGCGAGGATGAGCGTCGGTCAGCCGAACGTGCAGAACCGGGTCCGGGCATTGTCGTGAATCTTGCTCACCGGTCCGGCGCGGGATCACAGTGTGGGGACACTGCGCCGTCCTCACAGCGTGTGGGGGCTCGCCCTCGTCGGATGCAGGAGCAGGCATGCGATCGTTGTCCCGAAGGCTGGCGATTGGCGCGGTATGCGTGGCGGTGACCGCCGCCGGCATGACGGCCGGCACGCCCGGCTACGCCGCCGCCACGCCCAGCTTTGTCCAGCAGGCAACGGCGCACGGACTCGGTAGCACCCGCGCCGTCACGCTGCCGTCCAACACGGTCGCCGGCAACCGCCTCGTCGTCGAGGTCGGGGTGTGGAACTCGAAGAGCGCCACGATCAGCACGGTCACCGACAACGCCGGCGACACGTTCGTCAAGCTGCTCAGCTACACCGCGACCGACCACACGGAGATGAGCGTGTGGACCGCCGTCGTGGCGACGGGCGGCACGAAGCCCACCATCACGGCCAAGCCCACGTCGTCGGCCGACGTCGGAGTCCTGGCGCTGGAGTACTCGGGGCTGTCCACCGTCACCGACGCGACGGTGCTGGACCAGCAGGCCCACGCCGCCGGTACCACCTCGGGTGCGGGCAGCGTCAGCTCGGGAACCACGGCCGCCGCGAGCGCCGACGGTGAGCTGGCGCTCGGGCTCTACGCCGACTCGGGCTTCGGCGCCGCCCTGACCGCCGGCAGCGGGTTCGCCCAGCGGGCCAACATGTCACCGAACGGCGACATGGAGCTGCTGGCCGAGGACAAGGTGGTGTCGGTCGGCTCGACCGTCTCGGCGACGGCCGGCACCGGCGCCGGCACCACCTGGCTGATGGCGGTGCTCGTGCTGCGCGCCGGCAGCGGCTCCGGCAACCCGCCCACCGCGCCGTCGGCTCCCAGCGGGGTGACCGCCACCGCGGGCAACAGCGCTGCCACGGTCACCTGGAACGCGCCCGGCAACGGCGGCAGCCCGATCACCGGCTACACCGTCACGCCGTACGTGGGAACGACGGCGCAGGCCGCCACGACCGTCACCGGCAACCCACCGGCGACGACCGCGACGGTGCCCGGGCTGACCAACGGCACCGCCTACACGTTCACGGTCACCGCCGCCAACGCGGTCGGCAGCGGACCCGCCTCGGCCGCCTCGAACCCGGTCACCCCCGGCTCCTCCCCCGCCGGCTCCTGGTCGAGCCTGCAGACCTGGCCGATCGTCGCGTTGTCCAACACGCTGCTCTACAACGGCAACGTGGTCGCCTGGGACGGCTGGCAGCAGCCGCAGCCGTCGGTCATCTGGAACCCGTCGACGCCGAATACGTTCACCACCGTCAACGCGCCGACGAGCGTCTTCTGCGACGGCGGGGCCACCCTGCCCGACGGCCGGGTGCTCGTCGTCGGCGGCTACGGCGGCCTGACCACCGGCAAGATCGGCATTGCCGACACGAACATCTTCGACCCGGCCACCAACAGCTGGTCGCGCGTCGCCGACATGCACTTCCCGCGCTGGTACCCGACGGTGACCGAACTGGCCGACGGCCGGTACGTGGCGCTCAGCGGCAACGACACCACCTCGGCACACTGGGCCGACACGCCCGAGGTGTACGACCCGTCGACCAACACCTGGACCTTGCTGTCGAACGTGTCCACGCCGCAGATCCACGAGACCGAGTACCCGTTCTCCTACCTGCTGCCCAGCGGCAAGATCTTCGCGATCGGGCCGGACGAGGACAACTCGTTCCTGCTCGACGTCAACGCGCAGACCTGGACCCCGACCGGCGGGGCCAGCGGCGTACACAATGGGTCGTCGGTGATGTACCGGCCGGGCAAGGTGCTCTACACCGGCGGCGGCGCCAACGTCAACGCGTCGGGGCCGGCGTTCAACACGGCCGCCACCATCGACCTCACCTCCGCCGGCCCGACCTGGACGGCGGCGGCGCCGATGAGCTCGGCCCGCGTCTATCACACGCTGACGATGCTGGCCGACGGCAAGGTGCTCGCGGTCGGCGGCAACACCAACACCAACCAGGGCGTCGTCGCCTCCGGCGTGCTGTCGACCGAGATCTGGGACCCGGCCACGCAGGCGTGGACGACCGGCGCCTCGATGGCGGCGGCCCGCAACTACCACTCGACCGCGCTGCTCATGCCGGACGGCCGGGTGCTCGTCGCGGGCGGCGGTCACCCGTACGGGCAGGGTGCCGACGGACAGTACTCGGCGCAGTACTACTCCCCGCCGTACCTGTCCAACGGAGCGCGGCCGACGATCACCTCGGCGTCGGCGGGCGCGTCCTACGGCGGCACCATCTCGGTGTCGACCCCCGACGCGGCCAGCATCAGCTCGGTGAACCTCGTCTCGCTGGGCGCCGACACCCACCAGATGGACATGAACCAGCACTTCGTGCCGCTGAGCTTCACCACCGACGGCTCCACGCTGTCGGTGCAGGCGCCGGCCAGTTCGGCGCTCGCGCCGCCCGGCTACTACATGCTGTTCATCGTCAACGACAAGGGCGTGCCGTCGGTCGCCTCGATGGTGCAGATGTCCCAGGCGCCGACCGCGCCCGCCGCGCCGACCGCGGTGAGCGCCACGGCCGGCGACAAGTTCGCGACGGTGCGGTGGACCGCGCCGCCGAACAGCGGCAGCCCGGTCACCGGATACACCGTCACGCCGTATGCCGGCACCACCGCGCAGGCCCCGATGACGGTGACGGGCAACCCGCCGGCCACGACCGCGACCGTGACCGGGCTGACCAACGGCACCGCGTACACCTTCAAGGTGACGGCGACGAACGCGATCGGGACGTCGCCCGCCTCGGCCGCTTCCAACGCCGTGACGCCGGGCACGGTGGCCACCCCGACGTTCGTGCAGCAGACCGGCGCCCAGGGCACGGGCGGCACGCAGTCGGTCACCCTGCCGGGGAACCTCGGCTCCGGCAACCGGCTGGTCGTCGAGGTCGGCACGTGGAGCGGCACCGGCGCGACGACCAGCGGGGTGACCGACTCGGCCGGAGACCCGTTCACCGAAGTGGCGCACTGGAAGGCCGCCGACAGCACCGAGCTGAGCGTCTGGACCGCGCCGATCACCGGCGGTGGCGGGCAGGCGCCGGTCATCACCGCCCGCGCGTCCGGCACCGCCGATGTCGGCGTCGTCGCGACGGAGTACAGCGGGCTGTCGACGGCGGCTGATGCCGGCGTGGTCGATGTCGCGGCCACCAACTCGGGCACCACGTCGGGTGCCACGACGGTTCAGTCCGGCGCGACCGCGGCCACCACAGGCGGCAACGAGCTGGCGATCGGCTTCTACGGCGACTCGGGCTTCAACCACCCGCTCACCGCCGGCAGCGGCTGGACCGTACGCGGCAACGTCTCCCCCAACGGCAACATCGACCTGCTCACCGAGGACCAGGTCGTCGCGGCCGGCGCCAAGCCCAACGCGACGGTCGGCGCCGGAGCGAGCACCACCTGGCTGCTCGGCACGCTCGTGTTCAAGCCGGGCACGGCCGGGCCGCCGACCGCCCCGGCCCCACCGAGCGGGGTGACCGCCACCGCCGGCAACGCTTCGGCCACCGTGAGCTGGTCGGCGCCGGCCAACGGGGGCAGCGCCATCACGTCCTACACGGTGACGCCCTACATCGGCGGCACCGCGCAGAACCCGGTGACCGTAACGGCGCCGACCGCGACCATGACCGGGCTGACCAACGGCACCGCGTACACCTTCAAGGTGTCGGCGACGAACGCGGTCGGCACCTCACCGGACTCCGCCGCCTCCAACCCGGTGACGCCGACGAACGTGACCGCGCCGGCCTTCGTCCAGCAGGTATCGGCCCAGGGCGCCGGCAAGACCAGCCTGGCCGCGACCCTGCCGGCCAACGCGACGACCAACGACCGGCTGGTCGTCGAGGTCGGCGTGTGGAGTGCCGGGTCGGCGACGGTCAGCACGGTCACCGACAGCGCCGGTGACGTCTTCACGAAGCTCACCTCGTTCACCGCGTCCGACCACACGCAGGTCAGCGTCTGGAGCGCCGTGGTGGCGACCGGTGGCACCAAGCCCACCATCACGGCGAAGGTCAGCGCGTCGGCCGACGTCGGAATCGCGGTGGCCGAGTACTCCGGCCTGTCGACCGCCGCGGGCGCCGGCGCCGTCGACCAGCAGGCGACCGGTACCGGCACCACCACCGGCCAGCAGGTGGTGAAGTCGGCCGCCACCCCGGCCGTCACCGCCGACGGCGAACTGGCGATCGGCTTCTACGCCGACTCGGGCTTCGGCAATACGCTGACCGGGGACCCGGGCTACACGACGCGGGTGAACCTGTCCCCCAACAGCAACATGGACATGCTCGTCGAGGACACCGTGGCCGGCACCGGCGGCTCCCCCGCGGCCAGCGCGACCACGGGCGCGTCGACGGTCTGGCTGATGGCGACGGTGGTGTTCAAGCATGCCTAGCCTTCCGGCCCGTCTCGCCCCGCTGGTGGCCGAGATCCCGGTCCTCGTGCTGGCCGGGGTGCTCGCGGTGGTGCTGACGCCGGCCGGCACCAGGGTCCCCCCGCAGAGCGTGACCGCCCGCGTCGCCTCCTGTGACCTGCAGAACGCGGGCTCGGCCGACGTCACCTACACGATCGCCAACGGCGACCGCGTGGAGCACGCCTACAAGGTGGAGCTCACGGTGGCCGCGCCCGCCGGCCCACTCGGCGCCGGCGTCGGCCTGGTCAACCGGGTCCCACCCGGCGCCACGGTGACGGGCCGCGCCCTGATCGCCGTGCGCGCCAACCCCCCGGACGCCGCGTGCACGGTGGGCGCGATCGCCCACGACGGCCACGCCGGCCACGGCTCGTAGCCCGATCCCGACAAGGCCAGTCCGTAGTGCCGCCGCAGGAGCGGTAGGCGGACGGTGGTCGCTTCCTCGAAGACGCCGAGTTCGATCGGGTCGGCGCGAACGACCGGAAGGCTGGTCGGCGCCGTCGGCGCAGTGGTCGGCTAGATCACGAGGATGAAGACGGCGACATAGTGACAGGTGACAGCGGCGCAGAGGAAGGCATGAAAGACCTCGTGATAGCCGAACACCGACGGCGCCGGGTCGGGTCTGCGGTAGTGGTAGGCGAGGGCCCCGGCAACGTACAACAGGCCACCGGCGATGGCCAGGCCTCCGGCGAGTGGCCCGGCGTGGATCCAGACCAGCGGAAGAGCCAGAGCTGCCACCGTGGCGAGAGCGATATAAGTGCCACCAATTACGCGCTCGGGTGCTTGCATCCGCGCCAGGTGTAAGCCGGCCGCCGCCGTCGCGAGCGCCCACATCACGATCGAGCAGACGCGTCCGTAGCGTGGGGAAGCCGTCAGCTGATACATCGGCGTGGCGGTTCCGGCGATCAGCACAAAGATCATCAGGTGGTCGCATCGCTGCAGGATCCGCTTCCTCGCGAATTGCCAGTCGACGCGGTGGTACAGGGCACTGACACCGAACATCGCACTCACGGCGACCGCGTAGACGCCCGCCGCGGTCACCGCGGCGGCGCCACGCGCGGCGGCGACCAGGAACGTGCCGGCGATCAGGGAGAGCGGAAACCACAGGAGATGCATCCAGCCGCGCCAGATCGGCTTGGGAAGCTTCGCGGGCCGGTCATCGCGGGCCGAGAGTGGTGAGGTTCGGTCGGTCACCGGCTCATGAAAGACAACCTCGAGGCTGGTGTCCACCTTCGGCATCGAACAGTCAGCCGCATTCCGGACGTGCAGCCGGTCCCCGGCACGCCGCGGTCAGCATTCCGGCCGATCCCGCACAGGCTTTCGCCGCGGCGAAAGCCCGACTCGGCACCGAGTCCGCCCACTTATCGCAGGACACCGGATTCGACCTGAACGACTACACCGGCACGGTGGACGCTAAAACCGGGCGACCATACCATCACGAAGTCGCCGAACACGTCCCACCCGACCAGCGTGAGCCTGAAGGTCAGCGCCACCCTCGACGACCAGGGACGCTTCGCCGACGATCCTGACCCGCTGCTGCTGCTCTGACCCCGAGCAAAGCCTCGCTCGACCCAGCGCCGGGACGGCCCTCCCGGACAGCGGCCGAAAGGCGAATACGGCGCCCAGTCGGCTTGATGACAGCGGGTGCCACGCGCCGTTCCCCCGGCCCTATTGTCGGCTCATAAAGCGCGGGTTCCGACCAGGGCACCCAGACGTCCGGAACAGCGGCGTCGGACCTTTATCGACCAATGTCCATACGCTTTGATCAGCGCGAATCGCGCATTAATCGATTCGGGCAAAGGGAGCGTGCGTCATGTCGGACGACGAGACGGTCATCGCTCCCGGCGGTCCGCGACCGCGATCGTCGACCCACCTGGTACCGCCCGGGTCGGTCGTGGTCGCCGGGGCGGACGGCTCCCTCTCGGTGCGCGACGCGGCCGAGGTGGAACGCGAGAAAGGACGGGCCATGGCGTACGCGGAGAGCGGTCCCCAGAAGCAGCAAGAACAGCGGGGCGGGCCCGACGACCTCGTCCTGACCCCCGGCGGGCTCCGGCGCCGATCCCAGGTGCACGAGGTGCCGCCCGGCCACCGCCTCCGGCTGCGGGAGCGGCGGATGGAGACGCTGGCGCCCGACGGCCGGGTCGTCACCGACCACGGCGTGATGCCGGTCCGGCCGTTCGGCCGACCACTCATGCCGTTCCAGGTGCGACGCCCGGAAACGGAAGCGGAAACGGCCGTCCCGGCTCTGGGCAGCGGCTGGATCACGTACGCGTCGTGGCTCAACGACACCGGCACCCCGGTGTCCCGCTTCACCACCACCTGGACCGTGCCGCCCGCGCCGGCCACCAGCAACGGGCAGACCATCTTCCTGTTCAACGGCATCCAGAACTCCACGATGATCTACCAGCCGGTGCTGCAGTGGGGACCGTCGGCCGCCGGCGGCGGCGCGAAATGGTCGGTCGCGAGCTGGTACGCGGACGGCCAGACCGGCCAGTCGTTCCATTCGAGCCTGGTCGACGTCGACGAGGGCGACGTCCTCACCGGCGTGATGACGCTGACCGGGCAGGGTCCGGCCGGGTTCAGCTACGACTGCGAGTTCACCGGCATCGCCAACGCGGGCCTGGCGATCCAGGACGTCGAGGAGCTGACGTGGTGCATCGAGACCCTTGAGGCGTACAGCGTGACGGTCGCGTCCGACTACCCGGACTCGTCGTACACCGCGATGCGCGGCATCGGCATCGACACCGGGCCGACCCACCCGTCGTTCACCTGGACCGGCCACAACGACGTGACCGACACCGGGCAGCACACGCTGGTCGAGAACGAGGACGTGTCGGCCGACGCCGGCGAGGTCGACATCTGGTACCGGCCCAGTCCGTACTGGGTCTCGGGCTTCGGCAGCATCGCCCCGGGAACCTCGCAGGACTGGTGGTTCTCCTGGGGCGGCACCGGCGATGTCGGACCGCAGCTGATCCAGGCCCAGCCGGTCGAGCCGTCGGGCGAGCTGGTGACCGTCCAGGTCAGCGAGACCTCGGACACCAACGGGCACCTCGGTTATCACGCGACGGTCCGCAACGACGGCCCGTCGGCGGTCCGCTTCCAATGGCGCGGTGGCGGCCGTTAGCGCCGTACCAAATTTTCAGGAGGGGTTATGGCATGGACATCCGGATCCGGGACGATCGGTCCCGGCATCTCGCAGGATTGGTGGTTCTCGTGGGGTGGCAACGGTGACGTCGGCCCCCAGCTGATCCAGGCCGAGCCACTCGGACCCTCGGGCGAGCTGGTCACCACCCAGACGGCGGAGAGCCTCGACGCCAACGGTCACATCACCTATCACGCCGTCGTACGCAACGACGGCGCCAACCCGGTCGCGTTCCAGTGGCGCGGCGGCGGCTTCTGATCCCTGAGGAGGGTGGCATGCGCATCGTTCACGTACTGCTGGACGAGAAGGACAACGTGCTGGGCACGTCGGACGGCGAGCCGAAGGCCGGCACCGGCGCGCCGACCGCCCGGCTGGTGCCGCGGGACGGGCAGCGGGTGGTCGACGTCCGCATTGACGACGAGCTGAACGGCCTCGAGCCGGCCAAGTTCTACCAGGAGCTCAAGTCCCGGATCTGACCGGCGGACCTCGTCGACGGTGAAGATCGTCAGCGACCAGGACGGGCGCCTATCGCAACCCGGCATGACGTGCCCGATCGGCGGCGTGCTGTGGACTGCTTTCGAGTGGCTCGCCGTGGCCCGGAAGGATCAGAGAAGCGGGCACTCCAGCCAGCCGGTCGAGCGAGGCAAGCGCCGTCGCGCCGTCGTGCGTGAAGCCGCGGCACATCAGCCTCGGCCCGGTGTGCCCGGTCAGCCCGTCCAGCGTCACCAGGGCGTCGCCGGTGAACAGTACGCCGAGGTCGGGAAAGTGGTAGGCGACGGTGCCGGGCGTGTGTCCGGGCAGCGTGATCACCTGCGGCTGACCGGGCACGTCATCAAGGCGCTGATCGCCGGAGAAGGTGCGCACCCCCGGCACGGCTTTGGCGCTGAAGGCGCCCATGCGGGCCATGCGCAGCGGAGCGGCGACCGCGGCGGGGCGGCGAAGTAGGTACGGCACCATGGAGCGCTCCGGCTTGGCGTGCCGCATGGCGCTGCGCGGCCCGTCGGTCAGGATCGGCGCGTCGGCCTGGTGGATCCAGACGTCGGCGCCGGCCTTTTGAGCGGCGGCCGCCAGCCCGGTGTGATCCGGGTGGCCGTGCGTCAGGAGTACCGCCCGCACGTCCGGCAGGAACGCCTCCACCTGCGGCCGGTGCCCGGGCAGGCCGGCATCGACGAGCGTCAGCCCGTCGGGGTGTTCTACGAGGTAGAAGTTCACGATGTCGTCGCCGAGGCGTTCGATCGTGGGAGTGAGGCGGGGCATGAGCTCTCCGATGCCGGGTGGGAAATCTAGTACAGTGTGCTGTATCCAACCCTTCGAGCGGAAGTGTTTCATGTCATTGCCGCGAACGGACCGCAAGCCGTACGAGTCGCCGAGCCGCCGAGCCGCCGCTCGCCGCACCCGCGCGGTGGTTCTGGCCGCCTTCCGCGAGATGCTCTTTGCCGACGGCTACCGCGCCAGCACCATCCGAGCGGTCGCCGATCGCGCCGGGGTGTCCCCGGAAACGATCTACAAGACGTTCGGAGGGAAACCCGGACTGATCAAGGCGCTGTGGGACGTCACCCTGGCGGGCGACGACGAACCGGTAGCGATGGCCGAGAGGGCCCAATTGCGGACGATCTGGGCGACCAGCGACCCGGCGACCAAGATATTGCTGTACGCGCAGTTCGTCCGTGGCGTGCATGAGCGGCTCGCCGGCCTGGCCGCACTGCTCGCCCAGTCCGGCCCGGAGGCCGCCGCCGTGCTGGAGGCCGGCGAGCGGGAACGACGCACCGGCGTGGGCGCTTTCGTCGATCATCTCGCCGATACCGGACTACTGCGAGCCGGCACGGATCGCGTGCGTGTGGCCGATGCTTGCTGGGCACTGACGAGCGCGGCCCTCTATACCCAGCTCACCGCTTCCGCGGAATGGGGCGGCACGGCTTACGAGACCTGGCTGGCCGAAATGCTCATGGCGACCTGGGGTTGACAGCGCCCCGAGCGGGCGGCTCGAGATACCGACGTCGTTCGCTGGTGCCGCGCACTCATTTGCCGCCGCGCACGGCCGCAAACTGACGGCCGGCTCTCCGGCCTGAGCTTTCACCTGCGTTTTCAGCACCGCGTCAGTGCCGCTTCAGCCTCTCCTGCGAACCTCGGCGGTGTCGGCCAACCCTCTGAGGAGCGGACCGTGGCGCAGACGTGGTCGGTCAACATCGACAGCCCGGTAGCAGGAGCGCCGGCGGGCCGGTTGTCGTGGGCTCTGGGCCGCCTCCGTCGTGCCGAGCGCGTCGGACGACCGGCGATCCACTTCGGACGCTCGCGTCCGGCAGGGCGAAGCCCCCGCGGAAGAGGCGTGCGCGGCTTCCAAGCATCTCCATCGGGCCGAGGTGCGGACGTCTCACGGCTGCCGCTGGGGCACGGCCGCTCAACCAGACTGAGGAGCCAACGATGAGCGACGACATCAACCGACCGATGCCGCCGGCCCCTGCCGGGCGACGTAGGCGACGTTTCCGCATCCCGGTCGTCTCCTTGCTGGTGTTCACCATCTCGGCCGTGGTCGCGGCGCCGGCGGCCGCCGCCGGTAAGACGGTTGACGGCGGGATCGTTGTCCATGCCACCGCCGTGTGGTCGGGTCTGGATGATCAAGGAAACAAACTCGTCACGCAGCTTGATCTCGTCGACGGCATTGTCAACGACGAGCAGCACCGCCCGAAATTCGGCCACGGCACGACGATCGAGTTGTTCCGGACGGTCATTGGCCCGAACGGTCAGAGCATCTACACCAAGGATTCCTTTTTCGGCACCTTGTTCACGACCGCACCTGTCTTCCGCACCGACAAAGTGGGGACACTGCGTTCGGCGACGCTGGCGCCGGTGAAGGTGGACCAGTGTGTATTGGGCCCGTCCCCGTGCGAGGCCGTCGATCGGAGCCTCATCATTCAGACCGATTGGATCGGGACCGGGCCGATGGGGGAAACCCGCTCGACTTTCCGGGACAACGGCAGCGCCCCGGCCGGCCCGACCGAGGTGAGGCTGAGCGATGATGCGGCGTACCGGTCCGCGCCCGCGGCCGGGACGCTGAATGGGAAGAGCTTGGGAGAACCGACGACAAGAGCGACCCTTTCCCGTACGTCGCGGGTCAGTGTCATCTCTGGCGAACTGTCGGGAATCATCTCCATTCCGGACTACTCCGCTCCCACGATTGATCTGGGCAACAAGACCGTGCGCGGCGGCAAAGGCGTAGCGGCGAACACCGCCTGGGTCATCCCGAATCCCGACGGCAGCACGACCTACTACCAGCTGACGGTGCTGCAGGGAACCCGCCCTAATGGCCGGATCTTGACATTCGCCGATGGCACCGTCGTCTCCTTGGACAAGCGTGTCGTCGACCGGGACGGCAATACCGTCGAGTTCGCGATCGGCGACACGGTCTCGCCCGGATCCGGGACCTTCACGGCGAAGAACAACCTCGAAAAGGCGACCCTCGCGCCGATCACGTTCGGGCTGACGAGCTGCACCAGCGCCGACGGGTGCAACACCGACAAAACCGCGACGATCGAGGCTACCTGGGCCGCCACGGGCAAGCCGATCACGAGCACATACCAGTACACCGGAATCACCAACTGCAACGACAGCCAATGCACCACGGCGGACCCGCACCACAAATTCACCATCTCGGCCACCGGTGCGAACGCTGTGGTCGCGGCCACGGCGACGGCCAAGTTCAACGGCGTCGACCTCGGGCCCAGCACAACCGATCCGAACGTGGGCACGACATTCGTGTCAAGCGTGCGGCGGTCCACGATCGAGAACGGTGGCAGCTACCCCATCGACATCTACCCGATACAAGCGCCTAAGCCACCTACTGCACCCTGACGCGGCGAGCACCCACGCGTCACAATGTGGCAGGCCTGGTCGTCCTGCTGACATGACACTCGCATTCACCCGCCGCGGTGCCGGGACGCCGCTGATCCTGCTGCACGGCATCGGCTCCGCTCGCCAGGCCTGGGACCCCGTCCTCGACCGGCTCACCGAGCGATTCGACGTCATCGCCGTCGACCTGCCCGGCCACGGCGAATCCCCGCCGCTTCCCTCGCACGTCGAACCACGGCCGGACGCCATCGCCGCCGCCGTGGCCGCCTTCCTCGACACCCAGGGCATAGCGACACCGCACGTGGCCGGCAACTCGCTCGGCGGCTGGGTCGCCCTCGAGCTCGCCGCCGCCCGCCCGCTCCGATCGCTGGCCCTGCTCTCCCCGGCCGGCCTGTGGCGCGGCCCAACCCCGCTGTACAACCGGATCAGCCTGCGCACCACCCAATGGCTCGCCAAGCACTTCACCGCACCGGCATGCCGCCTCGTCCGGTACCGCGCCGGGCGGATCGCCGTCCTCGGCCAGACCCACGGGCAACCGTCCCGGATCACCGCCGCCTACGCCCGCGGCGCCGTACGGGCGATGGCCGGCGCCCCCGGTTTCGACGCGACCATGAAAGCCACCGAGCCGCGCTGCTACCGCGCCGGCCCACCCATCGACGCGCCGGTCACCGTCGCCTTCGGGTCGCGTGACCGCCTCCTGCTCCCCCGCCAGTCCCGCCACCTGGACGAACTGCCGCCGGGAACCCGCGTCAGCGAGCTGCCGGGCTGCGGACACGTCCCGATGGCCGACAATCCCGCCGCCGTCGCCGCGCTCATCGTCGCCGCTACCGAACGGACGGTCCACGCGTGACGGCGATGGCTGCCGAAACCCCGTTCGAGACGACGAGATCGCGACGCCGGCGAGGAGCGCATGGACATCAAGCGAGTGCGTGTTCCGGGCGGCCCGATTCACCGCTTCGGCTGCGCCGGTCAGGCCCGCGACGGGCTCACCGGGCGGTCGGCGGTTCGGCGCGGTCCAGCACCAGGTCACGGGCGGCGGTCAGGCCGGACGCCAGGGCGCCGAGCAGGACCGCGTCGGTGCCCAGCGTGGAGACTTCGATGCGGGGCGGGCGCAAGGCGACCAGGCGGTTCAGCCGCTCGAGCAGTGGGCCGGTCAGCAGATCGCCGGCGTGACCCGCCACTCCCCCGCCGAGCACCACGAGCTCCGGATCGAGCACCGCGGTGACGCCGGCCAGGGCCCGGCCCACGTACTCGACCTCGCGATCCACCGCCCGCAGGGCGGCCTCGTCACCGGCCCGGGCGGCGTCGAGAACCTCCTTCGCGGTGACCGCGTCCACCAGACCCAGGCGGTGGGAGGTGGCGACGACGCCGGCGGCCGAGGCGACCGATTCGAACATGCCCCGGCCCCGGGATCCCGGCTCGTCCAGCAGCGGGTCGCCGTCGCCGACCGGCATGTACCCGATCTCGCCGGCGGCGCCGCGGGTGCCGCGGTACAACTTGCCGTCGATCACGATGCCCATGCCGGTGCCGGTGCCGATCTGCACGTACACGAAATGGCGTACACCCCGGCCGAGCCCGTACGTCGCCTCGCCGATCGCGGCGAGATTGGTGTCGTTCTCCACCACGTAGGTCGCGCCGGTGATGCCGGCCAGTTGGGCGACGCTGTTCTGCCGGTCCCAGCCGGGCAGGTTCGGCGCGAGGTGCAGCGAGCCGTCGGTCTTGTCGTGGATGCCGGGGGTGCCGAAGACGGCGAGCGTGATGTCGTCGCGGACGATGCCCGCGGCGCCGGCCAGTTCGTCGGCGATCCGGGTGAGCTGGGCTACGAGGTCCTGTTCGCGGTACCCGTGCGACGGCTCCTCCTTGCGGGCGACGATGTCGCCGACGAGATCGGCCAGGGCGGTACGCACGAAGGCGCGCCCGATGTCCACCGCGAGGACGTAGCCGGCCTCGGGGCGCACCTCGTAGAGCAGGGCGGAGCGACCGGCCGGGCCGGCGCGCCGGCCGACCTGACGCAGCAGTCCCGCGTCCTCCAGGTTGTTGAGGGTGACGGCCACGGTCGGCTTGGACAGCCCGGTGATCGCCGCCAGTTCCGGGCGGGACGCCTTCCCCAGCCGGAAGATCTCGGCGAACACGGCCCGCTCGTTGATCACCCGGAGAACGGCCGTGGTACTGGCTGTCGCACTGCTCTGCACGTCCTACAGGCTGCCACACCCGTTCGTAAATCTCATTTATCAATTTCGTAAAGGACATTGCCAAACGGCGGCCGGGTGGCTGACGATGCTCCTCAAACCTTCGGAAGAGAGGTGCACCGTGAGAACCAGCAGGTTCGCCGCAGCAGCCGCAGCCACCGCCGCCGTCGTTCTCCTCAGTGCCTGCGGCGCTGCGGACAACTCAGACGCCTCCGACAGCTCGAAGAAGGCGGCCACCATCGCCCTCTTCCTTCCCGAGTCCAAGACCACCCGGTACGAGGCCTTCGACCGGCCCCTGTTCGAGGCCAAGGTCAAGGCCCTGTGCGCCGACTGCAAGGTGCTCTACTTCAACGCCGATCAGGACGCGGCCAAGCAACAACAGCAGGTCGAGGCGGCGCTGACCCAGGGTGCCGACGCCCTGGTCCTCGACGCCGTCGACGCGGGCGCCGTCGCGTCCCTCGTCAACCGGGCGAAGCAGGCCAAGGTTCCGGTGATCGCCTACGACCGGCTGATCTCCGGCATCACGTACGACTACTACGTCTCCTTCAACAACGTCCGGGTGGGCGAGATGCAGGGCCAGGCTCTGCTGGACGCGCTCGGCAAGGCCGGCACGACCGGCAAGGGCAAGATCGTCATGATCAACGGATCGCCCACCGATCCCAGCTCGGCCGACTACAAGACCGGCGCGCACCATGTGCTCGACGGCAAGGTGGCGGTCGGACGCGAGTTCGACACTCCGGACTGGAGTCCCGACAAGGCCCAGCAGGAGATGGAACAGGCGATCACCGCCCTCGGCCGCGACAACATCGTCGGCGTGCTGTCCGCGAACGACGGCATGGCGGGCGGCGCCATCGCGGCGATGAAGCGGGCGGGCTACGCCACCGTCCCGCCCATCACCGGCCAGGACGCCGAGCTCGCGGCGGTGCAGCGCATCCTGACCGGCGAGCAGTACATGACCATCTACCTGGACATTCGCAGCGAGGCGGAGAAGGCGGCGGAACTGGCCGTCGGGGTGGTCCACGACCAGAAGCCGGCCGCGCCGGCCAGCGTCGACAACGGTACGGCGAAGATCCCGTCGTTCCTGCTCGATCCGAGCCCGGTGACCGCCGACAAGATCAAGGACACGATCGTGAAGGACGGCTTCTACACCGCGGCCGACATCTGCACTCCGCCGGTGAAGGCGGCATGCGCGCGACAGGGCATCCAATAGTGTTCTCCGCCAACGCGATCTCCAAGGCGTACGGCGCGGTCCAGGCGCTCGACGAGGTCAGCCTGGACCTCGCGCCGGGCGAGGTCGTCGCCCTCGTCGGTGACAACGGCGCCGGCAAGTCGACCCTCGTGAAGGTCCTCTCCGGGGTCGTCATCCCGGAGAGCGGACATGTCGAGCTGGACGGCCGCACGGTTCGCCTGAGCAGCCCCCACGAGGCGCAACAGCTGGACATCGCCACCGTCCATCAGGACCTCGCCCTCTGCGAGAACCTGGACGTGGTGGCCAACCTGTTCCTCGGCGCCGAACGGCAACGCTGGTCGGTGTTGCGCCCGATCCGGATGGAACGAGCGGCCCGCGACCTGCTGGCGTCCCTGGACGTCCGGATCCGGGACATCCGGGTCCCGGTCGCCATGCTCTCCGGCGGTCAGCGTCAGTCGGTCGCCATCGCCCGGGCGCTGGTCGCCGATCCGCGCGTCGTGATCCTGGACGAGCCGACGGCGGCGCTCGGCGTCGAGCAGACCGCCCAGGTGCTCGGCCTGATCCGGCGCCTGCGAGACCGCGGACTCGCCGTACTCGTCATCTCCCACAACCTCGCCGATGTCCGGGCCGTCAGCGACCGGATCGTGGTCCTGCGGCTCGGCCGCAACGCGGGCGAGTTCCGCACCGCCGAGACCACCCCGGAGGCCGTCGTGGCCGCGATCACCGGCGGCGCCGCGCTGGCCGGCGCATCGGAGGAAACCGCATGACCGCCCTCTCCCTGATGCTGCGCAAGCCCCTGCGGCCGATCGGTCGCGGCGGGTCCGACCTCGGCGCCTGGCCGGTCGTCGCCGGACTGGTCGTCATCGCGGTCGTGTTCGGCTCGCTGAACGACCGCTTCCTGTCCGCCGAGAACCTCACCAACCTCGCGCTGCAGATGGCCGCGACCGGCACCATCTCGCTCGGCATCATCATGGTGGTGCTGCTCGGCGAGATCGACCTGTCGGCGGGATCGGTCAGCGGTCTGGCCGCGGTCATCATGACCATCCTGTCGGTGAACCACGGCTGGCCGCCCGTCCTCGCCATCGCGACGGCGCTCACCGGCGCCGCCCTGATCGGGCTGCTGCACGGCTGGATGTTCACCCGGCTCGGCATGCCGTCGTTCGTGGTCACGCTGGCCGGGCTGATCGGCTGGCAGGGGTTGATGCTGTATCTGCTGGGCAGCGGCGGGACCATCAACCTGCCGTTCGACGGGTTCGTGGCGAAGCTCAGCGACAGCTGGCTTCCGACGCCGGTCGCCTGGCTGACCGCCGTCCTGATCGTCGCGGTCAGCGCGACCAGCGCGCTGGTCAACCGGCGGCTGCGGGGTGCGGCCGGACTGCCGGTGACCTCGTTCCTGCGGATGGCCGTACGCCTCGGCGGTCTGGCGATCGCACTGGCCGCCGTCGTGCTCGTCCTCACCGCCGACCGCGGCGTGCCGCTGCTGCTGGTCATCTTCGCCGCCCTGGTCGTCGCGCTCGACCTGATCCTGCAGCACACCGTCTTCGGCCGGCACATGTACGCGGTGGGCGGCAACGCCGAGGCGGCCCGGCGGGCGGGCATCAACGTGACCAGGATCCGGGTGATCGCCTTCGCCGCCGGCTCCGCCCTCGCCGCCGCCGGTGGCATCCTGGCCGCCAGCCGCCTCGCCGCCGTCAACCAGAGCTCGGGCAGCAGCGACACCCTGCTCATGGCCATCGCCGCGGCCGTCATCGGGGGCACTTCGCTGTTCGGCGGCCGGGGGCGCGCCCACGCCGCCCTGCTCGGCATCCTCGTCATCCAGGCCATCACCAACGGCATGCTGCTGCTGAACGTGAACTCCTCGGTGCGCTACATGGTGACCGCCGCGGTCCTCGCGGTCGCCGTCGCCGTGGACTCCCTCGCCCGGCGCGGTCAGCCCCGATGACCGGCCCCCGGGTCCTGGCGATCGACTTCGGCGGCACCAAGATCGCGATCGCCACGGCGGCCGTCGGCTCCTCCGACGGCCGCCCCGAGGTCGCACTCCGCTTGCGGACCCTCGGCGAATCGGGCGCCATGCAGGCCGTGCGACGCACCTTCGAAGCCGCCCGGACACTGCTGACCGGCCCGGCGGCGGTCGGCGTGTCCACCTTCGGCGTGCTGCGCGACGGCCGGGTCCGGCTCGCACCCAACGTGCCCGGCTGGGACGGCATGGCCCTGCCCGCGTTGTTACGCGCCGAGTTCGGCGACGCCCCGGTGGCGATCGACAACGACGTCAACGCGGGCGCCGCCGCCGAACTGCACTGGGGAGCGCTGCGCGGGGTCGACGTGGGCCTGTACATCAACCTCGGCACCGGGCTGGCCGCCGCCCTCGTCGTCGGCGGTCGCGTCGTGCCCGGCGCGCATGGCGCGGCCGGCGAGATCGGCTATCTGCGCGACGACAACACCGATCCCGGCTTCGCGGACGGACAAGCGCCGCTGGAGGACGTCGTGTCCGGCGTGGCCCTGGCCCGGCGCGGCGCCGCGTTGCTGGGCCGGCCGGTCACCGCCGCGGAGTTGTTCGAGCTGAGAACCGAACCGGGCGTTGCCCACCTGCTGGACGAGGCCATCGAGACGCTGTCGCGCACCATCGCCAATCTCTGCGTCGTCCTCGACCCGGAGCGAGTGGTCCTGGCCGGCGGCATGATGGGCGCCGCCGGGCACATCATCCCGCGGGTCGCGGCGGCCCTGCGCCGGTCGGTGCCGTTCCCGCCGGCGCTGGCCAAGGCCCGCTTCGCCGACGACGCCCCGCTCGTCGGCGCGATGGCCCTGGCCCAGGACTCCGCGCCGGCCGGCGGCTCAGATCCTGGTTCGCGGTAGGAGCCGGTCGGCGTCACATTTCGAGGTGCTACCTCGTCTTGTCTTCAGCCAGGAGGCGACGGGGAAGGGGCGTGGCATGCGCGCGATCGAGAAGACGGCCAAGGGCGCCGACGAACGCTACAAGGTCGCCACGCCGTTACGAGCACTGCTCAACAAGGTCTTCCCCGACCACTGGTCGTTCCTGCTCGGCGAGATCGCCCTGTTCTCGTTCATCGTGCTGCTGCTCAGCGGGGTCTTTCTCACGCTCTTCTTCGACCCCTCGATGCGCGAAACAACCTACGACGGTCCGTACGCCGCCCTGCGCGGGACGTCGATGTCGGCGGCGTACGAGTCATCGTTGCGGCTTTCGTTCGAGGTACGCGGCGGGCTGTTCATCCGGCAGATGCACCACTGGGCGGCGCTGCTGTTCCTGGCCGCCATCGTGGTGCACATGCTGCGCGTCTTCTTCACCGGCGCGTTCCGCAAGCCGCGCGAGGCGAACTGGGTGATCGGCCTGCTGCTGTTCTGGCTGGCGTTCCTGGCCGGGTTCACCGGGTACTCGATGATCGACGACGGGCTCTCCGGCGCCGGGCTGAGGATCGCCCAGGCCATCGTGCTGTCCATCCCGGTGGCCGGCAGCTGGCTGTCGGCGGCGCTCTTCGGCGGCGACTTCCCCGGCCACCTCATCGTCGGGCGGCTCTACATCGTGCACGTACTGCTGCTGCCGGCCGCGCTGTTCGCGCTCATCACCGTGCACGTCGCCCTCGTGTTCGTGCAGAAGCACACCCAGTGGCCCGGCCCCGGCCGCACCGAGAACAACGTGGTCGGCGAGCGGTTCGTGCCCCGGTACACGCTCAAGCAGGGCGGCTTCTTCATGGTCGTCTTCGCGGTCATCTCGCTGATGGCCGGCCTGTTCCAGATCAACCCGGTGTGGCTGTACGGACCGTACCGTGCCTACGAGGTGTCGGCCGGCAGCCAGCCCGACTGGTACGTGATGTTCCTCGACGGCGCGATCCGGCTGATGCCGAACTGGCAGGTCTACCTCGGCAACTACAGCATCCCGCCGATCTTCTGGCCGGCCGTGGCGTTGCCCGGCATCCTCACCGTGGCGCCGATGGCGTACCCGTGGATCGAGGCGCGGCGCCACCGCGACCGCGCGGCGCACAACCTCCTCGAACGGCCCCGGGACAACCCCGCCCGTACCGGCCTGGGTGCGATGGCCGTGTCGTTCTTCCTCATCTGCATGATCTCGGGCGGGAACGACATCATCGCCGACAAGTTCCACATCAGCCTGAACGCGATGACCTGGGCCGGCCGCATCGGGTTGCTGGTGGCGCCGCCCATCGCCTACTTCGTGACCCGCCGGATCTGCCTGGGGTTGCAGCAACACGACCGGGAGGCGCTGGCGCACGGCGTCGAGACCGGCATCATCCGCCGGCTCCCGGACGGCGGCTTCGCCGAGGTGCACCAGCCGCTCCCGCCGGCCGAGTACGCAGGGTGGGCCGTACCCAAGAAGATGAACCGGCTCGGCGCGCTCGCCCCGGCGGTCAAGGGCTTCTTCGTGGCAGTGGAGAGAAAACCGGAGCGGGAGCCACAACCGGAGAAGGAGCTCACCAACCGGTGAGCGACATCGGCCGCGGCGGTCAGGCCAGCGGAACCACGCCGGCCTGTATCGGGCCGTTCTCGGCGTAGTTCGGGCCGGTGATGATGAACAGGAAGCCGCGTTGCCGCCGGGAATCCGTACCTTCGAGGGGGATGGTTTGCCGGCTGTAGCCGCCGGGGATCGCCGAAGACACCCGTGTCCACTTGCCGGGATCGCCGAGGTGACAATTGACGAAGAGGTCCTGGTCGCCGTTCGCCGTCACCACGATCGTCCCGTTCGGACCGCCGGAATCCGACCACGACACGGTCGGCGCGGCCGACGGGATGTAGCCGTCCTGATCGTGCAGCACGATGTCACGGGCCGGTCCGAACGACTCCGGATCCCTCGCCAGCTTGTAGTGGACGGCGTAGAAATTGTCGCCGGAGTTGCCGCCTGCCTCGTGAGTCAGGATCCACAGGCGCTCGTGAATCCGGGCCACCGTGGTCATGCCGGGGCGCTGGTCGTAATCCGTACCCACGGCGTCATCGACGACCGGTCCCCAGGTGCGCAGATCCCGACTGGTTTGGTGTGCCAGTTTCTGCCCGTATCGAGGGTCTCGCTGATCGGAGTAGTAACAGATGAGCCGGTCGGAGTGCAGCAACAGGAACGGCTCCCACACCGGAGTGTTGCCGTTCTCCGGAATCGGCGCGCCGCCCTCCGCAACGGTGCTCAGGAAGGTCCACGTGACTCCGTGGTCGCGGCTCGCGTACAGCTGGATCTTGGTGCTCGTGAAGCTCCCGAGCGCATTGCCGGCGCACAAGAGCGTGCCCTTCGGGAAGCCGGCGAAGGCTCGCGGCAGCTCGTACAGAAACGGCTGGAGCCACACGCCCGACGTGTCACCGGTGCTCGGCACATTGCTCAGCTCGGACCAGGTGTGGCCGTCGTCGTCACTCCGGTAGATGGGGAACCCCGGCGCCCCGAACTGCTGGAACGTCGCCAGCCAGGACCGCGAGTTGCCGAGTCGTACGGCGCGGGCGTACGCCGCTCCGGATCCCGGATCGGCAACCACCACCGGACCGAACGGCATCGCGCCATGCGGTCTTCCCGGACCGGCCGGCGTCGCGAGCGCCGGTTCCGCCACGCCCAGAGTCAGCCCGGCCAGCGCGACGGCCCCGGTCCGCAGAAACGCTCGGCGCGATCGGGGCGCGGCTTCGCTCTCCCTCGCCGGTGGGACAGCGGCGGCGCCGGGCCGGAATTGCGGACGACCTCGCACGATTGCCTCCCCGTCGACAGCCCGAACCGCTTGCTGGCACCTCACATCAATATGTGTCAATCATGTTGCACGCGGGACGCGGTAGTGTCAATCGACAACCATCAGTGGACGGACGCCGGAGCAGCTACGTGGTCAGCCCGTACGACATCGAGGAAATCTTTCCCGACGACCCGGCGAGCGTGCGCCGGCAGCGCCAACAGGGCGGCACTACCGCGCAGAATCTGGCCGTGACGCTCGTGGCCGACTACACCCTGCACACCCGGGCCTGGCTACCGTCGGCGTCGATCGTCGCGTTGCTGGAGGAAGCGGGGATCGGGAGCGGCGCTGCCCGTACCGCCATCAGCCGGCTGTTCCGAAGCCGGATGCTGGAAAGTACCCGGGACGGGCGCCACAGCTCCTACCGCCTGACGACGGCCGCCGCCGCCGACCTGAGCGCCGGCGGCGCCTGGATCGCCCGATTCGCCACCCGTGGGGAGCCATGGGACGGGTACTGGACCCTCGTCTCCTTCTCGTTTCCCCAGGATGAACGCGGCCGCCGACGAGCCCTCCGGGGGCAACTGCGATGGCTGGGGTTCGCGCCCCTGTACGACGCGCTCTGGATCTCTCCCGACGCACCGAACCCGATCGTCAAACAACGGCTGACGACCAGCACTCTGGGCACCATGACCATGTTCCGGGCCCGCCAGGTGGACCTCGCCACCGCGGCCAACCGCAACCCGATCGACGCCTGGGACGTCGGGGCCATCGCGAAGCGCTACCACACCTTCATCCAGCATTGGGAGCCGATGCTGCCCCGAATCCGCGCGGGAGAGGTCTCCAGTGCCGCCGCGGTGCAAGCCCGTACCGAGATCATGAATGCCTACCGGCAGTTCCCCCTCGTCGATCCGGAGTTGCCGATCGAGCTGATGCCCGCCGACTGGCCGCGGGCGCGAGCCCGCGAGGTGTTCGTCACCGTCTACGACGGGCTCGCGGCAGCCGCCGAGGAACACGTGCGCACCCTGGTGGCCCGGTTCGGCGACTCGCCTTGCCCCGAGATCCGAGCCCACAGCACGGCGGAGATGGCGGCAGGCTAGGCCGGGGCGACGCGGTCGCGGATGCCGTCGAGCACCGCCTCCGCCGCCCACCCGGCGGCATCGGCGATGTCACGCCGGTCCATGCCGAACTCGCGGCGAAACGTCACCCAGGTCGCGGCGGAGTCGAGGTGGGACAGCGCCACGATGACTCCCCTGCGCTCCGCCGCGTCGAGGGACGGCACCTCGGCATCCAGCAGCCGCTCGAGGTGCGCCCGGCCGGACGACGGCGCCGCGCCGCTCACGCCGCGCATTGCCGCCTCGGCGACGACGTGCGCGAGCTCCGGCCGCGCGTCGTACCGCTGCATCGCGTCGCGGATCGCGAGGGGGATGTCGAAGATCGAGTGCGACTCATCGCGGGCGAACACCGTCGCCTCGATCCACGTCGCCGTCGCCAGCAGCAGATCGACACGCGTGGGATAGTTGCGGAACACCGTGCGCTCGGCGATGCCGGCCCGGCGCGCGACGAGCCGGAACGACACGTCGTCGCTGCCGACCTCCTCGATCAGCTCGGCGTAGGCGGCGAGGATCGCCGCTTGGTTGCCGCTCAGCGCCGGGACTGCCGTCGACCCGGTCACGGCTGGGCCCACGTCGCGTCGGGCAGCCTCGCGAGAACGGTGCCCACGGTGCGATCGAACGCGTCGCAGATCTCGCCGGCATCCAGGTCGAAGCCCGTGCGCAGCCGCGCCCAGAACATTGCCGACGAGAAGTAGCGAAGGGATGCCGCGACCCGCCGTCGGTCCCGCCGGTTGAGCGTCGGCGCCGCCACGTCGAGCATCGCCTCGATCGCGCGCGTGATGTAGGCAGGCTCGGCCTCGAGGGTCAGCGAGATCGCTGACGCCCGCGCGCTGACGTACGCGTACGCGGGCGAGGCGTCGAAGGCACGGAAGCGGTCGTGCACGGCGTCCCGGAAATCGGACACGGTCACGAACGGCGGGAGCGGGAAGCGGGTCTGCTCGATCCAGTTCGAGAGTGCGGCGAGCAGGTGCGCGCGCGTGGGGTACTGCCGGTAGATCGTGCGCTCCGAGATGCCGACCTGGTCGGCGAGGGCACGATAGGAGATGTCGTCGAACGTCTGCTCACGCAGCAGAACGGCGGCGCTGGCGAGAATCGCGGTCGCGGTGTCGACCGGCTCCTCCATCACGTCCCCCTGCCTCGCGCGGTCGCCCAGTGCGGGGGTCCGGTGACTTCCGGCGGAAGCACGTAGCGATCGGAATCGTCGAGCGTGAGCGCCAGGGACGACACGTATTGCACCTCGCCGAGTGGTCCTCGCTGGGCCGAGGCCAGCATATCCGGCCGCTCGAACGTATATCCGGTGACATGGCAACGGAGCCGCTCGCCCGAGGGGTTGCCGTCGTCGTCGAAGAGGGGCGAGTCGATGCCGTCGGACTGGCGGCGGAGGTAGTAGCGGCCCCGCGTGGCGACGGCCATGACCGGCGTGGCGACGACCGCGACGCCGATCGCGATGACCACCGAGAACGGCTTGACGGCGGGGCCGAACAGCCCGGCGAACGCGAGCAGCGACAGCACCGAGGCGAGTCCCACCGACACGAGCCCCACCGGGTTCCAGTCGTGCAGCATGCCGCGGCGGAATTCGGGGAAGCGCGGCGAGATGCGCAGCACCCACTTGTTGATCGCGATGTCGGCGGCGATCGTCACGAGCCACGCCATGACGACGTTCGCGTAGAGGCTCAGCACGAAGGAGATCAGGGTGAAGATGTCCAGCGTCATGAGCAGGTACGCGATCACGAGGTTGAGCAGCACGAAGATCGTACGACCCGGGTAATGCTTGGCCACCCGGGTGAAGATGTTCGACCACGCGAGCGAGCCCGAGTACGCGTTCGTCACGTTGATCTTCAGCTGCGCGACCACGATGAGCCCGAGGGCGAGGACGACGGCGAGCCAGTCGGGGATGAGGGTCTGGTACATGCCGACGAACTGCTTGACCGGCTCGGTCGCCTGGTGCCCGAGGGTGGGGTCAACCTCCACGAGGAGGTAGACGGCGAGAAACACCCCGATCACCTGCTTGGTGCCGCTGAAGACGACCCAGCCGGGGCCGGCGAACGCGAACGACGTCCACCACGAGCGGGCGTTCGACGGCGTGCGTGGCGGCATGACGCGGATGTAGTCGATCTGCTCCGCCAGCTGCGGGGTGAGGGCGAAGCACACGGCCGCGCTCGAGACGACCGCGCCGAAGCTGATCGAGCCGTCGGACGTGCCGGCGAACGACGTGAAGGCGCGCACCGCCTCGGGGTCGGAGACGAGAATCCACAGCAGCGGCAGCAGGGCGAGGGCGAGCCACAGTGGGGTGGTCCAGAAATGCAGGCGCTCCAGCGCACGCATGCCGTAGATGACGATCGGGATCACCACCACGGTCGAGATGAGATAGCCGAGCCACAGCGGCAACCCCGTCGCGACCTGCAGCCCCTGCGCCATGATGGCGCCCTCCAGGGCGAAGAAGATGCACGTGAAGCCCGCGAAGACCACTGTCGTGATCATCGAGCCGTAGTAGCCGAATCCCGAGCCACGGGCGATGAGATCGAGATCGAGGTTGTAACGGGCGGCGTAGTAGGCGACGGGCACGCCCACGATGACGATGACGATCGACGCGAACAGGATGCCGAGCACGGCGTTGGCGGTGCCGTGGTCGATGCCGATGCTCGCGCCGATCGAGAAATCGGCGAGGAACGCGATGGACCCGAGGGCGGTGGCGCCGACCGACGCCGCGCTCCAGCGCCGGAAGGTGCGCGGCACGTAACGGAAGGCGTAATCCTCGAGGCTGTCCTCCGCCGCCGCGCGTGCGTTGCCTGTGCTCACCGTGGCACCCCCTGACGCCCTCGCGTTGGGTATCTTCCGGGTCCGCTGTTACAACAGCGTTGCGGGCAAGGACGCCGGTCATGTCGGCTCAGATCGCCATGGCGCCTCGCACGGTGGAGGTGGCCGCCGCGCCCCCCTGGTCGGTCTGTGTGACGAAGCCCGAGGCGAGCACGACGTAGCGCTCGGCGGCCTCGAGGGCGAAGCCGATGTGCTGCTCGACGAGCAGCACGTTGATGCCCTCGGCGGCCAGCTGCATGATGGTGCGCTCGATCTCGGCGACGATCGTGGGCTGGATGCCCTCGGTCGGCTCGTCGAGGATGAGCAGTTTCGGCTCGGTGATGAGTGCGCGGGCGATCGCGAGCTGCTGGCGCTGCCCGCCCGAGAGCAGGCCCGCCTTGCGGGCTGCGAACTTCTCCAATGCGGGGAAGCGAGCCATCTGCGCGTCGATGAGGGCCTTGCCGCCCCGGCGCCCATCGGCGACGAGCTGAAGATTCTCGAGGGTCGTGAGCTGGCCGAACGCCTGCTGTCCCTGCGGCACGTACGCCATGCCGCGAGCGACGCGCTTGTTGGGGGCGAGCGACGCGATGTCTTCGCCGTCGAACATCACGCGCCCCTTCGACGGCTTGACGAGTCCGATCGCGACACGCAGCAGCGTCGTCTTGCCGGCGCCGTTGTGGCCGAGCACGGCCACGACCTTCCCGGCCGGCACCGTCACGCCGTGCAGCACCCGTGTACGCCCGTAGCCGGCCTCGATGTCGGTGAGCTCGAGCATGTCAGTTCCCCTCCCGATCCTGCGTCCCGGCTGCCATTTCGGGCACGACCGACATGGCGGCCGTCGTTGCGGCTCCCGCAGTGCCCAGATAGACCTCCTGCACCTTGGGGTCGGCCTGCACCTCGGCCACCGTGCCCTGCGACAGCACCCGGCCCTGGTGCAGCACCGTCACGCGCGTGGCGAAGCGGCGCATGAAGTCCATGTCGTGCTCGACCACGAGCACAATGCGCTTCGCCGCGACGCGCCGCAGAAGCTCGCCGGTCGCGGTCCGCTCGTCCTGGCTCATGCCGGCGACGGGCTCGTCGAGCAGCAGCACCCTCGCGTCCTGCACGAGCAGCATCGCGATTTCCAGCCACTGCTTCTGGCCGTGCGACAGGATGCCGGCCGGTGTGGCGAGCTCGTCGGCGAGTCCGGTCTCCTCCAGCGCCCGCTGGATCGACGCGTCGACGCCACGCCGGGTCCGCAGCAGCGAGCCCCGGGGGCGTTGGCGTCCGGCGGCGATGTCCAGGTTCTGCAGCACCGAGAGCTCGTCGAAGACGCTCGCGGTCTGGAACGTACGGCCGACCCCGAGGCGGACGATCTTGTGCACCGGCCGGCCGAGCAGCTCCCGCCCGCCAAGCTTCGCCGACCCGGTGGCCTTGGACAGCCCCGTGATGGCGTCGATGCACGTCGTCTTGCCGGCGCCGTTCGGACCGATGAGGAACCGGACCTCGCCGAGGTGCGCGTCGAAGGAGACGCCGGCCACCGCGGCGAACCCCGAGAACTCCACGTGGAGATCCGTGACGACGAGCGAAGCGTCGGTCACAACTTCACCGCCTCGAGCTCCGGGGCGGCGGTCGCCGCGACGGGCTGTTCGCCCGGGCTCCGGCGCGTCGCCGTGAACCGGGGAAGCAGCGACGACAATCCCTTCGGCAGGAAGAGGATGACGACGATGAACAGCAGGCCGACGATGTAGGTCCAGCCTTCGGGCCAGGTCGAGCCGAGGCTCGACTGCCCCCATCCGACCGCCATCGCGCCGAGCACCGGGCCGAAGAGCGAGGCGCGGCCGCCGAAGGCAACGCCCGCGATCATGAGGATCGAGGCGGCGGCGCCGATCTCGGCCGGGGTGATGATGCCGACGATGGGTACGAACATCGCTCCGCCGATGCTTGCCATCAGCCCGGCGACGACGAAGGCGACAAGCTTGATGTTGGCCGGGTCGTAGCCGAGGAAGCGCACGCGCTCCTCGGCGTCCCGGGTGGCGACGAGGAGCTCACCGAAGCGGCTGCGGTAGAGCTGCCACACCACGAGCAGGCACACGACGAGCAGCCCGGCCGCGATGAGGTACACCATCTCCCGGTTCGCCGAGTCCTTCAGCACGAAACCGAAGAAGTACTTGAAGTCGCTGAGCCCGGTGTCGCCACCGGTCTCGCGGATGGTGGAGCTGATCAGGGTGGCGAGCGCGACGGCGAGCGCCTGCGTCAGGATCGCGAAGTACGCGCCCTTCACGCGGCGCTTGAACAGCGCGTAGCCGAGGGCGCCGGCCACGATCACCGGAAGCAGCACGATCGCCAGCAGGGTGAACGCCGTGCTGCGGAACGGCTCCCAGAACGCCGGCAGCGACGCGAGCGGGTCGTAGAGCACCATGAATCCGGGGATCCCGTCACCGGCGCTCTCCAGCGTGAGGTGCATGGCCATCGAGTAGGCGCCGAGGGCGAAGAACACCCCCTGCCCCATCACGAGCATCCCGCCTCGGCCCCACGCCAGGCCGATGCCGACTGCGGCCATCGCCCAGCAGCAGTACTTGCCGAGGTTGCCGAGCCAGTGATCGGTGAGCACGAGGGGAGCGACCGCGAGGAGCAGCACGGCGAACACCCCGATGCCGAAGAGGGAAAGCCGTGGCTTCAGCTTCGTCATGCCAGACTCCTGGTTCGCACAGTGAACAGGCCCTGCGGGCGCAGCTGCAGGAAGACGATCACGAGGATGAAGGCGAGCACCTGCGCGAGGCTGCCGGTCGTCCAGTAGGCGAAGCACGAGAGGGCGACACCCACCGCCCACGCCGCGATGACGGTGCCCTTGAGCTGGCCGATGCCGCCGGCGGCGACGACGAGAAAGGCCGGGATGATGTACTGCGCGCCCATCTGGGAGTTCGTGCCCCCGATGAGTGACGCGGCCACTCCGGCGACCCCGGCCAGACCCGACCCGACGAAGAAGGTCAGGCGGTCGACGGTGCGTGTGGCGATCCCCGCGGTCTCGGCGAGGTCCCGGTTGTGCACGGTCGCCCGGATGCGGCGGCCGAACGAGGTGTACTTGAGCCAGGCCGCGAGTACGGCGACGCAGGCGGTCGCGAGCAGGATGGTGAAGAACTGCCGCAGCGGCCAGTGGTAGCCGAGGATGGTCAACTGCCCGTCGAGCCATCGCGGCTTCTCCACCGGGACTCCCTGGGACGGGAAGATCTGCAATGCCGCCTGTTGCAGAATCAGGCTGACACCGACCGTGACCAGCAGGGTGTCGAGTGGCCTCCGGTACATCCATTGGATGGTGCTGACCTCCAGCAGGAGGCCGAGCAGGCCGGCGACCACGAACGCGACCGGCAGTGCGACCACGATCGAGAGGTCGCTGGAGTCGATCACCTGCTGGACGAGGTAGGCGGTGAAGGCTCCGATCATGAGAAACTCGCCGTGTGCCATGTTGATCACGCCCATCTGGCCGAAGGTGAGCGAGAGACCGAGTGCGGCGAGCAGGAGCAGCGCACCCTCTGCGCTGCCGTTCAGCAGCGGTGGGATCAGTGCGTCCACGTACTCTCGCTCTCTGTGCGGAGTGACGGTGCGGGATTTTGAGTCCGGGTACGCGGGGTTGTCGCCGGCAACACGCAACCCCGCGTTCGAGCCGGGTGGTGCGATCAGCCCGCAGCCTTGACGAGCTGATCGCGGACGGTCGCCGGGAACCAGTCGTAGCCCTTGAGGAACGGGTCCGGGTCGATGAACTTGTCGGAGGACCAGACGATGTCGAACTGTTTCTGAGCGTTGATCTGGCCGATGTGGCCCGGCTTGGAGATGTGGTGGTTTTCGCCGTTGAGCGTGACCTTGCCCTCCGGCGCGTCGAACGTGATGGGCTTCGCCTTGGCCGCGGCGTTCACCTTGTCGACGTCGAACGAGCCGGCCGCCTCGACGAGGGCCTTGTACAGATACAGCGAGATGTACGCGGCCTCCATCGGGTCGGAGGTGACGCCGCTGCTGTTGGGGTAGGCCTTCCAGCTCTTGATGAAGTTCGGGTTGGTGTCGGTCTTGAGCGACTCGAAGTAGTTCCACGACGCGTATTGGCCAGTGATCTCGTGGCCCATGGCCGGCGCCTCCTCCTCGGCGATCGACACCGAGATGATCGGCGTCGTCGCCGCCTTGAGGCCGGCGTCGTAGTAGGCCTTGATGAAGCCGACGTTCGATGAGCCGTTGATGGTGTTGAAGATGAAGTCGGGTTTGGCCGCCACGATTTTCGCCATCTGGGTGGTCCAGTCGTCCTTGTCGAGGGGCACGTACTCCTCGCCGACGATCTGGATGCCGAGCTTGGCCGCGTAGAGCTTGATGATCGCGTTGGCGGTGCGCGGGAAGACGTAGTCGCTGCCGGCGAGGAACAGCCTCTTCACCCCCTTGGACGCGAGGAAGTCCATCGCCGGGATGATCTGCTGGTTGGTGGTCGCGCCGGTGTAGTAGATGTTCGGCGACGCCTCGAGGCCCTCGTACTGCACCGGGTAGAAGAAGAGGCCGTTGTTCTTCTCGACGACCGGCTTGACGGCCTTGCGGGAGGACGATGTCCAGCCGCCGAAGATCGCGGCGACGCAGTCCTGGGTGAGCAGCTTCCCGGTCTTCTCCGCGAACGTGGGCCAGTCGGTAGCGCCGTCTTCCTGAATGTACTTGATCTTCTTTCCGAGGATGCCGCCGTCGGCGTTGATCTCGTCGGCGGCCATGTGCAGCACGTTGGCGACGGTCTTCTCGGAGATCGCCATGCCGCCGGTGAGCGAGTTGAGGAAACCGAGCTTGATGGTGTCGCCGGAGGTGTCGACGCAGCTGGGCGCGGCCGACTGGCCGCCGGACGCCTCGTCGCCGGCGCGGGCGCCACAGCCGGTGAGCACGAGGGCGACGGTCGTCGCGACGGTGCCCGTGGCGACAAGCTTGCGCAGCCGGTTGCTGAGAGTGGACATAGGCGGGAACTCCGTTCCTGGTAAAGGAGCTGGGGTCGCGGCACAGCGGATGGTGCGGACGTGCATGTCCCATGCCGAGCCGCCGGCCTCCCGAGCGCCTCGCCAGGTGTCGTCAGCAAGGTGCAGCCGGCTGCTGCAGGTGCAAGAAGATTGGGCCCGCGTCATTACTCTGACATTTCTCGACCGTTCCAACTCTGTAACCGAGGCTCCGGTGGAGGTATGCGTATGCGTTCGGTGCAGGGAAATTCGTGGAACGTCGATGTCTTAGCTCTGCCATTCCAGGATGAGGCACACCGAGCGCGGCACACTTCTGACATCCGGACGCTGTTGTACGGGGGTCACGACTCCTGGCCGGCCCGGTCGACGATCGTGACGGTGGTGAGGCCCAGGTTGTCCCCGAGGAAGGCGTGTGTCGTCGCGTCGAAGACCAGCACCGTCGGGTCGGCGCCGCCGAAGTCCCAGGTGACGGTGGTGCAGGCGCGGCCGTCCGGTGCCGTCGTCGACCCGGTGACCAGGCCCGGGATCAGCGCGGCGGCACGTAGCAGGGCGGCCCGCTGCGCCGGGCGCAGGTAGTGGCTCACGGACAACTCCATGATGTCCTTGCCGGTGCTGTTCATGGTGCTCGCCGGATCGTCGCGCTCGTTGCGTTCGCGGAGGAAGGCGACCATCGCGGCGGTTTCGGCGGGGATATCCGGTTCGTAGGCCGGTTCGGGGACGCACTGCTCGTACCGGCCGGGAACCGGCATGTCGTCGATGGTCACCGGCCGGCGACCGGCCCGGCAGCCGGGGATCACCGACTCACGCCCGTCGTCGCCCCGCTCCAGGCCGTCGTGCGTCCCGTCGACCGACAGCCAGGACTCGTACACCGCCCCGTCCCAGCCGATCGAGCGGGTGTGGACGAACTGGTCGGCTCGGGGCTCCCGGTCCGGCTCGCGCAGCGCGGCCGAGGCGGCCAGTTCGAACACCTGGGCCGCCGGCACCATCGACGGGCCGGGCGCCTCGGCGCTCGGCGGAAGCACGGCCACCAGTACGGCGGCGGCAGCGGCGGCGAGACCGGCCGGCATCCACCCGTGCCGGCGCGCCGATCGCCGGGACGAGCCGGCGATCTCGGCCCGCAGGCGGTCCCGCGCGCCGGCCAGCCGGGGGTCGTCGAGGGCGGTCGGCGGCACGGCGTTCGCGCGGATCACGGCGAGTTCATCCATGCTCGTTCGCCTCCTCGTACACGCCGGTCGGATCGGAACCGCCGAGCGCCTCGCGCAGCCGGGCGCGGGCCCGGTGCAGCCGGGACCGCACGGTGCCGACCGGGATGGCCAGCGCGCTCGCGACCTGCTCGTAGGTCAGCTCTTCCTGGGCGATCAGCAGCAGCACGTCCCGGTCGCCGGGCGCGAGCGCGGCCAGGCCCGCGGCCAGCACGTCGCGGGCGGCCTGCGCGGAAACGTCGGCGGCGACCCGGTCGTCGTGGCGGTTGTCGTCGGCGCGCCCGGCGGCGGCGCGCTGGAGTCGATACGCGCGTTCCCCGTCGCGGGCGTGCATGGCGGCCAGGTTCGCCGCGATGCCGTAGAGCCACGGCCGGGCGTCGGGACGGTTGGTGTCGTACCGGTCGCGTTTACGGAAGGCGTGCAGAAACGCCTCGGCGAGCAGATCGTCGGCCTCCTGCGGGCCGACCCGGGAGCCCAGATAGCGGTGAATGTGACCGGCGTGCCGGCGGAAGATCTCGGTGAACTGCTCCGGGTCGTGCACCGACCGGCTGATGACCGCGGCGTCGTCGCCCACGGCGCTTCCGGCGCGCGGCGTACGCCTCATGCCGGGCACCTCCGACCGTTGGCGGACGCGGACGCGGACATCGGCTATCTGCTCACCGGTCGCGAAGGGTTCGCGCCACGGTGCTGATCCGGCGCTCGCCGGAGCAGTGCCCGCCCGAGCCGGGTGATCCGATGCTCGACGCACGGCCCGCAGCGCTCGGTGCTGATCAGGCCCGCTGCCCGCAACGCGTACGCGTGCTCGGAGGCCGACGCCGGGCTGATCCGCAGCCGCCGTGCGATCTCGGTGGTGGTGCTTCCGCCGCCCGTGCCGATCGTCGTCAGGACCAGCGTCCGCGTGCCGCCGATGAGCGCGGCCAGAGGCCGGTCCGGTGTTGCGGTCATGTCGTTCCCCCCGCCGAAAGTGGTGTCACGACATATCTGCTCCACCCTCGCGGAGAGTTCGCGGCCGGGCTGTCCATTCGGCGACATCCGAAAGGGACTCGGCGGGGGAGCCGCATGTCTGGTTCCGTCAGGTCGGCGGCCGCCACGAAGCACCGACACGACGAAGGGAACGCCATGACCACAGGTTTCAGAACGGTCCGCGCCGCGGCGGCGCTGATGATGCTCCTGATCGCGATGATCGCGGCCGACACGGTGGGCCGGGTTCCGGCCGCGTCGGCGGCCGTGGCCGGGCCGACGATCGTCACGGTGAAGGTCACCGACGGCACCCGGACGTTCTGCCTCGACGCGGACGAGTTCGGCACGTTCGGCGACGGCACGAAGGTGCAGATCTGGACGTGCACCGGCGAGCGCAACCAGCAGTGGGTGGTGGAGAACGGCCACCGCCTGCACAACGTACGGGCTCAGGACGTCTACCGGCTCGCCGGGTACCTGCACCTCAGCGGTGACGCCCGCGGCGCGCCGGTGGTGCTGCACAACATCATCAGCCCGTCGTCGTTCCAGTTCTGGGCCAACATCCGGGTCGACGCCGTCGCCGGCCCGATCTACTCCGAGGTCAACGGGCTGTGCCTGGACGCCGACAACTCCGGCGGCGGCCTGCGCGACGGGCAGAAGGTGCAGGTCTACGGCTGCCACCTGGGTAACAACCAGCGGTGGAAGGTCGACAAGATCTGACATCAGGAATTGGTCCGGGGCGCACGCCGGCCCCGGACCATCCGCTCGGTCGTTGCTCGAGCGTCTACCGCGCCTCAAGCAATGTGCGACAGGGCGGCCCGCATTTGCGGCTCGAACTCCCAGCACGTACCGGCTCGGGTCTTCTTCGCCCGGTACATGGCCAGGTCGGCATTCTCGATGAGCCGGTCGGCCGGCAGATTGGCGTCGCTGTAGGCGATCCCCACACTGGCGCGGGTCAGCACGGTGCGCCCGGCGATGTCGAACGGCCGGCCGATCGCCTCGATCACCGACTCGGCGATGTGCCGGGCCTGGCACTCGTGGCTCAGCGGCTGCAGAAGCACGGCGAACTCGTCGCCGCCGAGCCGGGCCGCCATGTCCGAGTCGCGGATCACGGCGGACAACCGGTCGGCCACGCCGCGCAGCAGCTCGTCGCCGGCGGCGTGGCCGAGCGTGTCGTTGACCTGTTTGAACAGGTCGAGGTCGAGGTAGAGCAGCGCCACACCGGCCGGGCCGGGCTCCGCGGCGAGCACCTGCTGGAGGCGTTCCAGGAACAGGCCGCGGCTGGGCAGCCGGGTCAGCGGGTCGTGGTGCGCCGCCCGTATCGCGGCCAACGTGTGCGCGCCGGTGAGGGCGAGGCTGGCCTGCTCGGCGAAGGCGGCGAGCACGTCCCGCCGTTCGTTGTCGGGAATGTCGCCGCCATCTCCGGCGATGACGAAGCTGCCGGCGGGCTCGTCGCCGACGGTGACCGGTGCGGCGATCGACAGCCCGACCGTGACCGGGCCACGGGCGGTCATCGCGAGCTCGGCCACGGTAAGCAGCGCGCCCTCATCTCGCCCGGCGATGTCGGTGCCCGAATGGAGGGAGGCGACGGTCAGCGTGCCGGCCTCCGTTGCGTCGCGCAGCACCAGTGCCGTGGTGGCGCCGTCGAGCAGCGCGCCGGCGCCCATGGTGATCGCGTCGAGCACTTCGGCGATGGGGATGCGCTGGTTGGTGGCCCGCTGCACGCGCAGGAGCGTCTCGAGGAGCCGTTCGCGTCGCTCCAGCGCGCGTACCAGCACCAGCCGGCTCGCCGCCTCGGCCTCCTGCTCGCGGCGCAGCTGCCGTTCGGTCTCCAAGGTGCGCAGGCTCAGCAGCGCCAGGCCGAGAACCCGGGCCATGCCCTGGAGCATCTGCCGCTCCTCGGCGACGAACTCCTCGTCCCGGCGCGCGACGATCAGGCGGTCGTCGCTGCCCTGGTCCAGCGGGTGCACGGTGACGTGCAGCGACCCGAGACCGGGAAAGGGGGCGAGCTCAGCCCCGGCCCGAATGCCGGCGAAGCTGTCCGCCCGCGCGCCCCGGCCGAGCCCGATCGACCACAGCACCGCGCCGCCGCAGACAACGGCCGCGACCTCGGCGTCGGTGGCCTCGGCCGCGCGCTGCACCCCGATGCGGGCGGCCCGATCGACGTCCCCGGCCCGGGTGATCGCGCTGAAGAACTCGCTGAGCTGCAGGGCGGACCAGGCGGCCATGGGTCAGCTCACCGCGAGGGCCACCACCGTGAGGTGGTGCATGCCCTTGGCGCCGGGTCGCTGGACGATCTCACCGTTGGAGTAGAAGCCGCCGTACGGGATCGAGTCGAGCGCCTCGCGCAGGCGTTCGGCGGCGAGTTCGGCGCCGGTCTCGCCCAGCGCGATCGGCCGCACGCAGCAGTCGAAGACGAGCACGCCGAGCGGGTCGGCGCCCTCGAGGGACGTGACCGCCGCGGTGCCGGCGGTCGCGGCCGCATCGGCGATCGCGTCGAGGTCGCCTTCCATGAACCACACCATGGCGCCTTCCGGCGTGTCGGCGAGGCCGGAGATCGACCGCTGCTCGGGGTCGGCCTCGAAGATGATGCGCACGTCCTCGCCGGTGCGCCGGGCCAGCCCGAGCGGCCGTACGGTCGCGAACTGCAGGAACGCGCCCGGGTCGGTGGCCAGCTCGGGCGATCCCCCGGTCCGGCGCAGGTAGACGTCGAGCGCCGGCTCGCCGTCCAGTTCGTAAATCTTGCCGCGCTCGCTGCGGGTGACGACCATCGGCTCGCCGACCTTGTGCCAGCCGTGGGCGATCCCGATCCCGAGCGGCGACCCCGAGCCGATGGCGGCGCCGAGCACGGCGTTGGGCAGCACCTGGACGTCACGTCCGTCGCTGAAGAAATGCCAGGTGCCGGTCTGTGTGATGTTGTCGCCCGCGCACCCGCCGACCAGCGGGACGAGGGCCCCGGTGACGGCGTAGGCGCCGCGGACCATCTCCTGCTGGTCGCTGCTGCGGCCGTCACCGAGCAGGAGCACGGCCCGGTGCTCGGCGTCGACATCGTCGATGCAGGACGCGGCGGCGACTCCGGCGGCGTTCAGGTCCATGCTGTCGTGCGGCACGGCGCGTACCGCCGCGGTGAAGCCGGACCCGCCCAGCGCGTTGACGACGACCCCGGCGCCGCGGCCGTCGGCGGTGAACTCGCCCGACGTCGAGCAGCCGATCATGAGCACGTCACCCCCGGCCGCCGCGTGCACGGCGGCCGCCATCTCGGGGGTCGCGTGCGACAGGGACGCGAACACGATCAGCAGCGTGGCCGGGCGTCCGTCCAGCGCCTCACGGCAGGCCGCCGCGCCGGCCTCGGCTGGGTCGGCCAGCAGGCTGCGGCCCACCCCGAACCACCGGTTGGCGTCCTGTGCCATGTCCGGTCCTCCTCCCGCGGCCCGGGAGATCGAGCCCTCTAGGCCACTTCGGCGGCCGGCATCGAGAGTTGAGGGAAACGGCAGCCGGGACTGCGTCCGGGCGGAGCCGGCGCACGTCCGCATCGACCGCCGGGCAGTCATCTGAACGGCGCGACGGACCATGCGGCCGGCCTCGGCGTTCGCCCGGACTGGCCGGGTCGCTACCGTGGCTATGCCTGACCACGAACCGGCCCGCCGCTCAAGATGGCCCGGATGTGAGGAGAAAGGCGGTGAGCGCGCCAACCGGTGCGGGTAGATAGCAGCGGTGACGAAAACGATTCTGGTCAGCGGCGCCTCCGGGTTCATCGGATCACACGTCGCCGCACGGCTGATCCAGCACGATCACCGGGTACGCGCGATGACTCGCCGGCCCGAGTCCTACCGGGGCCCGGGCGAGCCGGTCATGGCCGATGTGACACAGCCGGAGTCGTTGGCCGCGGCGTTCGAGGGCGCCGACGCCGCCTACTACTTCATCCACTCGCTGGGCTCCGACGACTTCGAACGACGCGACGCCGACGCCGCTCGCGCCTTCGCCGCGGCCGCCGCCGACGCCCATCTGGAACGGATCATCTACCTCGGCGGCCTCGGCTCCGAACAGGGCCGGTTGTCGCCGCATCTGCGTTCCCGGCGGGCCGTCGAGAAGATCCTTCGGGCGGGCCCGGTACCGGTTACCGTGCTGCGCGCCGCCGTCGTCATCGGCCACGGCAACATCTCGTGGGAGATGACCCGTCAACTCGCCGATCGGCTGCCCATCACGGTGACACCCCGGTGGGTCAATACCCGTACCCAGCCCATCGCCTTGCCCGACGCGGTGCGGTACCTGACCGGCGTCCTCGAGCCCCCGGAGGCCCGCGGCCGCACCTACGAGATCGGCGGGCCCGAGGTGTTGCGCTACATCGACATGCTGCAACGCGTCGCGGCGATCCGCGGGAAACGACTGCGCAACATCACCGTGCCGCTGCTGACGCCGCGGCTGTCCTCAGCGTGGTTGAGGCTGGTCACCGACGTCGACACCGTCACCGCCCGCAACCTGGTCGACTCGATGACCAACGAGGTGATCGTCCACGACGACGCCATCAACCGCATCGTCCCCGGACCGGCCCTCGGCTACGACGACGCCGTACGGCTCGCCCTGGCGCAACGGGAGGCGGCGCAACAGGAGGCGGCGCAACGGGAGGCGGCCCAACGGGAGGCGGCGGAGCGCGACGCGGCGCGTCCGGACCGATGAAACGGCTGGCCCGCGCCCGGCGCGCCGTCACCGCTTCACTGCTCGAACCGGTCGAGCGGAATCACCAGCAAACCGACCGGCAGTTCCGCCGACGACGAGTAGTCGCGGCCGTCACCCTGGCCGCCGGCGCGGTCCTGCTCGGCCTGTCCCTGTCGGTGCGCCCCGGCGACGCCACCTTCTACCTCTTCACCGGACTGGTAGCGGCGGTATGGATTTCCGGCGCATTGCTGTCCGGACCATTGCACCTGGGCTGGGCCCCGCAGCGCGGCGGGCGGCGCCGGCCGATCGTCATCCCGATCGCCACCGGCCTGGTCATCGCCGCCATCTTCATCGCCGGCGCCCTGGTCGTCCGCGAGATCCCGCCATTGCGCGACCTGGTCAACAACGTGCTCGACCACGCCCGCTACGGCAACGCCGTAGCGATCACCGCGGTGACCGTACTCAACGGCATAGCCGAGGAGATCTTCTTCCGCGGCGCCCTGTTCGCCGCCATCGGCCGGCGGCATCCCGTCGCGATCTCCACCGCCATCTACGCCACCGCCACCGTCGCCACCGCCAACCCGATGCTCGTCTTCGCCGCCTTGACCCTGGGCCTCATTCTCGGCCTGCAACGCCGCGCCACCGGCGGCATCCTCGCCCCGGGCCTGACCCACATCACCTGGTCGGCCACCATGCTGTTCGCGCTGCCCGCGTTCATCCACCAATGATGATCAGAAGACCGGAACAAGGCACTCCCCCACCCGCCGCGCCTTCGGCGCCCGGGTGACGAACCTCCGATGGTGCGCACGTAACCGCCAACTCGGAAAGGGAGACTTCCTCGCATTTCAGGATGGCCGGAGGGGTTTCCGCCGTCAGCCGAGGGGCAACATGTGCGCCATGGGGCCCTTGCGGATGCTGGCGCTGCCGGCGCGCACCCGCGTAGAGCTCAGCTGGCGGCTGGCGAACGACCAAAAGCTGCGTCTGGTCCGCAACGGACTTCTACGCTACTTCGTCTCCACCTACGGCCAAGACCCGGCAGCGGTCACCGCGGCAGAGACCATCGGTCTTGTCATGACCGAGCTCGCCGGCAACGCGTTTCGACACGGAGCTCCTCCCGTGCTCGTACGACTACTCATCGACGACAACTGCTACATCGTCGACGTCATCGACCACGCCATCGACCGGGTCCCGAGACAGCCACCAGCTCAGCAGAGCGTACAGGCCGGCGGTCGTGGCCTACAGATAGCCCTCTCCATAGCCCAGCAAGTCTGCTGGCACGTCGACGGAGACACCAAACATGTATGGGCGACCTTCCCTCACCCACAGAAGGCGCCCAACAGCCGACAAGAATGAAACTCCCGATGTCATACCCCCGTGCTAGACAGTGGATGTGGCTAGACCTCCCTTCACCATCACCCAAGACCGGACACCCACCGGTGTCCTGAGGGTGAACCTGACCGGTGACTTCGACATGAGCATCGGCGACGCCCTCTCCAACAGCCTCCTCGAGGCGGCGCACCTACCGAACATCACGCACGTCATCGTCGATCTCGAGAACACCCGCTTCATCGACTCGCACATCGTCGCCAGCCTGGTCGCCGGCTACCAGGCGGCCAGCTCCGCACAACGCAGTTTCACCGTCGTCAACGGCCACGGCCCAGTCCAGCAGATCCTCGACGTCACCGGCCTGTCCGAGCTTCTGTGCACCTGAACTGACCCGCGGCACGGCCGGCAATCCCGCAAAGGGATCGTCGAACGGTCGGGTGATTCCCTCCCTTGCGGGGTCGCCACGACTTCGACAGCGCGTACGGCTACGTGTTTGCCAACAGGAACAGCGCTCGTTCTGGCCGAGCGATGCATTCCTCACGGTGAGGCATTTGCCGCTCTTGCCATTTACGAGCCAAAGGTATTGAGTCCCGGCCCGCGTGTGCGCGACCGTTTCGCTCCAGTACTGGTTCTCGGCGCCGCGGAGGCAGGTGTATTACCTCCGGGACCAAGAAGCGACCGCTCGCTCGGCACGCCGACCGCACCCCCGCTGATCGCCGTCGCGGGTATGGCGATCACGTCGCCCGTCGCGACGTCGCGCGGCAGGGGCATGGATGGCACCACCACGTCGTCGGCTTCCCGGTGCCGGCCGACCACCGTGGCCGGGCATTCGCCGGCGGCGGAGACGCGATTCGCCAGGACGGCCGTGCACCGGGCTCCGCAGTTCGCGGACGGCGGACAGCAGGCGGGGCCACCATGCACCGCGACGACGAGCCGTCCGTCGACCGACGGGCTCACCTCGGCCACCCGGTACAGGCTGACTCCGGCCCGCCCGACAACCGCCCGGCCCGCGCGGCGTAGGCCACCGGTCCAGACGAGGGTGGAGGGACGTCCGCAACGAGGGATGACGTCCGCGAGCGTCATGCGACCGGCCTCCCGGCTTGCCGAACAAGAACCATGAAGAGACCGTGCACCGTCGGGGCGGGGTGCACGACCGGCGGATACGGGACGTTGACGCCCGCGCCGCAGATGTTCACGGGCCGAATACACCGTCAACGGCGCGGCCGACAGGTCTTCGACCATCTGCGTACGCGGTCGGGTGTCGCCGGCGCCTGGTGGATCGGCGCCGGCATCGACGCCATGGTGCTGCTTCGCTGCCCGGGCATGCCGTTGCTGCGCCGGGCGATCGCCGACCTGCGGCTTCGTGGCGGAGCCGAGGAGGCCGACGCCCATGTGCTCCTGCGACCCATCGACCAGCGTTGACACCGGACTGTGCGGCCGCTGCCGCGTCAATGCGGCGTCAATATCGGGCGGCCGCGCGTGAACAGCGCGTCAATGCCTCTGGCGTGTGAGCGGCCGGGGCGTTGCCATGTGTGCTGGGCGCAGCGGCGAAAAGCCGGGCGCATGGACCCGGGCGGTGGCTGATCATGGTGCCTGGACGCGACGAGACGACGTTGCCGCAGGCGTTCGCGTTGGCGGCCGGCTGCGCGGCGGTGGTGGCCTCGGCGCTGATCGACGCCGAATTTCTCGGCGCACGCGAGCAAGCTGCCCGTGTGCTGGTGATCGCCGTCGTCGTGGGCGTTTCGGCGGTGGTGACCCGGGACTGGCGCCACTGTGCCGGCGTGGCGGTGTTCGGCGCGCTGGTGTTCGTGGGGTTCCTGGCCCACCGGTACGGCGATCTGACCGGTGACGTGGCGGCGTGGCGGTACACGTCGCTCATCGGATTCACGGCGTTGCTCGGCCGTACGGTACGCGGCGCGTGTCCACCCGCGGCGGCCCACGGACCGGATCACGCCCAGGACGCCGCCGGCGCCGGTCAGGGCTGGAACCGGTAGCCCATGCCGGGTTCGGTGAGCAGGTAGCGGGGATGGGCCGGGTCGGCTTCGAGCTTGCGCCGTAGCCGGGCCATGTACTGGCGCAGGTAGTTCGTCTCGGTGCGGTACTGCGGGCCCCACAACTCTTGCAGGAGGGCGTGCTGGGTCATCAGCTTCCCGGCGTGGCGGACCAGATGTTCCAGCAGTTCCCACTCGCGCGGAGTGAGCCGGACGTCGGCGTCGCCGCCGATGATCGTGCGCGCCGCGAAGTCGACGGTGTGCCGCCCGATCGTGACGACGGGGTTGTGTTCGCCGGCGGGTTGGGCGCGGCGGGTGACGGCCCGGATCCGGGCGAGAAGTTCGTCGACCCCGAACGGTTTGGTGACGTAGTCGTCGGCGCCCGCGTCGAGCGCGGCGACCTTGTCGGCGCTGCCCATCCGTCCGGACAGGACGATGATCGGGATGGCCGTCCAGCCCCGGAGGCCGCGGATGACGTCGGTGCCCTCCATGTCGGGCAGGCCGAGGTCGAGCACGATCAGGTCGGGCTTCTGGCGGGCCGCGGCGTGCAGGGCGGACGTGCCGTCGGCGGCGGTGTCGACGTCGTACTGGCGGGCGCGCAGGTTGATGCGCAGGGCGCGGACGATCTGTGGTTCGTCGTCGACGACGAGCACCCGGGTCATCGGTCGGCGCCCATCGGCAGAGTAAGGATCATGGTGAGGCCACCTCCGGGGGTCTCTTCGGGAGTCAGCGTGCCGCCCATCGCCTCGGTCAGGCCGCGGGAGAGAGCCAGGCCGAGACCGACCCCGGTGTGGTTGTCGCGGTCGCCGAGACGCTGGAAGGGCAGGAAGATGTCGTCCCATCGGCCGGGCGGCACGCCGGGGCCGTGGTCGATGACGCGTAGTTCGACCGCGTCGCCGTGCGAGCTGACCGTGATCGCCGGTGGGCGCTCCGGCGGGCTGTAGCGCATCGCGTTGGCCGCCAGGTTGACCAGGACCCGTTCGAGCAGGGCCGGATCGGTGCGTACGGGCGACAGCTCGTCGGGGAGGATGAGGGTGATCCTTCGGCCGTCCGGTCCGAGGTCGTCCAGGGCGCGGGGGACGACCTCTTCGACACCGATGTCGATTTTGGTGACGCCGAGTGCGCCGGCCTGCAGGCGGCTCATGTCGAGCAGGTTCGCGACCAGCCGGTCGAGCCGTTCGAGGGATTCGTCCGCGGTTTGCAGCAGTTCGCGCCGGTCGGCCGCGTCGAAGTGCACGTCCTCGCTCAGCAGCCCGGCCACGGCAGCCTTGGCGGACGACAGCGGGGTGCGCAGGTCGTGGCTGACGGCGGCCAGCAGGGCCGTCCGCATCTTGTCCGCCTCCGCCAGCGGCTTGACCGCGGCCGCTTCCGCGCTGAGTCTTTCCTGTCGCAACGCCACCGCGGCCTGCGCGGCGAACGCCTCCACGATCCGCCGGTCGGACGCTTCGAGGGTGTGCCCCTTGAGCAGCAGGATCAGATGGTCGTCGACGGTGACCTCGATGTCGGCGTCCGCCGGGCGCGTGCAGCGGGGCCGGCCCACCTCGGCCACGACGGCGCCGTCCTCCACCAGGGTCACCGAGTCGAGCGAGAACGTCTCCCGGAGCCGGTCGAGCAGCGCGAGCAAGGGCCGTTCTCCGCGGAGAATGCCACCGGCGACCGTGGCCAGTGTCTGCGCGTCGGCCGACGCACGGGCCGCGAGCCGGGTTTTGCGCGCCGCGGTGTCCACGACCCAGCTGACCGCGAGCGCCACCACCACGAAGATCGCCAACGCGAGCAGGTTGTCCCGCTCGGCGATCGTGAACTTGCCGACCGGCGGAATGAAGAAGTAGTTGAGCAGCAGCGAACCGGCGACCGCCGCGAGCAGGGCCGGCCACAGCCCACCGATCAGCGCCACGCCGACCACCGCGACGAGGAACAGCAGGATGTCGTTGGTGAGGGAGATGGCCGGGCCCACCCGCAACAGCGCGGTGAGGGCCGGCAGGCCCAGCAGCACCAGCGCGAACCCGGCGACCTGCCGCCGGTGCGACAGCGCCGGAGGCACGCGACCGGGACGCCGTCCCTGACTGGCGCGCTCGTGCGTCACCAGGTGCACGTCGATGGGTCCGGACATGGCCGTCACGGTGACGCCTACCCCGGCCGAGAACAGTTGCGCGAACTTGCCGCGGCTGCTCGCACCCAGCACGATCTGACTGGCGTTGACTCCGCGCGCGAACTCGAGCAACGCCTGCGGCACGTCCGAGCCGACGACCTGGTGGTAGCTGCCGCCGAGGCTCTCGACCAGGATCCGCTGCTTGGCGAGCTCGGCCGGGTCGGCGCCGGCCAGCCCGTCGTTCCGGGCGACGTGCACGGCGAGGAGGTCGGCGCCCTTGGTGCGGGTGGCGATCCGGAAGGCGCGCCGGATGAGCGTGCCGCCCTCGGGGCCGCCGGTCAGCGCGACCACGACCCGTTCCCGGGTCTCCCAGGTCGTGTCGATCCGGTGGTCGGCGCGGTACTTCTTGAGCTGGTCGTCGACCTTGTCGGCCAGCCACAGCAGCGCCAGCTCCCGCAGCGCGGTCAGGTTCCCGGTCCGGAAGTAGTTCCCGAGCGCCGCGTCGATCTTCTCCGGCTGGTAGATGTTGCCGTGCGCCATCCGCCGGCGCAGCGCCTCCGGCGTCATGTCGACCAACTCGACCTGTTCGGCTTTTCGCACGACGGCATCGGGTACGGTCTCGCGCTGCTCGACGCCGGTGATCTGGGCGACCACGTCGTTGAGCGACTCCAGGTGCTGCACGTTCACCGTGGTCAGCACACTGATCCCGGCGTCCAGCAGCTCCTGCACGTCCTCCCAGCGCTTCTCGTGGCGCGAGCCCGGCACGTTGGTGTGCGCGAACTCGTCGACCACCGCCACCTCGGGCTTGCGGGCCAGCACGGCGTCGAGATCCATCTCGGCGAGCTCGACGCCGCGGTACTGCACCCGTTTGCGCGGAATGACCTCGAGGTCACCGAGCATCGCGGCGGTGTGCTTGCGCCCGTGCGTCTCGACCAGGGCCACGACCACGTCGGTGCCGCGCTCGGCGCGCCGGTACGCCTCCTCGAGCATGGCGTACGTCTTGCCGACGCCGGGTGCGGCACCGAGGTAGATGCGCAGTTGACCTCGTGGCATGTCAGATCCTGTCGAGCGCCAGGTTGAGCTCGAGCACGTTGACTCCAGGTTCGCCCATGAAGCCGAGCGCCCGTCCGTCGATGTGTTGCTGGATCAGCTCGTGCACCTTGCCCAGGGTGAGACCCCGCTCGCGCGCGATGCGGGGGGCCTGCAGGTTCGCGTACGCCACGCTGATGTCCGGGTCGAGACCCGAGGCGCTCGCCGTGACCGCGTCGGACGGTACTACGGGGTGCGCGGGCGCGTCGCCGCGGATCGGGGTGATCACGCCGCCCTCGGCCACGTAGTCCTCGCCCGCCTTGGCCGGCTCGACGGTGACGCCGTGGTAGCCGGCCAGGAACGGGGTGCCGGTCTGGTTGACCGAGACGGCCCGGGTGATCGGGCCGGTCAGCCCGTCACGGTAGAAGACCGCGAGGACCGCCCCGACGCCGTCGGCGGTGCAGTAGGGCCGGCTGCCGTCCACCCCCTCGAGCTTGCCGATCGCCAGGCTGCGCGAACACACCTGGGTGAGCAGGCTCTGCTTGGCGTCGTCCGGGTTGGCGGCGAGAGTGTCGACCACGCTTTCCGGGCCGAGGTTGCTGGCCGAGGTGGAGGTCGGGTCATATCCCTTGCCGGCCGCGGACGGCCGGCTCTGGAAGTACTTGGCGACCGGGTTGCCGTCGGAGTCGGTGAAGGCCTGGCCGATCAGGGTGCTGCCGTGCGCGACGAGGGAGCCGTCCGCCTTTCCGGACAGGCCGGGGATCCGGCCGATCGCGACCATGAGGAGCGGGTAGACCAGTCCAAGCAGGACGGTCATGACAAGCAGCGCGCGCAGCGCCGCCACGTGCTGGGAAACCCACAAAGGGAGGCGCATCTCAGATCCCTGGAATGAACTGGACGAGGAGGTCGATGAGTTTGATGCCGAGGAACGGCAGGATCGCGCCGCCGAGGCCGTAGATCCACAGGTTGCGGCGTAGCAGCGCCGAGGCGCTGGACGGCGTGTATCGCACGCCACGCAGGGCGAGCGGGATCAGCGCCACGATGATCAGCGCGTTGAAGATGACCGCGGAGAGGATCGCCGAACCCGGCGAGTGCAGCCGCATCACGTTCAGCGTGTCGAGCCCCGGGTACACCGCCGCGAACATCGCCGGGATGATGGCGAAGTACTTGGCGATGTCGTTGGTGATCGAGAACGTGGTCAGCGCGCCCCGCGTGATCAGCAACTGCTTGCCGATCTCCACGATCTCGATCAGCTTGGTCGGGTCGGAGTCGAGGTCGACCATGTTGCCGGCCTCCTTGGCGGCCGACGTGCCGGTGTTCATGGCCACGCCGACGTCGGCCTGGGCCAGCGCCGGGGCGTCGTTGGTGCCGTCGCCGGTCATCGCGACCAGCCGGCCGCCCTCCTGCTCGCGGCGGATGTAGGCGAGTTTGTCCTCGGGGGTGGCCTCGGCGAGAAAGTCGTCGACGCCGGCCTCGTCGGCGATCGCCTTGGCGGTACGCGGGTTGTCGCCGGTGATCATCACGGTGCGGATGCCCATCGTGCGCATCTCGTCGAAGCGGGCCCGCATGCCCTGCTTGACGACGTCCTTGAGATGGATGACGCCCAGGGCCCGGGCGGGCTCCCCGGCGAGGTGCTCGGCGACGACCAGCGGGGTGCCGCCGGTGCTGCTGATGGTGTCGACGATCTCGCCGACCTCGTCGGTGGGGTGGCCGCCGTTGTCGCGGACCCATTTCATCACCGCCGAGGCGGCGCCCTTGCGGACCTCGCGGGCCGGCGCGTCGCCGCCGGTGGTCAGGTCGACGCCGCTCATCCGGGTCTGGGCGGTGAACGGCACGAATGTCGCGTGCGTCATCATCCCCGGCTCGCGCTCGCGCAGTCCGTACTCGTTCTTGGCGAGCACCACGACCGAGCGGCCTTCCGGCGTCTCGTCGGCCAGGCTGGACAACTGGGCCGCGTCCGCCAGAACCTTGGGATCAACACCATCGACGGGTACGAACTCGGACGCCTGCCGATTGCCCAAGGTGATCGTGCCCGTCTTGTCGAGCAGCAGAGTGTTCACATCGCCGGCCGCCTCGACCGCGCGGCCGGACATGGCGAGCACGTTGCGCTGCACCAGCCGGTCCATGCCGGCGATGCCGATCGCGGACAGCAGCGCGCCGATCGTGGTCGGGATCAGGCAGACGATCAGCGAGACCAGCACGATCCCGGTGACGCCGTGCGCGTTGATCGCCAGGGTGTCCGGGGCCGCGGCCTGGTACGCCTTCGAGAAGATGGCGAGGGGCTGCAGCGTCACCACCGACAGCAGGAAGATGATCGTCAGCGCGGCCAGCAGGATGTTCAGTGCGATCTCGTTCGGCGTCTTCTGCCGGTTGGCGCCCTCGACCAGGGCGATCATCCGGTCCACGAAGCTCTCGCCGGGCTTCTGCGTGATCCGGATGACGATCCGGTCGGAGAGCACCTTGGTGCCGCCGGTGACCGCCGAGCGGTCGCCGCCCGACTCCCGGATCACCGGGGCCGACTCGCCGGTGATCGCCGACTCGTCGACGCTGGCGATGCCCTCGATCACATCGCCGTCACCGGGGATGATGTCGCCGGCCTCGGCCACCACGACGTCACCCTGCTTGAGATCGGTCGCCGGGATGCTGCTCTCCACGCCGTCCCTCAGCAGGCGGGCGACGGTGTCCTGCTTGACCGCCCGCAGCGCGGCGGCCTGCGCCTTGCCCCGGCCCTCGGCCACCGCCTCGGCCAGGTTCGCGAAGACCACGGTGAGCCAGAGCCAGACCGTGATCGTCCACGCGAACACGCTCGGGTCCACCACCGACAGCACCGTGGTGAACGCGGCGCCGACCTCGACGATGAACATGACCGGGTTCCGCCAGAGCGTACGGGGGTCGAGCTTCACCAAGGCGCCCGGCAACGACCTCCACAACTGCTGCGGGTCGAGCAGCCCCCCGCGTACGGCCGCGGGTTTGGCCTCTTGGGTTTCGGATTTTTCCGCCAACAAGGTCATGACAGGCCCTCCGCGATGGGACCGAGAGCGAGAGCGGGCAGGAACGTCAGCGCGACCAGAACGATCGTCACGCCGGCAACCATCCCGACGAACAAGGGTCGATGGGTGGGCAGTGTGCCCTCGGACTCGGGCACCGGTCTCTGCCGGGCCAGCGAGCCGGCCAGGGCCAGCACCAGCACCAGCGGCAGGAAGCGCCCGATCAGCATGGCCAGCCCGAGCGCGGTGTCCCACCACGGCGTGTTCACCGTGATGCCGGCGAAGGCCGAACCGTTGTTGTTGCCGGCACTGGTGAACGCGTACAGCACCTCGGAAAGGCCGTGCGGCCCGACGTTGAGCGCCGTGGAGTTGTTGCCGGTGGCGAATGCCGCCGCCGTGCCGATCAGCACGACCGCGGGGGTGACCAGAAAGTAGAGCGACGCCAGCTTCATCTCCCGAGCGCCGATCTTCTTGCCCAGATACTCCGGGGTGCGACCGACCATCAGGCCGGCGACGAAGACCGTGATGACCGCGAGGATGAGCAGGCCGTAGAGGCCCGAGCCGGTACCGCCCGGGGCAACCTCGCCGAGCATCATGTTGATCATCGGCATCATCCCACCGAACGAGGTGTACGAGTCGTGGAACGAATCCACCGCGCCGGTCGAGGTCAGCGTCGTCGCCGCGGCGAAGGTGGCCGAGTTCGGAATCCCGAAGCGGACCTCCTTTCCCTCCATCGCCGCGCCGGCCGCCTGCGGCACCGTCCCCGCGCCGTGCACCTCGAAACCGACCGTCAGCGCGACGCTCGCGAGCGCCAGAATCGCCATCACCGCGAGAATCGCGTAGCCCTGCCGGTTCTGGCCGACCATCCGGCCGAAGACCCGGGGAAGGCTGAACGGGATCACGAGGATCAGGAAGATCTGGAGCCAGTTCGTCCAGGCCGTCGGGTTCTCGAACGGGTGCGCCGAGTTCACGTTGTAGAAGCCGCCGCCGTTGGTCCCGAGTTCCTTGATCGCCTCCTGGGACGCGACCGGGCCGCCGGTGATGTGCTGGGCCGCCCCGGTCAGCGTGGTCACGTCGGTGCCGCCGGAGAGGTTCTGCACCATCCCGGCGATCATGAAGACCAGGGTCGCCACGACACAGATCGGCAGCAGCACCCGCAGTGTGATCCGGGTCAGGTCGACCCAGAAGTTGCCCAGGGTCGCCGACTTGCGCGCCGCGAAACCACGCACGAGAGCCACCGCGACGGCGATGCCGACGCTCGCCGAGACGAAGTTCTGCACCGCCAGGCCGGCCATCTGCACCAGGTGACCCATGGTCGACTCACCCGAGTACGCCTGCCAGTTGGTGTTGGTGACGAAGCTGACCGCGGTGTTCCAGGCGATGTGGGTGGGCACCCCGGAGAATCCGAGAGACAGCCAGAGCTTGTCCTGCACGCGCAGGAACAGGTAGAGGAACAGGATCGAGATCGCCGAGAAGGCGAGCACGCTGCGGGCATAAACGCCCCAGGTCTGCTCGGCGTTCGCGTCGACCCCGACGAGCCGATAGATGCCGCGCTCGACGACGTTGTGCCGCCGCCCGGACACGACCTTGTACATGTGGTCGCCGAACGGCTTGTGCACGACGGCCAGCGCGAGCACCAACGTGATGACGAACAGCCAGCCGGCCATCAGAACTTCTCCGGAAACAGCAGGGCGGCCACCAGGAAGACGGCCAGCAGGACGGCGACGATCCCGCCGATGAGATTGACGGCGCTCACCAACGTTCGACCGCCCGGATCAGCACGGTCAGCGCTGCGAACAGCGCCACCGTGAGCACGACGAACAGCAGATCAGCCACAGAAGGACTCCTCGACAAGGGCACGATGCTTTCGCGGTCCAGCACAGCGCGTGCCCGCGGCTTCGTCATCGCTCGTTCACGCGTTGCCTACGCCCCGGGGCGGTCTTTATACGCGTCGTTAACGCCGGCGCGACCCCGGTCACAGACGCCGTGTGTGCGCCGGAGTTATTGACGCGTTGTTAACGCCTGCCGAAGGCACGTCCGGCCGCGGCGGTGCAACGATCGGCCTGAAGCGCCACGCACCCCCTGTGGCGCGCTCAGAACAGGAGACGCGATGACCGCCGTCGCCAAGAAGGCCGAGACGGCGCGCACGGCACCGGCCCTGCGGGAGTGGCTGCTGAAGGGCCTCAACGAGCAGGCGATGCAGCACGAGGGCCCGCACGGCCAACCCCACGGGGACAAGCCGCACTCGTGGTGGAAGGTCATGTGCCTCACCGGCGTCGACTACTTCTCCACGCTCGGCTACCAGCCCGGCATCGCCGCCCTCGCCGCCGGCGTCCTCTCCCCCGTCGCCACCCTGGTTCTCGTCCTGGTCACCCTGCTCGGCGCGCTGCCGGTCTACCGCCGGGTCGCGGCGGACAGCCCGCACGGCGAGGGCTCGATCGCCATGCTGGTCAAGCTGCTCTCCTTCTGGAAGGGCAAGCTGTTCGTCCTCGTGCTGCTGGGCTTCGCCGCCACCGACTTCATCATCACCATCACCCTCTCGGCGGCCGACGCCACCGCGCACATCGACGAGAACCCGTTCTGGCCCGAATCGCTGAAGGGCCACCAGGTGATCGTCACCCTGGTGCTGGTCGCGCTGCTCGGCGCGGTCTTCCTGAAGGGCTTCACCGAGGCGATCGGCATCGCCGTCGGCCTCGTCGGCGTCTACCTCGTCCTCAACTTCGTGGTGGTCGTCGACGGCCTGTGGCAGATCGTCACCCATCCGCACACCGTCAGCGACTGGACCACGGCCCTGACCACCGCGCACGGCAACCCCGTCGTCATCGTCGGTATCGCCCTGCTCGTCTTCCCGAAACTGGCGCTCGGCCTGTCCGGCTTCGAGACCGGCGTCGCGGTCATGCCACACATCAAGGGCGATCTGCCCGGACGGATCCACGGCGCCAAACAACTGCTCACCGCCGCCGCCGGCATCATGAGCGTCTTCCTGATCACCAGCAGCTTCGTCACCACCGTGCTGATCCCCGCGCCGCTGTTCGAGCCCGGCGGCGCCGCCAGCGGCCGGGCCCTGGCCTACCTGGCACACCAGAGCCTCGGCAGTGTGTTCGGCACGATCTACGACGTCGCGACCATCACGATCCTGTGGTTCGCCGGCGCCTCGGCCATGGCCGGCCTGCTCAACCTCGTGCCCCGCTACCTGCCCAAGTTCGGCATGGCGCCGTCCTGGGCCCGCGCCGTACGCCCGCTCGTGCTCGTCTTCACCGGCACCGCCTTCCTGATCACCTGGATCTTCGACGCGAACGTGGACGCGCAGGGCGGCGCCTACGCCACCGGCGTCCTCGTGCTGATCACCTCGGCCGCCACGGCCGTGACCCTCTCCGCCCGCCGCAGACGGCAGCGAGGCCGGATGGTCGCCTTCGCGATCATCTCGGTGATCTTCGTGTACACGACCATCGCGAACGTCTACGAGCGCCCCGACGGCGTCAAGATCGCGGCCTGCTTCATCGCCGCCATCCTCGCGGTCTCCTTCCTGTCGAGGCTGTACCGCGCGTTCGAGGTGCGCGTGAGCCACATCGACGCGGACGAGCGGGCGGAGGGCTTCCTGCGCGAGTGCGGCCGGCGGCAGATCCGGCTGGTCGCCAACGAGCCGGACGACCGGGACACCCGCGAGTACAGCGACAAGATCTCCCAGATTCTGGCCGACAACGACATGGCCGACGACGCGGACGTCATCTTCGTCGAGGTCACCGTCGTCGACGCCTCTGACTTCGAAACCGAGCTGCACGTACGCGGTGAGGTCATGCACCACCGCTACCGCGTCCTCCGGATCGAAAGCTCGTCGGTGCCCAGCGCGCTGGCCGCTCTGCTGCTGTGGATCCGCGACACCACTCACCGGCGTCCGCACATCTACTTCGAGTGGACCGAGGGCAACCCGGTGGCGAACATCGTCCGCTACCTCATCTTCGGCCAGGGTGAGGTGGCCCCGGTGACCCGCGAGATTCTCCGCCAGGCCGAACCCGACCGCAGCCGCCGCCCCCACGTGCACGTCGGCTGACCACCGGCCGCCGATGAGCGTCGGCGTCGTCTGACGCCCGCCGCGGCCGGGGCTCGGCGGGGTGGTGGATGCTGTCGGATCTCCAACGCAAGAGCCTTTGTGGCGCCGCGTCGGCGGCACCATGCGACGGTGGCCCTGCCGACGAACACCGCCCCTCTCGCCGCCGGCTCGTGGCGGCTGGTGGAGCTGGCCGACGGCTTTCTCGTCACTCAGCTGCTCTATGCCGCGGCCGAGCTCCGGCTGGCCGACGTGCTGGCGGCCGGTCCGGCGGACGGGCCGGCCGTTGCCCGGGCGGTCGGCGCCGACCCGGAGACCGTCACTCGCATCCTGCGCGGGCTGTGCGCGGCCGAGGTGTTCGCCGAGACCGGTTGCGGCGGGTTCTCGCTCGGCCCACTGGGTGAGTATCTGCGTGACGGCGTACCCGGATCGCAGCGCGGACCGATCCTGGCCCGCGGCGCCCTCTACTACGCCGCGGCCGGCGGTTTGCTCGACGCGGCCAGGACCGGCGAGAACGCCTTCGAGCAGGCGTACGGCGAGTCGTTCTTCACCCATTTGCAGCGGGTCGCGGCGCACCGGCTGGCGTTCGAGGCGTCCATGGCCGGTCGCGCCCGGCACGAGGCCGACGCGGTGGTGGCCGCCTACGACATGAACGGGATCGGCCGCCTGGTCGACGTCGGCGCCGGTCCCGGCCTGATGGCCCGTGCCGCGCTCCGGGCGGTCCCGTCGATGACCGCGACGCTGGTCGATCGGCCGGCCACCCTGAATCGCGCACTGGCCGAGATGGCCGATGCGGACCTCACCGAGCGGTGTACGTTCGTGGCGGCGGACTTCTTCGAGTCGGTGCCCGGCGGCGGTGACGCGTACCTGCTGTCCAGGGTCCTGCACGACTGGCCGGACCAGGAAGCCATCCACATCCTGAAGCGCTGCCGGGCGGCCATGCCGGCGCGTGCTCGCCTGCTGGTGGTCGACGCGGTCATGCCGGAGCGAGCCCGTGACGAACCCGCCACGATCCGGATGGATCTGCTGATGCTGCTGCTGTTCGGCAGCCGCGAACGCACACGCGAAGAGTTCGACCGCCTGCTCACGGCGTCCGGATTCAGCCTGCGGCGGGTCGTCGCGACCGGCTCCCCCACCGGTCTGGCAGTTCTGGAAGCGAGGCCCACCGGATAAGTGGGGGCGGCCACCTCGTCAGGAATCAGGCGTCTCCTGAAGTTGCGCGGCGAGCTTCTTCTCCCGGACCACGGAGCAGAGTGGTGAGGTCGTGGACGAACCGCTCCACGTCGGTCAGGTGTGCGAATCGGCCGGGCACGTCGTACACGTGCACTCGGCCGCCGGCGGGGTCGCGCCGGGCCGGGGGCCGGCTGTGGATGGCCAGGCGCGCGTGTGAGAAGGCCGGCGCCGGCTCCGGGCCGGGCCGGGCGCGGACGCAGCCGGCGTAGTCACGCAACAGCCGCGGGTCGTCGGCCACCACGGCGAGGTCGCGATAGCGGGCCGGCACGGCGTCCAGAGCCAAGTGGCGCAGGTAGCGGCGCCGGTCGATCGGCGCCTGCCGGTCGGCGTCGACCGTGACCAGCGCGTGGACGGCGTACCGGGCGGCGAACAGTGTCGCCAGCCCGGCGGCCGAGCCGTGGCCGACCACGACGGGGGCCTGCGCAATGCCGATGACGGCGAGCAGGCGGGCGAGGTCTTCGACCAGTTCGTCCGGGTCGTAGCGCAGCCGAGACTCGGAGCCGCCGTGGCCGGGCAGGTCCACCGCGATCACGGTGGCGTACGGCCGCAGGTCGGCGGCGACGGGCCACCACGTGGCCCGGTCGAACAGCACCGGCGGGATGAGCAGCACGGGACGGCCGTTACGGCCCCACGTGTCGTAGGCCCACACACCGCCCGGCGCGTTGAATCTTTCGGTCGAGCGTATCGGCGGCAGGAACGGCACCGGGTCGATCATGACCACCGCCCGCAGTGGGCGCACGGCAGTATGCGGCGCCCGATGGGCAGCCTGGAATTCGTATTCATGACGTCGAGAACTTCCGAACGCAGCAGCAACAGGAAGAGGTCACACCTCAGGGCGGGCCGCGGTGGCGGCCGGGTGACGCGGGTGGTGTCCCGTTTATTCCTACGTGCGGCTGACGCCGATGGCGCTCAGGGTGAGCCTGAGCGGCGGCGGTTGGATCGGGCGCGGCCTGCCGTCGTGATTGATCCGGCCCTGGCCACGGACCAGCGGAATCACCGCGGTGACCGTGGTCGGTGCGACGCCCACCGAACGGGCGGTCTCCACGTGGCAGTCGCCGGCCGCCGCGCTCGGCGTTTCGTGGATGGCCGACGCGTGCTCGGTGTCCTGCCCGAGCCCGCTCGTGTGGACGGCCGGGATCGGGCCGGCGTAGGCGACCAGGGCGGCGCCGGGGTGTTCCTGATGGTCGCCGGCGCAATGCCCGCCCGACCAGAGGCCCAGCGCGGCGACCGCCAGCGCCAGCAGCAACCACAGCGGCCGCCGGACGGCGGCGGCAAGTGGCGGCTGACGATGCACCGCGCCAGGCTACGCCATCGCGACGCCGAACGCCGCCGACGGCCGCCGCGCCCGGCGTCAGCCGTCGGGCGGCCTCGGCGGCGGTGGATCAGTGACGCTCATCGCCGTAGGTGATGCCGGACGACTCCTTGGCAGATACCCCCTAGGGGTATATGTTCGGGGTGGAGGTGGACCTCATGGAGCAACGATTCGGATCAGCCGCGACGCCCGGAGCCGCCGGCGAGGCGACGACGATGCACGAGCACCCGCACGGGCCGGCCGGCGCCGCCATGGACGCTCATCACGGCCATGCCGCTTCTGCCGGTGGTCATGACCAGCACGGCGGGCACGCCGGGCACGACAAGCACGCCGGGCACGACCCGGAGGTCTTCCGCCGCAAGTTCTGGCTGAGCCTGGCGTTGACCGTGCCGATCGTGGTGTCCAGCGAGATGGTCATGGACTGGTTCGGCTACTCGCTCGACTTTCCCGGCATCGGCTGGGTCGGCCCGGTGCTCGGCACCGCGGTCTTCTTCTACGGTGGGTGGCCGTTCCTGGCCGGCGCGGTCAGCGAGGTCCGCGACCGCGCCCCCGGGATGATGCTGCTGATCGCGATGGCGATCACGGTGGCGTACGCGGCGTCGCTGGCCACCAGTGCCGGCTGGTTCGACCTGGACTTCTGGTGGGAGCTGGCCGCACTCGTCACGATCATGCTGCTCGGTCACTGGCAGGAGATGAAGGCCATCGGCCAGGCCCAGGGCGCGCTCGCGGCGCTGGCCGCGCTGTTGCCGGACGACGCCGAGCGGATCACCAGCGATACCACCGAGACCGTGCCGGTGTCGGCGCTGGACGTCGGGGACGTCGTGCTGGTCCGCTCCGGCGCGCGGGTGCCGGCCGACGGGCGGGTTGTCGACGGCGCTGCCGAGGTCGACGAGTCGATGATCACCGGTGAGTCGCGGCCGGTCTCCCGCGGCATCGGCGACCGGGTCGTGGCCGGCACCGTGGCCACCGACTCGGCGATCCGGGTCGAGGTCGACGCCGTCGGCGAGAACACCGCCCTCGCGGGCATCGGCCGCCTCGTCGCACAGGCGCAGGCGTCCAGCGGCCGCGCTCAGGTTCTGGCCGACCGGTTCGCCGCCTGGCTGTTCTACATCGCCACCGCCGCGGGCCTGCTGACCTTCATCGCCTGGTGGGCGCTCGGCAACCTGGACCAGGCCGTGGTCCGTACCGTGACGGTGCTCGTGATCGCCTGCCCGCACGCGCTCGGCCTGGCCATCCCCCTGGTCATCGCCCTCTCCACCGCGCTGGCGGCCCGATCCGGAATCCTGGTCAAGGACCGGCTGGCCCTCGAGCGCATGCGTACGGTCGACGCGGTCCTGTTCGACAAGACCGGCACCCTCACCAAGGGCGCGCACACCGTCACCGCGCTCGCGACAACTGCCGGCCGGGACGAGAACGAGGCGCTGGGCATCGCCGCCGCCGTCGAGGCCGACAGCGAACACCCCCTCGCCCGGGCGCTCGTCGCGGTGGCGCGCGACCGGGACCTGGCCGTCACGGCGTCGCAGTTCCGGTCGCTGACCGGACGCGGCGTGCAGGCCGTGGTCGACGGCGTCACCTACGCGGTCGGCGGCCCGGCCCTGCTGCGCGAGCTGACCGCCACCGTGCCGGACGACCTCGCCAAGCCGGCCGAGGAGTGGTCGCGGCGCGGTGCGGCCGTGCTGCACCTGATCCGGCTCGCCGACACGGCCGAGGCCGTCGCCACGTTCGCCCTCGAGGACGAGGTACGTCCCGAGGCCCGCCAGGCGATCGAGCAGCTCCGCGCGCACGGCATCGGCAAGATCGTGATGATCACCGGCGACGCCCGCCCGGTGGCCGAAGCGGTCGCCGCCGACCTGGGCTTCCGGCCCGGGGTCGACGAGGTCTTCGCCGAGGTGCTGCCCGCCGACAAGGACCGCGCGGTCGCGGACCTGCAAGCCCGCGGCCTGACCGTGGCAATGGTCGGCGACGGCGTCAACGACGCTCCCGCGCTGGCCCGTGCGGACGTCGGTATCGCGATCGGCGCCGGCACCGACGTGGCGATCGAGTCCGCCGGCGTCGTGCTCGCTTCCTCCGACCCGCGCGGCGTGACCGGTGTGATCACCCTGTCCAAGGCGTCCTACCGCAAGATGATCCAGAACCTGTCGTGGGCGGCCGGCTACAACATCATCGCCATCCCCCTCGCCGCCGGCGTGTTCGCGTGGGCCGGCATCACGCTGAGCCCGGCGATCGGCGCGGTGCTGATGAGCGCCTCGACCATCGTGGTCGCCCTCAACGCCCAGCTGCTGCGCCGGGTGCACCTGTCACCCGACCGGCAGTGACGCACCGACCGGCGTCTGCCCGGGAAGCCGGGCGGGCGCCGGCCGCCGGGGCCACCGGCCGGGACCGGACCGGCCGCGCTAGCGTGGTGCCGTGACCGCCATGGCCGCGACCGCATCGGCGCGCACAGCGCGCTGGTTGTTGCTGGCTTGCACCGTCCTCGGCCTGGCCGCCATGCACACCCTCGGTCATGCCGGGATGGCCTCCCACGGACAGCACACCGCTACCGCGGCCACCTCGATGGACAGCGCCGCTGACATGGCCCCGTCGCTGACCGATGCGCACGTGTGCTCCACGGATCACTGTCCGGCCATGCCCGGGCACGGCATGGCCGACGGGTGGAGCGTGTGCCTGGCCATCCTGACCGGGCTGGCGGCCGCGATCCTGCTGGCGGTGGCCCTGTTCGCGGTCGCCACCCGGATGGCCGCTGTCGGGACACACCTGGTCCCGCTGTTGTCGTCCCGGGCGCCACCCGGGCGACCGCCGGGTTCGACCCTTACGGCGACAACGGTTCTGCGCATATAGCACGCCCAGCTCGGCGCCCCTCCCAGGGCAGCGCCGAGGCTCTCGCGCGTACCCGTTGTCATCTCTTTCCGGAAGGTCGAAACCCGCCATGAAGCGTTCTACTGCCCTGCCCTCGGCCGTGCGCCGCGCCGGCCTGCTCGCCGGCGCGGCGGTCGGCACCGTCCTGCTGCTCTCCGCCTGCGGCGACACCGACCAGCCCGCCGGCAGCGGCATGAACCACGGCAGCATGATGCCGACCGTCGCGGCCACTGCCAGCAAAGACTTCAACGACGCCGACGTGGCGTTCGTCCAGCAGATGATCCCGCACCACCAGCAGGCCGTGCAGATGGCGGCGATGGCCGCCGGCCACGCCGGCAACGCCAAGGTCAAAGAGCTCGCCGCCACGATCAAGCAGGCTCAGCAGCCCGAGATCGACACTATGAATCAGTGGCTGACCGCCTGGGGACAGCCCACCGCGGATACGCAGTCCGCCATGCCGGGCATGGACCACGGCTCCATGCCCGGCATGATGGGCGACGCCGACATGACCAAGCTCAGCGGGGTCGGCGGCACGGTGTTCGACCGGATGTTCCTCACCATGATGATCAGCCACCACCAAGGGGCGATCACCATGGCCCAGCACGAGGTCGCCGCCGGGGCCAACCCGGAGGCCAAGGCCCTCGCGCAGAACATCATCAATGCTCAACAGGCCGAGATCTCCACCATGAAGGACCTGCTCGACCAGTCGTAAACCGCAGCCGGTGCGCGCCGGCGGCGGACGCCGGCGCGCACCATCCCCACCACGACCACCACGTCGGTCGCCGCCGCGGACGAGGCGGGCTATCCGGGCACGCCCGCCCGGGCCGGCTGCCGCCGGGCCGGACGAGCCCACGGCGTCTCACCGCGCGGTTTGTAGACCGACAGCACCAAGGCGACCAGCAGCAGCACGACCGCCGCGGCCGAGTGCGCCACCGGCGACGCCGTCCGTACCTCACTCAACGGCGCCGTCCGGGCCAGACCGGCCAGATGGTCCAGGGTCTGCATGTAGAGCAGCAGGATCGCGGTGGCGAACAGATTCATCAGCAGCTTGACCAGCACCCAGTAGTGCCGCACCAGACCCCACCGCGTTCCCCACCCCTGGACCAGCCCGGTCAGCAAGCTGGCAACGCTCAACGGAACCAGGGTCCACCAGCCGACCGGCTCCAGCACCAAATACACCGCGCGAACCAGCGCCGGCGCCCGCATGCTCACCACCCGCCCGGCCCGAGCCGGCGCAGGCCATGGTGCATGTGATCGCCCGGGCCGTGCCCGGACAACAGCATCGCCACCACGGCGACCAGCACCACCGCGGCCACGATCAGGAACACCCGCCCCCACCGTGGCATCTGCGCCCACCACGACCCGCCATGACGCCGGTCGTCCCTGCCCGATCGACGAGCACCGCCGCACCGTGCAGGTCGCGATCCTGGACGCCACCGCGGCGCTGGTCGCCGAACATGGCGTCGGCGTGACGATGTCGCAGGTTGCCCAGCAGGCCGGCATCGGCCGGGCCACGCTCTACAAGTACTTCCCGGACGTGGACACGATCATCGACCACGTCCGGCGAGCACGCCAGCAGTTGCACGCCCTCGTGACCGACGTCGTGCAAGCAGCGGCCCGAGCCGGCGCCGCGCGTACCGACATGCTCGCCGGTGAGCTGGCCACCTTCTGTCTCCACGCACTCGGCGCCGCCGAGGCGGCACGTTCACCCGCCGCCGAGAAGCGCCTTGTCGCGATTACCCTCGGCGCCCTGCGCGGTGAGAGCGCGGCCAACCCGAGTCGATGAGCGTCACTCGAAATCTCCGCCGGTCACAAGGGTTCCACCGTGCCGGAAAGTGTCTACACTCCTTGCACTTCTGAGAGGTGACGAGGCGTATTCACCCCAAGGTGGAATGCGCCCATACCCTGCTGTACCTATCTGAATGGGACATAGCATGAGCAACCCCGGATCCTACCCACCGCCGCCCGGCGATGAGCCGGCACCGCCGCCTCCCTACAACGCTCCGCCGCCCGGGTACGGGTATGCACCGCCGCCCGGGAACGCGGTGGGCCAACCCGGCAACCTGACCGACCGGTTCCTGGCGCGGTTGATCGACGGCGTCATCGTCGGTGTCGTGGGCGTGATCCTCAACATCGTGATCGGGCTCATCTCGAACTCCTGGTTCATCAGCGGGTTCGTCTCCGCGGTGCTGACCGCCGCGCTGTACCTCGGCTACTTCGCCTACTTCGAGTCCAGCCGGGGACAGACGATCGGCAAGCAGGCGCTGAAGCTCAAGGTCGTCGGCCCCGGCCACGCCGGCAACCCGACGCTGGAGCAGGCCGTCCGCCGGAACATCTACATGGGGTTCAGCGTCGCCGGCGTCGTTCCGATCATCGGCAGCCTGATCGGTGGACTGGCCACGCTGGCGGCGGTGATCGTGATCGCCATGAACATCAACAGCGATCCGCACCGTCAGCACTGGTTCGACAAGTTCGCCGGCGGCACCCAGGTCCTCAAGGTCGGCTGACCAGCAACGGAATGGTGCTCCGGTCGAACCGGAGCACCATTCGCTGCGGAGCGGCGGTCACACCTTCGCGGTCCGCACCTCGCCCGAGCGGTGCAGCAGAAATCCGGTCAGCACGCCGGCGACCAGCACGGCGGCGAGCATGCCCATGGTGACGGTCGGGGACAGGTCGAGCAGCGTGATGATCAGCGCCAGCGGTATGCCGGCACCGGGCCACAGCACCGCCCCGCGCACGCGCCCACTCAGGTGCGCCTGCATCACGGCCGCGCTGAGCAGGTAACCGCTGATCGCGAGGCCCAGCACCCACCGCGGACCGGCGTCGACGTGCGGGTCCGCGCCGTGCAGGACGACGTGTTCCAGCCCGACCGCGGTGGCGGCCAGCGCGATGGCCAGCGGCAGGTGCACGTACACGTAGAAGTCGTGCACGCCGTGCTTGGTGACCTCGCCGTCCTCCATCGCGAGCCGTCGCTTGGCGGCCCCGCCGGACAGGTCGAAGTAGATCCACCACAGCGCCGCGGCCACCACGAAGCCCAGCACCGCCGCGACGACCACGGACGACTCCCAGCCGCCGCCGTGCAGGCCGGTCACCACCGCGGCGACGGACTCGCCCAGCACCAGGATCACGAACAACGCGAAGCGTTCCGGCAGATGTTCCAGATGCAGCGGGACCGCGTTCTTCAGCCGGGCCGCGGCGGTCGGCCACACCATGTCCAGCAGGACCCCCGCGCCCCACAGCCAGTACCGTCCCGGCGCCGGCACGGCCAGCGACACCAGCCAGAAAGCGGCGCCCAGCGTGTGCCCGATCAGGTACAGCCGGACCGTGGAGCGGGCATCCGGCACGTGCCACCACGCCCGGAGGTACCCCGCGATCAGCGCCCCGCGAATCACGACATAGCCGATGACGAACCCGCTCGCGGCCGGCCCGTCGAGGTGGTCCACGGCGGCCGCCATCGCCACCACGCCGGCCATGGCGGTCAGGGTGAGCAGGCGGAACACGGCGTCGTCGGTGTCGAACCGGTTGGCGTACAGGGTCATGGAGGCCCAGACCCACCAGCCGACCGTCAGCACCGCGACGAAGACGAGCGCGCCGTGCCCGCTCACATCCTTCGCCAGCACGTCGGCGCACCGGGCCACGAACAGCACGAACGCCAGGTCGAAGAACAGCTCGAGCCGGGTCGCCGACCGGTTCGACTCCCGGTTGAGGTCGGGCGGCCGGACCGGCTCGAGCTGCTCGGCCTCCTGCTCGTCCAGCGCCCGGTCATCGTCGTCGAGCCGCTCGTGCGCGTACGTCATGGTGCCTCCAGCTCCGCGGCGAACCACTTCGCACTACCCGCGGCGGGCCGGCCTCACACGAGGGGCCGGCCGGCGTTCACCACCCCGCGGTGCCCGGGCCGCCCTTGAACGGGCCGGTGATGCCGGCGGTGATCCAGCCGCCGTAGAAGTCGCCCTCCTGCGGCCGGACCAGCTCGCCGGCGACCCGGCATTCGTCGACCCGGCTCGGATAGAAGGCAACGGCTCCGGCAATTTCCCCGTACGCGGGTGAAGGCCGCTCGTAGGACCAGCCGGCGTCCGTGACCCGGCTGTCCCCCACGATCAGGTCCCAGTAGCTCGCAAGACCCTTGAACTCGCAGTAGGAGCGACCCGTCGCCGGCCGCAGCACGCCGGCGGCGATGTCGTCGCGGGGGACGTAGTAGACGGGCGGATGCGAGGTCTCCAGGACACGCCAGCAGCGGTCGCTGTCGACGATGGTCTTCCCGGCGTGCACGACCGTCACCCGGGCCGCGCTGCGCTCCGCCCGTGGCGGACGCGGGTAGTCCCAGACCGACTCCATCGATCCAGCATGCCATCGCGCTTCCGAGGGAGGTGGCGACCTTGCCGAAATCATCTTATTCATTAAGATAATCGCATGGGCACATCGACCGACTTCTCGGTGGCGATCGCCGGCGCCGGCCTCTCGGGCCTCTGCCTCGCCCAGTACCTGACGCGCGCCGGCATCGACGTACACGTCTACGAGCGGGATTCCGGCCCGTTCGTCCGGCGGCAGGGCTACCGGATCATTCTCGACCGGCACGGGCTGGAGGCGCTGCGCGAGAGCCTGCCCCGCCCGCTGTACCGCCTGGCGCTGGTCACCGGCGACGAGCCCGGCGGGCACCTGCGCTTCACCGACCGCCGGTTGCGGAACGCCTTCACCATCACCTTCAAGGACGAGCCGCAGGCGACGCGCCAGGTCGACCGGCTGACCCTGCGGTCGATCCTGACGTCCGGCCTGGACGGACGCATCCACTACGGCAAGGCCGCCGTCGCGGTGGACGGCGGCGGCCCGGCCGGGCTGCGGCTGCGGTTCGCCGACGGTTCGGCCGTCACGGCGACCGTGGTCGTGGGCGCCGACGGTGCAGGCTCGGCCCTGCGCGCGCAGCTCATGCCGGACGCAGACCCGGTGGACACCTCGATGGCGGGCGTCTACGGCCGGTCGCCCCTGCGGCGCAACGGCGAGAGCATCATCCCGGACGCGCTGCGGACCAGCGGGGTTCTGGCCATCGCGGACCGGCCGGGCCGCGCCTTCTTCTTCACCTCGATGCGGTTCGGCGAAAGCCCGCGGGAGGCGTTCGCGCGCCTGGCGCCGGGCAGCTATCCGCCCACCGGCGACGACTACGTCATGTGGGGGCTGCTGCTGCGGCCGGAGGAGGTGCCCATCGGTGTCCGCGGGGACCTGCTGGCGCTGCGGGAGCTCGCCGCCCGGATGAGCTCGGACTTCCACCCCCTCATCCGACGGTTGGTCGACACGGCCGAGCTGGACGCCACGGTGCTCAACCCCTTCGCCACCGGCCGGCGGCCCCGGCAGTGGGCGGTGCCCCGGGCCACGATGATGGGCGACGCCGTGCACGTCATGCCGCCGTTCGGGGCGCACGGCGGCAACACCGCGCTGCGCGACGCCGCCCTGCTCGGCCGCAGGCTCGTCGAGGCCCGCGCGAGCGGCACGCCGGCGGAGGAGGCGATCGCTGCCTACCAGGACGAGATGGTGCCGTACGCCTTCCGCGCCGTCGACACCGCCGCCGGGCTGATGCGCCGCCTCACCGGAAGCGCGGCCGCACCGCACTGGGTGCTGACCCGCGTGTTACCTCGGCTGCACCGGGTCACCGTGCCGGAGGCATGATGGCGGCATGTCCCACGACCCGGCCCGTGCGTCCGCGATCGCCGACCTGATGCGCGCCGGGCGCGAGAACTCGCGGCTGTCCATGGTGTTCCGGTACGCCATCGCCGACCGGCTGGGCCTCGCCGTGAGCGACCTGGAGTGCCTGGACTTCCTGGCGGACGTCGGATCCGCCAGCGCGGGGCAGATCGCCGAGCGGACCAACCTCACCACCGGGGCCGTGACCAGCATGCTCCGCCGGCTTCAGCGCGCCGGTTACGTCACCGCCGAACGCGATCCGGGTGACCGGCGGCGGATGATCGTCACCATGCGGCCGGAACGGATCGCCGAGCTGGAGCAGCCGTACGAGCGGTTCGCCGAGCGGGCGAGGCGGCTCATCGAGGGCTACAGCGTCGAGGAACTCACGCTGCTGGTCCAGCACTTCGGCCACCTGCAGAGGATGTACCTCGCCGAGCTGGACGGCCTCCGCAGCGGCGCCGCGAGGCCGTGAGCGGGGTCACATCCAGGTATTGTCACGTACCGCGGCGCTGCCTTGTTCCATGGCCATGACGGAGACGAAGAACCAGACCGTGATCGTGGCCGGGGCCAGTGGCGTTTTCGGCCGGCACATCCGCACAGCGCTGACCGAAGCCGGGCACACGGTGCTCGGCCTGGGCCGGGGCGAGGGCAACGACATCCGCGCCGACCTGCTCGACCGGGATGGACTGCTGCGTGCGTTCGACGGGATCGAGGCCGACGTCGTGGTGCACGCCTCGACCGCACTGCGCAAACCGCCGATGACGCACAAGGGCATGTTCGGCACCGACGACCTGCGGGTCGCCGGGACCGCCAACCTGATCGAGGCGGCCCGGCGGGTGGGCGTACGCCGCTTCATCGGCGAGAACATCGCCATCGGCTACGGCTACCGCGACTTCGGCGACCGCGTCCTGACCGAGGCCGACCAGTTCGCGGCTCCGGTGACCGACCGCAACATCAACCGGCACCTGGCGGGCATGCGGGAGAAGGAGCGCCTCGCCCAGGAGTCGGGCCTGGAGGCGATCTCGTTGCGCTTCGGCCTCTTCTACGGGCCGGGCGGCACCGAGACGATGGTGGACATGCTGCGCAAGCGGCAACTCCCGGCGTTCAACGACCACGGCCGCCTCTCGCCGTGGACGCACCTGGCGGACGCGGCCGCCGCCGTGGTCGCGGCGATCGACCGAGGCCGCCCCGGCGAGGCGTACAACGTCGTCGACGACCACATCGGCTTCGGGGCGATGATCCGGGCGATCGCCACGACCTTCGGCACCCCGAAGCCGTTCACCGTGCCCACCTGGACGATGGTGCCCGCGCCGTACATGCACCTGATGCTCTCCGTCTCGATGCGGGTCTCGAGCGACAAGGCCCGCCGCGAGCTCGGATGGCACCCGGCGTACCCCACCGTGCTGGAGGGCCTGCGAGCGCAAGCGCTCGCGGCGCTCTAGCCTGTCGCCATGATCGACACCCAGGTCTTCGCTCAGCATCGGCGGCTGCTGTTCGACGTCGCCTACCGGATGACCGGCAGCGTCGCCGACGCCGAGGACATCCTCCAGGAGGCCTGGCTGCGGTGCCGCGAGGTCGACGGTGACCAGCTCGCCCACCCCCGGGCGTACCTGGTCAAGACCGTCACCAACCTCTCGCTCAACCAGCTCACCTCGGCTCGCGCCCGTCGCGAGGCCTATGTCGGGCCCTGGCTGCCCGAGCCGGTGCTCACCTCGCCCGACGCGGGTCAGGAGGCAGAGATGGCCGAGTCGATCTCGATGGCGATGCTCGTGGTCCTGGAGACGCTCACCCCCGCCGAACGCGCGATCTTCCTGCTCCACGACGTCTTCGGCTACAACCACGCCGAGATCGCCACGATTCTGGACCGCTCCGAGGCCGCCGTGCGGCAGACCGCGGCCCGGGCGCGGGCCCATGTCGCGGCGCGCCGGCCGCGATTCGACGTGGACCAGGGCATCCGGCGGGAGGCGGTGGACCGGTTCCGGGAAGCCTGTGCCGGCGGGGACCTCAACACGATGATGGAACTGCTGGCGCCCGAGGTGATCTGCTGGTCCGATGGAGGCGGCAAGGTGACCGCGGCTCGCCGGCCGCTGGAAGGCGCCGACAAGGTCGCCCGCTGGCTGCTCGGGGTATTCGCCAAGCCCGAGACGCAGAGCACGCGCCTGGTGATCACCGAGATCAACGGCAGCCCGGGCATCCTCGGCCTGGTCGACGGTCAACCGGCCGGCGCGATCTGCTTCGACTTCGACCGCGACCTGATAACCGGCGTACGCATGCAGGGCAACCCGGACAAGCTACGCGGCCTCACCCGGTAGCCGGATCATGTTCCACGACAGGGGCGGCAGCACGACGGTCGCGCGCCCGCCGGACACCTTGAGGTCCTCGAGCGGGCGCGGGGCGACCCGGTCGGGCCGTTCGGCGGTGTTCACCGCGTCCGGGTCGCTGTCGTGGACGGCCAGGTGCTTCCCGGCCGCCAGGCCGGGGCAGGCTCGCAGATCCAGGTCGAGGGTCAGCGCCTGCCGCTGGTCCCGGTTGACGGCGAACAGCGTGATCTCGCCGGATTCGTCGTCCCGGACGGCCACCGCGGCGAGGACCGGGACCTCGCCCTGTGCCGCGGTCTCGTGGGTCGGCGCCACGGCGTCGGTCCGCAGCACCGTGCCCCGGCCGTGCCGCGAGGTGAGCGCGAACGGGTGGAAGGTGGCCTGCCGCCACGCCGGGCCGCCCGGCTCGCAGCGGATCGGCGCGATGACGTTGACCAGCTGGGCGAGACAGCCGATCTTCACCCGGTCGGCGTGGCGCAGCAGCGTGATGAGCAGGTCGCCGACCACGACCGCGTCGGTCACCGAGTAGACGTCCTCGATCAGGCGCGGCGCCTCCGCCCAGTCCAGGTTCTCCTCACCGGCGAAGCGGCTCTGGTACCACACGTTCCACTCGTCCACGGCCAGGTCGATGTGCTTGCGGTGACCGTTCTTCGCGCGTACGTGGTCGCAGGTCGCCACCACCGCGTCGATGAAGTGGCCGAAGTCCACCGCGCGGGCGAGGAAGCTGTCCCGGTCGTCGCCGGCCTGCTCGTAGTAGGTGTGCAGGGACACGTAGTCGACGAGGTCGTAGGTCTCCTCGAGGACGGTCGCCTCCCACCCGCCGAACGTGGGCATCGCCTGGTTGGAGCTTCCGCACGCGGACAACTCGATGGTCGGGTCGACGCGGCGCATCGCCCTGGCGGTCTCGGCGGCCAGGCGCGCGTACTCGTACGCCGTCTTGTGGCCGATCTGCCACGGACCGTCCATCTCATTGCCCAGGCACCACAGCCGTACGTCGTGCGGCTGTGGTGATCCGTTGGCTCGGCGACGGTCGGACCAGTAGGTGCCGGACGGGTGGTTGCAGTACTCGACCAGGTCGCGCGCGGCGTCCAGCCCGCGCGTGCCCAGGTTGACCGCCATCATCGGCGCGCTACCGACGTCCCGGCACCAGTGCAGGAAGTCGTCCACACCGACCTGGTTGGTCTCGATCGACCGCCACGCCAGGTCGAGCCGGCGCGGCCGCTGCTCGCGCGGGCCGATGCCGTCCTCCCAGTGGTACGCGGAGACGAAGTTCCCGCCGGGGTAGCGCAGCAGCGGCACGCCGAGCTCACGGATCAGGCCGGCCACGTCCCGCCGGAATCCGGCCTCGTCGGCTTGCGGGTGGCCGGGCTCGTAGATTCCGGTGTAGACGCACCGGCCCATGTGTTCCACGAACGAGCCGTAGAGCCGCGGATCCACCTCGGAGACCCGCAGGACCGGGTCGACGGTGAGCGACGCGCGATTCACGGGATCACCCCTTGAGACCGGTGCCGGCGATGCCCTCGACGATGCGGCGCTGGAAGAACAGGAAGATCAGCACGAGCGGCAGCGCGCCGAGAATCGCCGATGCCATGGTGTCCGCGTACCGGATGCCGTAGCTGCCCTGGACGGTGGCCAGGCCGACCGGGATGGTCATGAGCTTGGGGTTCGACAACACCAGCAGCGGCCAGAGCAGGTTGTTCCAGCTCCACACGAACGTGAAGATCGCCACGGCGGAGACCACCGGCCGGCTCAGCGGCATGACGATCCGCCAGTACGTGCGGAAGAAGCCGGCGCCGTCCACGCGCGCCGCCTCGTCGAGGTCGCGCGGCAGGCCGTCGAAGAACTGCTTGAAGATGAACACCGCGATGGCGGCCGGGATCTGCGGCAGGATCACCGCCCAGTACGTGTTCAGCAGATGCAGCGCGCTGAACTCCTTGAACTGCGGCACGATCAGCGCCTGCTGCGGGATCATGATGCCGATCAGGATGAACCAGAACACCACCCACCGGTACTTGAATCGCATCCGGGACAGCGCGTACGCGGCCATGCTCCCGACGAACACGGCGCCGGCCGCGGTGGCCAGCGAGGTGATGAAGCTCGAGGCGTACCAGTTCCAGATGTCGCCCTGGGCGAAGATCGTGCGGAACGAGTCCAGCGTGGGATTGTCGATCCACCACGTGGTCTTGGTGGTCTCGGCGTTGGGCTTGAGCGCGGTGTCGACCGCCCACGCGACGGGGACCAGCCAGATCAGCGCGAACGCGATGAGCACTCCCACGCAGACGCCGTTGAACAACCGCACCCGGCGATCGACGGCGGCCTGCGTCACCTCCGGGCGCGTGCCCTTCCGCTCCCGGGTTTCGTTGGCGAGCGTGGTCATCACAACCCCTGTTCCTGGCGGCGGGTGAGGAACACCCACACGGCGGACACGGTGAGCACGAGGATGAAGAAGAGCGTCGACACCGCGGCGGCGTAACCGGTGCGGAAGTCGGTGAAGCCCATGTCGTACACGTATTCGAGGGCGGGGCGAGTGGCGTAGTTGGGGCCGCCGCCGGTCATGATGTAGGGCTGGTCGAAGATCTTCAGCGACGCGATGATCTGCAGGACGATGACCAATGACGTCGTACGGGTGAGCATCGGGATCGTGATTCGCCGGATCTGCTGCCACGGGCTCGCTCCGTCCATCGACGCGGCCTCGTACAGGTCCCGCGGGATGTCCTGCAGGCCGGCCAGGTAGAGCACGAAGTTGAAGCCGAGCGTCCACCACACCGTGGCGAAGGCCAGCGACCACATCGCCAGGCTCGGGCTGCCCAGCCAGTTCGGCTCCGCGAAGCCCAGGCTGGTGACGACCTTGCCGAGGAGGCCGAGCTCCGGGGTGTAGAGCCAGATCCAGATCAGCGCCATCACGGCCGACGGCAGGATGTAGGGCAGGAAGAACGCGAGCCGGAAGAACCAGCGCCCGCGGCTGGCCCGGTCGGCGAGCAGCGCGAAGACGAAGGCGAGGATGACCAGCGGCGGCACGGTGAGGATGGTGAACCAGATGGTGTGCCACATCGACGCCCAGAAGTCCGGGCTGGTCAGCGCCTCGCCGAAGTTGCCGAACCCGGCGAACCCGCCCAGCCCCGACTTGGTGAGGCTGGTGTCGAAGAAGCTCATCACCACCATGTAGATCGACGGCCCGATGATGAACAGCAGGTACAGCACCAGGAACGGCGCCATGAGGAGCCAGGCGGGCTTGGCGTGGCCGTGCTCGGTCACGCGGGTGGTGTCGGGGTCGACCGGACGGACCGGCCGATCGCGAGTCTCGTAGTCGGCGGTGATGGTCACGACGCGTACCTCCTCAGACCGGCGACGCCGCGCTCGCGAGCGCGGACAGCTTGGACCGGATCTGCGTGATCGCGGCGTCCGGCGCCATCTGGCCGGCTTCGACGGCGCCGATGGCCGAGCCCATGATGATTTCGAAGTCCGAACCGGAGCCGGAATACCAGCCGGGTGGGTCGTACACCGCGGCGTCGGCGGCCGCCGCGTAGTTCGACTGCGGGGTGAGCTTCTTGAACGCGTCGCTCTGGGCGACCGGCAGCCAGGCCGGGATGTGACCGCCCTGTGCCCACGTCATGCTCTGGTCCAGCATCGACTTGATGAAGCCCAGCGACAGGTCGAGCTGCCCCTCGGCGCCGGCGCCGCCGCGCGGGACGATCAGCGTGTGCGAGTCGGCCTGGACCGCGTACGTGCCGCCGAAGACGTTGGGCACCAGCGTCATGCCGAACGGCATCTTCGCGGTCTGGAAGGTGCTGATCTCCCACTCGCCGTTGAGGTGGAAGCCGGCCGCGCCGTTCGCGAACAACGCGATCGCGCCCTGGTAGTCGATGCTGCCGGGCATCAGCTTCTTCTCGACCGTGAGCGCACGCATGAAGCTGAGCACCTGGGTGGCTTTCGCATCGTCGAGCACCACCTTGGTGCCCTCGTCGCTGAGCACCTGGCCGCCGAGCTGTGAATAGAGCGTCTGGAAGAACCGCCACGGGGTCGCCGTGTCGGCGTTGATCCCGTGCGTCGCGCCGTACTGGCCGGTGACCTTCTGGACCTTGGTCAGCGCGTCCGTGAAGGCGTCCGGCCCCTGAATGGTTGCCAGGTTGCCGGCCGCGTCCAGCAGTCCGGCCTTCCCGCAGATCTCCGTGTTGTAGAACAGCACGAACGGGTGCGTGTCGATCGGGATCGCGTAGATCTTGCCGCCGACCAGGCCGGCGTTCCAGGCGCGCTGGTTGAACATCCCGGCCGACATGCCGTGCCGGGCGAGATCCGCCGGCGTGAGCTCCTCCAGCAGGTCGGCGGCCTGCAGCGTCTTCATGCGCGTCAGATGCGCGACCGCCACGTTCGGCGGCTTCCGGCCCACCGTGGCCAGGGTGAGCTTGGTGTAGTACGGATTGCCCCAGGCCAGCGTCACCGCCTGCAACGGGGTGCCGGGGTTGGCCTGGCGGTAGGCGTCCTCCATCTGCTGCATGCGGACGCCGTCGCCGCCACCGAAGAGATTCCAGTAGTCGACGGTGCCGGGGTCGAGCCGGCTGCCGGCGATCCCGGCGCCCACCGGGGAGGAGCAGGCGGCGAGGGAGGCGGCGCCGAGGCCGGCGAACGCACCTTTCAAGATCGTACGGCGTGACATCGGTCCACTCATGAGCTCCCGTCCTCTCATCGACCCGCGGCTTGCCCGAGACACCGCCGTACCGTCGCCACGAGTTCCTCCCACCCGGCGAAGCGCTGACCGTCGTGGGTGGCGGCATCGACGACCTCGCCCTGCAGGACGACGCCCCGGCGGTCGAGCACGATCCGGAGCACCAACGCGACCACCCGCCGGTCGGCCAGCGCGTCCTCATGCCGGTGATCGTTCGAGGCCACCCCGACGGTCTACGCCCTCGCGGTGAGAAGTGACTGAGGTTTGACTGAGGTCATACCGCCGGATGGCCCAGCCGAAGCCGCGCGAACAGGTCGTCGGTCGCCGGTTCGGGCGCGGCCTGGAACTCCCGGCGCAGGATGTCGCGGCACAGCAGGTACTGCTTCATCGCCTGGGCGCGCTGGCCGAGCCGGGCGTAGCAGCGCATGACCGCGCGGTGCGCATCCTCCCGGCAGGGATCGGCCAGCAGAAGGCGGTGGGCGTACTGCAGCGCTCTGCCGTTGTCGCCCAGGTCGAAGTGGTAGTCGGTCAGGTGCGCCAGCGCTCCCAGGTAGAGCGCTCGCAACCGCTCCCGCTCGATCACCACGTTCAGGCTCGTTCCGCCCGGGCAGAGATCGCCCCGGTAGATGCTCAGTCCCTCCTCGAACGTGGCGGCGGCGGCGGCCCGGTCGCCCATCCGCAGTTGACGGGAGCCGAGTTCGGTACAGCAGTCGAAGCGCAGGGTGTCCACATCGATGCCGGCCGCGAGGTTCAGCTGATATCCGTCGTCGGTACGGATCAGCGGCGGATCGCCGGCCAGCGCGTCGGCGAGCAGCCGGCGCAGCGCGTGCACCAGGGTGTTCAGCGACTGGCTCGCGTGGTCGAGATCCATCCCGGGCCACAGTGTCTCGAGCAGCGCGTCCCGGGTGGCCTGCTGGTGCTCGTGCAGCGCCAGCGCCGACAGCAACGACTTCATCTTGCCGCCATGGCGCAGCGGCAGTCGCTGTCCCTGTTTGAACACCTGGAACTGACCGAGCAGGCAGATCAGGATGACCGGGGAGTGTCTCGAAGTGCCGGGGACCAGCCAGGCGGACGTACCATATGTCATGGTCAGTCCCGCAATGGTGTCGGGGATGGTTCAACGTTGAATCGGGCGGTTGAGGTCATGATTGTGCCCGGCCGGGTTCGTTGGCAAGAGACCTCCATATGACGAGAAAGCTCTGGTCAAGAGCCCCGGATTCGCGGCATGTTGGTTCCTGAGCGGGGGGCCGGAAAATGCGCGTGACGCTGAGGGATGTGGCGCTCCGTGCCGGGGTCTCCGCGAAGACCGTCTCGAACGTCGTCAACGGCACCGGGCGCTTCAGCCCCGAGGTGCGCGCCCGCGTCGAGTCCGCCGTGGCCGCTCTGAACTACGTTCCGAACTTCTCGGCGCGCGGCCTGCGCAACGGTCGCACCGGCCTGATCTGCCTGGCGCTGCCGAACCTGAGCACGCCGTACTCGGCGGAGCTGATCCGCGAGTTCGCCCTCGCCGCCGCCCGGCGCGATCTCGGCGTGCAGATCGAGGAGACCGGTTTCGACAACTACCAGCGGGAGCGCCACCTGCTGTCACGAGCCCGGCGGCACCTGATCGACGGATTGATCATGAGTCCGGTGCTCCTCACCAGCGCCGCGCTCCAGCCGAGCCCGGCCACCCCGCCGATGGTGTTCCTCGGTGAGGTGTACCAAGACACCACCGACCACGTGTGGGTCGACAACGTGGCGGCGAGCCGGGACATGGTCGAGCACCTCATCGGCCTCGGTCATCGCCGGATCGCGATGCTGGGCCTGTTCGAGTCGGAGAGCGCACGCCTGCGCCGGAAGGGCTATCGGCAGGCGCTGGCGGCCGCGGGTCTCACCCCCTCGGCCGACCTCGAGATCCCCAACCCCACCTGGACGACCGCGGCGGCCGCGGCGGCGCTCGACCAGTACCTCGACCACCGGCAGCTGCCCGACGCGATCTTCTGCCTGACCGACTCGCAGGCGCTCGGCGCTCTCAACGCCCTGTGGCGCCGCGGGATCCGAGTCCCCGATGACGTCTCGGTCGCCGGCTACGACGACATCACCGACGGACGATATGCCGTGCCGCCGCTGACCACCGTCGGCATCGACAAGGCGCGGCTGGCCGAGGCGGCGATCGACCTGCTGATCGAGCGGATCGCGGAGCCCCGGCGGCGACCGCGACGGGTCACCATCCCGTACACGATCTTGCCGCGGCAGAGCACCGGACCGCGATCACGCGATCGGCAGGTCGGCCAGCCTGGTCGCGGCGAAGGACAGGGTCAGGATGGCCAGGATGATGAGCAGGGTGCGCACGGCCCGGAATCGGAACGATGACGTCACCCCGGCGAAGAACAGCGCCACCGCCAGCACGATCGTGTTCAGGGTGTAGGACTGCGACCGCTGGGCCGCCTGCTGCGCGGCGCGGGCCGCCTTCTCGGCGGCGTCCTGCTCGGCGGTGAAGCCGCTGCTCTGCGCGTTGACGTACTGCGGATCCTCGAGCAGCGGCGTCGGGGTGCCGCCGGCGCGGACCGTCGCCTCCCACTTGTCCAGGAACGGCAGCAGGCCCTTGCGTGCCATGGTGCTGCGGTAGAAGGCGGCCAGCCCGGTGTTCTTCGCCTGCACCGCCTGCGCGTAGAACGCGATCACGCTGGAGTCGTACGTGAACGTCTGGGTGGCCCGCGCGAACTGCCGGTTGGCCTCGAGCCGATGGTTGGTCTCCTGCTGGTTGTCCTCGCTCTGCACCCCGTTCCACTGGGAAGCCTGGTAACCGCTCCACGCCGTGCCGAGGGTGCTGACGGCCAGCAGCACCACGGCGATGACCTCCAGCAGCCGGTCTCCGAACGCCGGGCCCTCGTCCATCAGCTCGCGCCCTGACCGGTCGCGCCGGCCGGGTCGTCCGGGCCCCGCGGCGGGAGCGTCGGCCCGGGCCCGGCCCGCAAGGCGACCTGCAACGCGTTGGTACGTTCGACCAGGTCACGCCACAGGTCGGTCTCCCGGTACCGCCACGCCGCATCGCTGGGAGCACCCAGGCGCTCCTCCAGGCTCGCGTCGTTGAGGGCCCGCACCGCCCTGGTCTCCGCCTCCGCCCGCTCGCGTTCGAGCTCGTACCGCGCCCGTACCGTCGCCTGGATGACCTCGCCGGTCTTGCCGAGCTCGACCGCGCCCAGCACGAACCCGGTGACCTTCATCCCCTCGGCCCCGAGCGCCTTGCGCACCGCCTCCGCCAACCGGTCCTCGCAGGCCGTACGGTCGGCGCCGAAGAACTGCTCGATCCCGAAATCGGTGTCGCACAGCGTGGCCCGCACCGCGCGTGCGCTCTGATCGCGGACCACGCCGAACACGCCGTACGGCCCGAATCGCTCGTGCACCTCACGAAGCCGATCGACCACCAGCTGAAACCGCACCGTCATCGCGACCGTCGCCTCGGTCCGGTCGCCCAGCGTCACGCTCAGCGGTGGCCCCGAGCTCTCCAGGCGCGAAAGCCGCTCCACCCGGCCGGCTTCCCCGGCCCCGGCGGTGCCGAGGCTCGCGCCGGTGGCGTCGCTGGTCCCGTCGGCTCGATAGGCCAACTCCACCGACGGATACTCCTCCACCATCCGGCGGCGGAACGCGAACACGAAGTGCGGCCCCGGCAACAGCGTCTGATCGGTCGCCCGCCCCTTGGCCATCAGCAACCCGAGACTGCCCGACGGCACGCGCACCAGGGAGTTGGCCAGCACCACCCAGCCCAGCAGGCCGAGGGCCGACAGCAGGAAGATCAGCAGAATGATCCAGGCGACAATGCTCATCGATCAGTTTCCAGACGGCGTCCCGGCCGGCGACGGGTGTTACCTCGCCACGACCGGAGAGGAACGGACGGACCCACAGGGGACATGGTCGCTTTCGCTCGACCTCGTCGACTCATCCCGCACTGATGACATCGCGCGCGGATATCGCCGCGGTCGCACTGTCCGCCGGCCTCAGCCGACCCGCGGCAAAAGAACCTGGATCTGGCCGTCGACCTGGCGGACGTGGATCGTCGGCAGCGGTGCCGGCGGATCGGGCAGCTGCGACTGGATGACCGATCCGTCGTACGCGAAGAAGGTGCGATGGCACGGGCAGGCCAGCCGCTTCTCCCCCGGGCGCAGTCCGAGCTTGCAGCCCTGATGCGTGCAGGTGCCGGAGCGGGCCGACAACACACCCGCGGTGCGCATGACAAATCCCGACAAGACGCTCGTGTCGAAAGCGGCCGCGCCGCCGTCCGGCAGGTCGCTGCCGGCCATCACGGTGTGCCACGAGCCACCGTCCGCCGGGTCGAGAGCGGTCGGCCCGGCGGGCTGCTCCTCGCCGCGGACGCTACGGTCGGTGACAACGGCGACGGCGGCGGCCACCGCGGCCGCGGACGTGCCGATGAGCAGACCGCGCCGGCCACCGGGCGCCGCGACCGACCGGGGTTCGCCGGCGTGGGCGTCACCGGCCACGCCGGCCAGCCGCCCGCGCAGGTCGGCGACGAACTCCGGCCGGGGATCCTGCTCCTCGGCGCTCGCGGCCCGGAGCGCGATCGCCGCCCGGACGGCCGCCGCCTCCTCCGGCGTCGGCCCGAACGCGGGCGGACGCCGGTGCCGCACCAGACGGTCGACGTAGCGGGTGAACTCGCGTATCAACGGTCTTCCCCTCCTTCGCCGTCGAGTATCGCCGCCGCCTGGCGCAGCGCGCGGAACTGCAGAACCTTCGCATTGGCGATGGTGATCTGCATCGACGTCGCGGTCTCCCGGATCGTCGCGTTCTCCAGGAACCGCAGCTGCAGGATCCGCCGGTACCGCTCGGGCAGCGCCTCGAGCAGCCGGGCCACCCGCCGGGCCGCCACGCCCGTCCCCGGCGCCGCCGTGGTCGCCGGTACCCGGTCCAACTCCTCGGGATCGATCGTGGTGATCTGCAGGCCCAGCGTCCGCCGCCAGTGATCGGCCAGTACGGTGCGGGCGACCGCGAGCAGGTACGCCCGGACCTCGCCGACGCTCGCGGCGGCCCGTATGCGCGGCACCGCGGCCAGGAACACCTCGGCCGTCAGGTCCTCGGCGTCGGCCCGGTTGCCGACCTTGGCGAACATCAACCGGTACAACCGTCCGACGTTGTCGTCGTAGATGGCCTCCCAGGAGGCGTACGCGTCGGCCGGCACCGCCCGCAGCACCGGTTCCGTCTCCTCGCCGGCCCGCGCGGAGTCCGTACGCTCGCTGTGCCGTTTTCGCCGCGGCATCGCCAACTCTTTCACCCCCCTACCGGATACGCGCCGGGGTTACACCGGTCACGCAGCGATCAGGGGCCGCTGGGAGTAGCCGGTGGCGTGCTCCACGACATAACGGGCGATGTTGAACCCCAGCCGCTCGCCCGCCCGGTGGTCGATGCGAGTGTGCACCCCGGCGAAGATGCGGCTGAGGCCGGCCTCGTCGGCGACGTCCTGCAGGTTCCGGAACGACCGGGTCACCCCGGGAAGCGCCTCCGACGTCACGACCGCCGGCCGGTCGCCCAGTACCCGCCGGATCACCAGGGCCGCGGTCTGCGAGACGACGCTGTGCGCACCGGGATACGACGGGTCGGCGGGCGTGCCGCCCAGCGGATTCCAGGCCGGATCGGACCGCGTCGCCGGATTGTGATCGGTGTCGGCGAGCCGGATCGCCGTCACCGGCCGCCAGATGCGGTGTGTGTACTTCGCGGCGTAGAAGGCGATCACGGAGTCGGCGATCGCGAGGTTCAGCTCGGCGAACACCGTGGCGGCCCGACCGAGGTGCGCACCGGCGTCCCGGACCAGCTCCGCGGCGATCTCGTTCCAGTAGTTCCAGATCGGCGCGGCCCAGAACCGCGCCGTCTCGGTCTGGTCTGCCGTGCGTGCCGATCCGGCGTCCCGACCGGCGGTCCGCACCTCCGCCAGCGCCTTCGCGTACGGTTCCGTGGTCAGCCGGGGATAGGGAGCGACGCCGAACTGGTCCGCGGAGCGCACCACGAACGGTTTCACGCCGGACCAGTGGGTGAACACCGGCGGCGCGAAGCCGGGCGGGGTCGGGCGGTACTGGCCCGGCGCCGTACCGGGTGGCAGCACCGGCGGGGTCACGCCGGAACCGTCGGTGGCCCGCCACCGGACCATGGCCAGCGCGATCGCCCGGCCGACCCGCAGGCCGGCGGCCCGGCCCGCCGTGTCCGGCAGCACGGCCACCTGGTCGTCGAGCAGGCCGTCCCACTGCGCCCGGCGCGCCGGGTACAGCGCGACGAGCACGCCATGACCGGCAGCGGCGGCGGCCGCGACCGCCGACGCCCCGCGGGGCGCCGCGACCACGAAGCGGTACGGCCGGCCGCCGGCGACCGCGACGACGGCGTCGTACATCGCGGCGTGCAGCATGGCGAAACTCCGCGTCGGGTGGATCGTCGCGGGCTGCGCACCGGCGGTGCGCACGAGCCGCAGCAGGGCCGCGTTCCACTCCAGGATCACGTCGCCGGAGTCCGGGCGGACGGCCGACGCCGGCGATGCCGGTGACCACGCCCCGGTGGCCAGTATCCCGACACCGCTGCCGGCGAACACCAGCACGCTCCTGCGCGACATGCCCTCCATCAGAATTCCCCTCACGATCGGCCGGAAGTCCTCATTGGGTGTTGGGTTCACACCGGGAGATACGGCCGCGGGTTACACCGCCGGGCGAAACGGTGATGGTGATGGGAACGGATGACAGCGCGCCCGCGGCACTGGTGACGGCGTCGGCAGCACGGCGGGCATCGGATTCGCGATAGCGACGGAACTGCTGGCGGCGGGCTTCCGGCTGGTGATCACCGCGACCACCGAGCGGGTGCAGGACGCCCGGCGCGGTGGTGGGCGAGGTGGACGGTGACCCTGACGACCTGTGTCAACGTGACCCGTCGGGTGCTGCCGCCGATGGTGGGACGTGGCTACGGCCGACGAGCGTGAGCACGCGAGGTGTCCCGGTACAAGACGGCCGGCGGCTGGTCGAGCCGCCGGCCGCCCTGGGGTCGGGGCGCCCTCGCTAGCGCTGGAGGGTGAGCAGGCCCGGGCGCCACGGCAGGTTGTTGTAGTCGCCGCCGGCGTTGGGGTTCTTGCCCTGGTAGAGGAGTTGCAGGTTGCAGGGGTCGACGGTCTTGGTCTGGTCGGGGTTGTTGCGGACCAGGTCGCCGTGGCTGATGTCGTTGGTCCAGGTGGCGCCGCTGTTGGCCTTGCCCGCGAACGGGTTGCTCTCGCTGGCGGCGTTCGGGGTCCACGAGCCGCTCAGGCTGGAGGCGGTGAACGACCGGAAGTAGCGGCCCTGGCTGCCGATCGCCTCGACGAGCATCAGGTACTGGTTCTGGCCCTGGACCTTGTACACCTCGACCGCCTCGAACAGGTTGTTCGTCGAGTCGCTCATCACCGTGGTGTACGAGGAGCCGAAGCTGCCCGGGAAGTTCCCGATCGGCATGCTGGCCCGGTAGATCTTGCCGTTGTCCCCGGCGAAGAACAGGTACATGTTCTGCCCGTCACCGATGAGCGTCTGGTCGATGACGCCGTACGGGGCGTCGGAGATGGTCCCGGTGAACAGGGTCTGCGCGCTGGACCAGCCGTTGGCGTTCGTCGGATCGGACGACGTCTTGTAACTGAACGACGTCGGGCCCCACTGGTAGGCCAGCACCCAGATGTTCTTCGGGGCGAAGTAGAGCAGCGTGGGCGCCACGGTGCCCTGGCTCATGCCGTTCTGGCCGGCGGAGGCCATGTCCGACCAGTTGGTGAACGGGGTGAAGTTCATCGAGCCGTACGACCCGTTGCTGACGTTCGACGCGTACACCAGGTGCTTGCCGTTGTAGACGACGTTGGTGAAGTCCTTCAGCGACGTCCAGCCGTTCTTCGGGCCGGCCAGTGCCCCGGTCGAGCTCCACCGGTACGACGACGGGAGCGTGCACGAGTCGCCAGTCGGCGTCGGGGTGGGCGACGTGGTGCCGCCGCCGAGGGAGACGAGCTGGAACTGCTGGTTGGCCTGTCCGTTGCAGTCGTAGAGCTGGACCTGCTGGCCGTTGCCGGTGCCCCAGACGTCGAGGCAGCGGCCGGACTGCACCCCGGTGATGGTGCCGTTCGAGTTCACGTTCCACTGCTGGTTGGCCTGACCGTTGCAGCTGTAGATGATGACCGCGGTGCCGTTGGCGGTGCCCCTGCCGTTGGCGTCGAGGCACATCGAGCCGTAGACCGTCAGTTGCTTGCCGGACGTGTACGTCCACTGCTGGTTCGCCTGGCCATGGCAGTCGTAGAGCTGTACCCGGGTGCCGTTGCTCTGCGAGGAGTTCGGCACGTCGATGCACCGGCCCGACTGCGTGCCCTTGATCTCGTTCGCGCCGCTCGGCGGGGTGGGCGTCGAGCCGGTGGGCGTGGGGTCGGTCGGGGTGGGGGTCGGCGTGGCGGCGTTGAGGGCGTTGAGGACCGAGGTGTACGCGGCCTTCTTGTTGCCGTTGCCGTCGAACAGCAGCGGGCTCTCACTCGAACGCCAGGAATCGCTGTCCCGCACACCCCACACCGTGATGCCGATGCACCGCGGCACGTTCATGCAGGCCTGGGTCAGCCCGGCGTACTGCGACGTCGACGCGTTGGTGACGTCGGCCTCGGTCAACGCCACATCCACACCGAGCGCCGCGAAGCTCGACAGCGTCGTCTGGAAGTTGGACGGCAGCGAGCTCCCGCCGGTGAAGTGAGTTTGCAGGCCGACGCAGTCGATCGGCACGCCCCGCGACTTGAAGTCCTGGATCATGCGGTAGACGCCCTGCGTCTTCGCGTACGACCAGTTCTCGATGTTGTAGTCGTTGTAGCACAACCGCACCGACGGATCGGCGGCCCGGGCGGTGCGGAACGCCACCTCGATCCAGTCGTTGCCGGTCGCCTGCAGGTTGGACTGGCGGCGGCTGCCGTCCTCGTTGAACGCCTCGTTCACGACGTCCCAGGCCGTGAGCTTGCCCTTGTAGTGGCCCATCACGCCGTTGATGTGGTCGATCATCGCCTGGCGCAGGCCGCTGCCGCTGAGCCCGCCCCACCAGCTCGGCTGCTGCGCGTGCCAGGCCAGGGTGTGGCCGCGGACCTTCATGCCGCGCTGGGTCGCCCAGTTGTAGATCTGGTCGCCCGCGCTGAAGTTGAACTGCCCCCGCTGCGGCTCGGTGGCGTCCGGCTTCATCTCGTTCTCGGCCGTCACCATGGTGAACTCACGGCCGGCGATCGTGCTGTAGGTGGAATCGCCGAGCCGGCCCGCGGCGATCGCCGTTCCGAAGTAGCGGCCCGACTGAGCGGCCGCCGCACCGAGCGTGCCGGCCGCTGCTTCGGCGGACGGCATGAGGACCGTCGTGCCGGCCGCCACCAGCAGGCCCATCGCGGCCGCCAGCGTCAGCCGGAATCGGCTGGATCTCTTCAAGCGATTCATGACACTCCCTGGGCCGAGAGAATTCCGAGACATTCCGGCAACTTTCGGCGACGGTACCCGAGGAGAGAGGAGCACGGGAGCCTTGACGCATTGACCGATGTTGCAGCCCTCAGAAAAACTCGGGCCGAAACTACCGTTATATTTTGGAACTTACGATGGTCTTGGTGATTCACCCCGATCAATTGACGTGCGGAAACCCGCTGGTCACAATGGAAATCCATGGGAGCGCTCCCATATCGTCCTCACCGCTCCGCGAAGCCTGGAAGGAACCTCCGTGACTCCACACCTGCGTAAGCGGGTCACCGCGCTGACCGCGGCCGCCGTCGCGGCCACCGTGGCGCTGACTTCCTGGTCGGCGCAACCGGCGTCGGCCGACCCGACGCAGCACATCCCCAACGGCGACTTCACCGCGGGGACGGCCGGCTGGTGGTCCACCGACAACGCCCCGCTCTCCGCCACCGGCGGGGAGCTCTGCGCCGAGGTTCCCGGTGGCACCACCAACGCCTGGGACGTCAGCCTCGGCCACAACGACATCCCGCTCACGAACGGCGCCGCCTACCAGCTGAGCTTCCGCGCGCACGCCAGCGCGCCGGTGACCATCCAGGCGAACGTGCAGCTCAACGAGGCGCCCTACACCACGGCACTGTCCCGGGCGGTGGCGCTGACGACCGAGACGCAGACCTTCGCGTACGCGTTCACCTCCACCCTGGACTCGGCCGACGGCACCCTGACGTTCCAGCTCGGCGGCGGTGCCGAGGGTTTCACCTTCTGCCTCGACGACGTCTCGCTGACCAGTGACGCCGCCGCCCCGCCGGCCGGCCCCGAGCAACTGAAGAACGGCGACTTCGCCGACGGCACCGCGGGCTGGTACTCCTACGGCACCACGGCGACCGGCGCCGGCGACGGGCAGCTGTGCGCCACCGTGCCGGCCGGGCTGGCCAACCCCTGGGACGCCGGCATCGGGCAGAACGACGTCGCGCTGAAGGCCGGCTCGTCGTACACGCTGTCGTTCGACGCCACGGCGACGCCCGGCGCCACCGTGCGGGCCGCCGTCCAGCTCGGCGCCGACCCGTACACGTCGTACTTCAGCCACGACGTCGCGCTGACCGCTGCCCGGCAGCACCTGGAGTACACGTTCACCGCCACCGAGGACACCGCCTCGGGTCAGGTCGCCTTCCAGGTCGGTGGCGCCGCCGCGGAGTACCGGTTGTGCCTGGACAACGTGTCGCTGATCGGCGGCGAGGAGAAGCCGCCGTACGTGCCGGAGACCGGGCCGCGGGTGCGGGTCAACCAGGTCGGCTACCTGCCGGCCGGACCGAAGAACGCCACCCTGGTCACCGAGGCCACGGCGGCGCTGGACTGGCAGCTCAAGAACGCGGCGGGGGACGTGGTCACGTCGGGCCGCAGCACGCCGCGCGGGGTGGACGCCGCCTCCGGCCAGAACGTCCACACCATCGACTTCTCCGCCTACACCACGGCGGGGACCGGCTACACGCTCGTCGCCGACGGGCAGACCAGCCATCCGTTCGACATCTCCGGCTCCGTCTACCAGCAGCTGCGTTCGGACGCCCTGCAGTTCTTCTACATTCAGCGCAGCGGCATCGCGATCGACGGCGGCCTGGTCGGCGAGCAGTACGCCCGGCCGGCCGGTCACCTGGGCGTGGCCCCGAACAAGGGCGACACCAGCGTTCCGTGCCGGGCCGGCACCTGCGACTACCGGCTCGATGTGCGCGGCGGCTGGTACGACGCCGGCGACCAGGGCAAGTACGTGGTCAACGGCGGTATCGCCGTACAGCAGCTGATGAGCAGCTTCGAACGCACCAAGACCGCCGTCACCGCCAACGGAGGCGCCGCCCTGGCCGACAGCACCCTGCGGGTGCCCGAACGCGGCAACAAGGTCCCGGACATCCTCGACGAGGCCCGCTGGGAGCTCGAGTTCCTGATGCGCATGCAGGTTCCGGCCGGCCGGCCGTTCGCCGGCATGGCCCATCACAAGATCCACGATGCCAACTGGACCGGCCTGCCGATGCAGCCCCAGAACGACCCCGAGCAACGGGAGCTGCAGCCGCCGTCGACGGCGGCCACGCTGAACCTGGCGGCCACCGCCGCCCAGGGCGCGCGCCTGTTCGCGCCGTACGACGCGGCGTTCTCGGCCAAGCTGCTGGCCTCGGCCCGCACCGCGTACGCCGCGGCCAGGGCCAACCCGGCAAAGCCGGCCCAGGACCTGGGTGGGGGCGGCGGCTCGTACGGCGACGACGACGTCTCCGACGAGTTCTACTGGGCCGCCGCCGAGCTGTACCTGACCACCGGCGAAGCGGCGTTCCGGACCGACGTGACCGCGTCCGCGCACCACACCGGCGACGTCTTCGCCGCGACCGGCTTCGGCTGGGGCAGCACCGCGGCGCTGGGCCGGCTCGACCTGGCCACGGTGCCGAGCGCACTCCCGGCCGCCGACCGGCAGCGGGTACGTCAGTCGGTGATCACCGCCGCGGACAGCTACCTGGCCACCCTCGACGCCCAGGCGTACGGTCTGCCGATGCCGGGCAACGCGGGCAGCTACTTCTGGGGCGGCAACAGCAACATCCTCAACAACGTCCAGGTGCTGGCGACCGCGTTCGACCTGACCGGCGCCGCGAAATACCGCGACGGCGCGGTGCAGGGCGTCGACTACATCTTCGGCCGCAACGCGCTGAACCAGTCCTACGTCACCGGCTGGGGCGAGAAGGCGTCACAGAACCAGCACACCCGGATCTACGCGCACGAGAAGGACGCCGGGCTGCCGCACCCGCCGGCCGGATCGCTGGCCGGCGGCGCGAACGCCGGGCTGGACGACCCGTACGCGAAGAATCTGCTCTCGGGTTGCAAGCCGATGTTCTGCTACGTCGACGACATCGAGTCGTATGCCACCAACGAGATCGCCATCAACTGGAACTCCGCCCTGGCCTGGGTCGCATCTTTCCTGGCCGACCAGGGGGCGGGTGAACCGGCCGCGGCGGTGTCCTGCCGGGCCTCGTACTCCAACTACGGTGACTGGTCGGACGGGTCCGGGTTCACCGCGCAACTGGCGGTCACCAACACCGGCACCACGACCATCGACGGCTGGGCGGTGCGCTTCGCCTTCCTCGGCGGCCAGCGCGTCCGCGAGGCGTGGTCGGCCGAGGCGGCGCAGTCCGGCGCCACGGTGACGGCCCGGAACACCACCACGAACCGGAGCATCCAACCGGGGGCGACGGTCTACTTCGGCTTCAACGCCACCACGCCGGGCGGACCGAACCCGGCGCCGGAGCTGATCACGCTCAACGGAGCGGCCTGCGACCGGTCCTGACCGCCGGGCCCGGCCGGCCGGTGCCGGCCGGGCCCGCGCTCTCGTGTGGTCAGGGACTGGTGCAGGAGAGGCCGCCTGGCGCCGGGCTGCTGCTGCCGTTGGCCACGAAACCGAAACTGGTCGAGGCGCCCGCGCCGAGGGAACCGTTGTACGCGGCGTTGCGGACGCTGATCGCCCCGCTGGTGCCGGAGTTGACCCCGTTCCACAGGTTGACCAGGCTCTGCCCGCTCGCCAGCGTGAGCTGCACGGTCCAGCCGCCGAGGGTGGCCGAGCCGTTGTTGGTCACCGTGACCTCGCCCTGGAAGCCGCCGCTCCAGGTGCCGGTGGTGTGGTACGTCGCCGTGCAGGCGCCCGGCTGCCCGGTGTCCGGCGGGGTGCTCGGCGAGGTGCTGATCGGCGTGCTGGGACTGCTGGGCGGCGTACCGCTCCCGGGCACCGTCGTGGTGGCGGCGTTGAGCGCGTTGAGGACGGCCGAGTAGGCGGCCTTGGGGTTGCTGTTGCGGTCGAACAGCAGCGGGTTCTCGCTGCCACGCCAGGAGTCGCTGTCCCGGATGCCCCACGTCGTGATGCCGACGCAGCGGGGAACGTTCACGCAGGCTTGGGTGAGGCCGGCGTACTGGCTGGTCGAGGCGTTGGTGACGTCGGCCTCGGTCAGGGCCACGTCGACGTCCAGGGCGGCGAAGCTGGACAGGGTGGTCTGGAAGTTGGACGGCAACGAGCTGCCGCCGGTGAAGTGGGTCTGGAGGCCGACGCAGTCGATCGGCACGCCGCGGGACTTGAAGTCGCGGATCATGTTGTACACCCCCTGCGTCTTGGCGTACGTCCAGTTCTCGATGTTGTAGTCGTTGTAACAGAGCTTGACCGACGGATCGGCCGCCCGGGCGGTCCTGAAGGCCACCTCGATCCAGTCGTTGCCGGTGCTCTGCAGGTTCGACGACCGGCGGCCGCCGTTCTCGGCGAACGCCTCGTTCACCACGTCCCAGTAGGCGAGCTTGCCCTTGTAGTGGGCCATCACGCCGTTGATGTGCTCGATCATCGCCTGCCGCAGCGCGCTGCCGCTCAGGCTGCCCCAGAACCGTGGTTGCTGGGCGTGCCACGCGAGGGTGTGGCCGCGAACCCGCATGCCGTGCTGGACGGCCCAGTTGTAGATCGCATCGCCGGCGCCGAAGGTGAACTGGCCACTGCTGGGCTCGGTCGCGTCGGGCTTCATCTCGTTGACGGCGGTCATCATGTCGAACTCGCGGTTCGCGATGGTGAGGAACCCGGAGTCGCCGAGGCGGTCGCCGCCCATGGCGGCGCCGAAGTACCGCCCGCTGCGCTCGGCGGCCGCTTTCAGGGTGGTACCGGGTGGGCCGCTGAGATCGGCGTGCGCGAGGGTGGCCGCGGCCATCGACGCGACGGCGGTCGCCAGCGCGATCGCGCCACCGGCGAGCAGCCGTACGCGGCCGCGGGTGCGGCGCCCTTGATCGGTGGGAGCTTCGTTCATCGGTCCGTTTCCTTTGCCGGAAGAGTCGCGGATTGCGGTCATGGAGTTAACGCTAACTATCGATGTCAGTCAATTAAAGTGCGCGCCCTCAGTGACCAACTCGGCCGAGCCTGAACGCCGGTCATAACGGTTTTTCAGTGAGCCTTTTTGTCGAATGACGATCTGCCCTTGACCGCAGAATTGTGAAGGTTAACATCGACGAAACTCACTGAATACTCGGTGTCGATCGAGGCATGAGAGGCGACCGGCATGGGAACGAGATCGAGGGTCAGCGCCGTGGCGGCGGCCGTCGCCGGCTCGGTCACGGCCGTGGTGATGGTGCTCGGCCCGGCACCGGCCAGCGCCGCCACGGGCGGCTCCGGACCGTACCCCGCCGATTACGAGACCGCGAGCAGCCTGCCCAACCACACCATCTACCGGCCGCAGAGCCTGCCGTCCGAGCGTCTGCCGATCTTCGTGTGGGGCAACGGTGGATGCGCGGCCAACGGCACCGGGCAGATCAACTTCCTGCGGGAGATCTCCTCGTACGGCTTCCTCGTGATCGCCGGCGGAGCCCCGAACGGATCCGGCTCGACGACGTCGCAGATGCTCACCCAGTCGATCGACTGGGCGGTCGCCGAGAACACCAGGGCCGGCGGCAAGTACTACGGCAAGCTCGACACCAGCCGGATCGCCGTGGGCGGCTGGTCCTGCGGGGGCCTGGAGGCGTACGCCGTCTCCAACGATCCGCGGATCACCACGACCACCATCTTCTCCAGCGGCCTGTTGAACGACGCCGACGACTACCAGCTCAAGAGGCTGACCAAGCCGATCGCGTACTTCATCGGTGGTCCCAGCGACATCGCCTACCCGAACGCCGTCGATGACTGGGGAAAGCTCCCGGCCGGGCTGCCCGCGTTCATGGGCAACCTGAACGTCGGCCACGGCGGCACCTACGACCAGACCAACGGCGGCGAGTTCGGCCGGGTGGCGGTGCTCTACCTCAAGTGGCGGCTGAAGGGCGACCTCACCGCCGGGGCGAACTTCGCCGGCGCCGACTGCGGTCTGTGCCACAGCCAATGGCAGGTTCAGCAGAAGAACCTGACGCTCGGCGACGGCACGCCCTCTCCCTCGCCGTCGGGCGACGCCGGCCCCGCCTGCTCCGCGGTGTACGCCGTTCAGGACCAGTGGAACGGCGGGTTCGTCGCCACCGTCACCGTGACCGCCGGATCCGCCGCGCTCAACGGCTGGCGGGTCGTCCTCGGCCTGCCCGGCGGAGCGTCGATCACCTCCCTGTGGAACGCCGTCCGGAGCGGCGACAGCGGGACCGTCACGGTCACGAACCAGAGCTACAACGGACGGCTGTCCCCCGGCCAGACCGCCACCTTCGGCTTCCAGGGCACCGGAACCGGCAGCGGCGCCACGGTCACCTGCGCAGGTACCTGAATCATCCGCGCGAGCCCCCTCGCCTTCCGAAGGACGATGCCATGAACCATGTGAAAGACCAGCTCCGAGCGGTCGCCGCCGCGTTCGCGCCGGTCCTGCTCGCCGGCCTGGCGATGACGATCGCGGCACCGGCCACGGCCGCCTCGGCGACCGCACTGGCCGCCACCTCGCAGGTGTGCGACATCTACGCGGCCGGCGGGACGCCGTGCATCGGCGCGCACAGCACCACCCGGGCGCTCTACGCGGCGTACACCGGTCCCCTGTACCAGGTGCAGCGCGCATCCGACCACGCGTACGCCGACATCGGGCTGCTTTCCGCCGGTGGGTACGCCAACGCGGCCGCCCAGGACTCCTTCTGCGCCGGCACCTCCTGCACGATCACCAAGATCTACGACCAGACCGCGAACCACAACGACCTGCCGATCTCCTGGGGCGGCTATTGGAAAGGCCCCGGCCCCAACGGCGCCGACATCGGCGCCGACGCCAAGGCGCTGCCGCTGACCGTCGGCGGCAACCGGGCGTACGGAATCAAGGTCACCCAGGGCGTCGGATACCGCGTCGACCACGCCCGCAACGCGCCGACCGGGGCTCAGCCGGAAGGCATCTACATGGTCACCTCGTCCGACTACGTCAACAAGTGGTGCTGCTTCGACTACGGCAGCGGCGAGAACTCGCACACCGACACCGGCAACGCCACCATGAACGCCATCGAATGGGGCACCGCCTGCTGGTTCGGTGACTGGGCCAACAATCCGTGCGTCGGCACCGGGCCGTGGGTCGAGGCCGACCTCGAGAACGGCATGTTCCACACCAATACCGGCTCCAACAAGGACCCGAACAACTCCGGCGTGCACTTCCCGTTCGTCAGCGCGTGGGAGAAGAACAACGGCACCAGCAACTTCACGCTCAAGTACGGCAACGCCACCAGCGGCGGCCTGACCACCACCTTCTCCGGTCCGTTGCCCAACGGGTACTCGCCGATGAAGACGGACAGCTCGCTGCTGCTGGGCACCGGCGGCGACAACAGCAACTCCGGCGTCGGTTACTTCTTCGAGGGCGCCGTGACCGCCGGCTACCCGTCGGACGCCACCGAGAACGCGGTGCAGGCGACCATCACCGCGGCCGGGTACTCGTTCACCGGCGGCACCGGCGGCCAGACCAACGTCCAGCTCGTGGGCCAGCAGTCCGGCCGGTGCCTCGACGTCGCCGGGCAGAGCACGGCCAACGGCGCGCAGGCCCAGCTGTGGGACTGCTCCGGCAACACCAACCAGCGGTGGACGTACACCTCGGCCAAGCAACTGCAGGTGTACGGCAACAAGTGCCTCGACGCGTACAACCGGGGCACCACCAACGGCACCAACGTCATCATCTGGGACTGCAACGGCCAGACCAACCAGCAATGGAGCCTCAACGCCGACGGCACCGTGGTCGGCGCGCAGTCCGGTCTGTGCCTGGACGCGAACGGCGCCGCCACCGCCAACGGAACCAAGGCCATCCTCTGGTCGTGCAACGGCGGCTCGAACCAGAAGTGGAACCCGCGCAGCTGAGCCCTGGAAGGGGATGTACGGATGCACACGTCACACCACAGCGGTGTCCGCCGCTGGCTGATCCGGTTCGCCGTGCTCGCGCTGGCGATCGGCGGCTTCGGCTGGGGCATCGGCCTACGCACCGCCGCGCCGGCCCAGGCACTGGCCAACAACCTCGCGCTGACCCCGCCGATGGGCTGGAACGACTGGAACGCGTACGGCTGCAACGTCTCCGAGACGCTGGTGAAGCAGACCGCCGACAAGATCGTCTCGAGCGGGCTGGCGGCGGCCGGTTACCAGTACGTCAACATCGACGACTGCTGGATGCAGCGCAGCCGGGACGGCGCCGGCAACCTGCAGCCCGACTACGGCAAGTTTCCCGACGGCATCGCCGGCACCGCGGCGTACGTGCACGGGAAGGGCTTGAAGTTGGGCATCTACGAGGATGCCGGCACCTCGACCTGTGCCGGTTACCCGGGCAGTCTCGGGCATGAGGCGCAGGACGCGCGGTCCTTTGCGGCCTGGGGCGTCGACTACCTGAAGTACGACAACTGCTACAACAACGGCAGCAGCACGACTCAGCCGTACATCGCCCGGTACTCGGCGATGCGGGACGCGCTCGCCGCCACCGGCCGGCCGATCGTCTACAGCATCTGCGAGTGGGGGGTCAACGCGCCCTGGACCTGGGCCGCCCCGGTCGGCAACCTGTGGCGCACGACCGGCGACATCCAGAACAACTACAACAGCATGCTGTCGATCTTCCACCAGAACGTCGGACTGGCCGCGTACGCCGGTCCGGGCCAGTGGAACGACCCGGACATGCTCGAGGTCGGCAACGGCATGTCGGCCACCGAGGACCGCGCCCACTTCAGCCTCTGGGCCGAGATGGCCGCGCCGCTGCTGGCCGGCAACAACCTGGTCAACGCCAGCTCGACCACGCTGTCCATCCTGGGCAACAAGGCGGTCATCGCCGTCGACCAGGACGCGGCGGGCAAGCAGGGCCGGATGATCAGCTCCGCCGGCGGCCTGGACGTGCTGGCCAAGCCGCTGGCCAACGGTGACGTCTCGGTGGTTCTGTTCAATGAGGGCTCCTCGACCGCGACCATCAGCACCACGGCGGCGGCGATCGGCAAGAGCGGTGCGTCCAGCTACACGCTCAACGACCTGTGGGCCACCACGACCAGCACGACCAGCGGCACGATCAGCGCCTCGGTCCCGGGCCACGGCGTCGTCATGTACCGGGTGTCCGGCGGCACCACCAGCGATCCGGGCGGCGGCACGACGACGTCCACGATCCGCGGGGTGGGCTCGAACCGCTGCCTGGACGACCCGAACAGCAACACCACCAACGGCACCGTGCCGGTCATCTGGGACTGCAACGGCGGCACCAACCAGCGGTGGACCCGCAGCGGCAACCAGCTGCAGGTGCTCGGCAAGTGCCTGGACGCCTACAACAACCAGACCGCACCCGGTACGAAGGTGGAGATCTGGGACTGCAACGGCCAGACCAACCAGCAGTGGACGGTCAACGCCAACGGCACCATCACCGGTGTCCAGTCGGGGCTCTGCCTGGACGTGACCGGGGCCGGCACCGCCAACAACACGACGGTCCAGCTGTGGACCTGCACCGGCGCCGGCAATCAGAAGTGGACCTTGAGCTGAGCGTCCCGTCGAGGTGAGAGCCCGGCCGGCCGCCGACCTTCACGCGCGGCCGGGCTCCGCCCTGATTCGCCCGCCGGCTCGCGCGTCAGGCCGACTCCCGGACCACCACCTTCGTGGGCAGGATGAACGGCTGAGGCTGCGCGCCGTTCAGCAGCTCGACCAGCATGCGGGCGGCCTCGCGGCCCAGGGCCTGCACCGGCTGATGCACGGTGGTCAGCTTCGGATCGGTGTGCAGCGCGATCGGCAGATCGTCGAAACCCACCACGGCCACGTCGCCGGGCACCGAACGGCCCGCGCCGCGCAACATGCGCAACGCCCCGGCCGCCATGTTGTCGTTCGCCGCGAGCACGGCGTCGAGATCCGGGTGCGTCATCAGCAGCGCACGCATCGCCGCGGCGCCGCCGGCCTCCATGAAGTCTCCGGGCTCGGTGGCGTACGGCCGGAGTCCCGCCAGCGTCAGCGCCTCGGTGTAGCCGCGGCGCCGTTCCCGCCCGACCGCGGTGTCGTCCGGTCCGGTGATCATGACGATCCGGCGGCGGCCGGCGCGCAGCAGGTACTCGGTGGCCGCACGCGCCCCGCCCGCGTTGTCGGTCTCGACGTAGAACGGCGGCGTCCCGTGCATCGGCAACCCGATGAAGACGGTCGGCAGTCCGGATCGCGCCGCGATGTCGATCAGCGGATCGTCACCGCGTAGCGCGACCAGCATCACCCCGTCGGCTCCCCGGGTCTGCAGGAAGTTCTCCAGCCGCCGCTGACCGTGACCGGTCGTGGCCAGGCTGAGCATCAGGTGCAGGTCGGTCTTCTCCAGCGCGGTGGACGCGCCCACCATGACCTGCCCGAAGAACGGATCCGCGAACACTCCCGGCCCGTCACCGGAGACGCCGAGCACCACCACGCCGGTCTGGCGCGTCGCCAACGCCCGCGCGGCCCGGTTCGGCGTGAACCCGAGCTCCCGGATCGCCTTCTCCACCGCGTCGCGCTTGGCCCGGCTGACGTGCGGACCGTTGTTGATCACCCGGGAGGCGACCGTACGCGACACCCGAGCCCGCTGGGCGACCTCGTCGAGGGTCGGCGGCCGCGACGGGACCGGCGACGACATACCGGGCCCTCCTCCGCTCGAAACAGTGCCTTGCTGCTCAGCGTACCGAGCAGCAAGGCACGGACCTCGGGCCGATCAGTACTTGGTGTATTTGGCCCAGTCGTAGGTGGCGGTCAGGGTGGTTCCCGGGTACTTGAAGGGCTGCAGCCAGCCGTCCACGCCGATCCCGGGCCAGAGGTTCATCATGATGCGTTGCGGGTGCGTGGGAAGCGGCCCGCGCGAGCCGTTCTCCTGGTGGACCAGGGCCCCGTCGACGAACCAGTTGATGGTGCCGCCGTTCCACCACTCGAAGGCGTAGCTGTGATAGCCGGTCGAGGCGTCGAAGCCCAGGTTGATGACGGATTCGTGACCGCCGACGCCGTTGGTGAAGTAGTTGAGCTGCACCTGGTTGGTGTTCTTCCCGAGGATCTCGACGTCGATCTCGTCCCACGGCTGGCCGTCGCTGGGGCCGGTGTAGCTGAAGAACGACGTCACGGTGCCGGGGTTCTTGACGGCCTTCAGGCGCGCCTCGAACCGGCCGTACGTGTACAGGTCGGTGGTGCGATATTCACCGGAGGCGTACGGCTTGCCGGAGCAGCCACCGGGGCAGGACTGAGTGTCCAGGTTGATGCCCAGCACGCCGCCGCTGAACCAGACGTGGTCGGCGCGCCACCCAGCGTTGAACATGCCGCCGTTGCTGTAGCCGTCGGCCTTGTACCAGCGGCCGGTGTCGAATCCGTTGAAGTTGTCGACGAAGCTGGGGCCGATCGCGGCTTCGGCCGGTGCGGCGCCGGGCGCCAGGACGACGAGGGTAGCGAGGATCGCGGCGGCGAACGCCTTCGGGACGCGAGTTCGGGTGAAGATCATTTGGGGCCTCCTGGGGACGGGGAGTGGAAGCGCTTCCAAGGCATTTCATCGAGATATCTCTATGACATCTTTGTAACCGTACCGCTATGAGCTCGTCAAGATGCCGACCGGCTGGCGCCTCTTTACATCGATGGGAGTGCTTCGTATCGTCTGGCTGGAAGCGCTTCCAACTTGGGGCGCCCATGAGGAGGCAAAATGCGAAGGCGAACACTGCTGGGCACGACGGCGGGCGCGGTGGCGTTGGCCCTGTCCGATGCCACCGGGGCGGCCGCCCACCGGGACTCCTCCCCCACTCGGTACCTGGGTGTCTTCCGGGAAGAGACCCCCACGGCGATCGCGGCGGACGTCGAAGACCTCTACGGCGTCCGCCCGGCCGGCGTCATGTGGTTCGACAGCTGGGCGAGCGGCCTGGCGTTCCCGGTGAACGAGGCCAAGGCGCTCTGGCGGCGGGGCATCATGCCGCACTACACCTGGGAGCCCTGGAACACCGCGCTCGGCCCGAACGACCCCGGGCAGATCCACCTGGCCGACGTGATCGAGGGCGCCTGGGACACGTACATCCGGGCACGCGCCGAAGAGTTCGCGGCGGTGCGACTGCCGATCATGGTCCGGTGGGGCCACGAGTTCAACGGCAACTGGTACCCGTGGGGCATCGCGAACAACAACGCCGACCCCTCGCTGTACGTGCGGGCGTACCGGCGCGTGCATGACATCGTCCGGGCCGCCGGGGCGCGGAACGTGCAATGGGTGTGGGCGTACAACAACGGATCCTCGCCGGACACGCCCTACAACGACCCGGCCGGCGCCTACCCCGGGGACGCGTACGTCGACTGGGTCGGCATCGACGGATACAACTGGGGATTCGGCCCGTCCTGGGACCCGGCGGGCGACCACTGGACCAGCTTCGACGCGACCTTCGCCACCGCGTACGCCACGGCCCGTGCCATCGCGCCGCGCCGCCCGGTGATGATCGCCGAGTTCGCGTCCACGGAGGACGGCGGCGACAAGGCCCGATGGTTCCAGGACATGGACACGGCGCTGCGCTCGGGGGCGTACCCCGACCTCAAGCTGCTCACCTATTTCGACCTGACCAAGGAAGAGCCCTGGTCGCCGGCCTCGTCGCCGGGCGCGCTCGCCGCCTTCACCTCCTGGGTACGGCACCGGTACATGCGCGGAAGCGGCCATGACCTGGCGCGCGTCGCCACGACCTACGGCAGTCGCGAACTATCCCGGCCGGATGATGCCGAGGCATGACGAGGTTTCCATGCTGTTAACCGGACGGCTACGCGGTGGCGGCCGGCCCGGAGCCGGCGTGGTCGCCGCCTCCGGCTGATCTCACCGCCAGGCCCACCGTTCTGAGTGAGCCGGATATCCGGGGGTTCAGATGACCATCAAGGAACATCCCGCCGAGAACCGCACCCCATATGCGATGCCGGCACAGGACGTGACTGCCCAGTGGGGTGTCGACGCGGAGCAGGGGCTGACGGTCGCCGAGGTGGACCGGCGGCTGGCCGAGTACGGGCCCAACGAGCTGCCCCAGGAGCCGCCACCGAGCATGTGGGTGATCGCCCGGGGACAGCTGGCCAATCCGATGAACATCATGCTGCTGCTCGTGGTGGCGGCCAGCTTCGCGATCGTGCAGATCGCCACGGCGCTGGTGGTTCTCGGCCTGGTGCTGTTCAACGTGGTGATGGGAACGAACCAGGAGATGAAGGCGCGGGCCAGCGTGGAGGCGCTGGCCAAGCTCCAGGTGCCGCACGCCCGGGTGCGCCGGTCCGGCCAGGTCGAGCAGATCGACTCGACCAAGCTGGTTCCGGGCGACATCGTGCTGCTGGAGGCCGGTGACGTGGTCCCGGCCGACGGGCGGATCATCACCTCGGCGACGCTGGAGGTGCAGGAGGCCGCGCTGACGGGCGAGAGCGCACCGGTGCCCAAGGACTCGGTGACGTTGCCCGACGGTGAGGTGGCGCTGGGCGACCGTACCAACCTGGTGTTCCAGAACACCCAGGTGACCCGCGGCACGACGATCTTCGTGGTGACGGGCACCGGCGTCGCGACCCAGATGGGGCAGATCGCCGGGATGGTCAACGCCACCAAGCGCACCCGGTCCCCGTTGCAGCGCGAACTGGACGGCATGACCAAGGTCTTCGGCGCGCTCGCCTTCGCCGCGGTGGCGATCATCGCCATCTTCGGCCTGGTGCGCGGCATGGACAGCACCACGCTGGTGCTGTTGTGCATCTCCACCGCGATCGCGTCGATCCCGACCGGGCTGCCCACCTTCGTACAGGCCATGCTGTCGTCCGGAGCCCGCCGGTTGGCCGAGGCCAAGGCGGTGGTCAAGTCGCTGTCGGACGTGGAGACCCTGGGTGGGACCACGGTCATCAACTCCGACAAGACCGGCACGCTGACGATGAACGCGATGACCGCGACCACCATGCTGGCCGGCGGCGACTGGTACAAGATCGACGGCCCCGGCTATCAGAAGACCGGCGCGGTCCTGGGCGTGGCAGGATCGCCGCCGCCGGACTTCCACCGCCTCGCGCTGGGTCTGATCCTGTGCACCGACGCCACCGTCGGTGACGACGGCTCGGTCATCGGTGATCCGACCGAGGCGGCGTTCGTGGTGCTCGCCGCGAAGCTCGGCGCCGACGCCGAGCGGACCCGCGAAGCCCTGCCCCGCCGGGCCGAGGTGCCGTTCGACTCCGAGTACAAGTTCATGGCCACCTTCCACGACCTCCCCGAGGCGATGGCCGGCGGGATGATCACCCAACCACACTTCGCCAGCGTGAAGGGCGCGCCGGATGTGGTCCTGCAGCGCTGCGCCTTCGCGTGGTGGCACGGGAAGGTCGTCCCGATCGCCGACGTGCGGGACGAGATCCTGGCCGCCAACCGTCAGCTCTCCGAGAAGGGGCTGCGGGTCCTCGCCTTCGCCGCCCGGGAACTGGACGACGCCGCGATGGCCGCGGCGCTGGCCGGCCCGATGTCCGCGGTCACCGATCTCATCCTGGTCGCGCTCGTCGGGATCATGGACCCGCTGCGCACCGAGGCCAAGGACGCGGTGCAGGTCGCCCTGCGGGCCGGGATCGACGTACGGATGATCACCGGCGACCACACCGTCACCGCCCGCGCGATCGCCGACGAGCTCGGCCTCGGACCCGGCGTGATCACCGGCACCGATCTGCAGCATCTCTCCGATGACCAGGTTCTGCACCAACTGCCTCAGCTGCACGTGTTCGGACGAGTGGCGCCCGAGGACAAGCTGCGGCTGGCCAAGCTCATGCAGCAGGACGGCCAGGTGGTCGCGATGACCGGCGACGCCGTGAACGACGCGGCCGCGCTCAAACAGGCCGACGTCGGGGTCGCCATGGGCAGCGGCTCCGAGGTGTCCAAGCAGGCGGCGAAGATCGTGCTGACCGACGACAACTTCGCCACCCTGGTCCGCGCCGTCGACCTCGGCCGCGACATCTACCGCCGGATCTCCACCTACATCCGGCTGCAGCTGACCGTCCTGTCCTCGGTGCTGCAGCTGATGGTCTACGCCACCATCCTGAACGTCAACGGCGGCGTCGCCCTGTTCCCTCTCCAACTGCTGTTCTGCAAGTTCTTCGTGGTCATCACCGTGGTGATCGGGTTCATCGTCGATGTTCCCGACCCCGGCGTGATGCAGCGGCCGCCCCGCAAGCCCGGGACGAGAATCGTCACCAGGCCGTGGATCGTCCGCTGGCTCCTGTTCGGCTTCGTGGTCGCCGCCACCGCCCTGTCGGTGCTCGCCTGGGGCCCCGGCAAACCGAGCACCACCGATCCGTCGATCAACATGACCATGGCCTTCGCCGTCATCTCGCTGTCCGCGGTGAACATCGGCCTGGTGATGCGCCGCGAACGCCAGGCGCCCTGGTCGTCCCCGGTGTTCCCGTACCTCGGCTGGATCGCCGCCGGCTGGTTCATGACCTGGGCCGCGGTGGAACTGGGCATGTTCCAGCGGCTGCTCGACACCACGTCGCTCACGCGCGGGCAATGGGTGGTCGTGCTCGCCCTGTCGCTCATCGCCCCCGCCGTCGTCGCCGGGGACAAGTTCCTCCAGCTCCGGGCACAACGCCGAACCGACCCGGAGCCGGCCTGAGAGGAGAGCGCCGCGCGCGCGGCTAGCTACCGACCTTCACCCGCGGGCGGGCCCCGCCCAGCGGGGAGCCCCGCCGGATCTTCCGGCGGCCGGCCCACATCCGGAGCACCAGCCCGATCATCTCGAAGCCGAGCTTGACCGTCTTGCCGAAGTCGCCGGTGACCGACGAGACCCCGACCCGCTGCTGGTAGTTGACGGGCACCTGGACGAGCTTGCTCCGCATGATGACGGCCAGCAGCAACATCTCGAGGCCGTACGCCGACCCGTCCAGCTTGGACTTGTCGAGGATCATGTCCGCCTGCTCCCGGCTCATGATCCGGAAGGTGCAGCCGACGTCGCTCAGGTACGCGGTGTTGTACAGCACCTCGACCATCTTGGCGACGGCCCAGTTCCCCCACTGGAGGAACCAGCCCATGTTGGCGCCCTCCCAGACGAAGTTGGAGACCGTCCGGGACCCGATCACGTAGTCGCACTCGGGCAGGAAGGCGAGCAGCTTGTGCAGGTCGGCGGGCTTGAACGTGCCGTCCGGCTCGCAGATCGCGACGAGGTCGGTGTTCGCCTCGCGCAGCCCTCGCTTGATCGCCGCGCCGTAGCCCTGTCGCGTCTCGATGACCTCACGCGCGACGGTCTTGGCGACCTCTTCGGACGTCCCCTCGGCGGCGTTGTTGTTGACGACGATGATCTCGTCGACAAGCCCCAGGGCCGCGAACTGGTTGACGACCTCGGCGATGCTGTCCTTCTCGTTGTACGTCGGCAGTACGACGGACAGCGATCTGCCGTTCCACATCGGGGTTTCCTCCGTCGGATGTCGGATGTCGGATGTCGGATGAGTTGGTCGGACTAGCGTGCCGCGACGAGCAACATCTGGCCCGCGAAGGGCTTGACCGGCGATCGCAGATACCACGGGACCAGGAACGTGAGCTTGGACCCGCGGGACTTCATCGTCAACGGCAGGAAGCGCGGCAGTACCTTTTCGACCGTGAAGCCCTCGGAGACCAGATAGTCCCGGAGTGACTGATCCGTGAAGATCGCGACGTGGGTGAAGTCGTCGAAGTACCGGCCCGGGTTCAGCCGGAAGTTGGGCTGCAGCAGCATCAGCCGGCCGCCCGGGCGCAACACCCGGCGGGCCTCGGCGAGCAGCCGGGACGCCTCCGGGCGCTCCAGGTGCTCCAGCAGGTTCGAGGCGAAGACGACGTCGAAGCTGCCGTTCTCGAACGCGTTGAGATCCGTGCAGTCACCGACCACGGGCGTCACATGGCTCGCCGCCGCGCGCTTGACCGTCGCGTCGAGGTCCATCGCCACCACGCGACGCGCCCGCACGTTGTTGGCGAAGTCGCACCACCCGGCTCCGAGCTCGAGCACCTCGGCGTCGGGAGCTATCCAGCGCGCCAGGTACTCGCAGAGGTGTTTCCACACCTTTGCCCGGTTCTCGTCGTGCGTGAGCCGGGTCTCGAAGTAGCCGTTGATGTACACGCCTTCGTCGGCGGGGTCGTTGCTCTCGAGTCCGGTTCGCACCGGAACGTCGGACGAGTCGGGGTCGGTGTGCGGCACGAGCACGAACAATAGCGTCTCGTCACGAACTCTTGTAGGGCAATCGGCCCAGCGAATCTTGGCCCCGCGGGTACGAATCATCGGTCGCGCGCTGTCTATACTCCGTGCCGTCCGAGCCGCCCGAGGTAGGAGCATGTGTGGCACAGCCCAAGGCTGACACCGAGGCGTCACCGACAGTCGTGACGCCGGTACCCGCCGCGCCGGCGCCAAGGCCCTCGGCGGTACCTCGGATCCTCGGTGCCGCGATCGCGTTCCTTCTGGTCGCCGGGCTGCTGGCGTGCGCGGTGGTGGGTGCGATGCCCGTGCCGCACGTGCTGCTGGCGACTCTCGTCGTGCTCGTGACGCAGGTGCTGCCGGGTGCGCTGGCCTGGCGGGCGGCCCGGCCCCGGGACGGCTGGCTTCTCGAGGACCTGGCGATGGGCTTCGCGGTCGGCTCGGTCTTCGCCATCGCGGCTCAGGTCGTGGCCGGGCTCACCGCCCAGCGGTGGATCGCCTTCAGCCCGCTCGCCGTCGCGGCGGTCCTCGTTCTCCTGCCGGGGACGCGAAACCGGCTGCGCACCGCGCGAACCCGGCCGCTGCCGTGGTGGTGTGCGCCCTCGGTCGCCCTGGTGTCCCTGGTCACGCTGCCGCAGCTGCGCTCCTACTTCCACGCCGTGCCGCTGCACTGGAACACCGGCTCCCGGGCGATCGACGTCGACGCCTACCTTCATCTCGCGCTCGCCGGTCAGCTTGCCCACCGCGGGCCCACGACCTTCCCGTGGGTCCAGAGCGAATCCCTCGCCTACCACTGGTTCAGCCATGCCTGGGTGGCGCAGATCTCGGTGGCGTCCGGCGTCCCGCTCGACGAGGTGCTGTTCCGGTTCATGGCGGTCCTCATGCCGATCGTGGTGGTGTTCGCCATCGCCGCGGCGGCCGTTCGGCTGACCGGCCGCGCCTGGGCCGGCCCGGTCGCGGCCGTGCTGGCCTTCGCCGGCGGCGATCTCAATGTGCTCGGCAAGGTCTCGGGCGGGTCACCGGTCGCGCCGCTCTCGCCGAGCCTCGGGCTCGCGATCCCGATGGTGACGGCCGCCGCCGCCGTCCTCGCCATGCGGTGGAACAAAACGATGTCCCGCGGTGGCAGCCTGCTCCTGCTCCTCGTGCTGTGCCTCGGCGCATCGGGCACGAAGGGGTCGACACTTCCGCTTCTCGTCGCGGGAGTCGGGCTCGCCCTGGCCGCGATGCTGGTCTTCGACCGGTCGCGCTTCCTGTCCGTCGCCGGCGACCTCGCCGTGGTGGTCGGCTGCCTCATCTTCGCGCTCGTGGTCGTGTTCCACGGCTCCGGTGCGGGCCTGCACCTCAGCCCGGCGGACGCGGCCGACCAGATCCCCGCGGCGAAATGGCTGGGCAAGCCGGACACGACGCTCCAGATGGCGCTGATCCTGGCGATCGGTGCGGCCGCGGTCCTCGCCCGCGGCGCCGGGGCCGTGGTTCTGCCCTTCTCCCCCACCGCGCGCCGCAGCCCCACGCCGTGGCTGCTCATCGGTGGCGGCCTGGCGGGCGGCGGGGCGATCGCCTTGTTCGCCCACCCCGGTGCGAGTCAGTGGTATTTCGCACGAACCGCCATTCCGCTGCTCGTCCTCGGCTCGGCGATGGGCCTGGCCGCCATGGTCAACGTGCTCGGTCCGCGGCGGTTCGCGCGGGCACTGGCCGTGAGCGTCCTCGCCGGCGTCGCGCTGGTCTGGCTCGGACCCGCCGTCCTGGGTACCGTGCGGCCGGGTGAGTGGGGCATGGGCGCGTCCTTGATCGCCGTCGGTGTGGCCGTGGTGGTCGTCGCCGGCGCCGCCGGCGCGGCGCTGACTCGCGGGCGGGTGAACCGGCTCCGGCTGGCCGGCGCCGCGATGGTGCTGACCGTGCTGGCCGGCGGCGTGCTCTCCTCGGTCTGGTACGTCCTGTTCCCGGCCGGGCAGACGCCGATCTCGCAGATCCGCCAGGCGACCTCGGCCGCGCCCTTGCCGACCGTGCCGGTCACCGCCCACCTCGCGACGAGTCGCGGGCAGATCGACGCGGCCCGGTGGATCCGCGACCACTCCGATGTCGACGACCTGGTCATGACCAACCGCCACTGCATTTCGCCGGTGGAGCCGGTCCACTGCGACAGCCGTCGCTGGACGGTCGCGGCCTTCAGCGAGCGGCAGGTCCTGGTCGAGGGATGGACCGCCACGCCGATGTCCGCGAAGCTCGGGCCCGAGGGCCGGGACTCCATCACCGTCAACTACTGGAAGCCGGACCTGCTGCGGCTGAACGACGGCTTCATCGCCGATCCCACCGAGAGCGCCGCTCAGGAATTGCGGCGACTGGGCGTGCGATGGATCTTCGTCGATCACACCCGGCCGTACGCGCCGACGCTCGCGCCGTATGCGACGCTTCGGTATCAGAGTCCGGGTGTGGACGTCTATGAATTCACGGGGTAACGGAGGACCGAGGGTGGCGTCGATCCGTCGCTGGTACGACCGGCTGCGCCGGCACAGCCTGCGCCTGGCCAAGTACGGCCTGGTCGGGATCGCCGGCTTCGTCGTCGACGTGGGCGGTTTCAACCTGCTCCGCTTCGCCGGCGGACACGGCCCGCTCTATGACATGCCGCTGGCCGCGAAGGCCATCTCCACCGCCATGGGTGTCCTCGTGGCCTGGCTCGGTCACCGGTACTGGACCTTCCGGGAAAATCGGCGCTCCGAGGTTCACCGCGAGTTCGTCGTGTTCGTCGTGGTCTCCCTGATCGGCCTGGCGATCTCGTTGGCGCCGCTCGCGATCTCGCACTATGCGCTGGGACTGCGCAGCCCGCTGGCGGACAACATCTCCGCCAACATCCTCGGGCTCGGCCTCGCGACCGCCTTCCGCTACTGGGCCATGCACACCCGGGTGTTCACCGAGGTGCGCACCACCCCACCAGCGACCTCGTCAATTCCGACCCCCGGCGCCGCCGGAGCGAAGGAATCCGGAGAACTCGTCGGGGAGATCACCGAGGCCCGGTGACGGCGCCCGCGATCGTGCGGCGCTACCCCTGGCTGCCGGGCGTGACCAGGCCGGTCTCGTAGCCGAAGACCACGGCCTGGACGCGGTCGCGCAGGTCCAGCTTCTGCAAGATCCGGCTCACGTGCGTCTTGGTGGTCTGCTCGGCGATGAACAGCGCCGCGGCGATCTCGGCGTTCGACTTGCCCAGCGCCATCAGGCGCAGCACCTCCCGTTCGCGGTCGGTGAGCCCGTTGAGCGCCGTGGCGGCCGTCGACGGCCGCGGCCTCGCCTGGACGAAGCTCTCGATCAGGCGACGGGTGATGCTGGGCGCCAGCAACGCCTCGCCGCCGGCCACCACGCGCACGGCTCGCAGCAGGTCCTCGGGCTCGCTGTCCTTGAGCAGGAAACCGCTGGCGCCGGCCTGCAACGCGGCATAGATGTAGTCGTCCAGGTCGAAGGTCGTCAGCATCAGCACCCGCGGCGTGTGGCCCGCGCCGCGCTCCGGACCGAGCATGGCCCTCGTCGCGGCCAGCCCGTCGAGCACCGGCATCCGGACGTCCATCAGGACGACATCGGGGCGCAGGCTGCGGCAGCGCTCGACGCCGAGCTGCCCGTTCTCCGCCTCGCCCACGACCGTGATGTCGTCCTGCGACTCCAGGATCGCGCGGATGCCGACCCGGATCATCGGCTGGTCGTCCACGATCAGCGCGCGAATCATCCGGCGCCTCCGATCGGCAACCGGGCCACGACCCGGTAGCCGCCCTCGTCGCGTACGCCGGCCTCCAAAGATCCTCCCGCCAGCCGCGCCCGTTCGCGCATTCCCGAAATCCCATGGCCGGCCCGGCCCGGCGCCTCGATGGGCTGGGCCGGCCGCGCCGACGCGTCGTTCACGACGGAAAGCACAAGGTCAAACCCTTCAACATCAAGATTGATCACCGTACGGGCGCCGGGCGCGTGCCGGATGACGTTGCTCAACGACTCCTGGACGATCCGGTAGGCCGCCACGGCGACGGCCTCCGTGAGCACGACCGCCCGGACCGATTCGGCCTCGCGCACCTCGACCGGCACACTCGCACGCCCGGCCGACTCGACGAGCTCCGCCAGCCGGCTCAGGTCGGGCACCGGCGTCAGCTCGGCGTCGGCGCTCTCGTCCCGCAACACGGCCAGCAGCTGGCGCATCTCCCGCAGCGTCGAGCGCGCGCCGTCGGCGATCTGGGCGAACTCCGCCCGTACCTCCGGGTCGAGATTTTTGATCCGGTACGACGCGGACGTCGCCTGCATGTGGATCACCGACATGTTGTGCGCCACGACGTCGTGCAGCTCCCGCGCGATCCGGGTGCGCTCCTCGGCGACCGCCCGCTGGCTCTGCTCGACCTCGACCGAGCGCCGCGCGTCGGCGAGCTCCCGGCGGACCTCCCGCCACCGGCGCGTCATCAGCACGGCGCCGAGGGTCAGGGCCGCGAAGATCGGGTAGACGATCATGATCGGCAGCCAGTCGCCGACCGACCGGGTACGCGGATCGAGCAGGATCACCAACAGGAGCAGCAATAAGCTCGCCCCGAGGGTGGCCAGCGCCGTCCGCCGGTCGGTGCGGGCGGCGATCAGGCCGACGTGCGCGATCAGCGTGATCGCCCCCAGCGCCGTCAGCGGCCACGTCGGTCCGGCGCCGGGCGGGATGGCCACCGCGAACAGGGTGACGGCCCCGAACTGGAGCGCGGTCGCCGCCTTCGGCCGGACCAGGATCAGGACCAGCGCGCCGCTCTGCCCGAGGCCCGCCAGAAACGCGACCGCCGGGTACACGTCGAACTTCGAGGCGGCCAGCCCCACGTTGAAGAACATCAGCCCGAGGGCGACCAGGCTCGTGCCCACCCACAGCAGCACCGACGAGAGCGTCGGCCGCCCGGCCGAGCTCGGCGCGGGGGCGACCGACGTCAGCTCGCGGATCGTCGCGGCGACCCGCCCGACGAGCCGGCGAAGCCGCTGTTTCGATCGTGGGCGACCCGTCACGGGGCGACACTAGCAAGATCACTACCGGCGGCACGTCCATCGCGAGAGGTATCCGGCCCCCTACCCGAGAGTGACCCGCGACGGTACCGAGGACCGACGCCCGGGCCCGAACCTCGCGCTCACGCTTCGGCACATGGACCTCACCCTGGTCGACCCGCTGATGACCTCGCCGCTGCTCTATCCCCTGCTGACCGGGCTGAGCAGCCTGGACGGCGTGCTGCCGATGATCCCGTCGGAGGCGGCGGTCCTGACCGCGGGGGTGTTCGCCCATGCCGGCACGCCGAGCCTGCCGCTCGTCGTCGTCGCCACCGCCCTGGGCGTCTTCGTCGGCGACCACCTCGCGTACGGCCTCGGCCGCAGTGTCGCCGGTCCCCGCCTGATCAGGCGCTCCCGGCACGTCAGCCGCGCCGTGGACGCGGCGGGCCGGCATCTCGGCCGCCGGCCGGCCCTGCTGATCGTGACCTCCCGCTTCCTGCCGGGCGGCCGCGTGGCGATGAACCTGGCCTGCGGCTCGGCCCGGTTGCCGCTGTCCCGGTTCAGCCCCGCCTCGGCGATCGCGGCGCTGGCCTGGGCCGCGTACACCGCCGGGCTGGGCTTCCTGGGCGGCGCCGCGTTCGCCGAGAACCCCCTGCTCGGCCTCGCCGTCGGCGTGGCCCTGTCGTTCGTGTTCGGGGGCGCCGCCGAACTGGTCCGCCGCGCCAGGAAGCGCCGCCCGACCGGCGGCCGGGGTGAGCCGCCTCATCGAAACGCGGGCCGCGCCGCCGGGCCGCCGGTTCGGCAGCCCGGCGGCACCGCTCGCGATCACGTGCCGGTGGGCAGCTGCACCTCGCCGTAGACCATGTAATGGTCGGAGCACGGCTCGTTGTCGCTGCCGCACTGCCCGACATCGGTGACCGTGCCGGCGCGTCCGACCGGCACGTGCAGATGCCACCGGTCCGCGAAGATGTAGTCCAGCTTCCGCGACGACCCGTCCGGCTGGTCGTCCTTGCCCCGGAAGGTGTCCGAGCCGCCCTGGTACACCTCGCAGGTCAGGTCCACCACGCAGGCCCGCTCCTGCTCGACCTCGTTGAAATCGCCGATGCCCAGGGGGTAGCTGTACAGCGCGCCCATGTTGGCGTCCGCGCGGGCGTTGGTGTCGATGTTGGTGTCGCCGGCCAGGATGAACGGCATCTGCCGCGCCTCCGGCCCGAACACCCGGGCCAGCTCGCGGACCTGCACCGCCGCGGTCTGGTCGGCCGGGTAGCCGGTCTCCAGGTGCGTGACGCAGGCCTTGACGTCCTCGCCGACGTCGCTGAACCGGACGGTCGTGCAGGCCACGCCCCGGCCCTGCGGTGGTCGTACGGTCGGCGTGGTGACCAGCTCGTTGCCGTCGACGAACAGGTAGTTGGTGTTCCGGACGACCGTGCCCTTGACGAACACCGCGATCCCCTCGTTCAGCCGGACGTCGCCCGCGTTGAAGCAGGTGACGTTGGTTCCCAGGCCGGTCGTCTGGAAGTTGCCCTCCATCCGGTAGCCCGCCTGTGCCAGCTTGCCGCGCAGGTTGTCGAACTGGCTGTAGCACATCTCGTCGGTGGTCACCACATCCGGCCGGCGGGCCAGGATCTCCCGCACCAGCCGGTCGACGACGAACGTGTCGCCGTCGTTCAGGGCCGCGCCGGCGATGTTCCAGTGCAGGACCCGCAGCGTATGGCCGGACACCGGCACGTAGGCCACCGCGTCCCAGGCGACCCGCTCGTTGCCGGTGGCGTTGACCGTTCTGGTGGTCAGCGACACCTCGGGCACGTTGTTGAACCGGTACGTGCCCAGCGTCACCCATCGGTTGCCGCTGCCGCGCTGGTTGAGCACGGCGACCCGGTCGCCGTACGCGGTGCGGATCTGGTACCAGGCGCGCTCGTTGCCGTTGTTCAGCTGGGGCAGATGCACCATGATCTTGCCGAGGCCCACCTGCGCCTGGCCGAACCGCCAGCGGCCGACCACCTCCAGCTTGCCGTCCTCGGCGCCGGGAGTGCGGGCGTTGGACATCCAGAAATGGCCGCCGAAACCGGTGCCGAGCTGATGGGTGTCGATTTTCCCGGGATAACGGCCGTCCTGGTCGGCCTGGTAGGTGAAGGAGAACGAGCCGGCGTTGGTCCACGGCCGGCCGCAGTCCGGCCGTACCGACGGGGTGCCGTCCGGCAGGTTGTCGATGACCAGCGCCCCGCCGGGCAGACCGGACAGGTCGCACCGGGGCGGGTACGAGGCGCCGTCCGGCTCGTACGGGTAACCGGGGTCGAACCGTACGAGCTCGAGCCCGCATGTCGACGGGCAGTCCGGCTTCCACCCGGCCGGCTGGTGGTACCAGCATTTGAGGTCGACCCGGTTGCTCGCGTCCCGGTGGTTGCACGGGCCGGCCGGCTCGCCGGTCACCTCCGGCGCGTCGGGCAGCCAGTGCGAGCCCCACTCGCAGTTGTCGCTGGCGTCGCAGAACTGGTCCAGCCCGGGGATCACGTGATGCCGGTTGATCGGCCCCCACACGTCGCCGCCGTTCCACGACGCGGAGCGGTAACCGACGACGGTCACGTCGGGCGACTCGGGCACCTGGACCGGGTGCCCGGCCCACCCCATCACCTTCTCCGGGTACGGCCAGTCCTGCGGGTGCGCCGCGTCGGCGTAGTCGTCGTGGTAGTCGTCGGTCTCCAGGAACGAGCCCCGGTTGGCCGGGAATCGCGGGTTGGCCGGGTTGTTGGCCCATCCGACCCCCCACGCCCCGCCGTTCGCGCCCGCCTCCGACGCCGGATGGAAGCCGCTGTTGTACGCCCACACCGCGAAGTACCAGTTCTCGATCCGCGAGGCGACACCGTCGTGAACGTTCAGGCCGGCCGCCCGGGTCTGGTTCCATTTGGACTGCAGGATCCGTACGCCGGCGGCCACGTTCGCGGCGAAGTCGAGGGCCACCGCCCGCTGGGTGTCGTACGGCAGCGCGGTCTCACCCGGCTTCTCCCGGCCGGCGCGCCGCATGCCGTCGGTGACCTGCGTGACGCCGTAGCCGCAGTCGGCCCGGTCCCACCGGATCGTCCAGTCGTCGTCGGTAGTGCCGTTGTAGATGTCCAGGCCGTAGAAGTTGCCGATCAGCGGGTTGGCGGTCATGCCGGGCAGCGCGAACCGGGACGCCTGCCACAGGTTCGACTCCTGGGCGGCGATGCCGAGCATGATCTGGGCGGGGACGTACCCGCCGCCGTCCAGCGGGATCGGCGGGAACAGCGCGCCGGGGCTGTAGGCCGGCATGCCGAGGTTCTTCCAGTTGGCCGGGCGGGTGAGCGTCAGCGACTGGCGCACCGCCTGGTCCACCGCCCACTCCACCTGCCGCGGTTTCGGCTGCATGGCCTGGTTGTGCGGGTCGTTGCGGGGCACCGAGCAGTACCGGTCGGCGAAGTCCGCCGGGTCGGCCGGATCGCCGGCTGCCACCCGCCGGTCGGGGGACGCCGACGCGGCGGTGTCACGCCGGTCGGGGGACGCCGACGCGGCGATGTCACGCCGGTCGATGGACGCCGTCGCGGCGGCGAGCGACGGGCTCAGGGCGCGGCCGGATGCGGCGGCCGGGCCGGTCGCCCGGGTCGGCACGTCGGCGAACGACACCGCCCGGCCGGTCTCCAGCGCCGTGGCGCGGATGGTCATCCGCGACGGGACCGTGGGGTCGGCGGGCCGGCGCGGGTCGGCCGATCCGGCGGGCTGGACGGCGGTGACCGCGAGGCCGCCGTCGGTGGAGATTCTCGCGCCGGCCGGTATGTCGAGCAGCTCGACGCCGGCCGTGCCCGGCACGCGAGCGGTCCGAGCGGCCCCGGTGACGTACACCCGCCCGCCGCGGCCGCTCGTCACGTCCAAGGTGGGAAGAGCGCCGGCCGCAAGCTCGGCCGGCCGGCCGCCGCCGCGCACGGCCGCCCCGTCCAGCCGCCAGGCCTTCGCCCGGGCGGCGCCGTCGCGATCGAGGTACACGACGCCGCCGCCGGCGTCCGCCGCCAGCCGGAACGGCACCGCGGCGGTACGGGCCAGCACCCGTCGCCGGCCCGACGGCTCGACCTTCACGATCGCTCCACGGTCGGCGCCGACGATGCCGGACGGGGTCGGTACGGCCGAGGTCAGCTGGCCAGGCACCTCGATCGGGGCGCCGACCTTCGCCGTCGCGGTGTCGAGCCGCAGCAGACGGGTTCGGCCGAGGTCCTGGTCGCCGGCCTGAGTGAGCACGGCCGTCTCGCCGGCGCCGCAGCCCGGATCGAAGTAGGCGAGGCTGACCCGGTGCGGCAGCTTGCGGGCGGCGCCCGTGCGCAGGTCCACCACCGCCGCAAAGGCGCCCCGGTCGAACAGGTCCTCCTGGTTGGTGAAGGTGCGGGGCGCGTAGACGACGACCGCCCGCCGCCCGGAAGCCGTCACACAGGCGTTGCCGATCCAGCTGTCGGTCTCGACCCCGGGCTCGGACAGCGTCGCCACCGTCCGCCAGGCGTAGCCCTGCCGGGCGTCGGCGACCAGGACGTGCAGCCCGTCGCCGTCACCGGAGACGGTCCACGCGCGGTCCTCGGAGGACCGCCATCGCTCGCCCAGCAGCGCGTCGCGGCTTGCCTCCGGAACGGCGGACGTGCTCGCGCGGACAGGTTCGCGCTCGGCCGGCGGTGCGGCGCCGGCCGGCGCCATCAGGCTGGTGACCATGGTGGCGGCCAGCATGGGGGCCAGGATGCGATCGATTCTCATGAGCGCCATGCTTCGAGCCGGGCCGGCACGACCACCGCAGCATTAAGCGAGAGGTGAAAGGACGCGGCGAACCTTTCAGCGCTGGCTTAACAGTGCGGCGAGGCCGGCGCGCGGATTCCCACCATCACTACGTCGCTTGTCCGAAGGATTCGCTTCCACAAAGGAGAAACCACGATGAGATGGCGTCGATACACCGCGGTGGCCGCGAGCGCGTTGACACTGGTCGCGGCGGCGATCCTGCCCGCTCAGCCGGCCTCGGCCGCGCTGGTGCGGAGCTGCTACATCGTCTGTGACGGAGTCGATCCGACCCAGGCGCGCTACGAGAACGCGCAGGGCGCCTTCGTGCTGTGCGGCGGCTTCACGACGGTGAAGTCGGCTCCGGTCCCCGGCGGAGGCACCGTGGAGCTGCGGTACAGCCGGCAGTGCCGGATGGCCTGGGCGCGTGGCTCGTACGTCGAGATCCGCGGCTACGACGCGAACGGGTCGCTGCGGGTGACCTACCCCGGGTACGGGAGCATGTCGACGTACACCCCGGTCGTCAACGACGCCGGCCTGACCGCCCGCGCCTGCGCCTTCGTCTTCTCGTCGGGCGGTCAGTCCGTCTGCACGGACCCGTACTGAGCCGAACGGGAGATCGTGATGACCGCACACGGTGAGCATGCAACGGGAATGGGGCGGCGGGCCGTGCTCGGTCTGCTCGGCGCCGGAGCGGCGACGGCGGTCCTCGGACGGGGGCGGCCCGCGGCCGCCGCCGGCCCGGGCACTCCGCCGGCCGGTCCGGTGCGGTACGTGGCCGTGCGCTGGCCCGCCGGCGCCCGGCCCGGCCGGATCAGGTTCGCCGACCGGGCCGGCCGGTTCGGCGGGTGGCGTGGGATCCGAGCCGGGTGCGGCGGCGGTCGCGGAGACGCCGCCGGCGCGCCGGCCGAGCAGACGGCCTGGATACCGGTCGCCGGCGGCGAGCGTCTCCAGCTCCAGCTGCCGCCGGGCGGCCAGGCGGTGGCGCTGACCCCCGGGGACGGCCCGCCGGCCTCGGCCGAGGAGGCGGCCGAGCTGGCCGGCTGCCGTTACCTGGACCGCGCCGCTTGGGGAGCCGACGAATCGCTGCGCTTCGACGCGACCGGGGCCGAGCGCTACCCGCAGACATACTGGCCGGTCCAGACCGTGACCGTGCACCACACGGCCACCGCGAACAACGACCCGGACCCGGCCGCGCGGATGCGGTCGATCTACCGCTACCAGACCATCGACCGCGCGTACGGGGACTTCGGGTACCACTTCCTGATCGACGAAGCCGGCACGGTCTACGAGGGCCGCCATTCCGGCGACGACGGCGTTCCCGGGTTCGACCCACAGCGGCGGATGGTCAACGCCTCGCACGTCGGCGGCTTCAACGCCGGCAACGTGGGGGTCGTGCTGCTCGGGACGTTCGTCGACCGCGCGCCGACGACCGCGGCCGGGGACGCGCTGATCCGGCTGCTCGCCGCGATCGCCGGGTGGGCCGGGCTGGACCCGCTGGCCACCGCGAGCTACGTCAACCCGATCAGCGGCGCCGCCCGTACCGTGCCGGTGATCCCCGGCCATCGCGACTGGGGAGCGACCGAGTGCCCGGGCGGCATCCTGTACGCCCAGCTCCCGGCGGTCAGGCAGCGGGTCGCCGAGCTGCTGGCGACCGGTTCGGCGCCGTCGCTCGTGCCGGTGCCCGGAGCCGGGTCATGATCCCGATCGGCGGTGACCCCGGCTCACCCGTACACCCGCGACCTGCTGGTATGTGCGTTTTTGGCACTCTTCGCGGCAGCGAGCGGTCGACTCGCCTTGATACCCTCCCACTGATAGGAGTCGATCGAGCGACGAGTCGACGGGGGTCTCGTGCTGCGTATCCACTTCACCGCCGAGGACGTCGGCCGGGTCCGGCTGGCACACCAGCCCGATCCCATGTGGGAGACGGTGTTCAGCCTGTTCAGGCTTCGCTACGCGGGCCCCCCGCTGGTCTTCGGACGCTGGCGGCAGCACGCCCTTCGCGCGTGCCGCCGCCCCGATCTGGACCAGTTGATGCCTCTGGTACCCGGCGGATTCTTCCCCGACTTCCTCACCCCGCCCGAGGGCGCGTCCGGCTTGGCGGCCGGACTCGACGCGCTGCTGCACACACCCCGGTCCCGGTTGCGCCACGACATCGCCCTGCTGGCCCGGCAGGGCTCACCGCTGCCGTCGTGGGCCACCGCGCTCGCCGACGGGGACTCGGAGGCGCTGCAACGGCTCACCGAAGCCATCGGCTCCCACCACGAGGCGGTGGTCGCGCCGATCTGGCCGGAGGTGCGCGCGCATGTGGAGGCCGACCGCGCCAAGCGGGCGCGGGCGTTCCTGGACGGCGGTAGCGAAGGGCTGCTGCGCAGCTACCGGCCCATGATGCGGTGGAATCCGCCGGTGCTGGAGCTGCCGGACGTCGCGTACGACCAGACGCTGCACCTGGAAGGTCGTGGCCTGCTGCTGCAACCGTCGTTCCTGTCCTGGCACACCGCCGACGTGCTGCACGACCCCAAGCTCCCGCCCGTCCTGGTCTATCCCGTCGAGCACGGCCTCTCGCTCTCGTCGCGCCAGGCGAACGTCTCGATCGCCGCGCTGATCGGGATGACCCGCACGGCGGTGCTGGAGTCGATCGGGCAGGGGCGCACCACATCCGAGCTGGCCCGCCGCGTCGGGGTCAGCGTCGCGGCGGTCAGCCAGCACACGTTCGTCCTGCGGGAGGCCGGGCTCATCCACACCAGCCGGATCGGCAAGGCCGTGCTGCACAGCATCACCCCCCTCGGCGCGGCGCTGCTCGAGTCGCCGGAGAAACGGGCGACCTGACGCGCGTTACCCTGCGTCGGCCATGTCGCTGAATCTTCGAGCCTCCGTCCGCGCGATCATCCTCGACGAGGACGATCGCGTCCTGCTGTGCCGATTCGTCGTCCCGCACCCGGCGGTCCCGGACGGGGCGCCGGCCGTCTGGGCCGCTCCCGGCGGCGGCGTCGAACCAGGCGAGGACCGGCAGTCCGCGTTGCGGCGTGAGCTGCGCGAGGAAACCGGCCTGGTCACCGCCGTCGATCCGCCGCACGTCTGGCATCAAGTCGTGGTCGCCGCAGATCATCCGCCCGGCTTCGACGGCATCGTCAACGACTACTTCCTCGTCCGCACCGCCCATTTCGAGCCCCGGGGCGAGTTCACCGACGACCAGCTCGCCGCCGAGCACCTCGCCGCGTTCCGATGGTGGCCGCTCTCCGAGATCACCGACCACACCGGCCCTGACCTGTTCTCGCCCCGTGACCTCGCCACAACGCTGACCGACCTGCTCGCGTACGGGATACCCGCCGACCCGGTCACGCTCGGCCTCTGAAGATCGCCGCCGTTCTTGTCGTAGGCGGGTGCTAGAACTCCGGCGAGACGTTGTCGCAGGAGGAGTGACCATGAAGGTGCGCGAGGCGGCCCGGCGGTGGGCGGCGGTGTGGGCTCGGAGTTGGCCGGCCAAGGACGTGGACGCGATCGCCGAGCTGCAGGCCGAGGAGGCGGATCATTGGGCGTCGATGTTCCGCCGGTACCGCGGACGCGCGGGTCTGCGCACCTACCTGCACGAGTGCTTCGACGAGGAGACCCGCCCGGCCGAGGTCTGGTTCGGTGAGCCGCAGGTCGACGGCGACGTGGCCGCCGTGGAGTACTGGGCGGTGACCTACCCGGACGGCCGGGCGGTCACCATCTCCGGTTGCACGGTGCTGCGCTTCGACGACCGCGGCCTGGTGGCGGAAGCCCGCGACTACTCGCACGTCAAGGACGGGCGCCTGCTGCCGCCGGCGGGCTTGTTCGCCGTCGCCGGCCCGCGGCCGCCCGGCGAGTTCGCGGAGCAGGACCGTTGAAGACGATGAACAATGTCCTTCGTGACCCCTCGACGAGTCATCATGTGGATCGTCATCGCCGCGGTCCTGATCGCCGCCATCATCGCGGCGGTGCTGCTGGCCGGCCACGGCGCGGGGGACGCCGGCACCGGCTACTGACGGCGATGGCCGCAGCCTGCGGACCGGTCAAGCCGGCGCGAGAAGTGCCTGCAACGCGATGCCGGACGTGGCCGCGATCGAATCCAGGCTCTCGTTCGCGATGGTCGGCACGCGGACGATGCGCCGGGCCACGATGATCCCGACCAGCATGGCCGCGGCGAGGCCGGCTCGCAGGCGGGTGTGGTAGTCGTCCGGCATGTGCACGGCGACGCCCCGCATCAGGCGGGCTTCGATGAAGTCGCGGAGCTGGGCGGCGGCCTGTTCGTGAGCGATGGCGCCGCGGAGCATCGCCAGCAACGACTCGGAGGCCGCCGGATCGTCCTCCCAGACACCGAGGAAGGCGCGCGTCACGCGTTCCCCGATGCCGTCCTCGGGGCCCTGCCAGGCGTCGGTCATGCGCGCGAGGGCCTCCGGCGGCACCGACATGACGGCGCCGAACAGCTCGTCCTTGGACTTGAGGAACTGCATGACCAGGGCGGCGTCCACCCCGGCGTCGGCGGCGACCCGGCGGATCGTCGTCGCGGTGAAACCGTCGGCCGCGAAGCGGGCCCGGGCCGCGTCGAGGATGGCTCGGCGGCTCCCGGTCTGACCGGGCCGGCGGCCACGCCGTCGGCCCGGAGGAGCTTCACCAGGACCTTGGAAGCCGGCTTCCAGATCGCGCCACCCTTCCGGCCGATCCCGGTCGACGTCGTGTTCGAGAAGGACGTCGCGGTGACCCTGCGCGACGGCGTCACGATCCATGTCGACGTGTTCCGGCCGGCCGGGGCGGACAAGGTGCCGGTCATCGTCGCTTACAGCCCGTACGGCAAGGGCCAGGGCACCTCGTCCAGCGTGCTGGGCATCTTCGGGCTGGTCGGGCTGGACAACAAGACCGTGTCGGGGCTGTGGGATCGCCAGGAGGGCCGCGACTGTTACGACCTGATCGAGTGGCTGGCCGTCCAGGACTGGTGCACCGGCAAGGTCGCGATGAGCGGCACCTCCTACCTGGCGGTCTCGCAGTGGTTCACCGCCGCCGAGCAGCCGCCGCACCTGGCGGCGATCAACCCATGGGAGGGCGTGAGCGACGTCTACCGCGACCTGGTGATGCGAGGCGGCATGCCGGACACCGGCTTCGCCCGGCAACTGCGCGACTTCAGCTTCTTCGGCCCGGGCCAGAAGGAGGACATCCTCGCCGAGGCCGATCGCGATCCGGGTCGCCGCGGATGAGTTCCCGCCGGCGGGCGTCGCGCCGACGAAGTTCTACCTCGACGGCGGCTCGCGGACCTTGGTCGTCGCGCCGCCGGCAGCCGAGGCGCCGACGGCCTACATCGTGGGGTCGAACCCGGACCTGGTGTCGTTCGTGACGCGGTTCGACCGGGAGACCGTGCTGGTCGGCTACCCGAAGGCGCACCTGTGGGTCGAGGCGCGCGGCGCCGACGACATGGACCTTTTCGTGATGGTCCAGAAGCTCGACGTGCACGGGACGCCGTTGCAGGCGTTCACCACCCCCAACCACGGCGCGCGGGTGCAGGACGTCACCGAGCGGGGCGCCACGATCCTGCGGTACAAGGGATCCGACGGGCGTCTGCGGGTCTCGTTGCGCCACCTGGACGAGAAGCTGTCGACCGAGGACGTGTCCACACCGGCGGCGAGCACGCCTCGTACCTGCGGCTGCCCGTACTTCTCCAGCGACTCGCGGATATCGTTCGTCCGTGACCGCACCTGACGAGCGCGGCGCGGACGATGCGCCGGCCCTGACGCTGATGCCGGACCGGCTGGGCCTGCCGCGGGGCCGCGCCGCCCTGCCCGGGTCGGAGGTTGCGGCCTCCCAGCGGGGCCGGATCCTGCAGGCCGTGACCGAGGAGGTGGCGGCCCGGGGCTACGCGGCCACGACCGTGCAGCACGTGATCGGCCGGGCCCGGGTGTCGCGTACCGCGTTCTACGACCAGTTCGACGACAAGCAGGACGCCTTCGCCCGCGCCCACCTGGAAGCCAGCCGCCAGCTGCTCGACCTGATCAGGCATCAGGTGGCCTTGGCCGGTGACGGCGACTGGCGGCGGCGGATGCGGGCCGGGGTCGAGGCCTACCTGGCCGGCTTCGAGAGCGCACCGTCCTACGCGGTGAGCTTCATGGTCGAGTTGCGGGCCGCCGGGTCGCGCCTGCTCGACCAGCGCGACCAGGTGCTCGAACAGCACGCCCGCAACTTCACCCGGCTCGCCGAGACGGCCGCGACCGCCGACCCGCGGGTGCGGCGGCCGAGCGAGCTCGAGGCGATCTGCGCGATCGGCGGCGCCGACGAGCTGGCGACCCGGGCCATCCGGGCCACGGCGCCGGGCCGGGCGCCCCGGCTCGAGCACCTGGTGGCCCCCATCGTCACGATCTACGAGGCGGTGCTGCTGGCCGATCACTGACCCCGTTGCTTCAAAGAAACCATGAGCGTACTTTTGGCCTCGTCGTGAGCGAGGAGGTCGCATGGTCATCGTCGACAGCGGGTTCGGGCTCGCGCAACGCACACAGCCGGCGGCGGCCCGATGAAGGCCGTCGTGTGCCGCGAGCACGAACTGACCGTCGCCGACGTGCCCGACCCCGTGCCCGGTCCGGGCCAGCTGCTGCTGGCGGTGCACCGGTGCGGCATCTGCGGCTCGGACCTGCACTCCCGGCAGAACTCGGACGACCTCGCCGGCGTACTCGGCGAGATCGGCTACCACGACTACATGCGTACGAGCGATCCGGTCGTGATGGGGCACGAGTTCAGTGGCGTGGTCATCGACCGCGGACCCGGCACCCGCGGCGCCCACCCCGCCGGCACACCGGTCGTCGCGCTGCCGCTGGTCCAGCAGAACGGCGAGATCCACGCGATCGGCCTGTCCCCCAAGGCCCCCGGTGCGTACGCCGAACGCGTGATCGTCCAAGAACCGCTCACCTTGCGCGTACCCAATGGGCTGTCCCTGGACGTCGCCGCCCTCACCGAGCCGATCGCCGTCGCCCGGCACGCGGTCAACCGGGGCGAGGTCAAGCGGAAGGACACCGCCGTCGTCCTCGGCTGCGGACCGGTCGGTCTCGCCGTCATCCTGGTCCTCAAGGCCCGCGGCGTCGCGACCGTGCTCGCGAGCGACCCGTCGCCCGGTCGTCGCGCCCTGGCCCGAGCCTGCGGCGCGGACATCGTGGTCGACCCCGGCGACGCCTCCCCTTTCGCCGGCGGCACCGGTCGGGGGCATCTCACCACCATGCAGGCCCCGATCGGCGCGGCCCTCGACGCCATCACCCGGCTCGGCAGACTCCCCGTGCCGTGGTGGCAGTCCTGGCGCGTGCTCGAAAGACTGGGCGCCACCAAACCCAAGGCCCCGGTGGTCTTCGAATGCGTCGGGATACCCGGCATGATCGAACAGGTCCTCACCGGCGCGCCCCTCTACTCCCGAGTGGTCGTCGTGGGCGTGTGCATGGGCGCCGACACGTTCCGGCCGTCGATGGCCGTCAACAAGGAACTCGACCTGCGGTTCGTCGTCGGCTACACCCCGCTGGAGTTCCGCGACACCCTGCACGCGCTGGCCGACGGCAAACTCGACCCGGCGCCGCTGATGACCGGGCAGGTCGGACTCGACGGCGTACCCCAGGCGTTCGAGGTGCTCGGCGATCCGGAGACACACGCCAAAGTGCTGATCGACCCCCAGCGGGCCGGAGGATAGCCGTCCAGGGTCACCATCCGTCCCTTGTGTCCGCAGCGCGAGGTTGTCGGTTACGTGGCAGTTCCCCGGCCCGCACAGGGCTAGGAACGACGTACCGGATCCTGCACGCCGACGGGGGGAGGCAAAGTGTCCTTCAGTTTCTTCTTGCTCACGGTGTTCCCGCCGGCCGCCGGTGTGATCATCGGTTACCTGAGCGGCGGGCGCCTCTCCGGGTTCCGCACGGTTCGCATTCGTGCGGTCTGGCTGGTGTGGCTGGCCGCGGGCGTCCAGTTCACCCAGTACTTCGCGCCCGGCGTGCGTCACTTCCTCGAGGACGACCTCGGCGTGCCGATGCTCATCCCGGTCTTCGCGATCGTGCTGGCCTGGCTGGCCGTCAACCTCCGCACCTGGCCCGCCGCGATCCGCGTGGCGGGCGCCGCCATCGTGCTGGGGGCCGCGATGAACGCGCTGGTCATCGGCTTGAACGGCCGCATGCCGTACGACCCGGGGGCGTCCGTGCGCCTGGGCCTGCCGCCCGACCTGCAGGGGCCCAAGAACGTTCCGGCCGACGCCGGCACCCGCCTGGCCGCCCTGGGCGACATCATCCCCGTGCCTCTGCTCCACAAAATCGCCAGCCCCGGCGACATCCTGATCGCGGGCGGCACATGCGCACTGGTGGTCCTGGCCATGCGCCGATCACGCCGCACCGCCGGCCCGACCACCTTGGCGCTCTACTCACCTCAACGGAGGCTGACCCGATGAAAAGGCTCATTCCGGCACTCATTTCCCTGGCCACGTTAGCGGCGCTGCTCTACACGGTCGGCGCCCCTCATTTCAGCGGAGGCTGACCCATGAAAAAGCTCGTTCCGGCACTCATTTCCCTGGCCACGTTCGCGGCGCTGCTCTACACGGTCGGCGCCCCACACGTGAGCGGCGGCTGACGGGAAGGTGAGCGACCACATGGGCGTCTACCGTGGTCGGCGTGGCCGACTCGGCATTAGATGACGCGCTGGCGCGCAGCTTCCTCGCCGGGCTGCCGGCCGAGTTGCGGGAAAGGCTGCGGGAAGAGGGCGAGCGCGCCGACTTCCCGGCCGGGACGACCGTGTACCGCGCCGGCGAGGACCCGCGGGCCGCATTGGTCGTCCGCGGCCTGATCCGGGTCTATCTGAGCTCGCCCGGCGCCCGGCAGGTCACCATTCGCTATGCCCGGCCGGGTGACGTGCTGGGGATCGCGGTGCTGGTCGGCGGTCCGGCCACCACCAGCGTCCAGACGCTGGAGGCGTCCAGTGTGTTTCGGATCAGCACACGGACGCTGACCGCGGCCGCCCGCCAGGATCCCCGGGTCTCGTGGGCCATCGCCGAGGAGCTCAACCGCCGCCTGTACGGGGTGCTCGAGCAGACCGCGGTCAACGTGTTCGGGTCGGTGCGCCAGCGTGTCGCGGTCCACCTGCTCGACCTGGCCTCCGAGCGGCAACGCCCGGACGGCGTCCTGGTGGCCCACGTGTCACACCAGGAGCTGGCGGACGCGGCCGGCACGGTACGCGAGGTGGTCGCCCGGGCGCTGCGGGAGCTGCGGCTCGCCGGGATCGTCGCCACCGCGCCCGAGGGCATCCGGATCCTCGACCCCGCCCGGCTGTTCGCCGAGTCCCAAGGGTGACTTTTGTCAGCCGGCCGCCGACCGAGGTCACTGACGGGGCCGGGCGGTGGCCTCACTCTGGAGCGGTGAGTGTCGAGAGGAACCTGCCATGACCGTCGACTCACTCGAGCCGGTCCGTCTCGGCGGCACGACGCAGTGGATCCGTGTCCGGGGAACGGACGGCTCCCAGCCGATCCTGCTGGTGATGCAGCAGGGTCCCGGCCTGCCGATCATCAATGAGGTCCGGATCTTCGAGCGGCTTCTCCGGCTGGAGGAGCACTTCACGGTCGTCTATTGGGATCAGCGGGGCACCGGCCGGTCGGCCCGGCCGCTGCGCCCGGGCGCGAACCATTTCGAGATCAGTCCGGCGGCGATGGTGGACGACGCGGTGTCCCTGCTACGGCAGCTGCACACGCGCTTCGGCACGAAGGTCTTCATCGCCGGGTTCTCCTTCGGGGCCACGTTCGCCACCGAGGCCGCCGTACGCCGGCCGGATCTGGTCGCGGCCATCGTGGCCACCGGCATGGACATCGACATACCGGCGGCCGAGCGCCGGACGTACGAGTTCGTGCTGCGCACCGCCCATGAGCACGGCGACCGGCGGGCGATCCGCCAGCTGGAGAAGATCGGGCCGCCCCCGCACGTAACGGTGAAACAGTTCAGCACCCGGGCCCGCTGGGCATTCAACTACGGCGGCGTCACGGCCGGGAAAGACTATGCCGGCGTACGCCGTACGCTGCTGGGCAGCCTGATCCGCTCGCCGGACTATTCGATCGCCGAGGTCATCCGTGCGGTCCGCGGCATCGGCGTGTCGCAGGCGGCTTTGCTGCCCGAGCTCGCCGGCACGGATCTGGTGTCCACCGTGCCGAGCCTCGAGGTTCCGATCGTCCTGGCCCAGGGCCGCAATGACCGCGTGGCCCCCGGCGAGGCCGCGCAACGATTCTTCGATTCGGTGAAGGCGCCGGCGAAGCGGTTGGTCTGGTTCGAAAGGTCCGCCCACACGCCCCATTTCGACGAGCCCGACAACTTCCGCCGACTGCTTCTGGAGGTGAGGGACGAGCCCATGCGATCCGCATAGCCGCGCGTCCGGGTGGGCCTCCCAGCGTTGTTCAAGGGGAGAGCGGCCGATCAGCCGATCGGTCCGCGCGAAATTGGAAGAGGAACATCCCCCATGAACGAGAGCACATCAAGCGTGGTCAAGCGGGCCCGGGCGCGGCGTTACGCCCTGGCCGCGACCGTTGTGGCGGTCGTCGCCGGTGGCGGTGTCGCCGCGGTCGGCATCGCGAACGCGGACACCACGCCCACGCCCTCGAACCCGTACATCGTCGCCCCTCCCGGCACGTCGCTGGGCAGCGGTGACGCCACGACGATCCAGGTCGCCGGCCGGACCTTCTCGGGCACGGCGGTGCCGTCGAACGCCACCGGCGCGGTCGTCAAGGTCACCAGCGTCAACCCGGCGTCCACGGGCAGCCTGACCGTCTACATCTCCGGCAAGCGGCCGACCGGCGCCGCGACCGTCAGCTACCGGCGGGGTCAGACCGCGACCGGCACGGCGAACGTCCTGCTGGACAGCCGGGGACGGCTCGCCGTCTACAGCTCGGCGCGGACGCGGTTCACCCTGCAGTTGCAGTCGTACACCACGCCGGCCACCACCCCGCCGCCGCCGGTGTGCACCGCGACGATCTCGACGATCGACCCCAGCGTCAAGACGCTGGCCCAGGTCGGCGGCAGCATCCGCGCCGGCGCCACCGACTTCGGCAGTGTGAACCTGCCGGCGGGCACCTACGACGCTCGCGTCATCGGTGGCTTCACGGGCTTCAACAGCAACGACACCTGGCTGCCGGCCGGCGTGTTCCTGACCGGCACGATGACCGTGGTCAAGGGCGCGACGATCAACTCGGACTTCACCAACAACGTCACCGCCGGTGGCGTGATGATCCCCAAGTCGGACAGCACCACCCTGACCCAGGACCCGACGCTGGCGATCTCCACGTTCCTGGTCCTGGACGCGCCGACCGAGGTGCACATCAAGCTGTTCGCGTACGCGTCCAACAGCGGCACGGCCGGATCGGGCCAGGTCAAGGCCAACGTGCAGAGCGCGCAGTTCCGCAAGGTCTGCTGACCGGACCGGCGTTGACGTGCGCTTCACCCCGCGGCGGGTGAAGCGCACGTCGCCGGAGGCTTCGCCGGCAAGGACGACCGCGCCGCCGGAAAGGTTGACCGATGCCCGCGCGCGCCGGGTGGGTCAGGCCTGCTGTCGCGTGCGCACCAGCCGCCCCAGCAGGCCGATGGCGAGGACCACGACGCCGCTGATCACCGTGGTCGCGGGCAGCGAGGCGACCAGGGCCAGGCACCCGAGCAGACCACACACGTTGATCGCCCGCGGCCACCGGCGGAACTCCGGGGACTGACGCCACGCGGACGCGTTCGCCACGGCGTAGTAGAGCAGCACGCCGAAGGACGACAGCGCGATCACGTGCCGGACGTCGAACAGCAGGACCAGGCAGATGACCGCGGAGGCGACGGCGATCTCCGCGTGTTGCGGCACCTTCCGCTCCGGCGACACCTGCGCCAGCGTCCGGGGCAGGTCGCCGTTGCGGGCCATCGCCAACGACGTACGACCGATGCCGGTAATGAGCGCGAGCAGCGCACCCAGGCTGGCCACCGCGGCGGCCACCCGCACCACCGGTCCCGCCCAGCCGGCCCCGACCGCCGTCGCGGCGTCGGCCAGCGGAGCAACCGATCCCGCGACGAAGGCCGGGCCGACGGTCGTCAACAGGACCACGGCCACCGCCACATAGAGCATGATCACGATCGTCAGCGCCACCGTGATCGCCCGGGGGATCGCCCGGGCCGGGTCGCGCACCTCCTCACCGAGGGTGGCGATCCGCGCGTAGCCCGCGAACGCGAAGAACAGCAGGCTCGCGCCCTGCAGGAGCCCGTGTGCGCTGCCGGGGTGCAGCCCGTCAGCCGCCAACGACCCGAACCGGGGGTGCCCGGCCACGGCGATAGCGGTCACGATCAGGCCGAGCGCGAGCACGGTCACGGCGACGAGAACGCGGTTCAGCGCGGCCGTCTTGGTGATGCCGCGCAGGTTCACGCCGGCCAGGGCGAGGACGGCCACGACGGCGGCGAGCCGGCCGGCCCAGCGGGAGCCGGGCATCGCGTACGCCGCGAAGGTCAGCGCCATCGCCGCGCAGGATGCCGTCTTGCCGATCACGAAACTCCAGCCGGCGGCGAACCCCCACCACGGGCCGAGCTGTTCCCGGCCGTAGACGTAGGTGCCGCCCGACGTCGGGTACTGCGCGGCGAGCTGGGCCGAGGACACGGCGTTGCAGTAGGCCACCACGGCCGCCGCGGCGAGCGCGATCAGCAGACCGCGACCGGTGGCCGCCGTGGCCGGGGCGAAGGCGGCGAACACCCCCGCCCCGAGCATCGCGCCGAGCCCGATCAGCACGGCATCCCCGGTGCCGAGCCGGCGGGCCAGCGCCTGACTAGTCACGGTCGCCCATCGCGGCGCCGATGGCCGTCGCCGCGGCGACCAGCTCCTCGTCGGGCCGGTTGGGCAGGACGTCCTCCCAGAGGGGGAGCATCATGCCCTCGGCGTCGAGCATCCCGAGCGGGCGCGGCAGGAACCAGACGTGGAAGTGTGCCCCGCCGTCACCCCACCGGTAGAGGTGGATCCGCGCGAACTTCCCCCACCCGAGCATCGCGCGTTCCACCCGGGCCGCGATCGGTCCGAAGGTGACGGCCACGTTGTCGGGCAGGTCGGCGAACGAGTCCGCGTGCACCCGGCTGGCCAGCCAGACGGTGCCCGGCAGGCTGCTTCCGGCCGGCGGGTGCAGCGTCCAGTTCGCGTCCGACCAGATCGCCGGCCGGCTCCGGTCGGTGCAGATCATGCAGGGGGGCCCGCCGGGTTCCCCGCGCCGGGGCGGCTCGGGCAGGACCGGCTCGGCCGGCGTCAGCACGGTCAGCGGCTCTTCGTAGGGCAGACGCATAGCAGCTCCTCAGTCGGCGTGGGTGCCTTCGGCGACCCAGTCCCGGGGGTCGCCGAAGTGGAGATCATCGATTCCGGCCGTCGCCAGCGCGCCCACGACGAGCGTTCGGCGATAGGCCGCGAAGGTCAGAACATGAGCGATCAGGCCGCCGTACGTGTAAACCTTCGCCGGCGTGTCCTGCAGGCTGACGAACGTGTCGTCGAGCCGCCCGTCCGCGGCCGTGCGACGCACCTGCTCGAGGAACGCCGGCCCGGCTTCGTCGAGGCGGCGGCGCATGCCGGACACGGTTTCCCCGTTCTCGACCGCCCAGTCGTAGTCCTGCTGGGCGATGGCCCGGTTCCACATGTCCATCTGCCCGACCAGCCGCGACAGCAGTGACCGCAGCGTCGGGTCGTCGTCGACGTCGGTGTTCGCCGTCGCGAGCGGCCGGTCCAGCACCGCGTCGTCGAGCCGGGCGGCCCGATCGACCATCTCGCCGACCAGCCACACGTGATGCTCGACCATCCGAATCACCAGATCCATCGATGTCACCTTTCGTAGGGAGGGCAGCCGCAGGTCGGCCGGCGGGTGGAAGTGCACACCGTTCGGCGCGTCCAGCAGCACCGTCGTCGGTTCACGCCGCCACACCCGGGGGGCGGCGCCGTAGGCGTGGGCGAACGCACGGGTGAACGCTTCGTGCGAGCCGTAGCCGGCCTCGACCGCCACGTCGATAACCCGGGCGCGCGGGTCGAGCAGCCGGAACGCGGCCCGCTCGAGCAGCACCCGGCGACGGAAGCGGGCCGGCGTCTCGCCGGCGGCCCCCGCCACCAGCCGGTCGAAATGCGACCGGGACAGGTGCAGTTTCGCCGCGAGATCCGGGCTCTGCAGTCCATGCTCGTCGAGGGCTCCCGCCAGGCAGGAGACGAAGCTTGCGAAGGTGTCCGTCGTGCTCACGTGCTCGAGCCTGCCAGGCCGCGGCGGCCGGTACTTGACCGTTTTCACCAGGTCCCGGGCAAGACGGCGGCCGAACCCCTATCGGCCGGCGTTGACGGCGGCCGCGCCGACGCGAATCATGCGGTGCCAGCGCAGGCGGCCGCCGAGCAACGCCATGACGGTGGACTGGATCACCACCAGGTACATCAGCTGGCGGTAGACGACCTGCTGCAGCGGCAGGCTCCAGAGCGGCCCGAGCCGTTCCCCGTCCAGGCGCAGGGCGACCGCGGCCGTCAGGACCTGGACCGTCATGAAGCCGGCCCAGACCGCGGCGACCTTCCCCAGCGGAAGGAACAGGACGCTGTACAGCCCGTACACGTCGATCATCGGCGCGGTCAGCGGCAGCAGCACCTGGAACAGCAACAGGTAACCGAGCCCGCGGCGGCCGAGCCGGCCGGCCGCGCCGCGCTCCCGCACCGTGCGCCGGTGCTTCCACATCGCCTGCATCGTCCCGTAGCACCAGCGGTAGCGCTGCCGCCAGAGCTGGCGGACCGTGGCGGGCGCCTCCGTCCAGGCGACCGCCCGGGGCTCGTAGACGACCAGCCACCCGGCGCGCAGGACGGCCATGGTGAGGTCGGTGTCCTCGGCGAGCGTGTCCGCCGGGACGCCGCCGACGTCGTGGACGGCGGCGCGGCGGAACGCGCCGATCGCGCCGGGCACGGTCGGCATGCAGCGGGCGATCTCGAACATCCGGCGGTCCAGGTTGAAGCCGAGGACGTACTCGAGGTGCTGCCAGCGGCCCAGCAGTCCGGCGCGGTTGGCGACCTTGGTGTTGCCCGAGACGGCGCCGGCGCGCGGGTCGGCCAACGGCTGCACGAGCCGGCCCACGGCGTCGGGCTCGAACACGGTGTCGCCATCCACCAGGACGAAAATGTCGCCGCGGGCGTGCCGGATGCCGGTGTTCAGCGCGGCCGGCTTGCCGGCGTTCGGCTGACGCACGACGTGCACGCCGGGCAGGCCGAGGCGTTCCACGATGCCGGCGGTGTCGTCGGTGGAGCCGTCGTCCACCACGATGACCTCGATCGCCGGGTAGTCGTTCCCGGCCAGCGACCGGACCGTCGCGACGATGTTGGCGGCCTCGTTGCAGGCCGGCACGATGACGCTGACCGGGCCGACATAGCGCGGCGGACGGCGCCGCCGGCGGCGGACGCGGCGGACATGCGCGCCGGCCGTGGCCAACTGCACGGCCAGCCGCAGCAGACCCAGGACGACCGCGACGGCCATCATGACGAGCAGGCCGCGCGCCAGTCCGGTCGCGCCGAGCTGGGCCACCCGCAGTGCCTGCCCCCGCCGGCGCCGGCCGGTCGGCGCCGGCGGCGCGGCGGGCAGCCGCAGCGCCTCCGAGACCGTCACGAAGCGGTATCCCTGTGCCTGCAGCCGGGGAATGGCCTGCTCGAGCGCGGCCACCGTCTGGGACCGGTCGCCGCCGCTGTCGTGCAACATGACGACCCCGGGGCGTACGGACCGGGCGATCACGCCGGCGCCGGGCCGCCGCCAGTCGCCGGTGTCGTGGTCGGTCAGCACGAGCAGGTAGCCGGGCGCGGCGTCACGCCAGGCGGTGTACTCGGCGCCCGTGAAGGCGTCGGTGGTGGAGGAGTAGGGCAGTCGCAGCAGGACCGGTTGCCGACCGGTGGCGGCGGCGATCGCGTTGCTGGTGAGGGTGAGCTCGAGGTCCATCCGCCAGGTCGGGGTACCGGCCGCGGCCACGTGGGTGAAGGTGTGCGAGCCGATCTCATTGCCGCTCGCGAGGACCTGCCGGGCGAGGCCCGGGTACTGGTTGACTCGCGAACCGACCTCGAAGAACGTCGCGTGGGCGTGGTACTTGGCGAGGACCGTGAGGATCCGCGGCGTCCAGGTCGGGTCCGGGCCGTCGTCGAAGGTGAGCGCGATGGTCCGGTCCGGGACCGCCCGGCTGGTGACCCGGCCGCCGGGTTCGAGGCGCCGGACGGCGGCGCCGCCCGGTACCGCCGGCGCCGCGCCGGCCGACGGCTCGGGCGGGTCGCCGGACTCCGCGCCGGCGTGCGTGACGTAGCCGTCGAGGCCGAGCTCCGCGAGAAGGACCAGCATCGCGAGCATGAGCAGCACCCAGTGCGCGCGCGGCTCCCGCCGCCGGACACGTTTACCCACGGTCACTTCGTCCGGGAGGGACGCGCGCTCGGGGAATGGCCGCGACCCTTGCCGTGTGCCGACCCGGCGGCGCTCGTGGTGGCGGACGGGGTGACGGTCGCCGGCGGCGCGGGTGACGTGGCCGCGACCGTGGGCAGGGCCGGGGTGGTGGTGGCGGCATCCCGCGCTGCCGGCGGACGGCGAGTCGCGCTGGTGCGAGCGGCCGGCGGCCTCGGGCCGTCCGGAGCTGCCCCGGGCCAGCCGGGCACCGCGGCCGGCCCGGCTCCGGTGAAGCCGGCCGCGAGCGTGAGCGCGGCCAGCATCAGCACCAGCGTCCCGGCCGCGCCGCCGGCCACGATCAGCCGCCGGCGCCGGCCGGACCGGTCGACGAAGACCGGATCAGCGATCACTTGTTCCGTCCGGACGGTGTCGGATGGGACGGTGTCGGATGGGACGGTGTCGAATGGGCCGGTGTCGGATGTGCCGGTGTCGGGTGTGCCGGTGTCGCGCGATGCGATGCTCCGAGGCCCGGCTTGGTGGATGTGGCATCGGCGGACGGAGACACCGACGCGAGCACGGCGGCGCAATACGCCGCGACCCTGTCCTGTCCGCCGGCGGCGGCGATCAGGTCGCGGCTGTCCCGGCCGTTCATCGGTCTGCCGCCGGCCGCGGCCGCCGTCCACGCCGCGCACCAGGCCGCATGCACCTCGGGCGCCTGGCTGCCGTGAGCGGTTGCCGGGGCGCTGGTGGCGTGTGGCGCCGGATTCGGAATGGACGAAGGGGCACCTGTTCCCGGCGCCGGGATGCCCAGCGCCGAGAACAGGTGGTGCGCACGCTGCTGAACACCGTCGGGGAGGGTTCCGGTCGCTGCCGCCACAGCGGTGCCGCCGCCGACCAGGAGGGCGAGGCTCCCCACGACGGTCACGACGACCTCCCTGGCGAACATCGGCAACCGGACATGATCTCTCCTCTTCGGTTCGGCGGTCAGCGCGGCGCGGCGATGCTCCGTGGCGAGCGCAGCGACCATCGCCTGCTCGCCGCTCAGTTCCTCCGGCGTCGCCGGGGCCCGGAGGGCGTCGAGCAGGTGATCCAGGCCGGGGCTTCGGGGGCCGGCCACATCGCTCGGTTCAACTCGCCGCGTACACATCGCATGCAGGAAAGCGCTCCGTCTTCGCATCCTGTTACACCTCCCCGGCGGTTTCGTCCGGAGGCCTCGTCACCCGTCCCCGGACCTGCGGATCGGCGGCCAGGCGGCGTAGTCCGCGCATGGTCGCGATCCGCACCGCGCCGCGGCGTTTGCCCAGCACCCGGGCCGTTCCGGCGACGTCGAGGCCGGCCACCACCCGCAACAGCACCGCCTCCGCCTGATCGATCGGCAGAGCCGCGATCCGGCCCAGCGCCCACGCCGTCTCGGCTCCCTCGATCACCTCGACGGCCGTGTCGGGGTCGGCCGGCCCCGCGCTGACCCGGCCGACCAGATCCTCCCGGCGCCGACCGGATCGGCGCAGCTCATCGATGCCCCGATGCCGGGCGATGCGGAACAGCCAGCCACGGAACGCGGCCACGTCGCCGGTGAACCGGTCCAGATCCCGGGCCACCTGCAGCCAGGTCTCCGACGCGGCGTCCTCCGCCGCATCGCCGGCCACCACCCGCAGATACCGCAACACCGGCGGCTGGAGCGCCCGCCAGAGCACCGCGAACCCGGCCTCGGCACCGGCCCGCGCATCGGCCAGCGCGTCGGCGAGCTCGTCATCCGTCGCCAAATCCCACTCCCGGCAACGTCACCGGTTGAGCCAGGTGAGCTGCGGGCTCTGTCTCCAGCGGTCGCGGCTTTCGTTGGCGGCCGGTCCGAATGATCTCGATCGCTGGTTGGCCGGGTGCCCCGACCTGACGATGCGGTGGCGCGAGACGTCCGGCGCGGCCGGCGCCGGTTCTTCCGCCCGCGTGCCGAGGGAGCGGCGTCGCCCGGGACCGGCCGTCCCGGCCGACAAGGCCACGGCAGCGAGCAAAGCGGTTCCCGAACGCAGGGGTGTGGTGGGATCGACGGCGCGACCCGCCACCGAGACACCGGGCGGGAACAGTCCCAGAGTCGCTGCCGGGAAGACCAGCGCCGAGACGTGGGCGGCCGCGAACACGGCGCCGAGGACCGCCACGCCGAGCAGCGACAGCCGGACCGTCGCGACCAGGCCGACCAGAAGCCCGGCGCCGAGCAGGCACGCCAGCGTACGTTCGACGCCATCGATGCCGGCCGCCCCGGCGGTGGCCGGGTCCGCGCGGTCCTGACCGAAGGCGATCAGCAGCCAGGACAGCGGGGCAACCAGCATCGCGATGAGGAGGGCGGCGAAATGTCGCATGGCGCACACCGTAGCGAGCCACCGGCGTGGCACGGCGGTCAGCGCGACGGGCGACGCGAGTCCTTCGGATAGTGCTCAGACCGGCCGCCACCAGTAACACCGGCGGCGGTCCCGACGCCCGCCTTCGAATTGGTGGTGCGGAGAATCGGCGGTTGTGCGCAAGATTCCCCGGTGAATCTTGACGAGGAACTGATCGAGCTCCGCCGGGAGATCCACCGTCACCCGGAGCTGGCCGGCGCGGAGCGGGAGACGGCCGGGCTGGTCGCGGAGCAGTTGCGGGCGGCCGGGCTCGAGGTGACGACCGGCGTCGGCGGTCACGGCGTCCTCGCGGTGCTCGACGGTTCGGCGGACGGTCCGACGGTGGCGTACCGGGCGGACATGGACGCCGTCGACGCGCGGACGAACGTGCTGCCGATCCCGCGGTCCGGCCGGGTCTTCGACGGGGGCTTCGCCTCCCGCGTCCCCGGCGTCGCGCACCTGTGCGGGCACGACCTGCACACCGCGATCGGCGTCGGCGTCGCGCGGGTGCTGGCTCAGGACTCCGAGCGGGTACGGGGCCGGTTGGTGTTCGTCTTCCAGCCGGCCGAGGAGCCGCTGCGGGGCGCACGGGCGATGCTCGGAACGGGCCTGGTGCAACGCCTCGCGCCGCGCGAGTTCTACGCGCTGCACTGTGCTCCGTTCCCGGCCGGGACCATCGCCGTCTCCCCCGGGTACGGCCTGCCCGGGCTCGACCACATCCGGATCGTGCTGCCGGGCGCCGGCGACGCGGCGGTCGCCGCCGTCGCGGCCGAGGTGGCGCGCCTCGGCACGGTCGAATTCCCCCGGAGCATCGACGACTACCACGCGCGCTTCCAGGCGTTGCTGGCGCCGGAGATCGCCGCGACGATCCAGGAGTCCGTGTCCGTCGCCCAGTGGACCGACCGCACGCCGGACGCGCACCCGGCCGCCAACGTCCTGCTGCGGGTCTGGCCGCACGAACGGCTTCCCGGGCTGCGCGCGCGGATCAAGCAGCTCGCGGCGGACGCCGGCGGCCATGTCGAGCTCCCCGGCGATCCCTTTCCCGCTCTGGTGAACTCGGCGGAGCTCAGCACGGCGGCCGGCCACTATCTGAGTGCGGCGCTGGGGCCGGAGTCCGTCGTCTGGGCCCGGGCGTCCTGGCCCTTCAACTGCGAGGATTTCGCGCTGTTCCTGGACGAGGCGCCGGGCGCGCAGTTCTATCTCGGCGTCGCCGACACCGAGACCGGGATCAACGGCGCGCCGCATGCCCCCGACTTCGCCGCCGACGAGCGAGCGATCGGCCACGGCGTACGCGCCATGACCGGCCTGCTGACCGATCGGCTGGCGGCCGGCGACCGCCGACATCGCTAACAACGGGCAACTCGGACACCTCCTTGTCCTGACATCGACTGGTCTCTATCCTTCAGGAAAGCGCTTACCTGTGGCCAGTCCATCCACACGACGCGCTCTCGACAACGAGGTGAGAGAACTGATGAAGAGACCAATCGCGCTCCGATGGGTCGCCTGCGGAGCCACCGCCGCAGCAGCCGCCGCAATCACGCTGATGCTGCCCACGTCCTACGCTTCGGCCGCCGACAACCTGAGCCTCAACGGCGGCGCCGACGGCTCCAGCAAGGCCAGCGGCACCAGCTACGGCAACGTCAAGGACGGCAGCACCAGCACCTACTGGTCGCCGGCCGGCTCGACCGGCTACGTCTCGGTCAAGTGGAGCAGCGCCGTGACGGTGTCCTCCGCCGTGATCCGGCAGGCCTCCGGCGGCGGCTCGATCAGCGCCTGGCGGCTGCTCAACTACGACACCGGCGCCGTCCTCGCCAGTGGTAGCGGCAGCCCGAGCACCATCAACTTCTCCTCGACGTCGCTGAAGAAGATCACCTTCGACATCACCAGCGCCTCCAGCGCGCCGCGGATCGCCGAGTTCGAGACCTACTCCAGCGGCGGCTCGACCCCCACCACGAGCCCCACGACCGGCCCCACCACCGGTCCGACCAGCAACCCCGGCACGCCGACCGGGTCGTGGCCGTCCTCGGCCGGCTCAGTGTCGATCTCCGGCACGGTCTCCGTCTCCGGGACTTTCGACGGCGGCATGAAGACCTACTGCTGCATCGGTGACGGCTCGCAGAGCGAGTCCCAGGACCCGATGTTCGAGATCGCCAACGGCGGCACCCTGCAGAACGTCATCCTCGGCTCCCCCGCCGGCGACGGCGTGCACTGCCTGGGCACCTGCACGATCCGGAACGTCTGGTGGAACGACATCGGCGAGGACGCCGCGACCTTCCTGCAGACCAACGGCGGCACCAGCTACGTCATCGGCGGCGGCGCGAAGTCCGGCAGCGACAAGACGTTCCAGCACAACGGCAACGGCACCGTCAACATCTCGGGCTTCTACCTCAACGGGGCCGGCAAGCTGTACCGCGCGTGCGGCAACTGCACCAACTCGTACCAGCGCAATGTCGTGGTCAACAACGTGCTGCTGCGCGGCGTCGACTACGTCGTCGGCATCAACACGAACTGGGGCGACACCGCCACCATCACCCGCGTCACGGTCAACTCCGGCGCGGTGGTCTGCGGCATGTACAAGGGCGTCGCCAAGGGCAGCGAGCCGAGCTACCTCGGCGAGGGCTGGAACACCAGCAACTGCAAGGTGAACAAGAGCGACATCACGTACCAGTAAGTCCTGAATGCCTGTTCCGGGAGGGGCGCTCACCGTGAGGTGGGCGCCCCTCTCCGTGCTCGGCCTCCCGCATCCGTGCCAATCCGGTATAACGTCGCGGCGGTACGGACCCGTCCCGGCGTAGAAAATGCCGTACGCACGGTTTACGGTGTGCGCACCGAGCAACCTAGGAGGGCACAGTGGCCGATCTGCCACCAGAGCAGTCGGAACCCCCGGAGGCGGCACGACCCGTCCCCGCGGAGACCGGCAAAGACGTTCCCGCCGTCACTGTGCCGGCGCCACAATTGCTGGTCATGCCGCCGACCGACGCGATCCCGTCGATGGTCTGGCCGGGGACCGAGGGCGAAACGGCATGGGCGATTCCGATCCAGATCCCCTCTGGTACGCGGGGGTACGCCCTCTTCGTGCCGATGGTGCCCGCCCCGGCGCCGGTGCCGGCCGTCACCGCGCCGGCCGCTCGACCGGAGAAACCCGCAGCCACGCCGGCCGCCGCACCCGTGGTCACCGCGCCGGCGGCCACGACACCGGCCGTGGTCGCTTCGAAGCCGGCCGAGAGCGCGACCCCGGCCCCCGGAGCAGGCCCGCGGCCGAACCCCCAAGCGCTCGCTCCTCAGGCGCAGCCTCCGCAGCGGCCGGCGCCCCCGCAACCGCAGGCGCCTCCGTACCCGATGCGCCCGTTCGGCACGTACGAGCGCCCGCCGACCCCCTGGCAGACGTTCCGCAAGAAGCGCTGGCCCGGGCCGAAGAAGACGCCGGGCTGGGCCGTACCGGCCGGTGTGCTCGCCGGCGCCCTCGGCTTCCTGATCTTCCTGCCGCTGGACCGGGTGGGAATCGGCTGGTTCCTCGGCTGGCTGGCGCTGACCCTGGGCGTGGCGTTCGGCGTCCACAGGTCCACCGACCTGCCCCGCCGGGAGCGGCTGGTCCGTTCCGGCTGGGCCGCGGCCGCGCTCGCCCTGCTGCTCATCCTGGCGTTCCGCAACGCGTGGTGGCTGGTGACGTTCAGCGTGCTGGGCGCGATCGGCTGCACCGCGCTGGCGATCGTCGGCGGCCGGCAGGTCCGGTCGATCCTGTTCAGCCTGGTGGCGGCGCCGTACGCGGCTTTCGCCGGCATCCCGTGGGTCCGCAGTCACCTGAAGACCGGCCGCAACCCGGGAATCGCCCGGCGGGCCTTCTTCTCGGTCGCCCTCACCGTCGTGGTGCTGCTCGTCTTCGGCGCGCTGCTGTCGTCGGCCGACGGCGCGTTCTCCGAGCTGCTCGACGATGCCATTCCCGACTTCGCGGTCGGCTCGATCTTCCAGTGGATCTTCCTGGCCGTGGCCGGCGGCCTGCTCGCGGTCTCCGGGGTCTACACGCTGACCGCACCGCCGGTGACCTCCAGCCTGGACACCGAGGGCAAGGGCCGGCTCGGCCTGCTCGAATGGGCGCCGGCCTGCGCCGCGCTGGTGCTGCTCTTCTGCGGCTTCGTGGCGGTGCAGTTCACCGTGCTGTTCGGCGGACGACGGCACGTGCTGGAGACGGCCGGGCTCAGCTACTCGCAATACGCACGAAGCGGCTTCTGGCAGCTGGTCGCGGTCACCCTGCTGTCGCTGGCGCTGATCGCGGCGCTGGCCCGCTGGGCGAAGCGGGACCGGCCGGTGGAACGGGTGCTGCTACGCGTACTCCTCGGTCTGCTGTGTGCTCTGAGCGTCGTGATCGTGGCGTCCGCGCTGTCCCGCATGTGGGAGTACCAGCGGGTCTACAGCTTCACCGGCGAGCGGATCTTCGTCATGTCGTCCGAGATGCTGCTCGGCGTGATCTTCGTGCTGATCGCGGTCGCCGGCATCAAGTGGCAGGGCAAGTGGATCCCCGCGACCACCGTCGGTCTCGCCGTGGTGATGCTGCTCGGTCTCGCCGTCCTCGACCCCGAGGGCTACGTGGCCAGCCGCAACGCCGCCCGCTACGCCGGCTCCGGCAAGATCGACGCCTGGTACCTGCGGGCCCTCTCCGCCGACGCGACGCCGGCTCTGACGAAACTGCCCGATCCGGTACGCCGGTGCACCCTCAGCTGGATCGCGGAGGATCTCAAGAAGCCCGACCCCTGGTACGCGTGGAACCTCGGCCGGCAGCAAGCCCGCCAGGCCCTCGCCGACCTGGGCCCCGCCGCGATCGGCAACCAGAAGGACTGCCGCTCCGCCGACCAGTTCGACCTGCCCAAGACCCGCCGATGAGCGATGGTGCTCCGGCCCCGTGCCGGAGCACCATCCCGCCGCGAGCGCCACCCAGGAGTGCCCGGGCCGAGGCTCAGGGCCCGCGCCTCCGTGGTCGCGGCGTGCGGTCCACGCGACCGAGCCTGGCCAGGGCGAGCGCCGTGGTGCCGGCCGCGACCAGCAGCGCGCCGAGGAGCAGCAGCGGGGCGTAGTCGCCGCCGGTCTTCGACAGCGGCGTGCCGGGCGGCGCCGGGGGCGAGACGCCGCCCGCCGGTGTGCTCGGTGCGGCCGTCGGCGCCGACGGGCTGCCGGGCTTCGTCGGGCGCGGGGACGGCTTCGGGGTGGGGTGCGCGTCGATGGTGTGCGGCGCTTCGGTCTCGACCGGTGGCGCGTTGTCCGCGGTGGTGGATCCCGCCACCTTGGCCACGTAGGTGTGGTGGCCGGTGGCGACGTCCTCGGCGCTGGGGTGGAAGGCGGTGGACGTGCAGGTGATCGTCCCGCGGGGCGCCACGGGGGTGTCGGGGCAGGTGACGGCGGCGGGCAGCCCGGTGATGCGCACGTTCCGGACGGTGACGTTGCCGGTGTTGGTGACCACGATGGTGGCGGCGAGGGTGTCGGCGGTGCTCAGCCGGCCGTCGTGATCGATGTCGGTCCAGTCCGCGGTCTGCGCGGCGGTCAGCGCCGGCGCGGCGGGGGTGACCGGGGTGTCGACGGAGGCGGGCGCGGACAGGTAGCGGCTCGGCGCGCCGGGTTCGCGGCCGGTGGCGGTGGCGGAGTTGACGATGGTGCGGCCGGCGTCGATGTCGGCCTGGGTCACCAGGTAGAGCTGGGTGGCCTTGCAGGTCATGACCTCGCCGACGGCAAGGTTCGCGCGCGGGCAGGTGGCGGGGCCGACCAGGGCGTCATCGACGGTGATGTCGTTCATGGTGACGTTGCCGGCGTTGGTGATCAGGTAGGTGTAGCGCAGCGTGGTGCCGGCCGCCGGGGCGGGCTCACCGAGTGCCGCGGCCGCTACCCGGACGGTTTCGGCAGCGGCGGTCGTGCTGATGGTGAGCACTCCCCTTGCCGCCGCGACGGGGACGGTGGTCGTCGCGGTGCCATAGCCGGCGTCGGTGGTGGCGCCGGGTTTGCGGCCGGTCACCTGCGCGGTGTTGCCGATCGGTTGCCCGGCGTCGATGTGCTGCTGGGTGACCTTGTCGGGCCGGCCGGAGCAGGTCATGGCGGCGCCCACGGCCAGGGCGGTGGCGGGGCAGGCCGCGGTCCGGGCGTTGGCGGCCTCGGTCACGGTGATTCCGGAGATGGTGGTGTCGCCGTTGTTGGTGACGGTGTACCGGTAGGCGATGGTGTCGCCGGCGTGGGCGCCGCTCTGGTGGCCGGCGGGCGAGACGGTGGCGGCGGCGGCGAGGCTCAGCGAGTCGGTGGCGACCGCCACCGCTTCGGTCGCGGTCGCGGGCCCGAAGACGAGCGTGGCGGCCGAGCGGGGTGTCGTGGCCGAGACGATGGCGCTGTCGACGATCGGCTGCCCGGCGTCCACATCGGCCTGGGTCAGCTGGTACGAGTGGGCGGCGGTGCAGGTGGTCGTGCCGCCGGCGGTGAGGGTGCCGGCCGCACAGGTGGCCGGCCCGGCGATGGTGTCGTCGACCGTGATGCCGGTCATCGTGACGTTTCCGGTGTTGGTCAGGGTGTAGCGGAAGGCGACGGTGTCGCCCAGGGCGAGCAGGTTGTGATGGCCGGCCGGCGTGACGGACGCCGCGGCGGCGATGGTGAGTGCGGGCGCGGCGGGGGTGATCGCCACGCTGACCGGGTACGAGCCGAGCGTGTTGCTGCCGATGGCGCCCGGAAGCCGGCCGGTGACGGCTGCCGTTCCGTCGACGGTGCTGCCGCTGTCCACATCGGCCTGGGTGATGGTGTACGGGATGCTGGTGCAGGTCATCGAGGCGGACGGGGCGAGGGTGGTGGCCGGGCAGGTCGCCGACCCGGAGACGGTGTCGGTGACGGCGATCGCGGTGATGGTCCGATTGCCGTTGTTCCGCACCAGGAAGCTGAACGTGACGGTGTCGCCGGCCTCGGCCCGGCCCGCGTGTCCGGGCGGGCCGACCGCCGTGGTCACGGTCGCGGTCAGGGAGGGGGCGGCCGTGACGACGACGACGCTCGAGGTGGCCGGGCCGTACGAGAGGGGCGCCGCGTTCCCTGTTCGCTGGGCGTGCACGTGGGCGTCGGCGACGATCGGGCCGCCGGCGTCGACATCGGCCTGGGTGACGGTGTAGGGGTGGCCGCCGGCGCATTGCATGGTGGCGCCGATCACGAGGGTCGCGGCGGGACAGGTTGCGGCGCCGGCCACCGGGTCGAGCACCGCGACGTGGTCGACGGTGACGTTCCCGGTGTTGGTGACGGCGTAGCCGTAGGTGATCGTGTCCCCCGCGAGGGCTCCGTTCTGGTGCCCGGGCGGCGACACCGTCGCGGTGCTCGCGATCGTCATCGACGGGACCGCGGTGGCCACCGCGGTGACGGCCGACTGCGGCCCGAACGGAAGGTCGGCGCCGGTGCCGGCGCGGCGGCCGTAGGCGGTTGCCGTGTCGGTGATCGGAGCGCCGATGTCGATGTCGTTCTGGGTGATGGAGTAAGGGGTGCCGGTGCACGCGGTCGACTGGCCGACGGTCAGGGTGGTGAGCGTGCACGTCGCCGCGCCGGCCGTCGTCCCGGTGACCGCGACGTGGTCCATGGTGACGTTGCCGAGGTTCTGCACCGTGTACCGGTAGGCGATGGTGTCGCCGCGGCCGGTGCCGTTGGCGGTGGCGGCCACGCCGAGGCCGAGCAGCGGGTTGGCCGGTGCGAGGGTGACGTCGGCGGACGCCGGGCCGTACGGCGCCGGGGCGAGAGCGGTGGGACTCTGCCCGTACGCCGTGGCCGCGTCGGTAACCGGTCCGCCGGCGTCGATGTCGGCCTGGGTGACGGAATACGTGGTGCCGCCGGTGCAGGTCATCGACGCTCCCGCGGCCAGGACCGCGCCGGGGCAGCTGCCCGGGCCGGTGCGGACGTCGGTGACGCTGACCGAGGTCATGGTGACGTTGCCGTTGTTGGTGACCAGGTAGGAGTACGCGATGGTGTCGCCGGCCGCGGCGGCGACCTGGCGCGACGAGGGGTTGACGGCGGGGGTGACCACGACGGTCAGCGAGGCGGTGGCGACCGCCAGGCCGACCGTGGTCGAGCCGGTCGCGTACGTGCTGGAGGCCGCGGCTCCGGGCGCGCGGGCGGACACCGAGGCGGCGTCGGTGATCGGGGTACCCGCGTCGATGTCCGGCTGCACGACCAGGTACGAGGCGTTGCTGCCGCAGGTCATCGAGGCGCCCACCGCCAGCGAGGTGGCCGGGCAGGTGGCGGCGCCGACCCGGCTGTCGGTCACGCCGATCGAGGTCATCGTGACGTTGCCGGTATTGGTGACCCGGTACTGATACCCGACGGTGTCGCCGGCCGCGGCCCGATTCTGGTGCCCGGCGGGCGCGACCGTGCCGGTGACGGCCATGCTCAGCGACGGCACGGCCGGGGTGACGGTCACGGTCGATGTGAACGGGCCGAAGCTGCCGGCGATGCCGCCGGGGGTGGCGCCGGCGGCGGTGACGCTGTCGGTGATCGGCGTGCCGGCATCGATCCGGGCCTGGGCGATGGTGTACGCGGCGCCCCCCGTGCAGGTCATGGCGGCCGCGACGGCGAGGGACGTCGCCGGGCAGACGGCGGCGCCGGCGAGGCTGTCGCTCACCACGATGCCGGACATGGTCACGTTGCCGTCGTTGACGACCCGGTAGCTGTAGGCGATCGTGTCGCCGGCCCGCCCGGCGCTCTGATGGGAGGCGGGGTTGACGGCGGCGGCGACCGTCACCGACAGCGAACCGGTGGCCGCCACGACCGGAACGGCGGCGGTGAACGGGCCATATGACGTGCTGGATGCGCCGGGGGCACGGCCGGTGACGGTGGCGCTGTCGGCGATCACCACGCCGGCGTCGATGCTCGCCTGGGTGACCGGGTAGGCCGCGGCGCCGGCGCAGGTCATCGAGGCGCCGGCGGCCAGCGGGGTGGCCGGGCAGGTGGCCGCGCCGATCAGGGTGTCGGTGACGGCGACCGCGGACATGGTCACGTTGCCGCTGTTGGTGACGGTGAAGGTGTAGCCGATCGTGTCCCCGGCGCGGGCGGCGCCCTGGTGGGAAGCGGGGTTGACGGCCGGGTTGACCGTGACCACGAGCGCCGGCGCGGCGACCGCGACCGGCACGGCCGCCGAGAACGGGCCGAAGCTCGAGGCGCTGGTCACGCCCGGCCGCCGGCCGGTGACGGTGGCACTGTCCGCGACGGCCGTCCCGGCATCGATGTCGGACGCGGAGACCCGGTAGACGGCGTTGCCGGTGCAGGTCATCGAGGCGCCGACGGCGAGCGACGGCGCGGGGCAGGCGGCCGTGCCGGTCAGCGCATCGCTCACGGTGATGCCCGACATCGTGACGTTGCCGTTGTTGGTCACCGTGTACGCGTAGCCGATCGTGTCGTCGCGGGCCGCGGCGCCCTGGCGGCTGGGCGGCGACACGGTGGCGGCGACGGTCGCGGTCAGCGACGGTGCGGCCGCGACCACCGGGACGGTGGCCGAGAACGGCCCGAACGATCGGGTGGCGGGCGATCCGGCGGTCCGGCCGGTGAGGGTGGCGGCATCGACGACCGGTCCGCCCGCGTCGACGTCGGCCTGGGACACCGGGTACGGGGCGCCACCCGTACAGGTCATCGATGCTCGTACGGCCAGCGTCGTTCCGGGGCAGACGGCGGCGCCTCCGCGGGTGTCGGTCACGGCCACGTGGTCGAGGGCGATGTTGCCGTCGTTGGTGACCAGATAGCTGTAGCCGATGGTGTCGCCGACCCGGGCGGCGCCGGCGTGCGAGACCGGGTTCACGGCGGCCGTCACCGCGGCGCTCAGCGACGGCACGCCGGCGGCCACGGCGACCGTGACCGCGGCCGGCCCGAAGGTCGACGTGGTACTGCTGCCCTGGGGCCGGGCGGTGACGCTCGCGGCGTTGTAGATCAGCTGCTGGGCGTCGAAGTCGGACTGGGTGACGACGTACGCGCCGCTGGTGCAGGTCATCGTCGCGCCGACGCCCAGGGAGCCCGACGGGCAGCCGGTGGCGCCGGTGAGCGCGTCGCTCACCGTCAGCTGGCTCATCGGCACGTTGCCGTCGTTCGTCACGACGTACCGGTACGTGATGGCGTCACCCACGGCGGCGCCGCCCTGATGCCCGGCGGGCGTCACCGCCGCCGTGCCGGTGATCCGCAGCGACGATGCGGCGGGCACGATGGCGACGCCGCTGCTCGCGCTGTTGTCCGTCGCGTCCGGGTCGACGCTGTCGGCGGACAGCAGCCGGGCGACGTTGCTCGGTGTCCCGGCCGCCAGCGCGGTGCCGGACAGAGCCAGCGTCAGCTGCGCGCCGACCGGCATGACCGGAATACGCCAGGTGCCCGCGGCCGGGTCGTAGGTCCCGGCGCCGGCGGTGCCCGCGGCGATCGACAGGCCGGCCTGCGGCTGGATCTGGATGACGACGTTCGTGGCCTCGGACGGCCCGGTGTTGCCGGCCGTCACCTGGAACTGCACCGGGTCGCTGGCCACGACGTTCGGCGTCGAGGTGCTCTGGCTCAGCACGACGTCGGCACTGTGGTCCACGGTGATCGCGCTGGTGTCGGCGTCGTTGCCGCCGATGGGGTCGGGTGTGGTGGCCGAGACCGTCGCGGTGCGGGTGAAGGCGGCGCCGCTGTAGCCCGGCGGAAGCAGGGCGTCGAAGGTGATCGGCCAGGCGCTGCCGCGGTACATCAGTTGCCGGGAACAGACGAACCGGCCGCCGTCGGGGGTGATGCCGGCGGCATCGACGCTGCCCTGGAAGGCGCACGAGCCGGTCGCGGTGGACGCGGTGGGCACCGGCTGACCGGCGGCGATCGCCTGCTGGAGCAGCACGCCTTCGGCGCGGGTCGGGCCGTTGTCGGTCACGGTGACCACGTTCCGGACGCGTTCGCCGGCAATGGCGTGCTGCCCGGGGTGGTCCAGGTTGTCCAGCGTCTGGGTGACCGCCAGGTCGCTGTTGAGCAGAACGGTGAAGGTGACGGTGTCGGTGTCGTTGGCGGCGTTGTCGTCGGTGGTGGGTGAGATGACCGTGGTGCTGGCCCGCCCGAGGCCGGCGGCCGCGTCGTCGGTGAGGACCGCGTCGCCCGAGATGGTGACGACCTGGTCGCGGACCATGCCCGGCAGGGTGCACGCGGTGGGCGTGCAGTACGGGCTGTCCGGCCGCACGATCCGGATGCCGGGCGGCACGACGGTGTTGAACGAGACCTTCGCGGCCACCGACGGCCCGTGATTGGTGACGGTCAGGGTGTAGTGGGCGGTCTCCCCCGCGTACGCCGAGTTGCGGTCGATGGCCAGGGCGACGCCGACGTCGGCCACCGACGTGCCGGCCGACTGCACCGAATAGTTGTTGTTGCCGATGTCCGGATCCGGTGTCGCGGAAGTGACCGAGACGGCGTTGTTCACGGCGCCGTTGAGCATCGGTGACAGCGTCATCGTGACGGTCACCGTCGTCGAGGCCGCGGCGGCGAGGCCGGCCATTGCGCACTCGATCGTGCCGGTCGACGTGCCGGCGCAACTGCCACCCGGCGTCGACGCGCTCACGTTGGTCGAACCGCTCGGGATGGGGTCGGACAGCACGATGCCGCGCGCCGTCGACGGCCCCTGGTTCGTGATCGTCGCCGTGTAGGTGATCGTGGCGCCGGCCACCGGCACCGCCGGCGCGTAGGTCATCGTGACGCCGAGGTCGGCGCTGGTGGTGACGGCCTTGCTGACGGCGTCGGCGTTGTCGGACTGGTTCGGCTCGTAGGTGGCGCTGGTGACCGCCGCGGCCACGGTGTACGTCGCGCCGGGCGTCGAGGCCGAGGGCACGGCGCCGGTGAGCGTCATCGTGCGGCTGGCGGCCGCGGCCAGGCTCGGGTAGTCGCACTCGGCCGTGACGCCGGTGACGGTGCAGGTGCCGCCGGGCGACGTCGCCGTGACTCCGGTGAGCCCGGGCGGCACGGCGGCGGTCAGCTGGACGGCGGTTGCCGTGCTCGGTCCGGCGTTGCCGGCCGTGATCGTGTAGCTCGCGTTCTGGCCGGCGACCACGGCCGAGCCGGCCAGCGCGGCGGTCACCGCCAGGTCGGCGGCCGGGTTGACGGCGATGCCGGCGGTGTTCGAGATGGAGGTGACGCCGTTGCCGGTGAGGGTGTCGGTGTAGCCGGCGGCGGCGTCGTCGTCGAGCGAGACGCCGGCGACCGCCGGGTCCACGGTCACCTGATAGCTGACCGAACGCGACTCGCCGGGCCCGAGGGTCCCGCCGGTCGCGCCGGCGGCGCCGGTGCCCACCCGCACCTTCACGGTGCGCGTGGCGGCGTCGTAATCGCCGGTGTCGTCGCCCGCGGCGTCCGTCGGTCTGGTCGTGGTGGAGCCGTTGATCGACCGCAGCGAGCCCGGTACGAACGTCGTGCCGGCCGGCAACGTGTCGGTGATCTCCGCCAGCCGGGCCGGGTTGCCGCCGTCGTTCCGGGTGGTGACCGTGTAGGTGAGGGTGTCACCGATGTTCGCGGTGGCGGTCCCGGCCGCGTCGCTCACCGTCTCCGAGGTGGTCAGGCAGGCCGCCGATCCGAACGAGATGGCATCCAGGAAGTTGCCGATGCTCGGATCGGTGCTCGCCGAGCCCACCGACTTGAACGCGAACCGGGTGGTGGTCTGGCCGGCCGGCACCGTGTACAGCCCGGAGTAGGTGCCCCACGCCGTCTTGCCGTCGGCGATGTTCGCGCCCTGCTGCACCAGGACCCCGGACGGCGGCCCGATCAGCACCGCCATCGTGTCGGTGCCGGTACGACCGCGGTGGCTCAGCTGCCAGCGCAAGGACTGCCCCGGCACCGTCGTCAGATCCTGATACAGCGTGGACACCATGTTGGCGTTGAGCTCGGCGTGCTGAGCACCGGAGGTCTCCGGCACACCGCCGTAGCTGCGCCATAACTCGATCATCTTGTCGGTCGCCGAGGTCAGCCAGCCCGGCACCTTCGTCTGCGACATGATCGACACGGCCCCCGTGGAGATCACCGGCTGCTCGAAGTCGCCGTTGGTGAGCGCCACCGCGGACGGGCAGACCGACTGCGCCGCCACCGCCGCCCGCCAGCCCGCCGGGTCGACCAGGAGCATCGCGCTCGCCAACAGGGCAACGGCCGCCCAGCGCGTCACCAACCGCCGGGCAGAAACCTCGGAGCCCGCCGACAGCCGGCAACGCGACGACGGCTCACGTTCCATATCGGCATACTATTCTCGATAATCACATTTCGGCCTTAACTCCGATATTCGCCAAGGCGGACGCCACGGGCGCTGATGTCGCGATCGCGGCTCCGGCCGGCGCCCATCCGGCTCCCCCGCACCATTGGCCCCAGCAGCACGTCAAATCCCTTGCGCCGCAACAGTTTTCGGCGTCGACCGACCCGGTGGCGTTCCCGTCCGTACGGGCCATTACGCACGGTCACCGGCCCGGGATAGAAATTCGGCCGGAACGACGATCAACCCCGTGAGGACGACGATGCGCAAAATTCTGCTGACCGCGGCCGCTGCCGTGACCGCGTTCGCCGCGATGCCGGCGATGGGCGCCCAGGCCGCCACCAAGGTCGAGTCGGTGATCGGCGCCGGCACGCTCGGCCAGTTCGGCACCCCGACCGCCTACCTCGCGGCGGCCGGCAACCAGCGTGGTCAGCTCGGCGCGTTCACCATCACCTACCCGGACGGCACCTACGCGACCGGCACGTCGAGCTGCCTCGTGGTCGACGCCAAGGTCGCGTACCTGACCGGCAAGATCGTCCTCTCCGGCGGCCCGCGCCGCGACACCAACAGCTGGCAGCGCGGCAACTACGTCGTCATCGGCGTCCAGGACAACGGCGACGGCACCGTCGTGGCCGACAAGCTGAACTTCTCGACCGGCACCGCCGCCGACCCCGGCTGCGGCCCCAACGGCGACGCCACCCCCGAGTTCTTCATCGTGAAGGGCAACTACCGGGTCACCGACGCGGGCTGAGCGATGGCCGGCGGCGGCTCGCCGCCGCCGGCGCACCCCTCAGCTTTGGCGGGTGCCGTCGGTGAGCGGCGGGTTCAGGAAGATGTCGTTCTGCACGTCGACGACGCCGCTCACGTCACCCGCGATGCGGACCGCCTCTTCGCGCTGATGCTCCGCGTCGACGGTGCCGCTCAGCAGCACGGTGCCCTCGTCGGCGGACGCGTCGACGCTGCCCGGCACCGCCCCGCTCAGGCTCAGCGCGTGCAGCACGTCGGCGCGCAGCTCGGCGTCGGCCCGCCGGTGCTCGGTCAGCAGGCGTACGTCGATGATGTTGTCGACGGCGGTGACCCCCTCGACGCGTTCGGCCGCCTTCTGCGCCTCCCGCTTCTGCCGGAAGCTGCCGACCGTCCCCCGCAGCAGAACCTCCCCGCCGTCGGCGACGACGTCGATGAGCGTGCCGTCCACTTTGGGGTCCGCGGACAGCTCGGCGGCAACGTTCTTGGCCAGTTCTTCATCGGTCACGGCGGTCACGTTACTCAATCCCGCGCGCTCGTGGGGGCAGCGCGAGCCCGACGAGCTTGGCCAGGAATCGGTCGGCCTGCTCGGGGAAGGGCGGCCACGGCAGGTCGGGCTCGTTGATCCGCAGGGACAGCATGCCGATGACGGCCGTCCGCAGATCGAGGGCGACGGTGGCGGCGTCCCCCGGCGTGGCAAGACCGGCGTCCATGCAGCGCTGCACCGCGGCCGTGGTGCGCGTGAACAGGACCTCCTTGAACGGCATGCCGACCTTGCTCTCGTGCATCACCTTGTAGAGGCCGGGATGCTCCTGCACCCAGGCCGCCTGCGCCAGGATCCGGGCCCGCAAGCCGAGAGCGGGATCCTGATGCGCGGCCTCGGCCTCGTCCGCGGCCTCGACCATCTCCGCGTGGCAGCGTTGCATGGTCGCCGCGACGAGCGCGTCGCGGTCGGGAAAGTACAGGTAGACCGAGGTCGGGGAGATCGACACCGCGCGGGCGACCGCGCGCAGCGACAAGGTCTCGTCGTCGGCCAGGTCGCCGAGCATCCGCGCGGCGGCGGAAATGATCTCCTCCCGCAGCCGCTCCCCCTGCCCGCGCGCGTTGGGGCGGCGAGGGCCGGCGTCGTCCATCACACGATCATCCTAGCTTCGGGGGCTTGCGCCGCGGCCGCATGACGATACGCTCGTTCATGCAAGGACAGCTGTCCACCTAACTCGAGGGGATCGCCATGCCGCTAACACTCCAAGAGGCTCTGACCGTCATCGCCGGCGCACACGAGCGCGCCACCAAGCTGGACGCCCAGGTCACGGTCGCCGTCGTCGACGAGGGCGGCCACCTTCAGGCCCTCGGCCGGATGACCGGCGCCGCGCCGCTCTCGGCTCAGATCGCCGAGACCAAGGCGGCCAGCGTCGCCCTCTTCCGCCGCGACGGCGCCGTCCTGCGCAAGATGCAGGAGACCTCGCCCGCCTTCTTCGCCCAGCTGGATCAGGCCGTGCGGGTGCCCATCCTGGTGGGCGCCGGCGCGGCGCTCATCCGGCGGGGAGACACCGTCCTCGGCGCGCTCGCGGTGAGCGGTGGAATGGCGCCGGGGCAGGACGACGAATGCGCCGAGGCCGCGCTCACCGTCCTCGCTCCCTGATGATCGATGCCGCAGGGCGGGCCCGCCCTGCGGCATCGTCCGGCCGCGGTCAGCTGACGGTGAGCCCGGTGTCGTCGATGACGAAGGACGTCTTCAGCGACGAGTCCTCGGTTCCGGTGAACTTGAGGGTGACGGTCTGTCCGGCGAACGCGGCCAGGTTGTACGAGCGCAGGCTGTACGCGCCGGCGTTGAGGTTGGAGAAGACCTGCAGCGTGGTGGTTCCGGCCTGCACGGTCAGCTTGTCGTACTGGCTCGTGGTGGTCGTCTCCGCCGTGCTGATCTTCAGGTAGAACGACAGCGTGTAGGCGCTGCACCCGGCCGGCAGGGTCACCGACTGGGACAGGGTGTCGGTGTGGGTCGAGCCGTAGCCGTCCAGCCACGCGTCGCGGGTGCCGGTTCGCGGCGCCCCGTCGCCGGTGTTCGCGCCGATGACTCCGGTCGTGGCGGTCCACGGTGTCGTCCCGCTCTCGAAGCCGGGGTTACCGAGCTTCTGGCCGGCGCCGGTGCAGCCGCCGGTCCCGTTGACGGTCAGCGTGTACGAGGCGGTGTGGGTCGCGGAGCCCGTCCCGGTCACCGTGATGGTGTAGGAGCCGGGCGCGGCGGCCGTCGTGGTCGTGACGGTCATGGTCGACGATCCGCCGGACGTCACCGACGCCGGGCTGAACCCCACCGAGACCCCGGCCGGAGCACCCGAGCTGGTCAGCGCGACGGTCTGCGCGCTGCCCGAGGTGGTGGCGGTGTTCACGGTGGCCGTGGCCGAGGAGCCCGGGTTCACCGCGCCCGCGCTCGGGCTCAGCGACACCGAGAAGTCGTTGGCCGGCGAGGTGCCCGTGGTGAGGGTCCAGAGGGCGTACTCCTCGGCGTTGGCCCAGCGGCCCAGCGACGTACCGTTGATGTTCGATGGGTAGGAGTCGCACGCCTTGTGGTAGCAGGAGTCGTACGCCTGCCCGGCGGTGCCGCCCCACTTGGTCACCTGAGCGCTGGTCTTCGTGAAGCTGGCCCCGGTGGAGTTGATCGAGGACGGGATGCCGGCGTTGCGGAACGAGCCGTCGTCGCTGCAGCATTCGGTCGACGTCTCGGTGGGCACGTTGATCGAGGTGAAGTACTCGCGCAGCTTCACGGCGATCGCGTCGGTGCCGGTGACGAAGTAGCCGCCGTTGGTGGAGGCGACCATGTCGAAGGTGCCGTACGCCTTGATCGCCGTCTTCTGGGCCGTGGTCAGCGAGTTGACGTAGAACTTGGAGCCGATCAGCCCCTGCTCCTCCCCGGCCCACCAGCCGAACCGGAGGTGGTTGGTCATGGTCGGGTTGTTCGCGGCCATCTGGAGCGCGGCCTCGAGCAGCGAGGCCGAACCGGAGCCGTCGTCGTTGATGCCCGGCCCCGCCGACACGCCGTCGGAGTGGGCGCCGAACATGTAGGTGTTGCTGGTGTTGCCGCCCGGCCAGTCGGCGATGACGTTCTTCGCCGAGCCGCTGCACGTGGTGCATGTCTGCAACGTGACGGTGAAGCCGGCCGCCTGCAGCTTCTGCTGCAGATAGGTCGTCGTCGCGGTGTGACCGGCGGTGCCGGTGGCCCGGTTGCCGCCGTTGCTGGTGGCGAAGGTCTGCAGCTGCTGCAGGTGGGCGTTGACGTTGTTGACATTGACGGTCGGCGGAGCGGCCAGCGCGGAAGCGCGGAGAGCCGGCAGGGATGAGCCGGGCGAGGCCGCCGCGGGCGGGGCGCCGAGCGCCAGCGATGCCGCGACGAAAACAGCTACGGCAGGTCCTGCCGTCACCGTTCTGGGTCTCATGAGGGGCTCCTATGGTCAAGGCCGATTCACGGCTGGCCGTAGGAGAACAGCAAGAGGCCACCAGGCACAAGATATCGAAACACTTATATCCCCCAGCCGTACCGGATCCGGCTCGCGCCGCTGCTGTTGCGGACGGTCAGGGTCTGGCTGGTGCCGCTGCCCGAACGCGAGTACATCGAGTACGGGTCCCAGGTCTTCCCGGACGCGATCTTGCCGCCGATGGCCGGCCAGTAGACGGCGCCCATGCCGAGGGCACGCTCGCGTTCGGTGACGGCGCGAAGGTACCGGACGAAGTTGTCGGTGCTGCTCGCGTTGTTGTAGTTGAGGCCGTTGTCCATCTGAGCGCCGTACTCGGTCATGACCGCCCGGGAGGCGCAGTTGCCGAGCCGGGTGCCGAAGTCGGCGAGCCAATGGTCGTACGTCTTCGTGCCGTAGAAGAACGCGTAGTAGTGGTAGGCCAGCAGGGTGCCGTTGAAGCGGCTGTCGTTGCAGAGGTCCCGCAGATCCTGGCTGTAGCCGGTGCCGCCGATCAGGATCCGGCCCTTCGGGACCGAGGAGTGGGCGCCGAGCCACGAGGCGGCGAAGTTGCGCCAGTCGGCCGAGCTGTAGCCGTGCGGCTCGTTCATCGGCTCGAAGTAGACCTGGCTGTTGGAGCCGTAGGCCGCGATCACCGTGTTCCACATCGTGGTGAAGGCGCCCGTGTTGGTGATCTTGCCGCCGGCGGCCGCGCCGTCCTCCCAGTAGGCCAGGATGACCTTGAAGCCGCGGCCGGTCGCGGCGTCGATCGTGCCGCGGTAGGCATTCCACCAGCTGGTGCCGGTGTCCTGGGTGTTGATCGGCAACCGGACGGTGTTGACCCCCAGGGCGGCCATGCCGTTGTAGATGGCGGTGGCCTTGGCCTGGACGGTGCCGTAGCTGTCGGTGCTGCTCAGTCCCTCGAGGACGTGGGTGCCGGTGGTGAAGTTGTCGCCCACCCGCGCCCAGTTCATGCCCTTGAACTGGCTGGTGGCGGCGCTCGCCGGCGAGGCGCCACCGACGGCGGCGACCGAGGTCAGCGTCGCCGCGGCCACAGCGCCGCCGAGGATTCGGCGAAGTTTGCTGGTCAATGTCTCGTCCTTCCCCACGGGTCTGCGCCGGGATGACGGCCCCGTGCCCGGCACCACTTTGGTAAGGCACCCGGGACGGACGGCGCGACATCTCGAACCGATGCGGCCACAAACAGACACAACCGAACTTGACACGGAGGCCTTCCGTGTAAAGCATCGACGGATGGAGATTGCCGTCCTCCCCTGGCGCGACACCAAGCGCCCGCTCTGGCCCCTCGCCCTGGTCGTTCCCGTGCTGCCGTTCGCGTCCGCGCTGCTGGCAACCCTGTCCGGCTCGCCGTGGTCGTGGTGGCTGACGCCGCTGGTCGTCTTCGGCGTCATCCCGCTCATCGACGTGCTGATCGGCGACGACCGCGCCAACCCGCCCGACGAGGCGGTCCCGGCCCTGCAGGCGTCGCCCTACTACCGCTGGATCACCTATCTGTTCCTGCCGGCCCAGTTCGCCGCGCTCGTGCTCACCTGCCTCGCCTGGGCCCACGGACCGGGCATCGCCGGCGGCATCGGCCTCGCCCTGACCGCCGGGGTCGTCAACGGCATCGCCATCAACACCGCGCACGAGCTCGGCCACAAACGCGAGGCGGCCGAGCGCCGGCTTTCCAAAATCGCACTGGCGCCCACCGCGTACGGGCATTTCTTCGTCGAGCACAACCGAGGGCACCACGTCCGCGTCGCCACCCCCGAGGACCCGGCCAGCTCGCGACTGGGCGAGACGTACTGGCGATTCTGGCCGCGTACCGTGCTCGGCAGCCTGAGCTCCGCCTGGCGCCTCGAGACCGCGAAGCACCGTCTGCGCGGCCGCAGCCCCTGGACCTGGCGCAACGACATCCTCAACGCCTGGGCCATCACCGTGGTCCTGTGGGCCGCGCTCGCGCTCGCCATCGGGCCCGTCACGCTGCCGTTCCTGGCGATCCAGGCGGTGATCGGCTTCTCGGTGCTCGAGGCGGTCAACTACCTCGAGCACTACGGGCTACGCCGGCAGCGCGTCGACGGCGGCCGCTACGAGAAGGTCGACCCCCGGCACAGCTGGAACAGCGACCGGCTCACCACCAACGTCTTCCTCTTCCAGCTGCAGCGGCACAGCGACCATCACGCCAACCCGCTGCGCCGCTACCAGACGCTGCGCAGCTTCGACATCTCCCCGCAACTGCCCGCCGGCTACGCCGGCATGCTGCTGCTGGCCCTGATCCCGCCGCTGTGGCGCCGGGTGATGGACCCGCGGGTCATCGCCCACTACGGCGGCGACGCCACGCTGGCCAACACCGTCCCCGGCTATCGCGCCCGGACGAACGCCTAGCGGCCGTCGATCAGCACGCGCAGCTTCCCCAGGGCCTTGGCCAGCAACCGGGAGACATGCATCTGGGAGATGCCGATCTGCTCGGCGATCTCGGCCTGGGTGCGGTTGCCGTAGAAACGCAGCGAGAGGATCTTCTGCTCGCGCTCGGACAGGGCGGCCAACGCCGGTCCGAGCGCGATCCGCAGCTCGGCCAGCTCGAACTCGTGATCCTCGGCCCCCAGGGTGTCGCCGAGCTCCCGCCCGGCCTCGTCACCGATCGGGGTCGACAGGCTGGTGGCGCTGTAGGCGCGGGCCCCTTCGAGCCCTTCGAGCACCTCCTCCTCGGTGACGCCGAGGTGGACGGCGATGTCGGCGACGGTCGGCGCCCGGCCGAGGCGGTGGCTCAGCGCGTTGTTCGCGGCCGTGATCGACATCCGCATCTCCTGCAGCCGCCGGGGCACCCGGATGGCCCACGCCCGGTCGCGGAAGTGGCGCTTGACCTCGCCCAGGATCGTCGGGACGGCGAACGCGGCGAAGTCGACGCCGTGACCCGCGTCGTACCGGTCGACCGCCTTGATCAGGCCGACCAGCGCGACCTGCACGAGATCGTCGGCGGGCTCACCCCGGCCGACATAACGGCGCGCCAGGTGCTGCGCCAGCGGAAGCCACGCCTCGATGACCCGGCGCCGCAGATCAGCACGGGCCCGATCGGCGGTATTCATGGCGGCGAGCGCCTGGATCAGCGCGCCCGCCTTCTCGGTGTTCCAGTCGGCGGTGCTGCGGCGTGCGGAAATAGCCGAAACCTGCATCAAGGCTCTCCCCTGACAGTGCGGTCCCCGCCGCCGCTTGCCAACATAGCCGTTCGGGCAGGCGAACGCTAGCCGAAAGTATGAGTCCCGGGCGTGGCGTGCCGTTCGTCACCGCGGCGCAACCGGCGCATCGGGGCCGGCGCCCACCAGTTCCACTCGCCGAGCAGGCTCATCACGGCCGGCAGCAGCAGGCCGCGGACGACCGTGACGTCCAGCAGCAGCGCGACCGCCATCGCGAAACCGACCTCCTTGACCGCGATCAGGTCGCCGAGCAGGAAGCCGAGGAACACCACGCCGATGCACAACGCGGCGGCGGTGACCACCGGCCCGGACTTCTCGAGGCCGGCCCGGACGGCGGCGTCGCCGGCCGGGGCGCGCCGGTCCCACTCCTCCTTGATCCGGGCGAGCAGGAACACCTCGTAGTCCATCGAGAGCCCGAACACGAACACGAACAGCAGCACGGGCGTGGTGACGTCGATGGCGCCCCACGAGGTGAAGCCGAGCAGGCTGTCGCCGACGCCCCACTGGAACACCACGACCAGCACGCCGAGCGTGGCGAGCAGGGTGAGCGCGTTCATCAGCAGCGCCTTGACCGGCACCACCAGCGAGCCGGTCAGCACGAACAGCAGCACCGCCGTGGACAGCAGGACGACCAGCAGCGCGAGCGGCAACCGGCCGGCCACCGCGTCGCGGTAGTCGACCAGCTCGGCGGCGGCGCCGCCGACGAGCACCGGGAACGGCGGGTTCAGCGCCCGGATCGCGCGTACGACGTCGCGGGAGGTCCGGCCCGCGGTCTCGCCCTCCGGCGTGACGTCGACGACGGCCGCCCCGGCGATGTCGGGGCGCGGTTCCATCCGCAGCACGCCGTCCAGCGCGTTGAGCGTGTCGAGGAAGTCGCGGGCCGCGGCCGGATCGGCGTCGACCACCACGACGATCGGGTCGGCCTGGCCGCCGCCGAAATCGCGCTGCACCGCCTCCTGCAGCTTGCGGGCCTCGGCCGTGGCGGGCAGCGCGCGGGCGTCGGAGTTCTCCAGGTTGACCCCGAACAGGAACGGCAGCGACAGCACGAGCAGACCGGCCGTGACGGCGAGAGCTACCGGTTGGGGCCGCCGCTGCGCGAAGTCCGCGAGGCGCAGGAAGAACGCCGCGCGGAAGCGGGAGGGCCGGGCGCGCGGGATGCGGCGGTGCGTCACGGCGATCAGCGCGGGCACCGCCGTCAGCCCGGCCAGGGTGGCCAGCAGCACCGCGACCGCGCCGCCGAGCGCCATCGCGCCGAGCAGCGGGTCGCCGAACGCGGCCAGCCCGGCCATCGCGGCGCCGACGGCGAGGCCGGAGATCAGCACGGTGCGGCCGGCGGTGGCGGCGGTGCGGGCGATCAGGTCGGCGACCGGAGCATCGGGGGCGGCCTCGCGCTCCTCCCGGAACCGGGCGATCACCAGCAGCGCGTAGTCGACGGCGAGCCCGATGCCGAGCAGGGTGACCACGTTGACGGTGAACTCGCCGACCGCGGTGAGCGCGGTCAGCCCGAACAGGCCGAGCAGCGTCACCGACACGGTGGCCAGCGCGGCGGCGAGCGGGATCAGGCCGGCCACGAAACCGCCGAGGATCAGCACCAGCACGACCACCAGGACGACGATCGCGACGGTCTCGCCGCGGGCCGCGTCCGCGATGGCCAGATCGGCGAACGCGCGCTCGGCCGGCTTCTCCCCGCCGACCAGCACCTCGGGCGCGTCGATGCGGTGCAGCGCGCCGGTGACCTCGTCCTCGACCCGCTCCCGCCGGTCGTCCGGCAGGCCGCGCTCGAGCTCGACCCGGATCAGCGAGCTCCGGTTGTCGGCGCCGATCCGGCCGCCCGGCGCGCTGTACAGGTCGTCGACCCCCGCGACGCCGTCCATCCGGCGGATCTCGCCGGTCACCGTCGTGACGTCGTGGACCAGCGCCTGGTCGTACACGTCGCGTCCGCCCACGACCGCGACGACGACCGGGCCCTCGGGCTTCAATTGGCCGACCCGCCGGTCCGCGCGCTGCGACTCGGCGTACGGCCGCAGATTGCTTGTCGTGGTGAGACGGTCGAAGACCTGACCGCCGAGGACGACGCCGGCGACGGTCAGAACCAGCCAGACGCCCAGCACCGGCCACCGCCGGCGGGCACACCAGCGGCCGAGCGCGGCGAACGTCACCGGGGAATGCAAGCACCTTCGCCGGCGCGACGCCAGACGCCGATCGATGGACAGTCGGGTCCGAACAGCCGAGGCCCCGATTCACAGCGTCCTCATAGGATTCGGCCAAACGGGGAGGGGAACGCACATGTTCCGGCGTGCGCTGAGCGGGTTCGTCGCGTTGGCGGCAGTGGTGACGATGACGTCGTTCGTCGGTGCGCGATCCGCGTCGGCGGTCGCGCTGCCGACCGGCTTCCAGGAACAGGTCGTCTTCAGCGGCCTCAGCTCCCCCACCAATCTCGAGTTCTCGCCGGACGGGCGCGTCTTCGTCGCCGAGAAGGGCGGCCGGATCAAGGTCTTCGACGACCTCGCCGACACCACCCCGACGGTGTTCGCCGACCTGTCGGCCAACGTGCACAACCAGTGGGACCGCGGCCTCCTCGGGATGGCTCTGGCGCCCAATTTCCCGGCCGACCCGTACATCTACGTGCTCTACACCTACGACGCCCCGCCCGGCCGGACCGCTCCGGTCTGGAACGACGTGTGCGCCAACGCGAACGACGGCACCTGCGTGGTCACCGGCCGGCTCTCCCGGCTGCGGGCCGACGGCGACACGATGACCGGCAGCGAGCAGGTGCTGCTGACCGACTGGTGCCAGCAGTTCCCGAGCCATTCCATCGGTGACCTCGCCTTCGGCGCCGACGGGATGCTCTACGTCACCGCCGGCGACGGCGCGAGCTTCAACGCGGTCGACTACGGCCAGTTCCCGGCCGGGGCGCCGACCAACCCGTGTGCCGACCCGGCCGGCGAGGGCGGGGCGCTGCGCGCGCAGGACGTCCGCACCACCGGCGACGAGACCCAGCTCGACGGCGCGATGCTGCGGCTCGACCCGGCCACCGGCGCCGCCGCGCCCGGCAACCCGAACATCGGGTCGGCCGACCCGGACACGCGCCGGATCGTCGCCCACGGGCTGCGCAACCCGTACCGGATGACGATGCGGCCGGGCACCAGCGAGCCCTGGGTCTCCGACACCGGATGGAACACCTGGGAAGAGGTCGAGCGGCTGGTCAACCCGACCGCGGCCGTCACCAACTTCGGCTGGCCGTGCTGGGAGGGCAACGCGAAGCAGTCCGGCTACGACAGCGCCGACCTGCCGATCTGCGAGACCCTCTACGCCGCGCCGGCGGGCACCCACACCCCGCCGTTCGTCGCCTGGAACCACGCCGGCAAGCTGGTCGCGGGCGAGGCCTGCCCGACCGGCAGCTCGTCGTCGACCGGCGTGGCGTTCTACCCGACGGCCGGCGGCCCCTACCCGGCCGCGTACAACGGCGCGGTCTTCTTCGCCGACTACTCGCGCCGGTGCATCTGGGCGTCGCTGCCGGCCACGCCGGGCGGCCTGCCCGACCCGGCCAACCTGCAGACGTTCGTCTCCGACGCGGCCGGCCCGGTCGACCTCGAGGTCGGCCCCGGCGGCGAGCTCTACTACGCCGACCTCGGCGGCACCATCCGGCGGGTGCGCTACTACCCGGGCAACCAGCCGCCGAGCGCGGTCATCGACGCGACGCCGACGCAGGGCCCGGCGCCGCTCACCGTGACGTTCAACGGCGCCGGCTCCACCGATCCGGACCCGGCCGACGAGGGTCGCCTGCGCTACGCCTGGGACTTCACCGGCGACGGGGTGACCGACTCGACGTCGCCGACCGCGTCGTTCACCTACGCCACGGTGGGCTCGTACACCGCGCGGCTGACGGTGACCGACACACTGGGCGCGACCGGCACCAGCACGGTCGGCATCACGCCGGGCAACGAGGCGCCGACCGCGGTCATCGACACGCCGGCCGCGAGCACCACCTGGAAGGTCGGCGACACGATCGCCTTCTCCGGCCACGCCACCGATCCGCAGGAGGGCACGCTTCCCGCGTCCCGCCTCGACTGGGACCTGGTCATGCACCACTGCTCGGCGCCGGACACCTGCCACGAGCACGACATCCGCCGCTGGACCGGCGTGGCGTCCGGATCGTTCGAGGCGCCCGACCACGAGTATCCGTCCTATTTGGAGCTCAAGCTGGTGGCCACCGACCAGGGCGGCCTCACCCACACCGTGACCCGCCGGCTCGATCCGAAGACCGTCGACCTGACCTTCACCACGGTGCCGTCCGGGCTCCAGCTCACGGTCGGCTCCTCATCGGGATCAACGCCATTCTCCCGTACGGTGATCCAGGGCTCGATCAACTCGGTGTCCGCGCCATCGCCGCAGGGCACCTCGACGTTCGCGTCGTGGTCCGACGGCGGGCCGCAAACCCACGTCATCACCGCGCCGGCGGTGGCGACGACGTACACCGCGACGTACTCGACCGCCCCGGCGCCGCAACGGATCGGCTACACCCAGGCCGGCGCGTCGCTGGACACCGGCGACGCGAACCACATGAACGGCTCGCGGTTCGTCACCGGCTCCGGCCCGGCCACGGTCAGCTCCATGTCGGTGTACCTGAAGGCCGTGCAGCCGGCCCCGAACAACCAGTACCAGCTCGCCATCTACGCCGACGCGAACGGGTCGCCCGGCGCCCGGGTGGCCACCAGCACGTCGGGCACGCTGACCGCCAACTCGTGGAACACGCGGCCGATCAGCGCGACGCTGGCCGCCAACACCGCGTACTGGCTGATGTACAACACCAACGGCGACAACAACCTGAGCTACGACGCGGGCACGGCCAACCAGGGCGCGTGGAGCAACGCGACGACGTTCGGCACCTGGCCGGCCACCTTCGGCACGTCGAGCCGGTGGAACGCGAAGTTCTCCATCTACGCGACCACCGGCCCGGACACCGCCGCGCCGACGGTGACCTCGACGACTCCGGCCGGCGGCGCCACCGGCGTGGCCACGAACGCGCCGATCACCGTGCGGTTCAGCGAGGCCATGGCGGCGGCGACCATCACGCCGGCGAACCTGGAACTGCGCGGCCCGGGCGGCACGCTCGTCAACCGCACCGTCAGCTACGACGCGGCCGGCCAGGCGGCGACCATCACGCCGTCGGCCGCACTGGCCGCCGCGAGCTCGTACACGGTGACCGTCCGGACGGGCGTGACCGACACCTCGGGTAACGCGCTCGCGGCCGACCACCAGTTCTCGTTCACCACCGCCGACCCGAGCGCCCCGCGGTTCGGGTACGACCAGGTGGGCGGCTCGCTGGACGCCGGCGACGCGAACTACATGAACGGTTCGCGCTTCGTCAACGGCCCGACCGCGCTCACGGTGAGCCAGCTGTCCGTCTACCTCAGGACGGTGCAGGCCGCGCCGGGCAACCAGTACCAGGTGGCGATCTACGCCGACGCGAACGGCTCGCCCGGCGCCCGGGTGGCCACCAGCACGTCGGGCACGCTGACCGCCAACTCGTGGAACAGCCGGCCGATCACGGCGACGCTGGCCCCGAACACCGCGTACTGGCTGATGTACAACACCAACGGCGACAACAACCTGAGCTTCGACACCGGAACGGCCAACCAGGGCGCGTGGAGCAACGCGACGACGTTCGGCACCTGGCCGGCCACCTTCGGCACGTCTTCCCGCTGGACCGCGAAGTTCTCCATCTACGCCTCGTAGCGGCGCTCAGCCGACCGTCAGCACGAGCTTTCCGCGCAGCCCGCCGGCCAGCACGCGCCGGTGGGCGTCGGCCGCCTCGGTCAGCGGCATGGTGCCGGCCACGCGCGTGCGCAGCCGGCCCGCCGCCACCTGCGCGACCAGGTCGGCCAGCAGCTCGCGGTCGAGGTGGATGAGCTGCAGGTCTTGTCGCACGCCACGCTGCGGGAGAACGTCCGGCGTGGGGCGGGTGGCGACCACGACGCCGCGGTCCTGGACGACGGCCGTCGCCGGGGCGCCGAGGGGAACCGCGTCGAACACCGCCGCCACCGGCCCGACCGCGGCCAGGTCGGCGGAGCGAGAAATGACCTCGTGGGCGCCGAGGCTGTGCACCCACTGCTCGTCCCCGTCGGCGGCCTGGGCCAGGACGTGGTAGCCGCCCTGCACGGCGAGCTGGGTGACGAAGCCGCCGACACCACCGCTGGCGCCGGTGACCAGGAGCCGGCTGCCGGCCGGAAACATGTCGCGGGAGATCAGGGCCAGCCCCTGGTGTGCGGTCTGGGCGTTGAGCGGCACCGAGGCGGCGGGCACGAAGTCGAGCCCGTCCGGCAGTGGCACCAGCCAGCCCGCGTCGGCCGCCACGAGCTCGGCGTAGCCGCCGGGGGCGCCCCGGGTCAGGTACCACGGGATCATCCCGGCGACCCGGTCGCCCACCCGGAACTCCGCCGTGCCGGGGCCGACCGAGGCCACCTCGCCGGCGATGTCCCACCCGGGCAGGAACGGTGTCGGCACCGGCCCGCGGGGGATCTCTCCGGTGGTGGCGGCCACGTCGGCCGGATGCACACACACCGCGCGGACTCGGACGACCACCTGCCCGGGCCCGGCCTCGGGCTCGGGCAACTCCGTCACCTGCAAAACCTCGGGCCCGCCAAGCGCGGCCGCCACTACCCCCAGCATTCGTCCACTATAGAGCCTGCAGGCGCGTACGTATTGCCCCGGGATTGCGGCCATGTTAACGTTCACAATCATCGCTGTCGATGCACGTGGGCGAGAGGAACGGCGCCATGATCTTCCGTAGGCTCGGCCGGGGCGCGCTCGCTCTCGGGCTCGCGATCGCCGCCACCGCGATCGCCATCGCCTTCTCCCCGGCGCCGGTGACGGCCGCGCCGAACAACGTGGTCGGCACGCCCCCGATGGGCTGGGCGTCGTGGAACACGTTCGCCGCCAAAATCAACTACAGCGTGATCAAGGGGCAGACCGACGCCCTCGTGTCGGCCGGCCTCAAGGACGCCGGGTACCAGTACGTCAACATCGACGAGGGCTGGTGGCAGGGCACCCGCGACTCGGCCGGCAACACCACCGTCGACACCGCCGAGTGGCCCGGCGGCATGGCCGCGATCGCCACGTACATCCACAGCAAGGGCCTCAAGGCCGGCATCTACACCGACGCCGGCAAGAACGGATGCGGCTACTACTACCCGACCGGGCGGCCGGCCGCGCCGAACTCCGGCAGCGAGGGCCACTACGACCAGGACTTCCTGCAGTTCTCGAAGTGGGGCTTCGACTTCGTCAAGGTCGACTGGTGTGGCGGCAACGCCGAAGGCCTGAACCCGCAGACCGCGTACACGTCGATCAGCGACTCGATCGCCCGCGCCACCGCGCAGACCGGCCGGCCGATGGCCTTCTCGATCTGCAGCTGGGGCAACGGAAGCCCGTGGAACTGGGCGCCGGGCATCTCGACGATGTGGCGCACCAGCACGGACATCATCTACTACGGCGAGAGCGCGTCGATGGACCGGGTGCTGGCCAACTTCGACTCGGCGCAGCACCCCACCGCCCAGAGCGCCGGTCACTACAACGACCCGGACATGCTCATCGCCGGCATGCCGAGCTTCACCGCGGCGCAGAACCGCAGCCACGTCGGCATGTGGGCGGTCTCGGCCGCGCCGCTGCTGGCCGGCAACAACCTGGCCACGATGAGCGCCGACACCAAGGCCATCCTCACCAACCGCGAGGTCATCGCCGTCGACCAGGACCCCCTCGGCAAGCAGGGCGTCAAGGTCGCCGAGAACGTCTACAGCAAGACCCTGGCCGGTACGGGCAAACGCGCCGTCCTGCTGCTCAACCGCGGCAGCGCCACCGCCTCCATCACCGCCAACTGGGCCTCGATGGGACTGACCGGCTCGGTCGCCGTGCGGGATCCGTGGGCCGGCAGCAACCTCGGCTCGTTCACCACGAGCTACACCGCGAGCGTCCCGGCCAAGCAGGCCGTTCTCCTCACCGTCACCGGCGCCGAGGGCGCCACCCCGCACACCGGCCCGATCAAGGGCGTGCAGTCCGGCCGGTGCCTCGACATCAACAACTCCAGCACGACCAACGGCACGCAGGCGCAACTGTGGGACTGCAACGGCCAGAGCAACCAGTCCTGGACGTACTCGTCGACGGCCAGGACGATCACGGTCTACGGCACCAAGTGCCTCGACGCCTACAACAACGGCACCGCGAACGGCACCCAGGTAGTCATCTGGGACTGCAACGGGCAGACCAACCAGCAGTGGACCGTCAACACCGACGGCACCATCCGGGGTGTGCAGTCGGGGTTGTGCGTGGACGCCAGCGGCGCGGCCACCGCCAACGGCACGAAGATCGTGTTGTGGAGCTGCGGAACCGCGGCCAATCAGAAGTGGACCCTGACCTAATCAAGATCAATCAGGCAGGCGTACGCCGAATCCGTGCACGATCGGGGCGGCGACGCAGAGCAGCGCCAGGGTGGCGGAAGCCAGCACGCTCATCATCGCCGCCTGCCGGGCGCCGGAGTCCCGCAACGTTCCCGCCGCGAGAATCCCGGCGCCCCAGGGCAGCGACCACCAGAGCGTGAACTGGCCGGCGGCCGTGGCGCTCGTGTAGTTCCAGTGCGCGCACAGCAGAGCCGGCACCAGGACGGCGACCGCCGCGCTCGCGGGGATGCTGCCGACGACCTGAGCCGTCCGCGGTCGCTGCCCACCCCGTCCGGTGCGGTACAGCAGCACACTGACCACGACGGCGGCGGCCGCCACCGCGCCCAGGATCACGGCCGCCGACGATCCGGTGGCCGCCCGTTCGTGGCTCGCGCCGTCCGCCCCGGCGAAGTTCCACCAGTCGCGGTGGGCGACCACGGCGATGCCGCCCACCTGGAGGGCGGCGAGCCCGGCCGCCACCGCCGCGACGCGCGCCGCGGCCACCTTTACGGCGCCGGCCACCCCGGCAACGGCGATCACCGCGATCAGAACCGGCAACATCGGCGGGTACGGCGTCAGCTGAGCCGGGCCCTGATGGCCCGCGGGGTAATCGCTCCAGCTGGCCGGCGTGGCGAGAAGAGCGGCCGCCGCGCCGCCCAGCGCCGCGAGCACACTCCCCCACCACCGGGCCGTCGGTGCCGGCAGCGTGGGTAGCGACGTTCCGAGGCGAAGATCCACGCCGTGATCAACGAGCCGGTCGCCCGGCGGGATGCGTTTTTCAGGAGCGGGCGTCGAAATCCGCGCGGGCCTCGAAGACGCGGTCCATGTGCGTCTCCGCCCAGTCCTTGATCGCCACCATGACCGGGAACAGCTCGTGGCCGAGCGGGGTGAGCGCGTAGTCGACCCGGACCGGCACCGAGGCGGTCACCGTGCGGGTGATCAGGCCGTCCCGCTCCAGCGTTCGCAGGGTCTGGGTCAGCATCTTCTGGCTGACGCCGGCGATCCGGTGGGCGAGCTCGCCGTGCCGCTGCGGGCCGCCGGCGAGCGCCGGGATCACCAGGGCGACCCATTTGTCGGTGAGCCGGGACAGCAGCTCACGGGTCGGACAGCCGTTCAGGAAGGCGTCGTAGTCACGTTTGGCCTGCTCACGGCGTTCCGCTGCGGTCGTTGTCGCCATCGCGCCCTCCTTCGGGTTCCCTAGGCACTTTACGGTACCTACTTACTTCTGGTGCCCTCGATTTGTACGTTCGTGATGATCAAGCGGTCCGATGAAGGAGACGACGATGCGCGCAGTCAGGTATGCACAGTTCGGCGGCCCGGAGGTCCTGCACGTGGCCGACGTGCCGGTGCCCGAGCCCGGACCGGGGCAGGTGCGGGTGCGGGTCGCCGCGTCCGTCGTGCACCCGGTCGACCTGATGGTCCGCGCCGGCCGGTTCCCGGCGCCGCTGCCGACCGCCCTGCCCTACACGCCGGGGTGGGACGTGGCCGGCACCGTGGACGAGGTCGGCCCCTCGGTCGGCGAGTTCACGGTCGGCGACCCGGTCATCGGCTTCTCGCCCTGGCTGCAGACCACGGTCGGCGCCCACGCCGAGTACGTGGTGCTCGACGCCGCCGGGCTCACCGCCGCGCCGCACGGCGTCCCGGCCACCGAGGCGGCGACCCTGCCGACCAACGGCCTCGCCGCCGCCCAGGCCCTCGACCTGCTCGCGCTCCCGGCGGGCTCGACCGTGCTCGTCACCGGCGCCGCCGGCCAGGTCGGCGGGTTCGTCCTGGCGCTGGCCCGGGCGACCGGCCTGCACGCCACGGGACTGGCCGGCGACGGCGACCGCGAGTTCGTCGAGTCGCTCGGCGCACGCTTCCGGTCCCGCGCCGACGAGCCGGCGGGGACGTTCGACGCGGTCATCGACCTCGCGGTGATCGGCTCCGCGCTGCTGGATCTCATCCGGGACGGCGGCGGCTACGTGGCGGCGTCGCCTCCGCTTCGCCCGGAACCGGTCCGCGGAATCCGGACGTTCGCACTGGAGGTGACGCCGGACGGCTCCCGGCTGAGCGACCTGGTCAAGCTCGTCACGAGCGGCGACATCCCGCTCCGGGTCGCCGGCGTGTACCCCTTCGCCGAGGCGGCGGCCGCCCACGACCGGCTGGCCCGGGGCGGCGTGCGCGGCGGCGTGGTGGTCGTCCCCTGATCGCGGCGGTCAGCGCTCTCGGTGGGCCAGGGCCGGCGACGCCGGTGTTCCGGGGCTCCGCTGGGCGCGGGGCAGGCGCAGCACGAAGCGGCTGCCGTGCGGGACGACGTCCTCGTACCAGACCTGTCCCTGATTGGCCTCGGCGAGCAGCTTGGACAGGTACAGCCCGAAACCGGCGCCGGTCCTCTCTCCGCACGGCTTCGCGGCCTGGGTGAAGCGGTCGAACAGGTGGGCGACGAAGTCCGGTGGCACGCCGTTGCCCTCGTCGGTGACGGCGAACCTGACCTCGTTGCCGGTGTCGTCGAGGGCCGCCGACACGTGGATGTCGCCGGGGCTGTACTTGACCGCGTTCGTGACGAAGTTCGTCAGCACCTCGTGCGTGTGCACCGGGTCGGCCCACACGGCCGCGCCGGGCGGGCAGCAGCTGACGCTCACTCGCGTACGAGCCTGCTTGGTCAGGTTGTCGGTGACCCGGGTCAGCGCCTGCTCGACCGGCAGGGCGACGGGCTGGGCATGGATCTCGCCCGGCTCGGCGCGACAGAGCACGAGCAGGTGCGCGGCCATGTCGAGCAACTGGTCGACCCGGTCGCCCAGCGCCTGGACGGCGGCGCGCCGTTCGTCCTCGGTGATGGTGGCCCATTCCTGAGTCAGTTCCTCGGAGTAGGCCGAGATCACGGCGAGAGGCTGGTTGATCTCGTGGGTGAGCGTGGCGATGACGTCGCTCTTCCAGTTGCCCGCGGCCTCCAGGTCCGCGGCCCGGCGGCTCAGTTCGCGGTGCGCCCGGTCGAGATCCTGATGGGCTCCCGAGAGCCGGCGATAGAGACTGGCGGTTTCGGCGAGCAGGGCCACCAGCACCACGCCGGAGGAGACCAGCAGGGCCACCCGGGCCGCGTAGAAGCCGAGCGTGTAGCGGTGCGGGGCGGCCAGGTACAGGATCGCGCCGGCCAGGGAGGAGCTGATCGCCACCACCACCCACCGCTCCACCGGTGGCCGGCGGCGCAGGCCCCTGGTCACCACCAGCACACCGCTCGCCGTCGCCAGGAGAGCCACCCACACCATCCATCGACCGGCCGGGGTCTGGGTACCGCTCTGATAGAGCCGGGGCAGCCGGTCCGGGGCGCCGACGACGAGGCCGGTCACCGCGACCACCAGCGCGAGCACGGCGGCGGCCACGACCGCGGCGGCGAGCCGCCGCCGGCGCCGGGCCCGCTCGCGCAACCGGGCCGGGAGCGCCGCGACGATGCCCTGTTGCGCGGCCACCAGCACCGGGAAACCCCAGAAGACGAGCAGAGAAAGCCACGGCGAGCAGACCTCGGCCCAGTCCGAGCCGGCGCCCGAGCTCTGGATCCCGGTGAAGACGACGGCGTACGGCACCATCATCATGCTGGAGTAGAGGTACGCCGACGAGAGGCCCAGCGTCGCCGGCCGGCCGTCGGCCAGGAACTGCTGCACCAGCAGATGGGCGGTCAGCAGATCGGCCGACGCCATGAGGACGAAGAACGCGATGATCAGGTTCGGGTGAACGGCCAGGCGGTGGCCGGCGATCGGCACGATGGCCAGCGCGACCGCGACCACCGTGATCGCGTACACCCAGAGACCTCGGCGTACCGGGAGCTCCTCCGGCCGTTCCGCAACCCTCCCGGGGCCCACGGCCATCGCCTCCCACGCGTCACAGATCCCCAGGTCAAAGGCTACCTGGGTGGACCGCGTGGCTTGCCCGAATTCGTGGATGGCCACGATGCGCCCTCACCTGGGATGATCTTTCGGTGACGCCGGGGTCACGGAGGGTGCCATGGCCGCTAACCTCGTCTCGATCACCTCGTCACCGAGAGAGTCTGATGAACACGTTGCACGGGAGAACGGCGCGGACGGTCGGCGCGGCGACGGCCGCGCTCGCAGCCCTGGCCGCGATCACCGTGGCCGCCCGGCCGGATCTGAACGGCGATGTGCGCTACGCCCTCGGCGGCATCGAGACGGCCGGCCGGGGCGGCGTCAGCATCTGGGACATCTTCGTCTCCCGGCCGCTCGCCTACAAACTGCTGATGGCCGTGCTCGACAAGGGCCGGATCGTGGTCGTCGGGGGAACGTCGTCGAACGCGGCGAACCTGGTGATCCGGATCGAGACGTACGTCGTGATCGTCGCCGTCATCGCCGTGCTGTTCCTCGGTGTCCGGCGCTTCGCCGGACCGCGGACGGCGGCCGGGATCGCGGCCGCCACCGGCCTGGCGCTGCTCATCGCGCCGCCCTGGCACTTCCTCGAGCCCGACTGGGTCGCCGCCCTCCTCGCCGTGCTGACCATCGGCGCCGCGCTCGCGCCCCGGCAACCGTGGCTCGGCGCGCTGCTGGCCGGCCCGGCCGCGACACTGGTCGTGGCGGTCAAGGCGTCCACCTTCCCGATCGCGCTGATCGCCCTGATCGTCATCTTCGTGCTCGACCGGCGCCGCGCCGCGTGGACGGCGCTGTCCACGGTCATCTTCGTCGCGCTCTGGTACGTGCTGACCAAGCACTTCCAGCCGTGGGAGTGGACCTGGCTGAGCGACCTGGCGAACCTCGTGCACAGCCGGCCGCAGGGGATCCACCTCGACGACCTGCGCAAGTTGCGCTTCTCCGTCGGTGATCTGGCGGTGCTCAGCCCGGTCGTGGCGCTGGCGCCGGCCGCGGCGGTGGCGATCGTCCGCCGCGAGCCGGGCCGCCGGCTGTGGACGGGCCTGCTGATCGCCGTCGTCGCGGGCGCGTTGTCGCTGGCTCCGGCGTACGGGCAGGGCGAGTTCTTCAACTACCACTTCGCGTCGACCGTCGTGCTCGCCGCCGGCGTGTGCGGCGCCGCCTTCGCGCTCTGCCCCGGCGTCCGGTTGCCGCTGGCCGCCGCCACGGTGCTCGTCACCGTCCTCAGCCTCGTGCTGCTGCACCAGCCCGCCTCCTGGCGCCTGGCCCACGCCGGGCCGGTGGTCTGGGCGTACGAGCTCGGCGCTCTTGTCCTGGCGATCGCCGCCTGGTTCCTCGCCGACCGGTCGAAGGTGCCGGTGCCGTGGCCCGTCGGCGTGCTCGCGCTCTGCTTCGCGCTGCTGCCGCCCGTGCTGCCGGGCTTCCCGTACACGTTCGCCACCTACGACTACCAGGTCCGCGTGGGCCGCTCGTCCGACGCGGCCCTGGTCGCCCTCAGCAAACGGCTCGGCCCGGACAGCCACGTGCTGTACCTGACCTACGGCACCGTCAACCACGGCATGGGCAACCCGACAAGCTGCCGATACCCGTCACCGCTGTGGTTGCAGCGCGCGGCCGGCACCCCGCGGATGCGCACCCGCCCCAGCTACGCCGACAACATGCGCTGCCTGACCGAGGACAGCGACGCCAGATACCTGGTCCTGCAGACCGGCTGGTTCAATCTCGACCGGTCGTCCCCCGAGGTCCGGGCGCTGATCGACCAGCGGTTCGACTGCTCCCCGCCGGCCCGCATCCCGGCCCCGCCACCGCTGCGCGTCTGCCCGGCCCGGGAGTAGACCGGGTGGGCGGGCCGAAGCCGACGATCACGCGGGAAGATGCTCCTGACCTCGAGCGGCGCGACGAGAACATGAGGTCGTGCAGCCTCGCTCATCGCGCCTCGGCTCGGGTGTTCTCGTCAGGGACGCAGGAGGACCTTGATGGCGCGGCGCTCGTCCATCGCCCGGTAGGCCTCGGCGGCCTGGTCGAGGGGCAGCTCGAGATCGAAGACCCGGCCCGGGTCGATGGTGCCCCGCAGGATCAGGTCGATCAGATGCGGGAGATATTCGCGTACGGGTGCGGGTCCGCCGTGCAGGTGGACGTGGGAGAAGAAGAGCTCCCGGCCGTCGAGCTCGACACCGTGCGAGACGCCGACGTAGCCGACGTGACCGCCGGGCCGGGTCGCGCGGATGGCCTGCATCATCGACTCCTGGGTGCCGACCGCCTCGATGACCGAGTGCGCGCCGAGCCCGCCGGTCAGCTCCTTGACCTTGGCCACGCCGTCGTCGCCGCGTTCGGTGACGATGTCGGTCGCGCCGTACTCGCGGGCCAGGGCCTGCCGGTCGGCGTGCCGGGACATCGCGATGATCCGCTCGGCGCCGAGCTGCCGGGCCGACAGGATGCCGAGCAGCCCGACGGCCCCGTCGCCGACGACCGCCACGGTCCTGCCCGGGCCGGCCTGGGCGGCGACGGCGGCGAACCAGCCGGTGCCGAGCACATCGGAGGCGGCCAGCACCGAGGCGATCTGCCCCGGGGACGGGTGCTCCGGCGTGGCCACCAGCGTGCCGTCGGCCAGCGGAACCCGCAGGTATTCGGCCTGGGCGCCGCGGACGCCCTGCCGGTGGACGCAGCCCGACTGGTAGCCGGCCCGGCAGATCTCGCAGGTGTTGTCGGAGGCGAAGAACGAGCCGACCACGAACTGGCCGGGCTCGATGCCGGTGACGGCCTGGCCGACGGCCTCGACGACGCCGACGTACTCGTGCCCCATCGCGGTCGGCTCCTTGACGTTCTCGGCGCCGCGGTAGGCCCACAGGTCCGACCCGCACACGCAGGCGGCCACCACCTTGATGATCGCGTCGGTCGGCTCCTGGATCGCGGGCTTGTCGCGCTCCTCGACGCGTACGTCGCCGGGGCCGTGAATGATGGTTGCTCGCATGACGTTGTCCTCGTGGTCGGGTGATGAACGGACAGAGGGGTCAGGTGGTACTTGCCAGGGTCGCGAAGGTGATGGCGGCCAGGGCGACGCAGACGGTGGTGACGATCCCCAGGGGCAGGATGGCGCCGGCGCCGGCGATGCCGACCAGCGGCGCGGCGATGCCGCCGAACCCATACCGCACCACGCCGAGCAGCGAGGAGGCGGTTCCGGCCATCCGCGGATACTCGGCCAGGGCCAGGGTGGTCGACGGCGTGCTGGTGATCGACCCGCCACTGGCCAGCGCGAACAACGAGGCGAGGACGACCACGACGGGTACGTCGACGAGCCCGGCCAGCAGGAGGCCGAGCGCGCCGGTCGCGGCCGTCGCCAGGCCGGCGTACAGGGTGCCGCGCAGGCTCCACCGCTCGGCGGCACGGGCGGCGAGGAATCCGAACACCACCGATCCGGCCGAGTTGAGGCCGAACGCGTACGAGTACTGCTGCGGGGAGAGCCCGTAGTGGCCCTGCAGGACGTACGTCGCCCCGGCCAGGTAGGCGAACAGCGCGGCGAACACCAGGCCCAGGTTCAGTACCGCGCCGACGAAGACCCGGTCACCGATCAGGACCCGGAAGTCGCGGCCGGTCTGGGCCAGGCCACCCGTCGTGCGGTGAGCGCCTGCGAGGGTTTCGGGGAACGCGGCCAGCGTCACCGCGAAGAGGAAGGCGCCGATCGCGGCGAGAGCCACGAACAGCCCCCGCCAGTCGGTGAGCCGCGCGAGCTGCCCGCCCAGCAGCGGGCCGACGATCGCCGCGCTGCTGCCCATCACGGTCAGCCGGCCGTAGAAGCGGATCAGGCGGGGGCCGGAGTACACGTCGCGCCCGGCGGCCGAGGCGATGACGATGCCGGCGCCGCCGGCGAGGCCCTGCACCAGCCGGGCGAGCACGAGCAGCTCGATCGTCGGGCTCAGCGCACACAGCAGGGACGTGACGATGTACGCCGCGATCCCGGCGATCAGGATCCGACGCCGGCCGAACCGGTCCGACAGCGGCCCGGCGATCAGCTGCCCCGCGGCCAGCCCGATCAGGCACGTCGTCATCGTCAGCTGCGCCGCCGAGGGCACCGCGCCGAGCTCCACGGTCAGGGCGGGAAGCACCGGAAGGTACAGGTCCATCGAGATCGGCCCGAACACCACCAGCATCACCAGCAACACCGGCAACAACCGGCGCGCGGGAGCCACCGTGGCAGCGGGCTCACGTCTTATGACCGTCACCTGACGCACAGATCAACCTCACCAACTTCACCGGGGGACGCCGCCTCACCCATGAAAGCCCTCCGGGAGGGGTTACTGGGAGGGCTTGTCAGGACCCCCCAGCGCGAGTTCCTGATCTCACGCCGGGCCGGAGGCAGCGCCTCGCTCCACTCGAAGTTGTCGAAGGCGGACCAGTGCAGGTACACGGCCCAGCCCATCTGGGTCAGCCGGTGGCCCGGTGGCGGCGTCCCGAACCGGGTGGGTGAGCCCGGGTCGACGCACTGTTGGCGGTAGTACTGCACGCCGAGCCAGTCGCCGCCGTCGGTGAACGTCGGGATCGCGTCCGGCGCCAGCCATCCTCCGCGGGCGGCGAACCAGCGCGGCAGCGTGAAGTGGTGCAGGGTGACCAGCGCCGTCATCCCGGTGTCGCGCAGCGCGGTCAGCACCCGCGTGGATTCAGGATCCGGCCTTGTAGTCCTGATCCATGGCGGCGAGCACCTTGTCCGGGGTGGACTGGTTGCTGAAGATCTCCTGCAGGCCGCTCAGCATGGTCTGCTGGACCTTCGCGTTCGGCCACAGCTGGTCCATGAACGGCACCGTCTTGTTGTCCTTGACGTACGTCGTCAGCTCGGTCAGGCCCGGGTCGACGGTGGTGCCGGCGCCGGCGAGGGTGGGCAGGCTGCCCTGGGCCTCGTTGAAGGCTTTCATGCCCGCGGGCGACATGACGAAGGTGATGAACTTCAGCGCCAGCTCCTTGTTCTTGGCCTTGGCGTTCACCCCGTAGCCGGCGCCGGCCGCGGCGGGCATCAGGAAGCCGGCCGGGTCGTCGGTGGCCGGCAGGGCCCGCATGCTGAAGCTGCCGCCCGGGTTCTTGCCCTTGAGCAGGGCGACGACCCAGTTGCCCTGCACGATGCCGAGCGTCTTGCCGGTGGCGGCGAGCGTCTGGCTGGCCTCGTAGCTGGTGCCGAGCGGGTTCTTCTGGAAGCAGCCGGCCTTGTTCATCTCCTGGTACTTGGCCATCGCGGTGGTCCACGGCGAACTCGCGAAGGTGGCCTGGCCGGCGGCCATCTTGGTGGCGAAGTCCTTGTCCGGTCCGAAGACCGTGGTGGCGACCAGCGCGTACAGGACGAGTTGGGTTACCCAGTTGTCCTGGATGCCGAGCGCGTACGCGGGAGTCCCCTTGCCGGCGGCGGCCTTGCAGAAGCTCAGCAGCTCGGTCCAGGTGCCGGGTGGGGTGAGGCCGGCCTTCTTCATGGCGTCGTCGTTGTAGACGGCGCCGATGCCGTTGAGGCCGAACAGCGCGTTGTACGTCTTGCCGTCGTACTGGGCGACGGTCTTGAACGAGTCGGGCAGCTGCGACGCCCACGGCTGATCGGAGAGGTCGAGCAGATAGCCCGGCTTGGCCAGCACGTAGGTGGCGCCGGGGTTGCCGTTGCCGGGCCAGACGGTCATCACGTCCGGCGCCGTCCCGGACGCCAGCTGGGTGCGGATCTGCTGCTGGTACTGGTCGGCGCCGGCGGTCGTGAGGTTGACGGTGACGCCCGGGTTGGCGGCCTTGAACGCGTCGACCACCTTCTCGATCGAACCCTGGTCGACCGAGGCGATGGTCAGCGTCTTGTTGTCGCTCTTGCCGGAGGTGGCGTTGGTGCCACCGCTGCAGGCGGCGGCGAGGGTGACGGTGGTCAATGCGGCGACGAACGCGAGTTTTCTCATCAGTTTGTCCTTTGTCGGAGGTGCGGTGTCATCCCTTGAGTCCGCCGGCGAAGCCGTTGATGATGCTGCGTTGCAGGGCGAGGTAGACCGCCAGAACCGGCACGATGCTGATCAGCAGGGCGGCGAAGACGAGGTTCCAGTCGGAGACGTACTGTCCGAAGAAGCCGGCGATGGCGACCGGCATCGTCTGGTTGGTGCTGCCGCTGAGGTAGAGCAGCGGGGTGAAGAAGTCGTTCCACACGCTCACCGCGTTCAGGACCAGCGCGGTCACCGTGATCGGCTTGAGCATCGGGAGGACGACGTAGCGGAAGCTCTCGAGTGAGGTGCAGCCGTCGATGGCGGCGGCGTCCTCGAAGTCGCGGGGCAGCGCCCGCAGGAAGCCGACGTAGAGGAACGTGGTGAACGGGACCTGGAGGCCGGCGTAGAACAGCACCAGCGCCCACACCGAGCCGAGCAGCCCCAGGTCGCGGATCGTCTGGTAGAGCGGCAGCGAGGCGAGCTGGAACGGCAGGATCAGCCCGAGCATGATCAGCAGGAACGTGCCGCGGGACCAGTGTGCGGTCGACCGGGCCAGCGGATAGGCCGCCAGCGACGACACGGCCAGGATGATCAGCACGCTGACCGCGGTGACCACGAGGCTGTTGATCAGGGCGCCGCCGAGGCCGCCCTGCTGCCAGGCCTGGCCGAAGTTCGCCCACGTCGGCGCCGTGGTCGGGTGGATCGGCGACGAGGTGTCCGACGAGGGGCGCAGGGCGAGGTTGACCAGCACGTACACCGGGAAGGCGAAGACGATCGCGACGGCGGCCATCGCCAGTTCGAGCAGGAAGGTGCGCTTGGTGTAGCGGTTCACGACGCCGCCCTCTCGTTGCGGGACAGCACCGTGTACTGGCCGGCCGAGGCGATCGCGACGATGACGGTCAGCACGACGGCCAGGGCGATGCTGTAGCCGAACTCGCCGAGCGTGAACGCGTCCTTGTAGATCAGGGTGGAGATGGTGTCGGTCGCGTGCCCGGGGCCGCCGCCGGTGAGCGCGTAGACCTGGTCGAAGAGCTTGATCCCGCCGATGATCGACAACATCAGGTTGATCGTGATGGCGGGCGCGAGCAGCGGGCGGACCACGTACCAGAACCGGCGGAACGGGCCGGTGCCATCGAGCGCGGCGGCCTCGTAGATCTCCCGCGGGATCGACTGGAGGCCGGCCAGGAAGATCACCATCGAGTATCCGGCGAACTGCCAGACGATGACCAGCACGATCATCCACAGCGCCAGATGCGGGTCGCCGAGCCAGTCCTGCTGCCACGAGCGCAGGCCGGCGGCGCCGAGCAGGCTGTTGACCGCGCCGTCCGGGCCGAGCAGGTTGCGCCACAGGTACGCGGTGACGATCGGGGTGACCACGGCCGGGGCGAACAGCAGCACCCGCAGGACGTTCCGGGTCTTGATCATCGTGTTGACGCCGAGGGCGAGCAGCAGCCCGATCCCGTTCTGGATCACGGTGATGGCGACCGCGAGCAGGATCGTGTGCCAGATCGCCTGCCGCGCGGTCGGGTCGTCGAGCATGTCGGCGAAGTTGCGCAGGCCGACGAAGGAGAACGAGGGGTCGAGGCCGTCCCAGTCGGTGAAGGCGTAGTAGACGCCGCGGGCGCTGGGCACCAGCACCACGAACGCGAACAGCAGTATGGCGGGAACGACGAACCACCAGGGCGGAGCGGTCCGGCGTCGCGAGCGTGTGGCCGGCGCGACCCGGGCCGCGGGTGGGGCTTTCGTATCGATCGTCACGGGGAACCCACTTCGTTGAAGCGTTTCATGTCGTGCGTCCGGGCGGCCCGCGAGAAGCTGCGCGAGGGGCCCGGCACGTCCCAGCCGACCGTGTGGCGTGGGTAACGTTTTCCATCGTGTTTCGCCGACCATAGGGGCGGCAGCCGAGCAACGTCAAGGCTCAAACTGTGTAACGTTTACCAGGAGATGCCGAGAACGCCGCCTGATCAGTACGCTCATGCCAGCCAGCCCGATCGCCCGAGCACGGAGGAGTCCCGGTGCCGAAACCAGCGCCCCGGCGGATCACGATCGTCGACGTCGCGCGGCACGCTCAGGTGTCGACCACCGCGGTCTCCAAGGTGCTGCGCAACGCGTACGGCGCCAGCCCGGCCATGCGGGCCAAGGTGCAACAGGCCATCACCGAGCTCGGCTACCGCCCGTCGGCCGCCGCACGAGGGTTGCGCGGGCAGACGTACACCATCGGGGTGATGTTGCCCGAGCTGCGCAACCTGTTCTTCGCCGACATCCTCGACGGCATCACCGCCCAGCTCGGCGGCAGCGACTACCAGGTGCTGCTCGCGCCCGGCTGCAACGGCGAGAAGGAGGAGGCCCGGGTCATCGAGGCGATGATCGACCGCAGCATGGACGGCCTGGTCCTCATCGCGCCGGTGTCGTCCAAGACCCGCCTCGACGCGGTCGCGCGCACCGTGCCCACCGTCGTCGTCGGCCGCCACGGCTCCTCGGCCACCTACGACACGGTCAACGACGACGACATCGGAGGCGCCGCGCTGATCGTCGACCACCTCGCCGAGCTGGGCCACCGCCGCATCGCCCACATCGAACATCACGAGACCGATCCCGTACGCCTGCTGGAGATGCCCAACGCCCAGCGGGCCAACGGCTACCGGGAGGCGATGCGCGCCCGCGGCCTGGCGGACGAGATCGACATCGCCTCCACCAGCTACACGCACGAGGGCGGCTACCTCGGCGCCCAGCAGCTGCTCGCCCGGCCGGTCCGGCCCACCGCGATCTTCGCCGGCGCCGACGTCGTCGCCCTCGGCGCCCTCGAAGCGGTCGCCGAGGCCGGCCTGTCCGTGCCCGCCGGCATCTCGGTGGTCGGCTACGACAACAGCGCCCTCGCCGCGTTCGGCCCGATCTCGCTGACCAGCGTCGACCAGGACGGCCGGCAGATGGGCGCGAACGCGGCCCGCCTGCTGGTCGACCGGATCACCGACCGCGACCGCCGGACCGTCCAGGTCAAGCTCTCCCCCACGCTCGTCGTCCGGCGTACGTCCGCGGCTCCTTTTGAATAACGTTATTCACGGCTGACTACCGGCAATCCTCCTACACCCCTTGACCCCCATCTCCGTCGATGCCTATCGTCGGGGAAACATGTGGGAAACGTTTCTCACGCTTTCGAGCCTATCGATGAAACGTTACAAGCGCTTTCCGAGAGAGGAACGGCATGCACCGTCTCGCCTCGTTCTCCCCGCTCGCCGCCGGGCTGGTGCTGGCCACCGGCCTCGCCACCACGCCGGCGGCCGCCTCGGCGTCGACCCGCCCCTGGCAGTCCTACGTCCTCGGCCCCGCGACGGCCCAGGTCACGCCCGTCGGCGCCGAGGGGCGCGGCCAGGTGTCGCATCCCGGCGCGCTGGTCCGTGGCCACGGCCGGCCGGCCACCCTCACCACCGTGGCCGGCCAGACGCCCGCCTCGGTCGTCCTCGACTTCGGCAAGGACATCGCCGGCACGCCCTACCTGGACGTCGCGAGCGTCGGCGGACCCGTGACGCTGTCGCTGGTGACCGGCGAGGCCCGGCAGTTCCTGCGCCGGCCGGCGGCCACCACCACGACCGTGGACGCCCCGGCCGGCGCCACCCGGGTGACGGTCGCCGCCACCGCCGGCCTCGAGGTCGGCAACGCCATCACCTTCGGCGGCGCCCAGACCCGTACGGTCATCGGCTTCGACCCCACCGCACGCACCGCCGACCTGGACCGTCCGCTCGACCAGGCGGTCGCCGCCGGCGCCGCCGTCGCCACGTCCCCCGGCGCCCCCGCGTCCGACGAGTCCCGCGGCCTCGCCGGCGTCGGCGGCCCCGACACGCTTCCGGTCACCGCGCCCGGCCGGATCGCCGGCGGCTTCCACGGCGGCTTCCGGTTCATCCTGCTCACCCTGACCACGCCCGGCACCGTCGCGCTCGCCGGGCTCGGCGTCGACTTCCAGGCCTACCGGGCCACCGCGCGTGACTACCGCGGCTGGTTCCTGTCCAGCGACGACCAGCTCAACCGGATGTGGTACGCCGGCGCCTACACGCTGCAGCTCGACATGAAACTGCCCGGCCTCAACGGGCTGCCCGACGCGCGCATCTACGACGGCGCCAAGCGCGACCGCAGCATCTGGACCGGCGACCTGCTCGTGCAGGGACCGACGATCCTCAGCACGCTCGGCGACGTCGGCGCCGCCTATCTGCGGTCCTCGCTCGACGCGCTGTTCGCCACCCAGCGGGCCGACGGGGCGCTGCCCGGCTCCCCCGACTTCGCCAAGCGCACCTCGCCCGCCGGGTCGCCGCTGTTCTACTCCGACAACTACTCCGGCTACGGCGCCCGGGCCGCGATCGACTACTTCCGCTACACCGGCGATCGCGACTACATCCTGACGCTGCTGCCGAGCCTGCGACGCGAGCTGGCGTACAACAACACGTTCCTGACCGCCGGCCACCTGGTGGCCTCCAACGACCGGGACTTCTGGCAGGCCACCCAGACCGGTCAGGTCACCAAGTACTCGATCGACCACTACATCCTGCTGCGCGAGATGGCCTGGCTCGAACGCGCCGTCGGCTCGGCCGACGCGGCCACCGGCTACGACGCCACCGCCGACGCCATCAGGACCGCGGTGAACGCCACGCTGTGGAACCCCACCTTGGGCGCGTACGGGCAGAGCACCGACCACCCCGACGTGCTGGTCGAAGACGCGAACGCCCTCGCGCTGCAGTACGGCTTCGTCCCCGCCGACCGGCGTGCGAGCGTGCTGGCCGCGCTGAAGACACTCTGGACGCCGTACGGCGCGATCCTGGGTCCCGGTCTGCAGGACCCGACCGGGCACACGATCGAGCCCTTCGGCAACGGCATGGAGACCGCCGGCCGGTTCGCGGTCGACGACGTCGACGGCGCGCTGGCCCTGATGCGGCGCACCTGGGGGCCGATGGTCGACCCGGGCAACCCGCTCTACACCGGCGGTCTGTGGGAGTTCAAGAACAACGACGGCGGCGTCAACCGTACGACCGCCAGCCTGGCCCATGGATGGGCCGCCTCCCCCACCGTCCAGCTCACCCAGCAGGTCCTCGGCGTCAGCCCGGCCGGCGCCGGCTACGCCACCTGGACCGTCCAGCCCCGGCCCGGAAAGCTGGCCTGGGCCCGGGGCGTCGTGCCCACCAGGTACGGCGACATCACCGCCGGCTGGTCGTCGACCGGCCACCGCTTCGACCTGCGCGTGACCGCGCCCCGCTCGACCAGCGGCACCATCGCGGTCCCGGCGAGCAGGCACAGCACGATCCTGGTCGACGGCCGGATCGTCCACGCGCCGGCCGCCGGCGGTTACGCCCGGCTGAACGTGTGCGGCGGCACCTACGAGATCACCGTCCTGCGTCCCTGACCCTCCGCTGGGAAGGAGCTCCTCGTGGCGATCGTCCTCGGCTGCGCCGCCTTCTCGTTGAACGACATCCCGGACGGCACGGCCGCCGCGGTGATCGAGGCGGCGTGGTCGAGCGGCATCGACGAGTTCGACACGGCGCGGGCCTACACGCCGGATTCCGTGGAATCGCACAACGAGGAGCTGCTCGGCCGCGTCCTCGGGACCCGCGGCCGAGTGATCAGCAAGGGCGGCCACTTCCGGAGCGGCCCGGGCACGTGGGGCGTGGACGGCCGGCCGGAGGCGCTGCGCGCCGACTGCGACCGGAGCCTGCGGGCGCTCGGCCGCGAGACCATCGATCTGTACCTGCTGCACTGGCCCGACCCCGCCGTCGACATTGCCGAGAGCGTCGGCGCCCTCGACGAGCTGCGCCGCGCGGGCAAGATCGCCGCCATCGGCATCTCGAACGTCACCGTCGATCACCTGCGGCGCATCCGCCCGCACTACGCGATCGACGCCGTCGAGAACCGTCTGTCGCTGTATTCGCCGGGCGGCATCGACGTGCTTCACGAATGCCAGCGGACCGGCGTCCGCTTCCTCGCGTACTCGCCTCTCGGCGGCTCCGGGACGCATTCGTCCGCGGCCGTGGAACGCATCGCCCGGTCCCGTGGTGTCTCGGCCGCGCGGGTGGCGCTCGCCTGGTTGCTCTCGGCCGGGATCGGCGCCGATCCGGTGGTCGGCGCCACCCGCGTGGAGACGGCCCGCGACTCGGCCGCCGCCGGCGCCCTGAAGCTGCGACCCGAGGAAGTGGCCTCCGTTGTTCCCGGCCCGACTCCCCAGGAGGAGATCCCATGGCCAAGTCAGGCATGAGCCGCCGCGCTCTGATCGGCGGGTCGCTCTCCGCGGCCGCCGCGCTGAGCCTGCCGTCGCCGGCCCGAGCGAACGGCACCGCCGTCCGGACCGACGAGGCGAGAACCCGGTACGGCCGGGTACGCGGCCGGCGCGTGGACGGCATCCTCAAGTTCCTCGGCGTCCCCTACGCCACACCGCCCCTCGGCCGGCTCCGATTCACCGCGCCGGCGCCCCCGAAGAGCTGGTCCGGCGTACGCGACGCGGTGGATTTCCCCCACCCGGCGTTCCAGGCGCCCGGCGCCGAGATGGGGCCCGGCAACCGCATGCCGGCGCCGTCCGAGGACTGCCTCTACCTCAACGTCTGGACCCCCGCCGCCGACCACCGGCGGCGCCCGGTGATGTTCTACAACCACGGCGGCGGCTACATGATCGGCTCGGGCTCGGCCACCGGTCAGGACGGCACCCATCTGGCCCGGCTCCACGACGTGGTCGTGGTCGAGTCGAACCACCGGCTCGGCCTGCTCGGCTACCTCTTCCTCGGCGACCTCGCCCGCGGCGACCACCCCGCCAACCCGGGCATGCTGGACATCCTCGCCGCGCTGCGCTGGACGCGGGAGAACATCGAGAACTTCGGCGGCGATCCCGGCAACATCATGGTCTGGGGCGAGAGCGGCGGCGGCGCCAAGACCGCGGCCGTCTACACCATGCCGGCCGCCGCGCCCCTGTTCCACAAGGCCTCGATCGAAAGCGCCGCGCCGCTGCGGTTCGCCACCCGCGACGGCGCCACCGCCCGCGCCGAGCGGACCCTCTCCCTGCTGGGTCTGACCAAGGCCGAGATTCCGCGCCTGTACGAGATTCCGGCCGCGCGGCTGCTCGAGATCCAGCAGTCCGAGGCCGCCAACGGGGAGGCGCCGTGGGGCGATCCCGGCCCGCTGCCCGGCTTCGGGGCGTTCGTGGACGGCCACGTGATCCCGCGGCACCCGTTCGCCGGCGGCCCCGCGCCGTTCTCGGCCGGCAAGCCGCTGATGGTCGGCACCTGCCGCGACGAGACGGTGTTCTTCAGCCTCTTCGGGCCGCCGGACATCTTCACCATCGACGAGGCCGGCCTGCGCGCGGCGCTCGCCAGCACATACCAGGGCGCCGAGCTCGACCGCATCATCCGGACCTTCCACCGGTCACGGCCCACGGCCACCCCGGCCCAGCTCTACTTCGCCATCACCACGTCGCCGATCTGGCGCGACGCCATCAAGATCGCCGAGGCCAAGGCGGCCCAGCACGCCGCGCCCGTGTTCATGTACCAGCTCGCCTACCCGGACCCGACCGTGGTGCCCGGCACCAACTTCCCGCTCGGCTCGCCGCACGCCTCGGACATCCCGATGAAGTTCGCCAACGTCGGCGCCGGCCAGTTGCCGGGCAAACGGGCGACCGCACGACACATGAGCGAGCTGTGGGCCGGATTCGCCCGCTACGGCCGGCCCACCGCCGCGCACGTGCCGCGATGGCCTGCCTACACGCTCGGAACGCGGGCCACGATGTGGATCGACGCCACCTGCCGGATCGTCGACGACCCGGACCGCTCCGAGCGGCTGTTCTGGAAGAGCCACACCTGATCGGCCGGTTTGCGCTGAGCACCTGCCCTCGCGCGTGCGGCCCTTCCGGCTACCGTGGTCGGATGGATCATCCCGATCAGGTGGCCGGCTGGGTCGCCCGGGCCGTGCTCGGCGAAGCGGGCGCGCCGGAGCGGCTGGCGGCCGGGGCCTGGTCCACGGCGTACGCGCTGACCGTCGGTGGGCGGGCCATGGTGCTGCGGGTCAGCCGGCACGGCGGGGACTTCGCTAAGGACGAGGCGGTCGGCGCGGCCGTGCGGGGCGTGCTGCCGGTGCCGGCGGTCACCGTCCGCGGCGAGGCCGGCGGGTGGGCGTACGCCCTCTCGGAGCGGTTGACCGGCACGGCGCTCGACCATCTCGACGCGGGCGCCCTCGAAGCCGTCCTGCCCGACCTGTTCGACGTCATGGATGCCATCGGCCGGATCGAGATCGGCGGCCGTGGCTACGGCGTCTGGGATCAGACCCGGACGGCTCCCTTCCGCTCCTGGCCGGAATACCTGCTCGCGGCCGAACACGAGACGCCGCGAGTGCCGGGCTGGAAGGCCGCCCTGGCCGCGTCCGACGTCGGCCTGGAGCCGTTCGAACGGGGCCTGGCCACGCTGCGCCGGCTCGCGCCGGGCCTGCCGGACGAGCGCCGCATGATCCACGACGACCTGCTCGAGCGGAACGTGCTGGTCCAGGGTGACCGGATCTCGGGCGTCCTGGACTGGGGCAGCGCCAGCTTCGGGGATCCGCTCTACGACGCCGCCTGGCTGCTGTACTGCTGGGGATGGCACCCGCAGTGGTTCGCGGTCGACATCGAGGCGGCGATCGGGCGGCGCTGGAACCCGGATCCGGCGGCGCTGCGCGCGTACCGGATCCACATCGGTCTTGGTTCGATCGGCTATTGCGCCACCCGGGACCGCTGGGACGACGTCGTCCTGAACGCCGAATGGCTGCTCGCGCTCGCCTGACGTCAGACGTCTTTTGGCGGCCCCTCCCCGTTCAGCCAGCCCGCCGGGACGAAGCTGAGCATGATGCGGGAGGCCAGTGGTTTGGGCAGAAGTCGCATGGCTCGGGTCAGCGTGGCCGTCGGCCACGGGAAGGCGATGTCGTTGCGGCCGGACTCGAGGGCGCGGATCACGCGGGCGGCGCACTGCTCGGTGGTGATCTCGAACGGGGCCGGGATGCCGTCGTCGCGCGTCCGGTCGGTGGCCACGAAACCGGGGTAGATGGCGAGGAACCGGATGCCGCTGCCGCGCAGTTCGGTGCGGTAGGTGTCGAGCAGGATGCGGGCGGCGGCCTTGGCGGCCGAATACGGGCCCTGCATGGGTACGCCGATCAGGCCGGCCAGCGAGTTGGTGTGGGCAATGAGCCCTCCCCGCCCCCGCATCCGAGCGGTCAGCGGCGCCAGGTAGTTCACCGTCACGTCGTAGTTCATGCGCATGACGGCGGTGATCTGCTCGGCGGTGGCGGTCGCGAGATGGCAGTCCGGGCCGGCGCCGATGTTCAGCAGAGCGACGTCGATCGGGCCGGTGTCGGCCTCGGCGGCGGCCAGCGAGGCCTCGACCGCGGCCGCGTCGGTGGCGTCGACCGGCGTGACACAACAGCGGACGCCCAGGGATCGAATCTGTTCGGCGAGGGTGTCCAGGAGGTCCGCGCGGCGGGCGGTGACGACCACGGCCGCCGCGCCGCGCCGGGCCGCCTGGAGGGCCACCTCGCGGCCGATGCCGGTCGACGCCCCGGCGATGAGGACGGTCTTGCCCCGCAGCTGCGCCATGTGCGCAGGCTAGACGCCACGACGGCGCGCTACGACAGCGGCTCGACCGACACCGTCCCGACCTCCGAGCGCACCTCGATGCGGTGCGCCGAGGCGGGGTCCTTGGTCACGCTCACACTGCCGCCGCCGACTCCGGTGTGAACGTCGACCGCGTACGCCTCGGAGCGCGGCACCCGCAGTTCGACGGCGCCCACGTTGCTGGTGGTGCGGATCAGCGCCGGCGCCTCGACGAACTCGAGCGAGGTGGCGCCCGCCTCGGTCTTCACGGTCACCTCGTCGCTGGTGAGAGCCCGGCCCTCGACCGCGCCGGCCTCGGTGCTGACGTGCATCGCCCCGGCCAGGCCGTCGACGTCGACCGCGCCGGCGTGCGCGGTGATCTCCACCGACATCGCCGCCGGCACCCGGATGCGGTAGCGGACCTCGCACCGGGCGTCGTCGTCGTCGCAACCAGACTCGGTCAGCCGCAACGTGGCGCCCTCGACCTGATGGGCGGTGGCCGGCTTGCCCTTGGAGTAGCGGTACTCCTCGGTGACGGTCACCGGGCCGTTCCCGGTCTTGATCTCGACGCCGGCCGCGCGCGCCCCGATGACCAGAGCGGTGACCGGTTCGTCGATCTGATAGTCGACCTTCTCGGAGGTGGTGGAGCCGCCCGTGCAGGCGGCGACGGGCAGCAGGAGGCCGAAGGCGGTCAGCGCGACGACGGTGCGTTTCGACATGGGATTCACCTGTCCGAAAGAGAATTGATGGGGTACGCATCCCACGCTCGCCGCCGGCGACGGTGACCGTAAGGCGGTTTTCTGGCATGTGGGGCGGCGGTGCGCCGTACACCAGAAAACCGGCCGTCCCGTCCGCCAGCGCACCGGCTTCCGGCGTGCCGTCCGCGCTGAAACCGTGAGGGGAGTCGGATCAATCCCCCGCCGCGCGAGGAGCGTCACCATGAAGACTCGGGTCATCCAGGACATGCCGGAACACCGTGGCCCGCGCCCGAGCACGCGGACGGGCATCGCCGACTGGATCGCGCGACACCGGCTGACCAGCTTCTTCGTCCTCGCGTACGTGCTCGCCTGGTGGTCCTGGCCGTTGTATCGGATGGACGTGTGGCCGCGGCAGGCCTTCAACGCGGTCGGGGCGCTGCTGGCGGCGCTGATCGTCATCGCCGTCGCGGACGGCCGGGCGGGCTTCCGCGACCTCGGCCGGCGGATGATCCGGTGGCGGGTGCCGTGGTACTTCTACGCTTTCGCGCTGCTGCTCCCGGTGGCGCTGCGCTTCGGGGTGTCGGCGCTCAACAGCGCGCCCGATCCATCGTGGACGGGCCTGGGGTGGGGCAGTTTCGCGCTGGCGTTCCTCGTGCGCCTGGTCAACCCCCTCGACGGCCCGATGGCCGAGGAGCCGGCGTGGCGCGGGTTCGCGGTGCCCCGGCTGCAGCGTGACCTGTCCCCGCTCGCCTCCGCCGCCGTCCTCGGCGTCCTGGTCGCCCTCTGGCACCTGCCGCTGCTCGGCGACATCGGCCCGGCCGGCCTGATCACCACGTTCGTCATCACCTTCGTGTACGTCTGGCTGTTCAACCGGACCGGCGGCAGCGTCCTGCTGGTTCTGCTGTTCCACAACGCCCAGGGCTTCCTGACGATGACCGACCTCGGCTACCGCGGCGCCGACCTGTCCCGCCAGGAGTGGTACGAGGGGGCGGCCTGGGCGGTCGTCGCGCTGGTCCTGATCGTCGCCGACCGGGCCGCCTGGAAGCCTTTCCTCACCCGTTCTTCGTCCAGGTAGATTGCTTTGATGCAGGCGGACGAGGCCCAGCGGGCGACACAGGCAGCCATGTCGATCGCCTCGTCGCTGGGCCTGACCGCCCACGACGCCGTCGTCCTGCACAACTCGAACAAGCTCACCCTGCGTCTGCGGCCCGGCGACGTGCTGGCCCGGGTGGCGCCGGCGGCGCATCAGGGCGTCCCGTTTGAAGTGGATATCGCCCGGCGCCTGGCCGAGGCCGGAAGCCCGGTGGCCGCGCTGATCGCCCCCGAGGTCTTCGTCCGGGACGACTTCCAGGTCACCCTGTGGACGTACTACGAACCGGTGACTACGCCGACGATCCCACCCGCGGAGTACGCCGGAGCGCTCGCGCGCCTGCACGCCGGGATGCGCCGGATCGACCTGCCCACCCCGCACTTCACGGACCGGGTGTCCGAGGCCCAGGCGCTCGTGGCCGATCCCGCCCGGACGCCGAAGCTGACCGACGCGGACCGGGCCTTTCTCGCCGGCACGCTGGACCGCCTGCGCCGGGCGGTCAGCGCCGGCGGCCGGCCCGAGCAACTCCTGCACGGCGAACCGCACCCGGGCAACCTGCTCGCCACCGCGACCGGCCCGCTCTTCATCGACTTCGAGACGTGCTGCCGGGGACCGATCGAGTTCGACCTGGCCCACGCGCCCGACGAGGTCGCCGGCCACTACCCGGGCGTCGATGAGCACCTGCTCCGCGACTGCCGGACCCTCATGCTGGCGATGATCACCACGTGGCGCTGGGATCGCGACGACCAGTTCCCCGACGGCCACCGGCTCGGCATCGAGTGGCTGAGCCAGCTCCGCGCGGCCCCTTGACTTCGACTCAGGTTCAACTTGCAGCCTGTCGAAATGACCTTCACCGAGTCGGAGATCGCCTACCTCGACGAGCAGTCGCTGGGACGCCTGGCCACCCTGCGCCCCGACGGCACCCTGCAGAACAGCCCGGTCGGGTTCCGCTACAACCATGTCCTCGGCACGATCGACATCGGCGGCCACAACCTGCCGTCGAGCCGCAAATACGGCAACGTCGCCGCGAACGGGCAGGTCGCGTTCGTCGTCGACGACCTGCCCTCGATCAGCCCGTGGAAGGTGCGCTGCCTGGAGATCCGCGGCACCGCCGAGGCGATCGAGAAGCCGTCCGACTCGGCCTACGGCAGCGGCGACCCCATCATCCGGGTCCGGGCCCGGCGGATCATCAGCTACGGCACCGAGGAGAAGGGCGCTCTTCCGGGGCAGGTGCGACCCTATAATCGCAACGTTTCCTGAGTTCCCGGCTTCGCCGTTCGGCACCGGCTCGTGCCCGAGAACCTCCGTTCAGCGCCAGGTCACCTGTGGGTGGGCCGCACCGCCGCGGGCGTCCCAGCTACGGTTGAGCACATGACCACGTACTCCGGTCCGGCGAGGCTGACCCTCGCCGGCGGCACCCAGGTGTCCGGCATGGCTTCGCTCAGCACCAATCAGCGCGGAGGTATCGAGGGCTGGGGCGGCACGTTCCGTCCGGACCAGAACAGCGTGGACGTCCGCAACGCGGGTGAGGGGCTTTCGTTGGAACTGCCGTACGACCAGATCGGGTCGGTCTCCGTCACCGGCGTCCGAAAGCTGCTCGCGACGCAGATCCTGATGACCCTCACCGGCAGCGGCCCCGTACCGTTCTGACTCGGATGTCGGCTCAGCACGCTGGCGCCCGGCTCGAGGTGAACGCCTGACTGCGGTGCGCCGCCGTACGCGGCCTGCTGGGCGGCGTAGTGCTGGGCCGCCGCCTGCTGGGCGGCCACCGGGCGAATCTGCCGACATCAGGTCGGGTCGCGCTCGTCGCGGAAAGGTCGGCTTCGCCGCGATTGAGGCGTTGATCTCTTTTCGCCGCCGAAATGGAATTTCGGCCGGTTGACCTGACCCTGACTGCGGTTCGCCGTCGACTCCGCATTGACGGGACCGCAGCACCTGATGCGTCCCATTCCGGGGCATTCCCGAAGCGAGACCTTCAGCAGGCGATAGCCGGTCACGGAGAAGCGGGGCGTTGGCCGCCGGCGGAACCGCCTGACTCGGCGCCGTGCCACGGTCCGAGGCCCGGCCGATCAGTGTCGTCACCGGCCGCCTTGCCCGATTGACTCCGGTCCCCTTGTGACTCTTGCCACTGGGCGGCCAGCGCCCTAATAATGCTGAGGTCCTTCGTAATTTTGTCAACACCTCATCGTATTGCGAGCGACACAGTCATGAGGAGTCCACCGCGATGACCGCACCGCTCCCGGGTGCCGCCGCCCCGCGCACCGTGGACGGCTCGCCGACCGTCGGCCGGGCCTGGATCACCTGAACGCAGAGCCGGCCGGCCGATCCACCCCGTACCCCCGTCTGCCCCTCATCCCCAAGGAGCTGGCTTCCATGCGCATTCGTCCATCCCGGCGTGGCCTGGCGGCATTGCTTGCGGTAAGCGCCGCTGCCCTCGGCACCGCCGTCGCGGTCCTGCCCGCGAACCCGGCCGCCGCGTTCACCGTGGTCCCCCACGGCGTGCCGGCCCGTCCCGCGGCGCCGGCAACCCCCGACCCGTCCCTGCAGGTCCACGCCCTCACCTCGGCGCCCGGCGCGCTGGACAACCCGTTGAAAGGCTTCGCCGACTACTACGCACCCGGCGGCGAGGAGAACAACGGCTTCCCCCATTCGTTGACGTGGAGCTACTTCGGCCTGTCCGAGGTCATGACCGACTCGGCCAACTGCAACACCTACAACTGGAGCGTTCTCGACGCCGCGCTCAACGAGATCGCGACGTACGGCAACCAGGCGGCGATTCGCTTCTACATGGAGTACCCCGGCGGCACCGGCTCGCACCCGGCCAACGCCATACCGCACTGCTTCGACGGGCATGTCACCTACCGCACGAACGCGAGCTGGGGCACGACCAGCCCCGACTACGACAGCGCGTACCTGCTCAATGCCGTAAGCAACTTCATCGCCGCGTACGGCGCCCGCTATGACGGTGACCCCCGCATCGGGTTCATCAACCTGGGCATCGTGGGGCTGTGGGGCGAATGGCACACCTGGCCGTACGACACCGACACCGGCGACGGCCTCCCGAACTACATGCCGACCGACGCGCACGCGGCACAGATCATCCAGGCGTACGACAACGCGTTTCAGAAGACGAAGCTCGAGGTGCGCTACCCCACGTCCGGCGGCGGTGCGGCGAACAACCTCGACATCGGCTACCACGACGACTCGTTCTGCTACCGGGAGGGCAGTCCGCCGGCCGGGGTCACACTCCCGCAGTCCCTCGGCGGCGCGTCATACGCCCAGCTGCAGCTCGACCTCAATGAGGGCACCGAGAACAAGTGGATCACCGACTCGATGGGCGGTGAGGTCCGACCGGAGATCCAGACGTCGGCGTTCTCGTCCTGGCCGAACGGATCCGGGTCGGTCGACAACATCAAGGCCTGCATCGAGCTCGAGCACACCACCTGGAAGATCAACCAGGGCAGCCTGGCCTACTCGCCGACCGATCCCCATGTCGCCGACGCGGTGCGGCTGATGGGTTACAACCTCAGTGTCAAGAATTCCTACTTCAAAGACACCGCAAGTGGTACGGCCAATGTCGGTGTTCAGATGACCAACGATGGAGTGGCGCCGTTCTACTACCCCTGGGCGGTCACTCTCGGGCTGAAGAACGGCAGCGGCACCGTGGTCAAGACGTGGGACACCTCGTGGGATCTGCGTACCGTCATGCCGTTGAAGATCCGCGCGTTCCCGGACTGGGGTGTGGGGTCCGATCCGACCTACCTCGACTACGGCTACCCGCAGTACTTCCAGTCGGCCGTCGACCTGTCGGCGGTGGCCGGTGGCAGCTACCAGCTGGTCATGCGGGTCAGGAACCCGCTGGAGGCGACCAGCGCCGGCGCCAAGAAGCTGCGGTTCGCCAACGCGACCCAGAACGCGGACGGCTGGCTGGGCCTCGGCTCGATGACCGTCGGTACGGGCGGTGGGGGCGGCGGCGACACGACCGCGCCGAGCACACCGACCGGCCTGACGTCGCCGAGCCACACGTCGAGCACGGTGGCGCTGTCGTGGACCGCGTCGACGGACAACGTGGGCGTGACCGGCTACCAGGTGCTGCGCAACGGCACGGTGGTGGGCACGTCGGCCGGAACCAGCTACACCGATTCCGGTCTGACGGCATCCACGACCTACACGTACGCGGTGAAGGCGTTCGACGCGGCCGGGAACGTCTCGGCGGCATCGCCGTCGACAGCAGTCTCCACCGGCAGCGGCTCCGCCGACACGTCGGCACCGGCGACGCCGAACGGTCTCGCGTCGCCCAGCCACACGGCGAGCTCGATCGCGTTGACGTGGAACGCGGCCACCGACAACGTCGGCGTGACCGGCTACCAGGTGCTGCGCAACGGCACGGTGGTGGGCACGTCGGCCGGAACCAGCTACACCGACACCGGACTGGTGGCGTCGACGTCGTACACCTACCAGGTGGCGGCGTACGACGCGGCCGGCAACGTATCCGCGCCGTCGTCGTCCATCACCCTGTCCACCAGCGGCGCCGGCACCGATACGGCGGCACCCAGCGCGCCGTCCGGGCTGGTGTCGGGGAGCCACACGGCGACCACGGTGGCGCTGTCGTGGACGGCATCCACGGACAACGTGGGAGTCACCGGGTACCGGATTCTGCGCGGTGGCACCCAGGTCGGCACGTCGACCGCGACGAGCTACACCGACACCGGGTTGACCGCGTCGACGGCGTACACCTACACGGTGAAGGCGTACGACGCGGCCGGCAACGTATCCGCAGCCTCACCATCAATCACCGTCACCACCAGCGCGGCCACGACGCCCACCAGCTACGAGGCCGAGGCGGCCGGCAACACCCTGGCCGGCACCGCCGTGGTCGTGTCCTGCACCGGCTGCTCGGGCAGTGCCAAGGTCGGCTATGTCGGCAACGGCGGCAAGCTGACCGTCAACGGAGTCAGCGGCGCCGGCGGCGGGACGAAGACACTCACCGTCTACTACGCCAGCGCCGTAGCCCGCAATGCCACCGTCCAGATCAACGGCGGCGTGGCGACCTCCGTGGCGTTCCCGGCCACAGGTGGTTGGAACACCGTCGCGGCGGTCCAGATCACCGTCACCGCGGCGCCCGGAACGGCGAACACGATCACGTTCGCCAACCCCTCGGACTGGGCGCCCGACATCGATCGCGTCACCATCAGTTGATCGTTTGCCCGGGGAGGGACTTCGCAGTCCACCCCGGGCATCTCCATTTCGGATGTCGGCTCGTATGGGCGACAACCTGGGTGGCGGACGCGGACGACCACGTCGCGCCTCGACTCAGCCTGCCGGAACTGCCTGTCGTCGAGTTCGCCGACGACGACGGCCCGTGCCTGGCGTGCACTGAAAGACGGCGTTTGTTACCCGATGGACAGCCGGGGGCTCGGGTACCGCACATCGGGATTCACGTTTGCCCAGTTCAGGTGTTGTCGGTGGGCCGGACGTTGCACTATGCGAACCACCGCATCGTCGTTTCCGGCAGTCCGCTGGCCGTACATTTGACCAGCTGGCGCGCCGGTCGCAGCGGCGACAAGGGCTAACCGGCCAGCCGGCGAATGCCCCGGCGCGGACAGATCACACCCGGCGTACGACCAACCCCGGCTTGACCTCCGCCGCAGCCCCCAGGTGGATGATGTCGCCCGGATCGCTGGTGAACACGATCGCGCCGTAGGCCAGCGCCACCGTGACAACCACGGCGTCGACGACATCACGAGTGCCGGCCTTACCGCACAGAACCCCGGCCGCCTTCGCCGTCTCCGTACCGATCGGGAGGATCTCACAGCTGTGCAGGAATCTGCCCAAATGCACCTGGCGGCGGGCATCACGCCAGGCCTGTGCCACGACGACGGCGGGGACGAGCAGACGGCGCCCCTCTTCGATCGCCAGGTGATGAATCACCCACATACGCCGGTCGTTGCCGTCGACGCCCAGCAGTACACCGGCGTCGTACACGTACGGGATACTCACGCTGCCGCGGGCCCGGATACGTCAAAAGCTTCTGCGTCCGCCGCAGCCATCTCGGCCCGTGCTGCCGCGAGTTCCTCAAGCGTGAACGCCCCGTGCTCGGCTTGCCAGTCGGACACAACTTTTCGTCCTACTCGCCGCCGCAGCTCACTCTCCGCCGCGCTCGCCACCAGCCGCGACAGTGGTACCCCATCCTCACGCGCAGCCGAACCGAGAGCCTCGACTAGCTCCTCCGGAAGCGTCACCGTTACCTTCTTCACCGCCATAGAATCACCATACGCCCGTATGGCGCCCAGCTAAACGTCGTGTCCCATCCCTCCGTCGGTATCAGCCTCGCGCGTCCCATTGACGCGCCGCGGACCCCGCCGCTTTCGGCCGTTCTCTCGCTCGTCCTGCATGCGAGTGATCCAGGCCTCGACGTCTTCGATACGCCAGACTTTGCCCATCTGTAGCTCGTCGTAGGGCTTCGGAAAGCTCGGGGCAGTGGTGATTTGGTAGACGCGCTGGCGACTGAGCGGCCCCAGGCGGTCGCGGATCTCACCGGCTCCCATCAGATGCTCAGCCACACCCATGACTATAGGCACACGACAAGCATGATCGCCATGCGGACGCCTCGTCGCCGGTTCGCATAGAAGATCATCGTGGGGCGGACGAGACTCGAACCGTGTCCGATCGATCGTTAACGGCCTGTCGTTGAGCAAGGCGTCACGAAACCACGACCCGGTCGGGGGCACGGGCCCAAGGATCGCGCAGCGAAGCGCACCCAAGCCCCCATCCGCGACCGGCCCGCCGGGGCGCGAGCACCGCACCGTGGGGTCCGAGGGCCGCCCCCGGAGCCGGCACATCTCAGCGCGGCACGTCGAGCAGCGCCCGCAGCCGTACGGTGTCGTCCGCCGTCCAGCCCGGCGGAGCGGCCAGCGCGGCCCAGCCGTCGACCACGCCGGAGCCGTAGACGTGCCCGTGGCCGGCCGGGACGTTGATGGCGATGACCTGGTCGACCGCGGTCTGCCAGAACGTCACCAGCGGGTACCAGTGCATGTCCGGGGACACGTCGGGGCCGCGGGGCGCGCTCAGCCATTGCGGGCGCTCGAAGATCAGGTCGGGGCTCCACCAGACGATGGGGTCGGAGGAGTTCTGCAGGTACACCACCGCGGGTGGGGTGCCGATGCGGGCCCTCAGGTCGGCCGGCTGCCGGGCGAACTCGACCGTGCCGGAGGAGAAGGCCGGGTCCCAGATCGGGCTGCCGGGCTCGCGGCCGGCGACCAGGTTCCGCCGGATCGGGTTGGCGAACGGCGGCCCCACCAGCAGGACGCCGTCGGCGCCGTTGGTCAGGCCGGCCGGGTCGGTGAACGCGGTCTCGGTGCCGAACGAGCCGAGGCTCTCGCCGAACAGCAGCAGCTTCGGCCGGGTGGCCGCCGGCATCGCCGCCCAGCGGGCGTGCACCGCGCCGATCAGGGCGGTTGCCGACTCCGACACCTTGGACTGGTCGACCAGGAACGAGATCCAGCTCGGCAGGTACGAGTACTGCATGGACACCAGGGCGGTGTCGCCGCCGTACATGTACTCCAGCGAGTCGGTGACGTTGCGGTCCACCCAGCCGGTTCCGGTCGGCGTGACGACGCCGACCACGGAACGATCGAAGGCGCCGGTACGGTCCATCTCCTCGACCACCAGGCGGGCCCGGGCCTCGGCCGACGCCGCCGAGTCGAGGCCGGCGTAGAGGCGGATCGGCTCCCGGGCGGGCCGGCCGTGGAACGCCGTCAGCTGCGCCACCGTCGGTCCGGTGCCGACGAACTCGCGGCCCTGCCGGCCGAGGGTGCGCCACGGGGCCGCCGACGCGGGGCTGCCGGAGCGCAGTGCCGAGCCGGGCATGTGGACGCCGTCGGACGTGCCGCCGTTGGTCAGCGACGCGGTCTGGTCGGCGACCGCGAGCAGGTTGTCGAGCAGGAACCCGTTGACGAACCCGATGCTCAGGTATGCGACCACGGTGAACCCGGCGGCGTAGGCGATCGGCCGCGGGATCCACCGGCCGAGCAGGGTGGCGAGCAGCCGGGCGCCGAGCCGCAGCAGCCGCGCGATCAGCAGCAGGGCCAGGAACGTCAGCACGCTGACGGCGACGATCCGGACGATGTCGTACGTGGCCATCCGCTCCATGTCGAGCCGGCCCCGCAGCTCCTGCTGCCATTTCGTGCCCAGCGCCAGCATCAGCAGGCCGGCGATCGGGGCCGCGATCAGCAGCACCCGCCAGGCGATCCGGGTGGCCCGCGGGTAGGTGCGCCGCCACCCCAGGCGTACCAGCTTGCCCAGGGTGGCGCCCACGCCGTACCCGATCGCGGCGGTCAGCCCGCTCACGATGCCCTGCAGGTACCAGGCCCGGGGCAGCAGCGACGGGGTGAGCGAGGCGCAGTAGAACAGGACGGCGAACGCCGATCCGGCGAGGCCGAGCCGGGCGCGGATCACCCGGCCGGTGCGGCGGCCGCGGCGCGGTGGCGCCGGTGGCGGGGCGGTGCCGGCGGTGGCGGTCATGGTCATCGCCCGCAGAACGCGCGGTCGAGCAGGGCGTTGTACGCGGCGCCGGCGGCCGGGCTGAGCGACGGCCCATCCTTGTTGATCATCAGGACGGTCTCGTCGCGGGTGTCGGCGCTGATCCAGGTGTAGACGAGGTAGCCGGGCGCGTCACCGCTGTGTCCCCAGGCCACGCCGCACGGCGTCCACCGCTGGACGCCGAGCCCGGAGCGGCTGGGCAGGTCGCTGTCGGTCACCGGGATCGTCGTCTTCAGCTCCCGCATCATGGCCGGTCCCAGCAGCCGGCCGCCGAACAGCGCCCGGTAGAACGCCGCCGAGTCGTCGGCGGTCGAGGTCAGGCCGCCCGCCGCCCAGGCGAACGGGTACAGGGCGGTGACGTCGACGTCGCCGGGAACGCCGGGGATCGTGGAGTAGCCGTGCGCGTGGCGTCCGCCGATCGCCGAGCCGGTCGGCAGCTCGGTGCCACGCAGACCCAGCGGGCGCAGGATCCGGGCCCGCAGCTCGTGGTCGAAGCTGCGCCCGGTGACGGCCTCCACCACGTACGCGGCCAGGAAGAAGTTGGTGTCGGAGTACTCGAAGCGGGCGCCCGGCGGGAACGACGGCTCGTGCTCGAAGGCGATCGCCAGCAGCTGCGCCGGCTGCCACACGTGCTCGAGATCGCCGGCCAGGTACGGCTCGAGGACCCGGGGGTCGTTGTTGAAGTTGAACAGCCCGCTGTTGTTCTGCAGCAGATGCCGGACGGTCACCCCGCGGCCGTAGCCGTGCGGGATCACCCCGGGCAGCAGCCCGTCCACCGGATCGTCGAGCCCGAGCCGATGTTCCTGCACGAGTTGCAGCACCAGCACGGCGGTGAAGGACTTCATCTGGCTGGCCGCCCGGAACCGGTCGGTCGTGCGCATCGGCGCGGCGGTCGCCACGTCCGCGTAGCCGCTGGCCAGCCGCATGGTGCGGCCGTCGTGGCGGTCGAGCAGGATCGCACCGGGCGGGCCGGCCGCGACCAGGGCGTCCAGCGCGGACTGCAGCCGGGCGCCGGGCCCGCCGGCGACGGCCGGGGCGGTGCCGGCGGCAAGCGTCGCCGCCAGGGCGGCGGCCGTGATCAATGTGCGGGTGGCGACTGCGGACATGGGAACCTCCTGGGGTTTCCCTCACGCTCGCAGGCCGGGGAGGCGGCGGTAAGGCGGTGCGCTGGCCGATCGAATGGCCGGTTTTCTGGTGTCCAAGGTGCCCGGTGGGGGCGTAGCGTCTACGCCGACGCTGGGGGTGACCCATGCTCCGCCCGACCAACGCCACATTGACCGTCCTCAGCGCCGTGCTGGCCACGGCGCTGGGCTGGATCCTGCTGCTCGGCGTGCGCAGCGGCGTCGACGCGGTCCACCTGATCACGATCAGCTGGCTGGTGCTGGCGTACTCGGTCAGCGGCCTGGTCGCCTGGCGATGCCGCCCCCACAACCAGTTCGGCCCGCTGATGGTGCTCACCGGCTTCGCCGCGCTGGCCGGCAGCCTGATCTGGGCGGCCGAGGACACCGTGCTGCACACCGTCGGCCAGGCGCTCGACGTGCTGCCGCTGGTGCTGATCGTGCACGTCTTCGTGACCTACCCGACCGGCCGGCTGCACGGCCGGGCGGAGAAGCTGATCATCGGGACCGGGTACGTGGCGGCGCTCGGCGCCCAGGTCACGGCGATGACGCTGGGCGGTCTCACGCCGCACCGGCTGACCGTCGCCGACCGGCCGGACGCCGCGATGCTGCTGTACCGCATCGAGCTGGTGGTGGTCAGCGGGGTCGCGCTGGCCGGCGTCGGCCTGCTCACGGTCCGCCGGCGCGTCCGCGGCCGCCCGCTGCGCCGCTCGCTGACGCTGCTGGTCGACTCGTTCGCGGTGGGCCTGGTGACGATCGCCGTCCTGCTCGTGGTCGGGGTGTTCGGCGGCCCGGCGTTCCCGGTGGTGCAGCGGATCGGCCTGTTCCTGCTCGGCGTCGCCCCGGTCGCGTTCCTGGCCGGGCTGTTGCAGGCCCGGCTGGCCCGGACCGCGGTCGGCGAGCTGGTGGTGGCCTTGCGCGGCGACCCGGCGGACCTGCGCACGCCCCTGGCGGCGGCGCTGCGCGACCCGTCGCTGTCGCTGCTGTACTGGCTTCCGCCGTTCGGCACCTGGGCCGATCAGGACGGCCGTGCGGTCGACCTGCCGGCCGATCGCAGCCGGGTCACCCTGATCGACGAGGACGGCGAGCCGATGGCCGCCCTGGTGCATGATCCGGCCCTGCGGGACGAGCCGGCGCTGCTCGACGCGGTCAGCGCCGCGGCCGCGATCGCGCTGCGCAGCGGCCGGTTGCAGGCGCAGCTGCGGGCCAACGTGGAGGAGCTGCGCGGTTCCCGGGCCCGGGTGCTGGAGGCCGGTCAGCGGGAACGGCAACGGCTGGAACGCGACCTGCACGACGGTGCTCAGCAGCGGCTGGTCGCGTTGTCGCTGAACCTCGGCGTGCTGCAGGGCCGCCTCGGCGAGGACGCGGAGGCGAAGGCGTTGCTGGCCGAGGCCCGCTCGGAGATCGCGGTGTCGCTCGCCGAACTGCGTGACCTCGCCCGCGGCCTGCATCCGGCGGTGGTGAGCGCCCACGGGCTGGCGGTGGCGGTCGAGTCGCTGGTGGCCCGGGCGCCGGTGCCGGTGCGGCTGCGGGTCGACCTCGACGGCCGGGTGCGGGAGGCGGTCGAGGTGGCCGCGTACTTCGTGGTGTGCGAGAGCCTCGCCAACGTCGGCAAGCACGCCCAGGCGTCCTCGGCCACCGTCGAGGTGACCCGCACCGGCGACCAGATCGTGGTCGAGGTCGTCGACGACGGCGTCGGCGGCGCCGACACCGAGCGCGGCACCGGGTTGCGCGGGCTGGCCGACCGGGTCGAGGCGCTCGGTGGCCGGCTGCGGGTGTGGACGCCTCGCGGCGGCGGCACCCGGGTACGGGCGGAGCTGCCATGCGGGTAGCGCTCGCCGAGGACAGCGTGCTGCTGCGCGAGGGCCTGGCCCGGTTGCTGACCGACGCCGGGTTCGACGTGATCGCCCGCTGCGGGGACGCCGACCAGCTGCGGTCGCACCTGAAGGTCGACCTGCCCGACGTGATCGTCGTGGACATCCGGCTGCCCCCGACGCACACCGACGAGGGCCTGCGGGCCGCGATCGAGTTCCGCGCCGCGTACCCGACGCTTGGTGTTCTGGTGTTGTCCCAGTACGTCGAGCTGGGGCTGGCCATGAAGCTGCTGGCCGACTCGGCGGACGGCGTGGGTTATCTGCTCAAGGACCGGATCAGTGACGTGCCGGAGTTCCTGGCCGCGATCCAGCGAGTGGCGGCCGGCGGCTCGGCCATCGACCCGATCATCGTGTCCACCCTGTTGTCCCGCCGCCGCCGCGACGATCCGCTCGAACGGCTGACGCCGCGCGAACGCGAGGTGCTGGAGCTCATGGCGGTGGGAAACTCCAACCAGGGCATCGCCGACCGGCTCGTGATCACGCTGCGGGCGGTGGAGAAGTACGTGTCCAGCATCTTCGGCAAGCTGGGGCTGCCGGCGACCGGCAGCGAGAGCCGCCGGGTGCTCGCGGTGCTGCTGTTCCTGCGCGGCTGAGGCGTTACCGCTGTAACACGCCGGAAACAGAGCCTTCGCGCGTACGAAATTGGGATTGGTGAGGCTGGGGCCCGGCAGCGCGGCCGATTCGGTGAACCCTGGCTCCTGGAGGTCGCATGTCCGCCGGTGATACCGCCTGGTTGCTGGTCAGCGCCGCGCTGGTGCTGCTGATGGTGCCCGGACTGGCCCTGTTCTACGGCGGCATGGTGCGGGCGAAGAGCACCCTCAACATGCTGATGATGAGCTTTGTCTGCCTGGCCGTGGTGACACTGGTCTGGGTGGCGTACGGCTATTCGCTGGCGTTCGGGCCGGACGCCGGCGGCGGCCTGATCGGCGATCTCCGGTTTGCCGGGATGACCGGGATCGGCCCGGACACGATGACCGGCTCGGTGCCGACGATGGTGTTCGCCGCGTTCCAGCTGATGTTCGCGATCATCACCGCGGCCCTGCTCAGCGGCGCGATCGCGGACCGGGCCAAGTTCGGCACCTGGGTGGCGTTCGTGGCCGTCTGGGTGACCGTGGTCTACGCGCCGGTCGCCCACTGGGTCTTCACCTCCGACGGCTGGATCGCCCGCCATCTGCACATCCTCGACCTCGCCGGCGGCACCGTGGTGGAGATCAACTCGGGTTCGGCCGGGCTGGCGCTGGCGCTGGTGCTCGGGCCGCGCATCGGGTTCCGCTCCGACCCGATGCGGCCGCACAACATGCCGCTGGTGATGCTGGGCGCGGGCCTGCTCTGGTTCGGCTGGTTCGGCTTCAACGCCGGGTCGGCGCTGGCCGCGAACGGGTCGGCGGCGGTCGCGTTCTTCAACACCCAGGTCGCGGGCGCGGCCGGGCTGGCGGGCTGGCTGATGGTCGAGCGGATCCGGGACGGCAAGGCCACCACGCTCGGCGCGGCGTCGGGCGCGGTCGCCGGGCTCGTCGCGATCACGCCCGCCTGCGGCTCGGTGAGCCCGCTCGGGGCCATCGTGGTCGGGGTGGTGGCCGGTGTCGTCTGCGGCTACATGGTCGGGCTGAAGCAGCGGCTGGGCTACGACGACTCGCTCGACGTGGCCGGGGTGCACGGGGTCGGCGGGTTCGTCGGGACGGTGCTGATCGGGGTGCTCGCCACCGCCACGGTGACCGGCGGACCGCGCGGGCTGCTGTTCGGCGGCGGGGCCGGGCTGCTCGGGCGGCAGGCGCTGGCCGCGGTCACGGTGGCGGCGTATTCGTTCGGGGTGACCTGGCTGATTGCCACGATCCTGATGCGCACGGTCGGGTTCCGGGTGCCGCGCGACGAGGAGCACGGCGGCCTCGACCTGGCGGTGCACGGCGAGACCGCGTACGACCTGGTGCCGCACACCGGGGGCGGGGTGCTCGCCTCGACCCACGCGGGCCGGCCGGCCACGAGCGCGCTGCGCCCGGACTGATCGGCGCTCATAAGGGGCGGGCGACCTCCCGGACGGCGTCGGTCACCACGTCGGCGTACCTCTTCTCGGACACGAGGGTGTAATGGGTCGCGCCGGCCACGGTGACGTGCCGGCTGTTGGTGGACAAGGAGACCAGCTCGTTCTGGAGCCGGGTCAGGACGTCGCCGTAGCGGCTCTGCTCGGTCACGCTGAGCACGATCAGCGGCAGGTTCCCGAGGTCGCGGGCGGCATCGACCTGACCACGCGACTGCCGGTCCCAGGCGAGCAGACCGGCGGCTCCGGCGAGCCAGCCGTCCGGCCGCGCCAGATAGGCGCGCATCTCGGCGTACTGCCGGGCGGGAAGACCCTCGATGTACGGCCGTTCGGCGCGGAACAGGCGCAGCAGCCCGACCCACGCGAGCGCCGCGGTGAACCGGTTGGCCCAGGCCACGGTGCGCCCACCCCGCGACGCGGGGATCTGCGTCCACTGCCGCGGGTGGGACGCGTCGACCAGCACCAGGCCGGCGACCTCGTCGGGATGACGATCGGCGAAGGCCCGGACCACCAGGCCGCCGTAGGAATGACCCGCCAGCACGTACGGGGGCGGGCAGCCGGCCGCCGCCAGAGCGGTGTGCAGCTCGGCGGCGCTGGTTCCGGCGTCCACGTGCCCGGTGCCGGGCTCGCTCCAGCCCAGTCCCGCCCGGTCGTAGGAGACGACCCGGAACTGCGCGGCCAGCTCCTGCTGCACCCAGGCCCAGTTGGCCGACATCGACGCCATGCCCGCCTCGAGGACGATCGTGGGCGCGGCCGTCGGCGCGCCGGTCACCTGCAGGTGCAGGCGGTGACCACCGACCGGGACCATCCGGCCGGGCGGCGGGAAGCGGCGGCGGTCGCGCCGGGCGGCGACCGCCTGCCACGCCGCGCCGGTCGCCGCCAGGGCCACGGCCCCGGCGACGACGATCCGGACGACGGTGAACATCAGCCCTCACAAACCCGGTCGGCGGGCGCCTGCGGGCGGATCAGGTACTGATCGGTGGCGGCGCGGGCGCACTCGGAGGTGTGGTACGACGTGTGCCCGTCACCGGTGCGGGTGAGCAGGGCGCTGCCGGGAATCTGAGCGGCGAGGCCGAGCGCCCACTTGTACGGGTCGGACGGGTCGAAGACCGAGTGCACGATCAGCGTGGACACGCCCCGCACGTGCAGCAACCGGGGTGGGTTCGCCACCGGGACGGGCCAGCCGACGCATCGGATGACCTGCCAGGTCTCGGCGGCGCCCTGCAGATGCGGGGCCAGCTGCCGGCCGAGCCGCAGGCGCTGCTGCATCTCGCTCCACGTGTGCACCTGCGGCACGTACTCCATGCAGCCGATGGCCCCGTGGGTCTCCACGTCGTCCTGCAGGTACTGGACCGGCGGCAGGGCGAATCCGGAGGCGTCCCCGTCGGCCGCGTGCGCGATGGCCCGCGAGAGACCGCCCCAGGAACCGTCCGGTCCGCTCAGGGCCGGTTCCTTGAAGACCAGCAGCCGGATGGTCTGCATCCGGATGTCCTCGCTGGTCACCGGGCGCAGCGCGCCGTCGACCGGGATCGGGTGCCGTTCGGCGCCGGCCACCAGGCGGTCGTAGATGGCGCCGACGTCCTGCCCCTGCAGCGCGCACTCCGGCGTGGTGCCGCACCAGGCGACGAACCGGTTGAAGGAGGCCTCGACGCCGAGGATCTCGTCGGCGAGCTGCTGGTTCTCCGGCATGCTGTGTTCCAGCGCCGAGTCGAGCACCATCGCGCGGGTGCGGTTCGGGAACAGCTCGGCGTAGTTGGCCGCGAGCTGGCTGCCGTACGAGATGCCGAGCCAGCTCACCCGGTCGACGCCCAGCGCGGCCCGGGCGGCCTCGTGGTCGCGGGCGACGCTGATCGTGTCGGTGTGCCCCAGGAGCGGCCCGGTGCCGCGCACGCAGCTGAGCCCGAACTCCCGGTTGTACCGGACCATGGCGTCGAACTCTCGCTCGGTGCGCGGGAACATCGTGTACGAGGGCGTGATGGCCGGCAGGTCACACCGGATGGTGTCGCCGTTGCCGGTCCCCCGCGGGTCCACCCCGACGATGTCGAACCGTGCGCGCAGCGTGGGCGAGAAGTACGCGTCGTCGTTCACCACGTACTTCACCTCGCCGTCGCCCGGTCCGCCGGCGTTGAAGAACAGCGTGCCGATGCGCCGGGCCGGATCGTCCGCGGGCCGCCGGGCGACGGCGACCGCGATCTTCGCGCCGCGTGGCTTCGACCAGTCGAGCGGGACCTGCATGGTGCCGCACTGTTTGGTGGGCGCGGCCGGGCACGGCTGCCAGTCGACGGTGAACCGGTCGGCCGCCTGACCGGCGACCGGCGGGCTGACGCCCAGGGTGAGGACGGTGGCAAGGGAGGCGCCGAGCAGAAGGCGCTTGGGTGCGGGATTCATGCACCTAACGCTCGACTCGGCGGAAGCCCGGCACAACGCGGGTAACTGGCCGGAGCGGGTTCGGGTTTCTACCGGACGAAGCGTTCCCGGCGCACCGTCGGACGACGGCCGCGGATGGTGCTGCGCTGCATGGCGGCGATGACCATGTCGGCGGCTTGTTCCGGCACCTCGACCAGCGAGAAACGGTCGGTGATCTGGATGGCGCCGATCTCGCGGGCGCTGAGGCCCGACTCACCGGCGATCGCGCCGACCAGGTCCTGAGGGCGCAGCCCGGCCCGCCGGCCGATGCCGAAGAACAAGCGGGTCACGCCCGCGTCCGACCCCCGGGAAGGCGGGCCGCCTCGGCGCGCGTCCCGGGTCTGGGGGTTGCGCTCCCGGGGCGAGAACTCCGGCGACGGGATCTCGTCGTCATCGACGTCGCCGCCGGCCGCCTCGTGCAGCAGCTTCACGGCGGCGAGGGCGATGTTCTCGACGTCGAACTCGTCGGACAGGGAGTCGAGCACGACGCGGAACCGCTCGAGGTCGTCGGTTTCCAGGCTTGCCTGCAACGCCGTACGCGTCAGCTCCAGCCGCCGGGCCCGCAGATCGGTGACCGTGGGAAGCTTCTCCAGCGTGATGCGCTGCCCGGTCAGCCGCTCGATGGCCTTGAGCATCCGCTGTTCCCGCGGTTCGGCGAGGGTGATGGCGGAGCCCTCCCGCCCGGCCCGCCCCACCCGGCCGATGCGGTGCACGTACGCCTCGGGCGCCGCCGGCACGTTGAAGTTGATGACGTGGGTCAGCTGTTCCACGTCGAGGCCACGGGCCGCCACGTCGGTCGCCACCAGCAGCTCGGTGCTCCCGCCCCGCAGCCGGCCCATGACCCGGTCCCGCTGGTCCTGGCTCATCCCGCCGTGCAGCGCCTCGGCGCGGTACCCGCGCCCGTTCAGGGCCTCGGTGACCTGGTCGACCTCTTCCCGGGTGCGGCAGAAGACGATCGCCGCCGACGGCGCCTCCACGTCGAGGATCCGGCCGAGAGCGGCCTGCCGATGCGCGCGGGCGACGATGTAGGCGCTCTGCCGGACCAGCGGAAGCTCACCCGGCTCGACCCCTTTGCGGCCCATCGTGATCCGCACCGGGTTACGCAGGTGGCGCCGGGCGATGCTGTCGATCCGGGGCGGCATCGTCGCCGAGAACAGCACGGTCTGCCGGCTCTCCGGCGTCTCGGCGAGGATCGCCTCGATGTCCTCGGCGAACCCCATGTCGAGCATCTCGTCGGCCTCGTCGAGCACGACGGTACGCACATCGCCGAGCCGCAGTGTCGCCCGCTCGATGTGATCGAGGACCCGCCCGGGCGTGCCGACCACGACGTCCACGCCCCGCTGCAGGGCCTGCAGCTGACGCCCGATCGGCTGCCCGCCGTACACCGGCAGCACCCGGACGCCCAGGTCACGGCCGTACCGGTGGACCGCCTGCGACACCTGCTCGGCCAGCTCGCGGGTCGGCACCAGGATGAGCGCCGCCGGTCCCGCGTCCCGCCCGCCGCCGGTCAGCCCCTGCAGTACGGGCAGCGCGAACGCCGCGGTCTTGCCGGTGCCGGTCGCGGCCTGGCCGACCAGGTCGTTGCCGGCCAGCAGCGGGGGGATCGCCTCCTGCTGGATCGGCGTCGGCTCTTCGTAGCCGAGGTTGGTCAGCGCACGAAGCAGTTCCGCCCGCAAGCCCAGGACGGCGAAGCCTGCTTCGGACTCGAACGGATCAGGTTCCATGGCGACAACCCTATGCAAAGCCTTCTCGGCGGCGACAACTGCGCGGGTGGCTCGGCCGGTTGCTCACTGCCCGGGTTCGGCCGGCGCCGTGCGGGGCATCAGGGCCACGACCGGGATGCTGAGGGCGGTGACGGCCAGGACGACGATGAGGCTGATCTTCATCGCGTGGCCGTAGCCGGTGCCGGCGGCCTGGAAGAAGACCGTGGTGACCGCGGCCGAGCCGATCGCGGACGAGAGCTGCTGGATCGAGCTGAGCGAGCCGCTGGCGCTGCCGGCTTCCTCGGGGCTCGCGTCGCCGAGGGCGACGGTGGGGATCGTGGCGAAGCAGAGGCTGATGCCGACGCCGATGACGAAGAACGCCGGGGCCGGCGCCCACAGGCTCAGGGTGGTCCCGGAGCGATCGACGAGGGCCAGCAACCATCCGCAGCCGACGAGGATGACGGCGAGGCCGACGAAGACCAGGGCGCGACCGAACTTGGCGACCAGGCCGCCCATGGCGGCGAACCCGGCGGCGATGATCCCGACAGTGAGCGGCACCAGGCCGAGCGAGGCGTCGCGGGCGCTCGCGTGCAGGCCCTCCTGCATGAACAGCGACAGCACGAAGATCAGGCCGGTGCCGGCGGCGAAGACGGTCAGGCCGACGAGCATGCCCGAGGTGAAACCCCGGTTCTTCAGCAGCGAGGGCGTGACGAGCGGGTGGGTCGCGGTGCGCTGCCGGTACGCGAACGCGCCGAAGAACACCACGCCGACGGTGATCGAGACGACGGGGCCGGCGCGCCAGCCGTCGGACGAGCCCTCGACCAGGCCGTACAGCAGTCCGACCATGCTGACCGCGAGCAGGCCGGAGCCCCAGCCGTCGACGACGGTGGACCGGTCGCCGTCGTCACGCGGCAGGATCCGGGCGGCGACGGCCAGCCCGGCGCCGCCGAGGACGAGGTTGATGAGGAAGATCGGGCGCCAGGACAGGCCGAACAGGTCGGCGCTGATGACGAACCCGGCCAGGACCGGGCCGCCGACGCCGGCGAGGCCGAGAACGGGGCCGAACAGCCCGAACGCCTTGCCGAGCATGTCGCGGTCGAACGCCTTCGTCATGATCGCCATGCCCTGCGGGATGAGCAGCGCCCCGAACGCTCCCTGAACGACCCGGGCGACGATGAGCGACGCCGGATCGGGTGCGAGCCCGGCGACCGCCGAGGCCACGGTGAACCCGCCCATGCCGATCAGGAAGAGCCGGCGCTGGCCGAACTTGTCGCCCAGCCGCCCGCCGACCACGAGCAGAACACCCATGGCCAGCATGTACGCCGCTCCCAGCCACTTGATCAGACTGGCGCCGCCGTCGAGCTCGCGGGCGATGGTGGGCGCGGCGACGTTCGTGACCATCGCGTCGATCACGTCGAGGCCGTCGGCCAGCAGCACCAGGCCCAGGATCGCCCACATCCCGCGGCGGGAGCGGCGTGCGGTGACCGTTTCCGGTTCCGTCAAGGTCGTCATGAGGAATGTCCTTCTCTTCTGCGCGTCGGGCGCACCCCGTGGGCGGCCTCGTCCGTACTACGAACAGCCCGGGCCGCATCCGACACGGCCTTCGATCATTCGGCGGTACGGCAAGCACGGTCCCGCGCGAGCGATCGGCCCCGGTAGTGCGCCGCGCACCGGTCCGGGTGCGGTCCGCACCCGAGGACGTGCAATCTGCACGGCGGCCGGGACGCCGTGCCCACCTAGACTCGGACGGCGTGACCGTCGTGAGCGCGCCCGATACGCAGCGGGAATCGCTCACGCCCGCCGGTGACTCGCCGGAGGCCGGGTCCGGCGTCGTCCGCACCCGTCTCGTCTCGCTCGGCTTCCTCGGCGCCCTCCTGCTGGCCCGGTGCGCCGACGCGGCGGTGCACCGGACGTACGGATATCTCCCGTTCGTCGCCGCCCTCTTCGTGGTGCCGGTCTGGTACGTCACCGGGGTCGCCGGCCACGCCTGGACCCGGTGGCGCTGGTGGCTGCTCGCGGTCCAGGCGGTGCTGACCTACGTGCCGTTCGTCCTGTTCGGCAACGGCTGGGTGGCCGGCATGTCCGGTCTGCTCGGCGGCCTGGTCCTGCTGCTGGTCCCGGCGCCGCGGTCCTGGCTGCTGCTCGGCGCGTTGCTGGCGGTGGAAGCGACGCTCTGGGTGCAGGTCGTCGGGGTTCCGTACCGGCCGGCGGTCAACTCCGGGGTCTGGGTGGTCGTCGCGTTCGCCGACGTCGCCCTCGGCCTGTTCGGCCTGTCCCGGCTGTCACGGCTGACCCACGACCTGCGGGCCGCGCAGGAGGAGCTGGCGACGGCCGCGGTCGACCGGGAGCGCCTGGCCGCGCAGGAGCGGTTACGGCTGCTGATCGGGGACCGGGTTCAGCAGGTGGCCCAGCACGCCCGGGCCGCGCTGCGGTGGCTGTCGACGACGCCGGAGGACGCCCGGGGCGAGATCGCGGCGGCCGGCGTCATCGCCCGGCAGGCCGCGGCCGAGAGCCGGCGCCTGCACGCCGCCGAAGCGGTCCGCGGCGCCAAGTACGAGCCGGCGCCGACGATGACCGCGCCCCGGACCGCGCGGGCCGTGCTGGTCGCCGTCGTGGCCCTGTTCGCCACGCAGAACCTGCTCAACGTCACCTTGCCGGGCACCCCGCCGGCCCAGCAGAAGCACCTGGCCGCCGCGGTAGTCGTGGCCGTGGTCGTCTCGCTGGGCATCCTCGCCGTGCAGTGGCGCCACTCCGGCGCCGGCACCGGTCGCAGCAAGCCGCGGCACTGGCCGTACACCCTGGCCCTGCAGGTCGTCCTCACCTACGTGCAGGTCCTGCTCGTGGGCTCGTACGGGCTGATCTTCGTCGCCTTCCTCGCCGCGTCCGGGCTGCTGCTGCTGCCGGGCGCCTGGCGGTGGGTGTGGTTCGGCACCGCCGTCGGGAGCGTGTCGGCCCTCTTTCTGCTGCTGCCGGCCGCGGACGGCCCGCTGACCCCGGCGCTGGTCCTCCGGGCCGTCTACACCGCCGCCATCAGCGCCAGTTTCGGGCTGATGGTCTACGGCCTGTCGCGGCTGGCCGGGCTGGCGGTGCAGCTCGACCACCGCCGTGCGGACCTGGCCGCCGTCGCCGCCGTGCGGGAACGGCTGCGCCTGGCGCGCGACACCCACGACCTGCTCGGGCTCGGGCTGTCGACCCTGGCGCTGAAGTCCGACCTGGTGGCGGCGCTGATCGGCCGCGACGACGCCCGGGCGGCGCGCGAGCTCGGCGAACTGCTCCACGTCTGCGCGACGGTTCGCTCCGACACCGCCCGGATCGCCGGCGAGCGCCCGCGGCTGTCCCTCGGCACCGAGCTGGCGCTCGCGACCGACGTGCTCGCGTCGGCGGCGGTCCACGTCCGCGTCGCCGAGGGCGGCCGGGACGTGCCGCCGGCCGTGGACAACGTCCTCGCCATCGTCCTGCGGGAGGCGATCACCAACATCCTCCGGCACAGCCAGGCGCGGCAGTGCGCGATCACCGTCGAGTCCGGCGACGGCCGGGTTCGCCTGCGGGTCAGCAACGACGGCGCCGTGTCGGCGCCTCCGTCGACGAGCTGGACCGGCCACGGCCTGGACAACCTGCGGACGCGCGTCACCGGATGCGGCGGCGTCCTCACCACCCGGCGCACGGGCGGCACCTTCGTCATGATGGTCGAGCTGCCGGCCGGCCCGGCGTAACGAGGGGAACGCGGTGGTACGAGTAATGCTCGCCGAGGACACCGGCATCCTGCGCGAGACGCTGTCCGCCCTGCTGCGGCTGCAGGACGACCTCGACGTGGTGGCGGAGGTGTCGTCGGGCGACCGCATCGTCCCGGCCGCGCTGGAGCACCACCCCGACGTGGCCGTGGTCGACATCGACCTTCCCCGGGTGGACGGCATCACCGCCACCGCCGAACTGGGCCGCCAGGTCCCGGCCTGCGCGGTCCTGATCCTGACCGGCCTCGACCGCCCCGGCAACCTGCGCGCGGCGCTCGACGCGGGCGCCAAGGGGTTCCTCCTGAAGGACACTCCGGCCGCCGACCTGATCGCGGCGATCCGGCGGGTGGCCGCGGGCGAGCCGGTCATCGATCCCACGTCCGCCGCGGCCGCGCTTCGGCAGCGGCCGACCCCGCTGACGGCCCGGGAGACCGCGGTCCTTCAGCGGTACGCGGCCGGGGCCGAGCCCCGGGAGATCGCGGCGGAGCTTTTCCTGTCGTACGGCACGGTCCGCAACTACCTCGCGTCGGCCATGACCAAACTGGCCGCCCGGAACCGCGTCGACGCCATCCGGATCGCCACCGAAGCGGGATGGTTGTGACGCTCCCGTTGATCGGCCGATACCGATAGCTTGTCCTCATGGCGCGAAAGCTGGCCCTCGCTCTGGCCCTGGTGGCCTCGACGTCCCTCGTGCTCGCGGGCACGCCCGCTCAGGCCGCCTCGGCGCCGGCATCGCCCGGGGCGCCCGGCGCGGGCGATCCGTACTATCCGCTGGACGGCAACGGCGGCTACGACGTCCAGCACTACGACCTGGCGATCCGATACTCGCCGAGCTCGGACGCGCTGGCCGGTGTCGTGCGGATCCGGGCGCTGGCGACGCAGCGCCTGTCGGCGTTCAACCTCGACCTCGACGGCCTGACGATCCGGTCGGTGGTCGTGGACGGCCGCCCGGCGAAGTGGTCCCGCGCCGGCACCGAGCTGACCGTGACGCCGCGCCATTCGCTGGGCAAGGGGCACCTGTTCGACACCAGGATCGTCTACGACGGCGTGCCCACCGTGATCCGCGACCCCGACCTCGGCGACGGCGGCGCCTTCACCACCGACGACGGCGTGGTCATCCTGGGCGAGCCCGATGTGGCGCAGGCATGGTTCCCGTCCAACGACCACCCGAGCGACAAGGCCTCCTTCTCGATCGCGCTGACCGTCCCGAAGGACCTGCAGGCGATCTCCAACGGCGTCCCGGCCGGCCGCTCGACCGCCCACGGGTGGTCGACGTGGCGCTGGGAGCAGGTCGAGCCGATGGCGACCTACCTGGCCATGGCGGCGATCGGCCGGTACGACGTGAGGTCCTACCGGCAGGACGGGATCAAGTTCCTGGACGCGATCGACCCGGCGCTGCCCAAGGCCACGTACGACCGGGTGGTGAAGTCGTTCCGCCTCGAGCCGGAGATCCTGCGGTTCCTGTCCAGCTACTTCGGCTCGTACCCGTTCCGCGCGGCCGGCGGCATCGTGGACGCCGACGGCGAGTGGGACTACGCGCTGGAGAACCAGGGCCGCCCGATCTACACGCCGCAGGACTTCGACACCCAGGAGGACGGCGACAGCGTGGTGGTGCACGAGCTGGCTCACCAGTGGTACGGCGACAGCGTCGCGCTCGAGCGCTGGCGGGGCATCTGGCTGAACGAGGGCTTCGCCTCCTACGCCGAGTGGCTCTGGAGCGAGCACGAGGGCCTGGGCACCGCGCAGCAGATCTTCGAGAAGGCGTACGCGACGCCGGCGACGTCGTCGCTCTGGAGGACGAAGGTCGCCGACCCCGGCCCGCCGAACCTGTTCGTCGGCGCCGTCTACAACCGGGGCGCCATGACGCTGCACGCCCTGCGGCTGACCGTCGGCGACCGCACGTTCTTCCGCATCCTGCGTTCGTGGGCCCAGATCCACCGCAACGGCAACGTGACCACCGAGCAGTTCATCGCCCACGCCGAGCGCGTCGCGGGCCGCGACCTCGGCCCGCTGTTCACGGCGTGGCTCTACACCCCGTCGAAGCCGGCCCACCCGTAAGCAGCGGGTTTACCTCGGAGGGAATTGTTTCGCCGCCGGCGCGGGCGCACAGTCGTCGGCATGACGACCTACCCGATGCACACCGCCGACACGGCGCCGGACGGGGCCAAGCAGGCTCTCGCGCAGCTTCAGAAGACGTTCGGCTTCATTCCGAACGCGGCCGCGGCCATGGCCAACTCGGCGCCCCTGATGAGCTCGTTCTTCTCCGCGTTCGGGCATTTCCGGGGCGACGGCACGTTCACCCCGGCCGAGCGGCAGGTGCTGCTGTTGTCGAACGCGGTGGCCAACGAATCCGCTTGGGCGGCGGCCTTTCACACGCTCGAGGCGCTCGAGGACGGCGTGCCGCCGGCCGATGTGGAGGCGATCCGGCAGCGGCGGCTTCCGGCCGGCCGGCTCGGCGCTCTGTCCGCCCTCAGCCGTGCGCTGATCGCCAAGCGGGGACATCTGGACGAGGCCGACACCGAGGCCTTCCTCGCCGCCGGGTACGACCGCGACCAGATCCTCGAAGTCGTCACGGCCGTGGCGATCTCGACGATGTCCAACTACGCGGCGACGGTCGCCGAACTGCCGATCGAGGAACGGCTGCGGCCGTACGTCTGGGAAAACCAGGGCATACTGGCGTGATGTCCGAGGTCGGTGCCTTGATCCGGCGCTGGCGCAACGCCCGCGGCCTCAGCCAGCTGGCGTTGGCCGCCGAGTCCGTGGTCTCGCTCCGGCATCTGTCGTTCATCGAGACCGGCCGGTCTAGCCCGTCGCGGGCCATGGTGCTGAAGCTCGCCGAGGTGCTGGACGTGCCGCTGCGGGAACGCAACAGCCTCCTGCTCGCGGCCGGCTTCGCCCCGATCTACCGCGAGTCGGCGCTGGACGGTCCCGAGCTGGCGGCGGTCCGGGACGCGCTCGACGCGATCCTGACCCAGCAGGAGCCCTACCCCGCGCTGGTCATGGACCGGGACTGGAACATCCGGCGCACCAACGCCGCGGCCGGTCGCTTCTTCGCCTTCCTGCAGGCCGGGCGGGAACGGCCGGCGCCGGGACCGCCGAACGTGCTGCGCCGCATGTTCCATCCGGACGGCGTGCGACCGTACGTGCGCAATTGGCTCGAGGTCTGCGAGGCCCTGGTCCGCCGCGTGCGGCGGGAAGCGGTCGGCGGCGCCACCGACGACCGGGCCCGGAGCATCCTGCGCGAGGTTCTCGCGTACCCGGACGTGCCCGCATCGCTGAGATCGCTGGATCCGACCGTGCCGACGCTGCCGGTCGTGCCGATCCGATACGCCCGCGACGGTCGCGAGTTCGACTATTTCTCGACGGTGACGACGCTCGGCACGGCGCAGGACGTGACCCTTCAGGAATTGCGCATCGAATGCTTCTTCCCGGCCGGCGAGGCGACCCGCCGGCACGCCCAGGCGCTCGCGGAATCCGCCGGCGCCTGACGAGTTGCGGTAAACCGCAATCCCCTGCCCATCGCGAGATTTGCATGCTTGGATTCCGTCTACGTACGACGCCTATGTATGGGGGAATCCTTGAAGCGAAAGTCCAGGGTGCTGGTTGCTGCCCTCACGACGTTCACCATGGTCGTCGGGTTGTTCGTGAGCCCGGCGCCGTCCTTTGCCACCAGCGCCTGGGGATGCAACTACCCGTACGCCTGCGTCTATTCGGGGCCCATGAACGCCAGCGGAATCGTCGGGCGCTACCAGGACGTGACGAACTACTGGCAGTACCTTCCGCACGCCCGGAGCGGCCTTCTGTCGCTGGTGAACACCCGCAATGACGACGTCCTTTACTACCTTTACTCGATGAACGGCTCGCCGCCGCGAACCGACTGCGTCATGCCGAACAGCAACATCGGCTGGTACGGAACGCTCTACGCCGTCCGGATCGATTCGAACAACTTCTGCTCGGTCCTGAACCCGGCCTGATCCGGCCTTCACGAGGGCACAACCCGGCCGGGTTGTGCCCTCGACGGCGCCAAACCGGATCGCCACCGAGGCCGGCCGGCTCTAGGGTCGGCGTCATGACATCAGCCATCGGCACCAGTGTCTTCGACTCGCTGCGCCACGACGCCGTGTCCGACCGGGAGGCGTTGCGCCGGGTCTACGAGCTGCCCGGCGAGGCGGCCGTACGGAAGCAGATGACCGAGCTCACCGAGCAGACCCGGCGATTGATCGCCTGCTCGTCGCTGGTCTTCGTGGCCAGCGTGGACGGCGAGGGCAACTGTGACGTCTCCCCGCGCGGCGGCCCCGCCGGGTTCGTCGCCGTCCTGGACGACCGGACGCTGGCGGTACCGGACGCGACCGGCAACAAGCGGCTCGACACCCTGCAGAACGTCATCGCGACCGGGCGGGCCGGGCTGCTGTTCGTCATCCCGGGACGCACCACGACGCTCCGGGTCAACGGCCGGGCCTGCGTCTCCACCCGCCCGGAGTTGCTCTCGCAGCTGACCGCCGTGGGCAAGCCGCCGGCCAGCGCGCTGGTGCTGGGGATCGAGGAGGTCTACCCGCACTGCCCCAAGTCGCTGCTGCGCAGCGGGGCCTGGAAGCCCGAGCGGTGGCTGCCGGCCGACGCCCAGCCGACCTCGGCCGAGGTGACGCTGGCCCAGCTGCGGATGCCGGAGCTGACGATCGCCGACATCGAGCGGGTCGAGGCGGAGTCGCTGAAGTACCGGTACGAGTAGCGGCCGGCCCGGCGCGTGGCTCTAGAAGGTGACGCGGATGCCGATGCCCGGTGGCCGCTTGATGTGCAGAAGCCGGGTGAAGAACCCGCCGACGCGGGCCGTGAAATAGCGGCTCTCCATCAGGCGGCGGGCGCTCTCGGTCTCGGACGCCGGGAGCAGGGTGGCGGTCGCCGGCACGACCTGGGCGCCGGGGGCGGTCCGGCCCCGGATGTCGCAGGGGACGACTCCGACCTCGGCGTTGTTGCGGATGCGCTTGACCTTTCCGGCGTCGGCCAGCGACACGGTGGTCAGGGAGTCGCCCTGCGGGACGTGCCAGACGGCGGTGGGCACGGGCGTGCCGTTCCGGCGGTACGTGATCAGGCTGATGTGTTTGCTGGCGGCGACGTCCGCGGGAACGGTCATGACGACGATTATGGCGCGGCCGGATGGCGGCTCGACGCGATAATGGCGTCATGCCACAGGCGACCGTGATCGGCGCCGGCGTCGGCGGCCTGGCCGCGGCGCTGGCGTTGCAGCAGCGGGGCTGGGACGTGCGGCTGCTGGAGCGCGCGACGGCCCTCGAGAACGTCGGTGCGGGACTGGCCGTGCAGCCCAACGCGCTGCGGGTGCTCGCCCGGCTCGGGGTGGCCGACCGGCTGCGGGAGATGGCCGCCCTCCAGGGCGCGGCCGGCATCCGGAAACCGGACGGCCGGTTCATCACGCGGGTCGACGCGACGGCGGCCGAACGGCGGTACGGCCTTCCCACGATCGCGGTGCACCGGGCGGCGCTGATCACGCTGCTGGCCGACGCGCTCGCCCCGGGCACGGTCCGGCTCGGCGTCCCGGTCACCGAGGTGGACGCCGGCGCCGGGCGGGTGGTGGCCGCGGACGGGTCGCACGAGGCGGATCTGGTGGTCGCCGCCGACGGGCTCCACTCCCCCGTCCGGAAATCTCTGTTCCCCTCGCTGCCGGGCCCCGTCCACACCGGCGTGACCAGCTGGCGGTTCATCGTCGGCAAGCCGCCGTCCGGCTTCGTGCCGTCGGAGAGCTGGGGCCGGGGTCAGGTGTTCGGCATCGTGCCGCTCGGCGACGGCCGCCTCTACTGCTACGCCACCGCACCGGCCCCCGCCGGCGGGTCCGCCCCGGATGAGAAGGCGCTGCTCACCCGGCTGTTCGGCGGCTGGCACGCGCCGATTCCCGAGCTGATCGCGGCGGCCGGCGAGGTGATCCGCACCGACATCCGCTGTCTCGGCACGGTGCCGCCGCGGTTCCATTCGGGCCGGGTGGCGCTGCTCGGCGACGCGGCGCACGCCATGACGCCGAACCTCGGGCAGGGCGCGTGCCAGGCCATCGAGGACGCGTACGTGCTGGCCCTGCGCGCGCCCGATCTCGACCGGTACTCGGCGGAACGCGTACCCCGTACGACCGCGATCGCCTCCGCCTCGCGGCGAATCGCCAAGCTCGCCGGCCTCGCCAACCCGGTCGCCGCCGGCCTGCGCGACGCGGCGATGTCGCTGGCCGGCCGGCTCGGGCCGAACCTGGTGCTCAAACAGACCGATCCGGTGCTGTCCTGGCAACCGCCCGACCAGCAATAAAGACGGGCAGCGCGCCGTTGCGCTGCCCGTCTTCCCCCGTTGCGATCAAAGACAAGAGGCGCAGACGCCCGGCGGCTCGTCCGGGTCCGGCACCGGAATGTTGCTGAACAACGGCTTGCTCACCCGCGGGTCGGTCGGGCTGATCGGGACGAGGCGATACCGGTCCGGCGCCGGCTTGGTGACTCGCCAGCATTCGTCGTGTACGCCGTAGAGCGCCCCGGCCCGTTCCCGGATCCCCGAGGTGACGCAGAGGGCGACGGTGTTCTCGTTGACCTGCGCGCCCTTCTCCAGCGGGCTCTGGCTCATGTCCCACGGCAGCATGACGATGCCCCGGTCCGGCCAGTACCGGACGACGCGCAGATAGGGCTGCGATTCCTCGTCGCACGAGCCGGCGTCGACGGCCATCCAGACGTCGAAGCCGTTGACGTTCTGGTCCGACGGCCCGGCGAACGTGTCCGAGACCGAGAGGAAATGACAATCCGGCTCGTACGGGTAGAGCGGCATGGTCGGACCGCTGATCGGGGTGTCCCGGGTGTTCTCCCGCGGCCCGGCCGGCCACGTGATGTACGACGAGACCAGGCATTCGGACGTGCAGATCGGCCCGGTCGCCGCCGCGCCGGTCGGGTAGGTGCTCAGCGGCGCGGTCACCAGCGGGTCGGTCAGCGCGACCCGGGGAAACGTGGTGACCAGGTGGTCGGCGCCGTTGCGCTGGGGCCGGACGCAGACGGCGTTGCGGGCCCGCACGGCGCTGCCCTGCTCGGTCAGGCCGGTGCTGACGCAGAGGGCGGCCACGTCCGGCTCGATCCGCCCGAACCGGGAGAACGCCGTGGTGCCCGACGCGGCGGCCAGCCAGGGCGTGCTCATCGAGGCGACGGTGACCCCGTCGCGTACGTGATATTGGGTGATCGCCAGCGCGGCCGCGCCGCCGCCCGTGCGGCAGGGCTTGGAGGTGCCGCGCAACGTGGCGTCGAACCAGGGTTGCCAGAAGATGGAGTCGGGACGGTACACCCCGCGTTCGCTGTCCAGGGTGACCGTGGCGCACCCCTGCGGGTACGGCCAGAGGGTGGTGGCGGCCGAAGCCGGCGCCACCGCGGTTTCCGCCGGGGCAGCTGAGGCCGGCGCCACGGCGGCGACGGTCGTTATGGCCAGCGCCGCCAGGATGGCGGCGACGAAACGTTTGGTCATGAGGCCTGATCCTGATCGGAGGAACTATCGACGGCCGCCGCACCGAGCAGGTGCGGCGGGCTGGCGGCACGCATGGCCCCGAGAGCGAGGCCGAGCTGGAACCGGTTCTCCACGCCGAGACGGTCCATGAGCCGACGAAGGATATTGGTGACCGACCGGGCGCTGATCCGCAGGTGCGCCGCGGTCGTCGTGTCGGTGTGCCCGAGCGCGAGCAGGTCCACGATGGCCTGCTCGCGGGCGGTCAGCCGGATCGGCAGGACGGCGCCGACGCTCGGGTCGCGGCCCTCCCGCCAGTGCTTCTCGAACAGGTCCGTGAGCGCCAGCACCACCTGCGGATGGCTCACCTCGACATAGCCGCGCTCGATCCGCTCCGGGTCGGCCGGCAGCAGCGCGACCGCCCGGTCCAGCACGATCAGCTTGAACGGCACCTCGAGCGTCTCCCGCACCTGGTAGGCCGGGTGGTACGAGTCCGGCGGGCTCAGCGCGTCGCAGTCGGCCGGCGGCACCCCGAGCACGCGCATGCGGGTGGCCTGCGCGATCAGCTGCCGGTCGAACGCGGCCCCGGTTCGCGCCGACTCGGCGTCGAAGGCCTGCTCCGGGTTGATCGTGAGAGTCTCGCGGCGGCCGCACAGCAGCTCGCCGTACCGCATCCGGGTGAGCTCCCGGCTCGGCAGATAACGCACCTGATCGGTCAGCTGCCCGCCGAACGCCGGCATCGAGAGCGGCAGCGCGAGCGACCCCAGCCGTGCTCGCAGGCCGGCGACGACCCACCGGTGCGACTCGGCCACGGCGCGCTGGTCGAGCAGGCGCATCCGGCGACGGCGCAGCGCGGCGATCACCTGCTCGGGATCAAGAGCGGACCATTGCTGCGTACGGCGGGAGTCGCTCTCGTGTCCGGCAACCGTCACCGCGCCGGAGACCTCGAGCTCGGCCAGCGCGTCACCGATGCGGCGCGCCGGCATCGACAGCTCCGTGCCGAGGCCGCGCCGCGTGTGCGGGCCGAACGTGACCAGCGTGCGGTAGACGAGGTCGGCGTCGGGCGAGGCGCCCCACCGCACCAGCGACGGCACCGCCGTGCCGATCCGCAGCACCGGCACGAGCGAACGGGCGAACGCGGCGCTCGTCATGATCGGAGATCCCCCGGTCTCGCCTCGGCGCTCGGCTGCGCCGGTCCTTCCCGGCGCAGTCCCAGCGCCAGTCCCAGCTGGAAGCGGTTGTCGACCCCGAAGCGGTCCATCAGGCTGCGCAGGACGTACGTCACCGACCGGGGGCTGATCCCGAGGCGCTCGGCGGCCTCCTGGTCGGTGTGCCCCTGCGAGAGGAGCGAGACGAGCTCCTGCTCCCGCTCCGAGAGGGTGATCCTCGGCAACCTTTCCTCCACCATGGACAGCCTCCGGGTCAGATGTGGCGCGACCGCACTCAATCACATCGTCCGGGCGGCGGGCCAGGAATAGGCCGGCCATCGACCCGGGATTGCGGGATCCCGCAAGATCAGCACTCGTGCCGTTCCGGCGGCGTATCCAGGGAAATCTCCGCCCGGCCGATTCCCATGGCCGTGACGAGGGTGGATATTCACCGGAAGAGCCGCTGCGCCGGCGCGACCGCCCGGCCTTGCCGGCCGAGGGGGCCCGGATGGAAGCGTCGACGGTGAGCACGAGACCGCGCCTGGAGCGGCGCCGTCGAAGGCTGGAGCGAGTCCCCGATCTGCTGGCGTACTACCTGGGGTTCGTGGCCGCCTTCTCCGCCCTGCTGGCCGTGTTCCCGTTCCTTCGCCGGCCGCTGCACTGGCCGCGGGTCGCGGTCGAGTACCTCTCGATCACGGTGACGCCCAACCTCGCGTACGCCATCGTGCTCTCGTTGCTGGCCGGCGCCTGCCGCCGACGCCTGCGGGCCGCCTGGTGGCTGGTGCTGGTGCTGCTCGCCGTCCCGACCGTGCTGACCCGGCTCGGGCAGACCGTGAGCGGGCAGTTCGCCTATCTGCCCGCCCTGATCGTCACCGCCGCCGCGACGGTGTTCCTGGTGGCGGCCCGGCGCCAGTTCACGGCCCGGATCGAGCGCGGAAACGGCTGGAAGGCGCTCGGCGTCCTGGTCGGGCTGCTCACGCTCGGCGTCCTGATCGGCTGGCTGCTGCTGCGGGTCGCGCCCGGCACCCTGGCGACCGAGGGCGACCGGCTGGCCTGGGCGGTCAACCACGTCTTCGGCGGTCTGGGCGATGCCGACGACACCGGCATCGTCGGGCGGGGGCCGCGCTGGGTGACGTTCCTCTGCGGGCTGATGGGCGGGCTGGCCTTCCTGATCGCGGTCGCCGTGCTGCTGCGCCCCCGGCAGGCCCGCCGCTCGCTCGACCCGCACGACGAGGCCCGCATCCGGGAGCGGCTGGCGCTGTTCGGCGAGAACGACTCCCTCGGCTACTTCGCCACCCGTCGCGACAAGACGGTGATCTGGTCGCCGGGTCATCGGGCGGGCGTCGCCTACCGGGTGGTGGGCGGCGCCAGCCTGGCCGCCGGCGACCCGATCGGCGCCCCCGAGGGCTGGGCCGGCGCGATCGACGCCTGGCTGGCCGAGGCCAAGTATTTCGGGTGGGCCCCGGCGGTGATGGGCGCGGGCGAGGCCGGGGCGAAGGCGTACGTCGCGGCCGGCCTGGGCGCCCTCGAGCTCGGCGACGAGGCGGTCATCGACGTCCGGGACTTCAGCCTGGACGGGCGGTCCATGCGGGTCGTGCGGCAGGCCGTGCTGCGGGTCGAGCGCTCCGGTCACACCGTGCGGATCCGGCGCCACGCCGACATCGACGACGCGGACCTGGCGGCGGTCGTCGACGACGCCGACCGGTGGCGGGACACCGAGACCGAGCGTGGCTTCTCCATGGCGCTGTCCCGGCTCGGCGACTCCGCCGACGGACGCTGCGTGCTGGTCGAGTGCCTGGACGCCGCGGGGGTGCGCCGGGCGCTGCTGTCGTTCGCGCCGTGGGGCGACCGGGGGCTGTCGCTGGATCTGATGCGGCGCGACCGGAGCGCGGAGAACGGCGTCAACGAGTTCATGGTGACGTCGCTCATCCAGCACGCGCGCCTGCTGGGGGTCGAGCGGATCTCGCTGAACTTCGCCATGTTCCGGGCGGCGTTCGAGCAGGGCGAGCGCATCGGCGCCGGACCGGTGCTGCGGCTGTGGCGAAGCCTGCTGCTGGTCGGCTCGCGCTGGTGGCAGCTGGAGTCGCTGTACCGCGCGAACGCCAAGTACCAGCCCGACTGGTATCCCCGGTACCTGTGCTTCGCCGACCGGCGGGACCTGCTGCGCATCGGCGTCGCGTTCGCCATCGCCGAGGGCTTCGTGTCACCGATGCGGCTGCGCATCCGCCGCCCGGCCCGGCCCGACGTGAGCCCGCTGACCTCGGCGACCGCCGGCGGCGCCGAGGTGGCGGCGCTGATGGCGGCGGCCGGCGACGGCGAGCGGGACCAGGACCCGCTGGCCGCGGCACTGGCCCGTCAGCTCGCCGGGCTGCCCGAGCAGGTCCGGGTCCGGCGGGACAAGTACGACCGGCTCCGCGCCCACGGCGCCGAGCTGTACCCGGCCGGCTTTCCGCGGACCGCGACGATGCGGGAGATCCGCGAGCGGTTCGGCGACCTCCCGCCGGACACCCGGACCGGGCACCGGGTCGGCGTCGCCGGGCGGGTGACGCTCTACCGGACGGCGGGCAAGCTGTGCTTCGCCACCCTGCGCGACGGCAGTGGCGTCCTGCAGGTGATGATCGCGCTCGAGGGGGTCGGCGAGGACGCGCTGCGCTCCTGGCGCCAGGACGTCGACCTCGGCGACCACGTCGGCGTGGAGGGCGAGGTGATCACCTCCCGCCGGGGCGAGCTGTCGGTCTTCGCCGACCGCTGGACGATCACCGCCAAGTGCCTGCGGCCGCTGCCCGACAAGCACCGGGGGCTGAGCGATCCCGAGGCCCGGGTGCGGCAGCGCTACCTCGACCTGATCACCAACGAGGAGGCCCGGCGCATGCTGCACCTGCGGCCGGCCGCCGTGCGCGCGGTGCGGGACCACCTGCACGAGCACGGCTTCCTCGAGGTCGAGACGCCGATCCTGCAGAACGTGCACGGCGGAGCCAACGCCCGTCCGTTCCTCACCCACATCAACGCGTACGACATGGGGCTCTATCTCCGTATTGCCCCGGAGCTCTATCTGAAGCGGCTGATGGTGGGTGGCGCCGAGCGGGTGTTCGAGCTGAACCGCAACTTCCGCAACGAGGGCGCCGACGCCACCCACAACCCCGAATTCACCATGGTGGAGGCCTACGCGGCGTACTGGGACTACGACCGGATGCAGTCGCTCGCCGAGGAGATGATCAAGCAGGTGCTGCGGGCGGTGTCCGGCGGCACCACCGTCGTCCGCGACGGAACCGCCCATGACCTGGGCGGCGCCTGGCGCAGCGTCACCGTGAACGACGCGATCTCGGCCGCGCTCGGGGAGGAGGTGACCGCCGACACCGGGGCCGACCAGCTGCGCAAACACTGCGAGCGAGCGGCCGTCCCGTACGCGCCCGGCTGGGGAACCGGCCAGCTGCTCCTGCAGATGTACGAGGAGCTGGTCGAGGGCCGCACCGTCGAGCCGACCTTCTACCGGGACTTCCCGATCGACGTCTCGCCGCTGACCCGGGCCCACCGCGACGACCCGCGACTCGCCGAGCGCTGGGACCTGGTCTGCTTCGGAGCCGAGATCGGCACGGCCTACTCCGAGCTCGTGGACCCGGTCGAACAGCGCCGCCGGCTCACCGCGCAGTCCCTGCTGGCCGCCGGCGGCGACCCCGAGGCGATGGAGCTCGACGAGGACTTCCTGCGCGCCCTGGAGTACGCGATGCCGCCCTCGGGCGGGCTGGGCATGGGCGTCGACCGGCTCATCATGATGATCACCGGGAAGAACATCCGGGACACGGTGCTCTTTCCGATGGTCCGCCCGGGTTAGCCGTGCACTGGCTCGAGGCCGGCTACCACGACCACGTCCTGGCGCCCGGCAAACAACCGCTGCTGTTGCTGTTCATCGGCTTCGTCGTGGCGTTCCTGAGCATCCGGCTGAGCGTGCGGATGATCCGGGCCGGCGTCTCCTGGTGGCCCGGGAACATCAGCAGCGGCGGCGTGCACATCCACCACGTCGTCTTCGGGATCGGCCTGATGACGGTCTGCGGCGTGGCGTCGTTCGCGCCGTTCTCGTCGACGCTGTTCTGGCGCAGCTGCGTCGCCGCCGGGTTCGGCGTCGGCACCGCGCTCGTGCTCGACGAGTTCGCCCTGGTGCTGCACCTGCGGGACGTCTACTGGACCGAGGCCGGCCGCCGGTCGGTGGACGCGGTGTTCCTCGCCGTCGCGCTGATCGGCATGCTCGTGCTCGGCGCCGCGCCGCTGGGCATGGACGACCTCTCCGCCGGCGAGCGGGCGAGCCGCTGGGACATCACCACGACTATGCTGCTCAACGCCATGCTGGTTCTGATCACGCTGGCCAAGGGCAAGGTCTGGACCGGACTGATCGGCATCCTCGCGCCGGTGTTCGCGTTCGTCGGCGCGATCCGGCTGGCCCGGCCGTCCTCGCCGTGGGCGCGGCGGTTCTACCGGCCCGGGTCCCGGAAGCTGCGGCGGGCGTTGCGCCGGGACCGGCGATGGCACGGCCGGGTGACCCGGGCCCGGCGCTGGATCGCCGACGGGGTGGCCGGCAAGCCGCACCTCACCGGCGTCGCGGCTGCCTCCGATGCCGAGTCGCCCGATTCGCGCTCGCCGGGGTGAGCGGCGTCTTCAGCGGCGTCTTCAGCGGCGTCTTATCGGGACGAAACCGCGCCGGGCGGTGGCTGTTCGTCCGGTTGGCCGACGTCGCCGAAGCGGGCCAGCCGGGCGGCGCCGATCAGCGTGGCGGCGAAACCGGCGACCGCGATCGGCATCGCCCCCGGCCGGGTGTGGTCGCCGAAGACGAGGATGCCGATGATCGCGGGCAGCAGGGTCTCGCCCACGACGAGCGTCGCGGTGACGGCGGTGACGACGCCCCGTTGCAGGGCGCGGGCATAGCAGAGAAAGGCGACGAGGCCGCCGACGGCCATCGCGTAGGTCGCCGGGTCGGCGAGCAGATCCACCGGCTTCAGGCTCGGCAACGCCCGGGCCGCGAGCGCCACCACGCCGAATCCCAGACCGGCGACCAGGCCCATCACCGCCGATCCGGCCGGTTCCGGCAGCCGGCCGGCGGCCCAGCCGGCGGCGGCGAACAGCAGGGTGGCGACGACCAGTCCGCCGCGGAACCCGACACCGGTGCGGGCGGCGCCCTCGGCGCCGGCGGACAATCCCAGCGCGGCGAGGCCGGCGCAGACCAGGCCGATCGCGATCCAGTCCGAGCGTCCCAGCCGGAGATTCAGAACGACGGCGGCCACCGCGGCGGTGACGGCGAGACTACCGGCCAGCGCGGCCTGGACGAGGAAGACGGGCACGATCCGGAGCGCGACGAACTGCGCGGCGAAACCGGCGACGTCGAGCAGAACGCCGGCGACGAACAGGCCCCGGACGACCAGCCGGTAGAGCGGCAGCTCCCCGGGCCGGGCCGGATCGACCCGTGCCGCCTTCGACTGCAGCACCGAGGCGACGCCGTAGCAGAGCGCCGACGCCACGGCCGCGAGCACACCCAGTGCCATGTGCGGACCCTACCGGCCGGGACCGTCCCGGTCCTCCGCGGTCGCGGCACGCCGGTCCAGGCGGCGCCGGCGGCGCTCGACGACCTGATCGGCATGCAGGGCGATCCAGCCGCAGACGGCGGCGAGGGGCAGCTCGAGAAGCACGGCGGAGAGCAGGGGTGGCGGCACGGCGCCGGGCGGCGAGGTGGTCACGTCGAACCAGGCGTCCACGACCAGCATGGTCGCGGCCGCGGCGGCCAGGAGCCCGATGTGCGGCGAGCCGCGCCAGGCGAGCCGGGCGGTGGCCAGCAGAACGACGATGAGCATCACGTCGAAGCCCACCCAGGCGAGGCGATAGTGCTGCGAGCCGGCCTGCGCCGGCAGCGTCATCGCCAGGTAGGCGGTCCACGGCACCGTGGCCGCGCCGAGCACGGCGAAGACCGGCGCCACCCAGGCCGGCACCGGCCGGTCGCGCGGGGACCTGTCCACCATGTGACCAGCATGCCAGCAGCTCCGCTCGCTATCCGGTCTCCGGTATCGGCTCGGCGACCAGTCCCAGCTCCATGCTCATCGCCGAGCTGAGCTCGAGCAGGTCCCTGCGCAATTCGGGAAGATCCCAGCGGTAGCCGCAGATGCGGTCGACCACGTCGAACATGGCGTCGTGCACGCGGGCCCGGGTGGCGGCGTACTCCTCGAGGTCGTCGAAGGTTCGGACGAGCATCTCGGCGTCGCGCAGGGCGTCGGTGATCCCGTGGGTGCTGAGCGGGTCGAGGAACGATCCGGCGTCGCCGGCCAGCGCCCAGCCCGGGCCGTGGGATTGCCGGACGTAGCCGGGGCGGCCGACCCAGGTGTGCAGCCGGTCGGGAGGACGGGCCCGCGCCAGGCGGCCGGCGGCGCCCCCGGTGGTGGCATCGAGCAGGCGGTCGTACGTGGCCCGGAGGTCACCGCCGGTGAACCGGCCGGCCGGTATCCCGGCGAAGACGCAGACCTGCCCGCCGTTCGTCGGGATGAAGCCCGCACTGTGGCCGGGCCGGTAGAACCACTCGTAGCCGTCCACGGGGAGCCCGGTCCAGTAGCCGTAGAGGACCGCGCCGGCCCCGGTGCCGGTCCGGAGCGTGGCGGCGCCCACCTCACGGGCGACGACGGATCGGGTTCCGTCGGCGCCGACGGTCAGCGGGGCGCGCGCGGTGAACGTGGCGCCGGTCCGGTCACGGCCGTGAATCCCGGCGATCCGGCCCGTTTCGTCGCGCAGCAGGCCGGTGACGCCGACGCCGAACCGGATGTCCGCGCCGGCGGCCCCGGCGGCGTCGACCAGCGCCCGGTCGAGCACGGTGCGGCGCGGCGCGTACAACGCGTCGACGCCGTGGGCCGGCTTGATGGTGAGCGTCACCGTGTCGGCGCCGAAGTCGAAGCGGGTCTGCCGCACCGGCGGCGTGGCGGCGTCGACGACCCGGTCGAGGACACCCCATCGGGACAGCAGGAACACGCCGCCCCGCATGAGTGCGTGGGTCGAGAGGGTGTCGGCGCCGTACCGGTCGCGGTCGACCAGGAGCACCCGCCGTCCCTGCCGGGCCAGCAGCATCGCGGTCGCGGCGCCCGCCGCCCGGGCGCCGACGACGATGGCGTCGTGGGCCGGCATCATCGTTCACCCGCCGGGCACGGCACACGGCGGGCGGTGATGCGGTCGGTGAGGTAGGCGGCATCGTGGCGGGCGCCGTCGATGAACGTCGACTTCCGCCGGCTCTGGAAGCGCAGACCGATCGCGTACAGCCCGGGGACCGCGGTGACGCCGCGGCGGTGGCGGATCTGGCCGCCGTGGTCGAGCGCGGCGGGCGCCAGCAGGGGGTATGCGGGCCGGTAGCCGGTCGCCCAGACCACCGTCGCGATGCCGGCCCGCCGGAGGTCCAGTTCGGAAGGCGCCGCCGGAACGGCGATCTCCGGTGGTGGGTCGGCCGGCCCGGCCGCGGCGCCCGGCGTGGCGTCGGCGTAATGGTCGATGTCGCGCAGAACCCGGGTCAGCCGCAGCTGCGCGGCCCCGATGCCGGCGGCCAGGTCATCCGCGAACCGGGCGACGGCGCCGTCCAGCGCGCGCAGCCGGCCGGTCAGCGTCACGCCGGCCGCCCGCAGCACGCCGAGATCGACTCCGCGGGCGTCCGAGGTGCCGGCGATCTGCAGCGAGGGCTCGGCCCGGGCCGCCGCCGCGTCCGGCACGTCGTCGATGTCGCGGTCCAGCGCGCCGATCCGGTCCAGCCACCAGAGGATGTCCCGGCCGCGGTACCGGCGGGGCAGCCGGGTGTGACCGCCGACCGCCAGCACCACCGGCCGGCCGGCGAGGGCCAGCTCGTAGGCGATCTGAACGCCGGAGGCGGAGGCCCCGACGACGAGGACCCCGCCCCCGGGCAGCCGCGACGGCGACCGGTAGCGCGCGGCGGTGAGCTGGGCGAACTCGGGCGCGAGCCGGGCGGCGAGGGCGGGCACCGCGGCCCGGCTGTGATACCCGGTCGCGATGACCACATTCCGGGTCGTCCACTCGTCCCGGCCGGTGTGGACCCGGAACCCGGCCGGTGTGCGCTCGACGCGGGTGACCGGCGTGCGGTGCCGGACCGGGGCGTCGAACGAGCGGGCGTACCGGGACAGGTGGTCGGCGAACTCGCCGGCCGTCATGAACCCGTTCGGCTCGTGCCCCGCGTAGGCCCAGCCCGGCAGCCGGGTGAGCCAGTTCGGGGTCAGCAGCCGGAAGCTGTCCCACCGGGCGGTTCGCCAGCGCTCGCCCACCGAGCCGCGCTCCAGGACGACGTGCTCCAGGCCACGGTCGGCCAGGCAGCGGCTCATCGCCAGGCCCGCGTGGCCGGCGCCGATGATGACCGAGTCCGTGCGTGGCATCGGCGGGCTCCCCTCGCTGCGAAAATCGGGATCGGACCGGGTCAGTCGGTGTGGACCGTGACGGCGACCGGCACGCCGTTGGTGACGACGTCGAACACGGCCGATCGGCGGCACGACTGCTCGACGACGGCGCGCAGCTTCTCCGGGTCGTCACCCCGTACCGTGAAATCGACCTTGATCTGCTGGTATCCGTTGCGGACCTGGTCCGACAGCCCGAGGATGCCGAGCAGGTCGATGTCGCCCTCGACGGTCGAGGAGACCTCGGTCAGGGCGACCCCGCGAGCGGCGGCGACATTGGCGATGCCCGCGGTGAGGCAGGCGGCGAGGGCGTGCAGCAGGTACTCGACCGGGGTCGGGCCCTGGTCCGACCCGACCAGCACCGGCGGGTGGTCGGCGTCGAAGGTGAACGGCTCCCGGTGGGTCATCTCCTGCTTCGCGCCGTGGAAGCCGTGGATCGTGGACTGGTTGTGGGTTCCGGTGAGCCAGCGGTTCGTGGCCCGGAACTGGAACTTGGCGAGACCGGTGTCGGCCCGTACGGCGTCGACCGTCGCGAAGAGGGTCGCGGTGTCGACGCCGTTGCGGGTGGCGCTGTCGGTGCTGGTCATGGATCGTCTCCTCGACGGTGGTGGATCCGCGGGCTGCGAATGCGCGTACCGACGAGGTTCGCCGGGCTGAGGGCCCGGCACATCCGTGCCCACCACGGATCTGGGACACCCGTGCCCGGCACGGACGGACGGGGAGCGACACTGGACGGTGTGACGACGGCGGGTTCGGGCGGTTCGGGCAAAGGCACGGAGGTCACGGCGCGAGAGGCCGAGATCCTCGCGCTGATTGCCCGGCATCTGACGAATGCGCAGATAGCCGATGAGCTGTTCATCTCGGCGCGCACCGTCGAGAGCCACGTCTCGGCGATGCTCCGGAAGCTGCAACTCCCCGATCGCCGCAGCCTGGCCCGGCACGTTCTGGTCAAATCCGGCCGTCGTGGCCTGCCGCTGCCCGTCACGCCGTTCATCGGCCGCTCCGGCGAGCGGGCGGCGCTGATCGCGGCGCTCGCCGGCCACCGCCTGGTGACCGCGACGGGCCCGGGCGGGATCGGCAAGACCCGGCTCGCGCTGAGCGTCGCCGCCGAGATCGCGCCGGCCCGCCGGGAAGGCGTCTGGTTCCTGGACCTGGTCCACGTGACGGACCCGGCGATGGTCGTCCCGGCGGTCGCCGAGATGGTCGGCGTTCCCGAGCAGCGGACGATGTCGATCGAGCGGGCGCTGGTGGCCGTGCTCGCCGGCAGCGACGCGCTGCTCGTCCTGGACAACTGCGAGCACGTTCTCGACGGCGTCCGGCACTGCATCGAGCGGATCATGGCCGGGTGCCCGGAGATCACCGTGCTGGCGACGAGCCGGACCCGGCTCCTCCTGCCGTACGAGCGGGTGTACGTCGTACCGGGACTGTCGGTCGCCGCCGGGGGCGGTGACGCCGTCGACCTGTTCACCGCCCGGGTGGCCGCCGTGCTCGACGACCCGGCGCCCCTGGACGCCGGGCGTGTCGCCGCCCTGTGCCGGGCGCTGGACGGCATGGCGCTGGCCATCGAGCTGGCCGCGGCCCGGTTCGCCGCGCTCGGGCTCGACGGGCTGGAATCCGGCCTCGGCCACCGGCTGCGGGTGCTGACCGCCGGGACCCGCGCGGCCGACCGGCACGGCTCGCTGCGCGACGCCGTCGGCTGGAGCTACGACCTGCTCTCGTCCGCCGATCGCGCCCTGCTGCGCCGGGTGAGCGTGTTCGCCTCGTGGTTCGACGTCGACGCCGCCTGCGCCGTCGCGGGCGCCGAGCACGAGTTCGCGGAGGTCGTGGACGGGCTGGCCCGGCTGGCCGAGCACAGCCTGCTCGTCGTCGAGCGCGGCGAGCCGACCCGGTACCGGGCGTTGGAGACGATCCGCCAGTACGGCATGGAGCGGCTGGACGAGGCGGGCGAGCTCGCGCCGATCCGGGACGGCCACGACCGGTGGTGCCGCGCGGCCGTCGCCGCTCTCCGCCGCCGGGACACCGCCGACATCGACGAGGACTGGTGCGCCCGGCTGGACCGGGTCGTCGACGACGTCGACGCGGCGGTCACGTGGTCGGCCGGCGACGTCAAGCGCCGGGAGCCGGCGGCCGAGCTGGCCGCCGATCTTGCCGGGCTGCTGTTTCTCCGGGGGCGGCAGGCGCAGGCACAGCGGCGGTACGAGCGGGCCGCCGAGCTCGCCGGGCGGGCGGACCATCTCCGGCTGGCCGCGGGCGCGGCGGCCAGCCGGTTCGCCGGCGACGACGCCCTGCGGCTGTTCCGGGCGGCGGCCCGGGCCGCCACGTCGGCCGGCGACCGGGCCGGCGCCACCCAGGACCTGGCGACGATGGCGATGTACATCAACCGGGCGCCCGGCATCATGGCCACGCCGCACTCGCCCGCCGAAGCCGACGCGCTGGTCGCCGAGGCGCTCGCCCTGTCGGACGACTCCCCCCGCGCCCGGGCGGCGTTCGCCCTGGTGACCGGGTGGCGTGACCTGAGCGCTCAGGATGACGCCCGCGAGGCCGTCGAGCTCGCCGAGCGGGCCGGCGACGGGGTCATGCACAGCATCGCCCTCGACCTGCTGACCGCCACCAAGCTGGCCGGCGACGCCATCGCCGAGGCGAGGCAGGTCGCTCGCCGCCGGCTCGAGGTGCTCGGCACGCTCACCATCGACCCGCTGAGCGGGTTCGAGTTCGGCGACGGGCATCTCATGGCGGTCGAGGCGGAGCTCGCCGCCGGCAACCTGGCCGGCGCCGCCGCCGGCGCGCGGACGCTCGCCGGTCTGCCCTTCTATCGCGACGAGGACCACCTGGCGATGTGCCGGCGGCTGCTCGTCGACGCGTTCGCCGGCCACTTCGACGACGTCGTCCGCACCGGCGAGCGCTTCCGCATCGGCTGGGAACGGGCCGGGCGGCCGGTCGCCCGCAACCTGGCCCGGGGCGCCTACGCCGTCGCGATGGTGCACGGCATGCTCGGCGACGACGACCGGCGCGCGGCCTGGATCCGCCGGACGATCGAGCTCGGCGCCGACGCCGACGACCTCGCCGGATGTGTTCTGGGCTGGCCTCCGGTGTTCGACGGCCTGCTCGCTCTCCATCGTGACGACCCGGCGGCCGCGGTGCGGCGGCTCGCGGCCGACATCGACGACTCCGAGCCGTTCCAGGTCGTGGGCATCGGGCCGTGCCGGCCGTGGTACGCCGCGCTGTGGGCGGAGGCCGCCGTGCTCGACCACCATGCCGACGCGGCCGCCCGCGTCGAGCGGAGCCGGCACGCCGTCCGCGACAACCCGATCGCCGCCGCCATGGTCGAGCGGGCCGCCGCCATCGCCGCCGGCGACCGTGCGGAGCTCGTCCGGCTCTCGATCGTCTTCGGCCGGCTCGGCTGCCCGTACCAGGAGACGAGAACCGCCCGCATGGCGTCCGGGGTATAGCTGGCCCTACCCGAAGACTATTGCTGGTGCGCTGGTTGGGCCCGCCCGCGTTCGCCAGACTTGTCGGCATGACGCTTCTGCGGGCCGTGCGGCACCCTCGCTACCTGGCGACGGCGTGGCCCTGGCGGGCGCTCGCCTATGCGTCGACCAGCGCCGTCGCCGTCGGGCTGATCTGGCTCGCGCTGGCCGCCCCGGTGGCCGCCCTGGCCGCCGCCGTCCGGGTGGCCCGCGAGGGTGGCACGATCCCCTTGCTGGCCGCGGCGGGGCTGGGTCTTCTCGGCCTGGGCCTGCTCGCGGTGGGCGGCCCGCGGCTGGCACTCGCCCTGGCGCCCCTCGAGCGCCGCCGGCTGCGGCTGGTCGACCCGGTCCCGGTCCCGGTGCCGGCGGCTCGCCGGGCCGGCCGTTACACCGACATGGTCACCTGGCGGGCGGTCGCCTACGCGCTGCTGCTGGTGCTGATCGCCCCGGTGTGGCTGGGCGTGCTCGGCGTGGCCGCCGCGCTCGTCGTCTCCACCCCTATCGCGGTGAACCACCGGCTGGCGGAGGTCGACTCGACCGGCAACGTGCTCGGGCGGCTCGCGCTCGGCCTGGTGCTGATCCCGGTCGGGCTCTACCTGACCGCCGTCCTCGGCGGCGCGCACGCCGCGCTGGCCCGGCTGCTGCTCGCCGGCGAGCCCGACCACGACGGCGCCGAGCTGGCCGAGGTGACCCGGTCGCGGGCCCGGCTGGCCGACGCGTTCGAGGCCGAGCGCAGCCGCATCGAGCGCGATCTGCACGACGTCGCCCAGCAACGGCTGATCAGCCTGACCATGCAGCTCGGCCTGGCCCGGCACGAGCTGCCGGGCGACTCGCCCGCGGCCGAGGCGGTGGCCGCCGCCCACCAGCAGGCCAAGACCCTGATGGTCGAGCTGCGCGAGCTGGTCCGGGGCATCAGTCCGCGCACGTTGCGGGAGCTGGGCCTGCGCGCCGCGGTCGAGGAGCTCGCGGCGGCCAGCCCGCTCCGGATGCGCGTGACGGCCGATCCGGGCCGGTTCCCGTCCGGCGTCGAGACGGTCGCCTTCGCCGCGGTGTCCGAGGCCCTCGCCAACGCATCCCGGCACGGCGGCGCCACCGAGTGCCGGATCGTCGTCCGGCGCGACGGCCCGCTGCTCACCGCCGAGGTGCGCGACGACGGCGCGGGCGGGGCCGATCCGGCGGGCGGGTCCGGGCTGACCGGCCTCGCCGACCGGGCGGCCGCGGCCGGTGGCCGGTTGCTGCTGTCCAGTCCGGCCGGCGGGCCGACGATCGTCCGGGTGGAGCTGCCATGCGGGTCGTGATCGCCGAAGACTCCGTGCTGCTGCGCGAGGGACTGGCCGGCCTGCTGCCCCGGTTCGGCTTCGAGATCGTGGCCGCGGTCGGGGATGCGCCCGCCCTGCTGGCCGCGGTCGGCGAGGCCGCGCCCGACCTGGTGGTCACCGACGTGCGCATGCCACCCGGCTTCACCGACGAGGGGCTGCGCGCGGCCGTGACCCTGCGCACCGCCCGTCCCGGACTGCCGGTGGTGGCGCTCAGTCAGTACGTCCAGCAGAGCTATGCCGGCGAGCTGCTCGCCTCCGGCGACGGCCGGGCGATCGGCTACCTGCTCAAGGACCGCATCGCCGACGTCGCCGAGTTCGCCGAGCTGCTCCGCCGGGTGGCCGCCGGCGCCACGGTGGTCGACCCCGAGGTGGTTCGCCAGCTGATGCTGCGCGGCCACGACCCGCTCGCGCAGTTGTCACCGCGCGAGCAGGAGGTGCTGGCGCTGGTCGCCGAGGGCCACTCCAACGCGGCGATCGCCCGGGCGCTCACGCTGACCGAGGCCGGCGTGGGCAAGCACATCGGCAACGTGCTGACCAAGCTCGACCTGCCGGTCAGCGACGACACCAACCGACGAGTCCTGGCCGTCCTCACCTACCTGCGCGGCCGGCAGTAACCCCTGGAAACCCCGGTTGAAGGAGACCACTGTGTCCATCGCACGACGTTTTGCCCCTCTTACGGCGCTTGTCGGTTTGTTGATCGCTGCCTTCGTCCTGCTGCCGGGCCCGCTGGCCGGCAACAACTTCCCCAGCCATCGCCGGCTGGTGACCGCCGTTCACCAAGATTTCGTGGGCTACTGGCAGGCGGCCGGTCCGACGCTGCCGCCGCCGCTGCGGGAGGTCGTCGGCTACTGGTTCCGCTACCACCTGATCAAGGGCCTGATCGCCGCCCTGGTGCTGGCCGTGCTGATCGTGCTCGGCGTCCGGCTGCGGCGCTCGCTCACCGGCGCCGCCCTGGTCACGGCGATGACGGCGGTCGTCGCGCTCGGCCTGCTGGCGACGGTGACCGTGATGGCCAACATCCAGGGCATGGTCGCCCCGTTCGGCTCGCTGTTCCCGATGCTGCTGGAACGCCCGGCCACCTCGCAGCTCACCGGCGCGCTCACCGAGGCCGGCCGGCAACTGGCCGCCGGCGACGACTTCTCGCCCGCGCTGCAGGCCATGATCGACGAGTTCGTCCGCTACCACGCGGCCATGGCGGTGATCGCCGCCGTCCTGGTGATCATCGTGGCCGGCCTGGCGGTGGCGTCCTGGCGCCGCTTCGCGAAACGACGGCAGCGACCGGTGATCCCCATCCTCTGGTCGGTGCTGACGCTGGCCCCGGTCGTCCTGGTGATCGCCAACGTCAGCTCCGTGGCCGACCCGGCCTCCGGCCTGCTCGGCCTCGTCCAGGGCGGCTGGTGACCTCACCCCGGGGCGTGGACCGTGACGGCTGCTGACCTCGCCCGGGAGCCTCGACCAAGACGGGCTGGTGTCACTCATCCCGGGCGTGGGCCAAGACGGCTGGTGACTCCGTCGCGGGAGCGCACCAGCCGGTCGGGTGGCCCGGGGCATCCGGTTCGGATCTGCCCCGGGGAGTCGCGGGTCAGTCCAGGGAACCGGGACGCGGCCGCACGTGGGTCAGGGGGGCGAGCTGGACCGTCCACGTTCGGGCCGGGCCGACGACCGCGATGGCCCGGCAGAGGAGCTCGCAGCCCAGCTGGGGCGTCCCCTCCGCGAAGCCGCGGTTGATCAAGGTGATCGCTCGGGGGTAGTCATCCGCTTCGAGGGCGGCGTCGAGCCCGGCGGCCAAGATCGCGGCCAGCGCGGCGTGGAAGCTGTCCGAGCCCTTCTCCCGAAGAGTCTTGGTGGGCTCTCGTGACGTCGATACCGCGACGGCGGACGAGTGTGGCGCTGACATCGGTCTCCTCTGAGTGTTGCCGCAACGGCATCATCGTGACCACGTCGGGGACGATCCGCCCGCTCGTGGCCGGTGAAGTTGGGTGGGGCGGCAACGATCCCGTCAGCGCGCCGGAATTATCGGTGAAAAAATCTTGACGAGCTGATCCAGTTCCAACTCTACCCGCACCACCCGGCGCTCGGCTGTGACGAGGTCGCTCGCCTGGGTTACGAATTCTGTGCTAGGTTGGCGTCGTTGCAGTTTTGATTTCCGTAGACGTTTTCGGCGCCTGATGGGTTATCTGAACCTATCCGGGCGCTTTTTTCGTTTCTTCGTGTCGGTTCGGCGCGGGTGATCAACGCGGCGGCGTGCGGGGTCTGCACAGTGCGACCCCGAACAGCCTGCGAGGGAGCAGACATGGTTACAGGTACCGTGAAGTGGTTCAACGGTGACAAGGGCTTCGGCTTCATCGCCCAGGACGGCGGCGGCCCCGACGTCTTCGCCCACTTCTCCGCGATCTCGGCGAGCGGTTTCCGCAGCCTCGACGAGAACCAGCGGGTCGAGTTCGACGTCACGCAGGGCCAGAAGGGCCCGCAGGCGGAAAACATCCGCGCTATCTGATCGACGCTTTACCGATGGCGGCCCGACTGGTTCAGCGGGCCGCCATTTGGCGTTTGCCCACGCCGTAATTCGAGTAGTCCTCGCCATTTTCCCGAACGGGCGCCGCTCAGCCTGATCGTTCCGCCCTCGGGTTCCGCCGAGGCGGCCGGCCACCCTGCCGTTCCGCACGCCGGCCTTCGATTCCAGGGCTTGTTCCATGCCGGTAGGGACCGGACACCTCCCGGCCTTGCGACGAGGCCCGCTCAAACGCGGCGAGCACCTCGGGTCAGCCGGCCGCTCGCACGTCGGCCGGCGGCGCGGCCGGATGCGCGGCCGGCTCGGCCAGATGCGCGGCCGGCTCGGCCAGATGCGCGGCCGGCTCGGCCAGATGCGCCGCCGCCGAAGCGGCCGGATGCGCGGCCGGCTCGGCCGGGTGCGCGGCCGCCGAAGCGGCCGGACGCGCGGCCGGCGGCTCGGCCGCTCGCACGTCGACCCGCGGCGCGGCCGGATGCGCCGGTCGCGGTGACGCCGCTTCGCCGTCGAGCAGCGTCGCCTCGGCGTCGTCGACGAACGCCAGGTCGGCCTCGACGTGCCGGATCGCGGCGGCGAGCAGCAGGCCGACCACCCGATCGTCGTTCTTGCGGCGCAGCGCGTCGAGGTTGCGCAGCTCGCGAAGCAGGTGCGCACGCTGGGCGCTGAGGGCGCGCCGCACGGTGCCGGGCTCGCCGGAGCGGGCCGCGGCCGTGATCTTGAGGAAGAAGTCGTCGCGGAATCCCCCGCTGCGCGGGCTCGGCGCGCCCAGCCACTCCTCGAGCTCGGCGCGGCCGGCGCCGGTGATGGAGTAGACGACCCGGTCGGGCTTGACCTGCTGGGCGTGCCGCTCGGCGCTCACCAGCTCGTCCCGCAGCAGCCGGTCGAGGATCTGGTAGAGGTGACCGATGTTGAGCGGGCCCCACTGCGGGCCGACCGCCGCCTCGAAAGCGCTCTTCAGCTCGTAGCCGTAACTCGGCCCGTCGGCGAGCAGGGAGAGCACCGCGTGCTGGATCGGCATGGCTCGATCGTACCCATTGCATTGTCACAATGTATGCGGCACTGTGTGAGCGTGTCGCGCTTCATCTGGGCCCACCTCCGCGGGCGTCCCGCACGGGCCGTAACGCTGCTGCTGGGCATCCTGATCGCCACCACCGGCTTCACCGTGCTGACCGGCACCACCCGGGCGGCCCGCCTGCAGGTCACCAGCACGATCCAGGGCAACAGCCGGGCGGCGTACGACATATTGGTCCGCCCCAACGGCGCCCGCACCCCGCTGGAGGACGCGTCCGCGCTGGTCCGCCCCAACTATCTGTCCGGCATCTTCGGCGGCATCACCACCGGGCAGTACGCCCGGATCGGCGCGGTGCCGGGGGTCGAGGTGGCGGCGCCGATCGCGATGGCGGGCTACGTCAACATGCTGCTGCACGCGCGCCTGGATCTCACCGCCGCCGTCGACCGCACGGCCGACCGGCAGGTGGTGCGGCTCGACCGCACGTTCCTGGCCGACCGCGGGCTGAGCCGCGCCACCGGCCGCCCGATGTACGTCTACGTCACCAAGCACCCGGTGTCGTGGCCGATCATCGAGGGCTACGGCGACGACGAGGCGCACTTCACCGGCGGCGAGGTGCGCCGCGGGAAAGACCTGTGCGGCGGCGAGCTCGCCGTGCTGGAGCAGGGCAAGCCGATCTGCACCGAGCTCGACCCGGCCGTCCGGTCGACGCTGACCACCGACCGCGACCGCGCCGACATGCAGGTGATCCGCCTGCTGCCGGACGGCCGTTTCCAGACCGACGACGGCGCGGGCGGCACCACGGCCGACGCCAAGCTGGTCCTCACCGTGTCCACCCACATCCCGATGCTGCTGGCGGCCGTCGACCCGGCCGCCGAGGACAAGCTGGTCGGGCTGGGCGGCGCGGTCGACGCCGGGCGCTACCTCGCCCCGCACGAGGGCACCGCGGCGACCGAGTTCGGGCACACGGTGCCGGCGGTGGCGGCCGGCCGGGCGTACGCCGACGAGACCCTCGCCGTCGCCCTGTCCCGCGCCCGGCTGAGCGCCAAGCCGCCGGCCGCGGCCCCGGAGAGCCTTGCCGCCACGCTCGACGCGCTGCCGGCGACGCAGGCCGGCCGGGCCGTCAGCGATGCGCCCGAGAGCTACCGCAACGTGCTGTCCACCCTGCTCACCGGGCCCGGCGGCCTGGAGCTGGAGCACCTGGTGCAGACCGGGCCGGTCACCTACGACCGCGGCCCGGACGGGACGCTGGCCGCCCGCACCACGCCGACCGACACCTCCGCCTATCAGCTCTCGTCCACCGGGCTCACCGTGCCGTGGCAGATCGACGACACCTCGTTCCGAGCCGTGCGACGGGTGAGCCGCACCGGGCAGGACATCGACGCGCTCCGCGTGGTGGGCACCTTCGATCCGGAGCGGATGACCGGGTTCAGCGCCCTGTCCCGGGTGCCGCTCGAGACGTACGAGCCGCCCGGGTCGGCCGGCGCCGACGCCCGCAGCCGGGATCTGCTCGGCGGCCGGTCGCTGCTGCCCGACGGCAACCCGGCCGGCTACCTGGCCTCCCCTCCCCTGCTGCTGACCACGGTGGAGGCGCTGACCCAGACGCTGAGCCGCACCGACGCCCGCCAGGCCGCCGCCGCCCCGATCAGCGCCGTCCGCGTGCGGGTCGCCGACGCCGACGGCTTCTCGGCCACGTCCCGCGAGCGGGTCCGGGTCGTCGCGCAGGAGATCGCCGCGCGTACCGGCCTCGACGTGGACGTCACCTACGGCGCGTCACCGGCGCCGCAGCGCGTCGAGGTGGCGGCCGGGAAGTACGGGCGTCCCGCGTTGCTGCTGACCGAGGGCTGGTCGAAGAAGGGGGCGGCCACCGCCATCGTCAACGCCGTCGACCGCAAGAGCGCCGTGCTGTTCGTGCTGGTCCTGCTGGTCTGCGCGCTGTTCCTGGTCAACGCGGTCACCGCCGGGGTACGCGACCGGCGCGCCGAGCTGGCCGTCCTGGTCGCCCTCGGCTGGCCGGCGCGCCGGATCGCCGGCGCGGTTCTCGGTGAGATCGCCCTGATCGGACTCGTCGCCGGGCTGTTGTCGCTGGCCCTCATGGGGCCGCTCGGTGCGGCGCTGGGCATCGGCGTCAGCGTCGGTCAGGCGCTGCTGGCGGTGCCGGTGGCGGTCGGGCTGGCGCTGCTGGCCGGCGGCGTTCCGGCGGCCCGGGCGGCGCGGCTGCGGCCGGCCGAGACGTTGCGACCGGCGGCGAGGGCGCCGCGCCGGGCGCGGGCGGCGCGGTCGGTGACGGCGATGGGCCTGGCCAATGTGACCCGTACGCCCGGACGCACCCTGCTGGGTGCGACGGCGCTCGCCATCGGCATCGCCGCGCTCACCGTGCTCGTGGCCACCACGCTGGCGTTCCGCGGCGCCATCGTGGGCACGCTGCTCGGCGATGCGGTCTCCCTGGACGTCCGCGGGGTGGACGCCGTCGCCGTCAACACCACCGTGCTGCTCGGCGCGCTGGCCGTGGCCGACGTGCTCTACCTCAACATCCGGGAGCGGGCCGCCGAGCTGGCCGCCCTGCGGGTCATGGGCTGGACGCCGGCGGCGCTGACCCGGCTCGTCGCCGCCGAGGGCTTCGGCATCGGCCTGATCGGCGCGCTGGCCGGCGCCGGCGCCGGGCTCGCGGCCGCGGCCTGGCTGGCCGGCGAGCTGCCCTCTCAGCTGTTCGTCGCCGCCGCGCTGGCCGCGGCCGCCGGCACGGTCGCGGCCACCATTGCCGCCCTGGTTCCCGCGCTGCTGGTGCAGCGCATGCCCGCCGCCCGAGCCCTGGCCGTGGAGTAGACATGATCGAAGGCGCACCCGTTCACCTCGACGGCCTGGTCAAGACGTTCCCGGCGGGCAAGGAGAGGCTCACCGCGATCGACGGCGTCACCGTCGACATCGCGGCCGGCAGCGTCACCGCGCTGACCGGCTCGAGCGGATCCGGCAAGTCCACGCTGCTCAACCTCATCGGCGCGGTCGAGTCCGCCGACCGCGGTGTGGTGCGGGTCGGCGACACCGACGTCACGGCACTGGGCCGGGGGCGGCTCGCGGCCTATCGGCGTACGGTCGGCTTCGTCTTCCAGCGCTATCACCTGCTGCCGGCGTTGACCGCGCTGGACAACGTGATCGCGCCGGTGCTGCCGTTCCGGGTGCCGTACGACAAGACCGCGCGCGCTCGCGAACTGCTCGACTCGGTCGGGCTGGGCGCGCGGGAGCGGGCGCTGCCCGGCCAGTTGTCCGGCGGGGAGCAGCAGCGCGTCGCGGTCGCCCGGGCGCTGATGGGCGAGCCGCGGCTGCTGCTAGCCGACGAGCCGACCGGGAATCTGGACACCGCCAACAGCGCCCAGATCCTCGACCTGCTGCTGCGCCTGCGCGACGAACGCGGGCTGACCGTGCTGCTGGCCACGCATGAGCGCTCGGCGGCCGCCCGCTGCGACCGCCTGCTGCGCCTCACCGACGGCCGCCTGGTCGAAGATCTCGACCTCGCCGGCGACGACCCCGCCATCGACGAGGCCCCCGAGGAGACGCTGAACCGCGCCAACCGCCTGCGCCTTTGACCGGCGCGGGTCAGCGGACCAGGGACGGCAACCACTCGGAGAAGGCCGGAACGTAGGCCAGGACGAGAATCGTCCCGAACATGACGGCCATGAACGGCAGCATGGGGCGGATCAGGTCGACCACCCGGATCTTCGCGAGTCCGGTCACGATGAAGCTGGCCGAGCCGAGCGGCGGGGTGACCAGGGAGATGCCGAACACCGCCAGGCTGAAGATGGCGAAATGCAGCTCGCCCATGCCGGCCTGGGCGGCCAGCGGCAGGAACAGCGGAATCAGCACGACCAGGGCCGGGATGCCGTCGAGCAGCGCGCCGAGAATCCAGAAGATGACCATGAGAATGGTGACGAAGATCAGGTAGTTGCCGGTGAACTGGCTGGTCCAGTCGGCCAGCTCGACGCCGACCTGGTCGTAGGCCAGCATGTACGCGAGCAGCTGCGCCACCCCGACGAGGGACAGCACCACGCCGGAGATGCGCCCGGCGTTGACCAGGATCGTCTGCCAGTCGGCGCGGGACACGCTGCGGTAGCCGATCGCGAGCAGCGTGGCGTAGAGAACGGCGACCGCGGCGGCCTCGGTGGCGGTGAAGACGCCGGCCAGGATGCCGCCGAGGATGATCACCGGGGCGCCGAGCGGGAGTGCCGCGGACAACCCGGAGCGGACGAGCGCCGACGCGGTGACCTGGACCCGCTCGCCGGTCGGCTCGCCGTGCTTGGCGTAGAAGAAGATGACCAGTCCCTTGGCGATCGCCACGACGGCCGCCGGGATGAGCGCGGCGAGGAACAGGTCGCGGATCGAGATCTGCGCGACCGTCCCCAGCACGATCATGGTGATCGAGGGCGGGATGAGGATGCCGGTGCCCGACGCGGCGGCGACGATCGCCGCCGCCCAGGGACGCCGGTACCCGGCCTTGGCCATCGGCGGGATCATCGTGGCGCCGATCGCCGCCGCGTCGGCGTTGACCGATCCGGACAGCCCGGAGAAGAGCATGGTCGACGCGACCACGCTCATCCCCAGGCCACCGGGCAACCAGCCGACCAGCATGGTGACGAAACGAACCAGCCGTTCGGCGGCGCCGGAGCGGTGCAGGATCTCGCCGGTGAGCACGAACAGCGGAATGGCCAGCAGCGTGAAGCTGTCCAGGCCGTGATAGACCGACTGCGCCGCCGCGGACAGCGGCAGACCGTCCCACCACGCCTGGGCCAGCCCGACCGTGCCGAGCGCGGCGACCACCGGGACACCGCCGAGGATCAGCAGGACGATGCCGAGAAAGCCGACGGCGAGGGTCACACGGCACCTCCGACCAGCTCGGCGTCGACCGGCACGGGCTGCGGCGCGACGATCTCGACGACGGCATGGAAAATTCCCAACACCGAGCCGAGGGGTACGGCGAGAAGAATCGTCCACAGCGGCAGACCGGCCGGCGTGGTCACGTCCCGTTGCTCGCTCATGTACTGCACGGTGCCGACGCCGAGCGCGAGCAGGACGCCGGCGAGGAAGACCAGCTCGACGGCACGGACGAGACGGCGTCCCCGCTCGGAGAGGCGGCGCTCGTACAGGTTCAGTGTGACGTGCGCGTTGTCCCGCACCCCGATCGCGAAGCCGACGAACGCCACGTAGAGCAGCAGCCCCGTGGCGACCTCGGTCGACCAGGACAGCGGCTGCGCCAACGCGTACCGGAAGAAGATCTGAGCCAGGATCACCGCGACGATCGCGATCAGCAGGAGCCCGATCAGGATGTTCTCGGCGATCGCGACCACCCGCAGCACAGCCTTCATGCGATCGGGAGAAGCTTCATCAGGTCGCCGAACGTCGGCTGATACTTGGCGAACACCGGCTTCAGCGCGGCCTGCATCGACGGCACGTCGACGTCGTCGGTGAGCGTCGCGCCGGCCGCCTGCGCCTTCTTCACGAACGCGTCGGTCTGCGCCTCCCACAGCTGCCGTTCATGATCCTGGGTCAGCTCGCCCGCCCGGACCAGCGCGTCCCGTACGTCGGCCGGCTGATCGGCCAGGAACTTCTTGCTCACCATCAGCACGTCGACACCGAGCTGGTGCCGGGTCCAGGACCAGTGCTTCGCCTCCTCGACCTGCTTGCTGGAGACGTAGTAGATCGGGTTGTTCTCGGCGCCGTCGATCACGCCCTGCTGAAGCGCGGAGTAGATCTCGGTGGCCGGCAGCGGCGTCGCCTGCGCCCCGAGGGCGTTGAACGAGTCGACGGTCACCGGGTTCTGCGGCACGCGCAGGCGAAGGCCCTTGAGATCGGCGGCGGCGTGCACCGGCCGCTTGGTGTTGTAGACGTTCCGGGTGCCGGTGTAGAACCACGACAGCACGGTCAGGCCGACGCCGTCGAGGATCTTCTTGCACTCGCTGCCGAGCGGGCCGGACAGCGCGGCGAAACCGTCGTCGGGCTTGGCGAACGCGTACGGCAAGGAGAGCACGCCGAGCCGCTTGTCGAACGCCGTGAGGTTGCTGAACAACGACTTCGCCATCTGCAGCGTGCCGGTGCGGACCTGCTCGTTCATCCGGTTCGAGTCGCCCAGCGTGGCGTTCGGGAAGACCTTCACCTCGTACTTGCCGCCGGTCAGCGACTTCACCTGATCGCCGAACCAGCGTTCGGCGGTGATCTCCGGGTTGTCCTCGGCCACGTCGTCGCCGAGCCGGATCGTGGTGGCGTCGCCGCCACCCGGCCGCCGGCCGCAGGCGCCCAATCCCGCTACCAATGAAAGTGCCAGCACACTTCGCCTGTTCATGGGTCTCCAGTCCCGATGCGGGGACCGGGTCGCCCCGGTCCCCGCCGACATCAGCTGTGGGTGACGGTCAGGGCGTAGAACTTGACCTTGGCGCCGTTGGTGGTGCTGTCCGAGGAGGACTGGTTGTAGGAGCCGGCCTTGAAGTACTGCCTGTACGGGTTGAACGACGACGGGATCGTGTAGCTGGTCTTCGTCCCGTTCACGGTCAGGTTGATCTTGTTGCCGGTGACGTTGATGACGTACGTCCACTTGACGCCCAGCGCGACGTTGCCGACCTTGTGCAGGGTTTGACCGCCGTCGGGGGAGTTCTCGGTGCCGAGGTAGATGTCGCCGTTGGGGCGGTAGTAGAGCTCGAGCAGGGGTTTGGTGGAGGAGCCGCCGGAGCCGAGGTGGACCTGGCCGACGCAGACGTTCTTGGTGACGCTCGGGATGCGCAGCTGGGCGCTGAGGGTGTGGTTGCCGGCCAGGGCCCAGTCGCCGTTCTCGCGCAGCTCGGTGCGGGCGTAGTTGGAGTTGGGGGTGGTGACGCCCTTTTCGGGGGCCCAGAAGGTCATCGAGCCGTCGGTTTTGTCGGTCCAGAAGTAGGCCGGGTTGCTGTAGCCGTTCGCGCCCTTGAGCTGCGAGGACGGGATGGTGGTCGGGGCACCGGGGGAACCGACGGGTAGCTGCAGCGACCAGATCGACAGGTTGAAGTTGCCGCCGGGCGCGACCGTCGGGTCGAGCGCGGCCGCCGACGCGTTCGTGACGCCGAGCAGGGTCAGCCCAGCGACGGCCACCAAGGCTCCGACCGTGGCGACGATTTTTCTCATCTCGAGCACCTTTCCTAACCGGGGATGGGGGAACCGACGGCGCGGGACGCCGTGGCACGGCGCAGGTTTGCCATTGCGGTGGACGCGGTCCGGGCGAGCAGGGAGGCGTCCGAACCGACGCCGACGAAGCGGAATCCGAGCTCGTCGTAGGCCGCGGCCTGGCGCTCGTCGCCGGCGAGGATGCCGGCCGCGATGCCGGCCTCCCGGGCGGCGTCGAGCACCCGGTCGAGGGCGTCTCGGAAGTCGGGATGGTCGAAGCGGCCGGGGCAGCCGAGGTCCGTCGACAGGTCCCGGGGGCCGACGAACAGGACGTCCACCCCGGCGACGGCGGCGATCCCATCGACCACCGCCAGCGCGCGCCGGCTCTCCACCTGCACGATGCCGACCACGCGGTCGTTGGCGGTGGCCAGGCCCTCTGGGCGCAGACCGAAGTCGTACACCCGGTTGTAGGTGGCGACGCCGCGGTCGCCCTGGGGTGGATAGCGCGTGTGCCGGACGGCCTCCCGGACGTCGTCGACCGAGTCCATCCGCGGGAACATGATGCCGTTCACGCCCGCGTCGAGCAGCCGGCCGGTGCGGATGCGCTCCGCCGACTCGACCCGGGCGAACATCGGCACGCCCCGGGCCTCGGCGGCCACCTGCTGATGCAGCAGCGTGTGCTCGTCGCCGCCGCCGTGTTCCAGGTCGACCAGCAGCCAGTCGAACCCGGCGACGGCGCACGCCTCGGTGGCCAGCGTGGAGCCGAGGCCGAGGAAGGTGCCGTAGAGCGTCTCGCCGGCCGCAAGCCGGGCCCGCAGGTCAGACATGGGCCCGCCCGCTGAGCCGCTCGACACCGCGGAGCAGGGCGCCGTGGTCGAGACCACCGTCGCCCTGCGCCCGCAGCGCCGACATCAGCTGGGCGACCAGGGCCCCGAGTGGGGTGGACGCGCCCGCCTCCCGGGCCGCTCCGAGCATGATGCCGAGATCTTTGTGGTGCAGGTCGACGCGGAACCCGGGTTCGAAGCGGCGCTCGCGCATGGCGGCGCCCTTCCGGGCCAGCACCGCGCTGCCGGCGAGTCCGCCGCCGATCACCTCGAGGCCGGCTCTTGCGTCCACTCCGGTCGCCTCGAGGAGCACGATCGCCTCCGCCACCAGCTCGATCGTCCCGGCGACCACCAGCTGGTTGGCGGCCTTCACGAGCTGACCGGCGCCGGGCGGGCCGACGTGCACGACGGTCGTGCCGAGGACGTCGAGGACCGGGCGGGCACGGTCGAACGCCTCCGGCGTCCCGCCGGCCATGATCGCCAGCGCGCCCTCGATCGCGCCTTGCTCGCCGCCCGACACCGGGGCGTCCAGGGCCGCGATGCCGCGGGCGGCCGCCGTGGCGGCGATCTCCCGGGCGGTGGCCGGGCTGATCGTGCTCATGTCGACGAGCAGGAGATCCGGGGAAGCGTGGGCCAGCACGCCGTCAGGGCCGAGCACCACGCCGGCCACGTCGAGCGAGTCGGGCAGCATCGTGATCACCAGATCGGCGCCCGCGGTCGCCTCGGCGATGCTCGCGGCCTCCCGCCCACCGACGGCGACCAGGCCTCGGGCGCCGGATCGGGTGTAGCCGGCCACGTCGAAGCCGGCCCGGACGAGGTTCACCGCCATCGGCATACCCATGATGCCCAGGCCGATGAAGCCGATCGTTTTCATGGACACCTCGTCTACATATGTGGACACTGTCTTCCCTGCGGATGTGGATCCCAACGTAGAGAGTCGCTCCGAGCCGGTCAAGTACAGATATGTGGACGCCATCCAGTCAGATAGATCGATGCTATGCTCTGCGCCGTTCGTCACCGACGCATCGGGAGGAATCGATGGCGCAACGCATCCTGATCACCGGCGGCGCGGGCAAGGTGGCCACCTCGCTCCGGCCGCGGCTGAGGGCTCCGGGCCGGATCCTGCGCCTGCTGGACGTGGTCGAGCCGGCTGCGGCCGAGGGGACCGCGCATCAGCCGGCCGCGGGCGAGCGGGCCGCGCTTCAGCCAGCCGCGGGCGAGCGAGCCGCGGGCCAGCCGGCCACGGGCGAGGAGGAAGAAGTCGTCCTCGCCTCGCTCGAGGACGCCGACGCGGTGCGGGCTGCCTGCAAGGGGGTGGACGCCATCGTTCACCTGGGCGGGCAGAGCAAGGAGGCGGGCGCCGAGGAGGTGCTGCGGGTCAACGCCTTGGGCACGTACAACCTGCTGGAGGCGGCTCGCCTCGAGGGCATCCAGCGCATCATGCTGGCTTCCTCCACGCACGCGGCCGGATTCCACGTACGCGATGACGAGGCCTTTCCCGAAGGCCTGCCGGCCGACCTCCCGCCACGCCCGGACACGCTCTACGGCTGGAGCAAGGCGGCCATCGAAGAGCTCGCGCACCTGTATGTGGACCGGTTCGGGCTCGACATCATCTGTGTGCGGATCGGCCTGTGGTTCCCGACCCCGCCGCAGAACCGCGGGCTGGCCACGTGGCTGTCGCCGGACGACGGCGCGCGCCTGGTCGAGGCCTGCCTGTCGGCGCCCGCCCCCGGTTTCCGCATCGTCTGGGGCGTCAGCCGCAACACCCGCCGCTGGTGGTCGCTGGCCGAGGGCGAGGCGATCGGCTACTTCCCGCAGGACGACGCCGAGGTGTTCGCGGCCGAGCGGATCGCCGAGTTCGGCGAGCCCGACTTCGTCAAGGACCCGGAGCTCAACCGCGTCGGCGGCTGGTGGTGCGACTGGCCGCTGGCGAAGCGCATGGGCTGACCCAAGCGACACGCCGCCGGCCGAGCACATGGAACGGCCCAAGCGACACGTCGCAGGCCGAGCGCGCGGGCTGACCCCAAGCGATACACCGCCGGCCCAACTGCATGGGCTGACCCCAAGCGACACACCGCCGGCCAACCGCATGGGCTGACCCCGAGCGACACACCGCCGGCCCAACTGCATGGGCTGACCCCAAGCGACACACCGCCGGCCCAACTGCATGGGCTGACCCCAAGCGATACACCGCCGGCCCAACTGCATGGGCTGACCCCAAGCGACACACCGCCGGCCCAACTGCATGGGCTGACCCCAAGCGATACACCGCCGGCCCAACTGCATGGGCTGACCCCAAGCGACACACCGCCGGCCAACCGCATGGACCGGCCCCGAGCGACTCGCCGCGGGCCAAGCGGGCCGACCCAGGCGACTCGCCGCCGGCCCGGGGCATGGGGGTGATGCCTAGCGGATGCCCTCGCGGCGGAGGGTGCGGGCGAGGGCCTCGGTGTGGCGGATGACCGCGGCCGCCACCTCGTTCATGTGCTTGACCGATGCCAGGTGGTTGGGCATTGAGCAGGACACGGCATCGGTGGCGGGGATGCGGTAGCCGACCGCGACCGCGACGCAGGCCACGCCCTCGGTGCCCTGTTCGCGCTCGAAGGCCCAGCCTCGCTTGCGCACCACGTCCAGCTCGGCGTGCAGCGCCGGGCGGTCGGTGATCGTGTAGGGCGTGACGGCGGGCAGATCGCCGGGCAGCAGCGCGTCGACCTCGGCCTCGGTCAGGTCGGCGAGCAGGGCCTGGCCGAGCGCGGTGACGTGGGCCGGCAGCCGGCGGCCGACCCGGGACACCAGGCGGACGGAGTTGCGCGACTCGCGGCTGGCCAGGTACAGCACATGGGCGTCGTCGCGGCGGGCGTAGTGAATGGTGTAGCCGATCTCGCTGCGCAGGTCTTCCAGGGTCTCGTAGGCGAACCGCAGCGCGGGGTCGCGGTCGAGGTAGGCGGTGCCGGAGAGCAGCGCGTGCGGGCCGACACCGAAGGCCGAACCGCTCTCGTCGGTCTCCACCCACTTCAGGTCGCGCAGCGTGCGGACCAACGCGTGCAGGCTGGACCGCGGATAGCCCATCCGCTCCTGCAACTCCGACAGGGTGAGCCGGGTCGGCGACGCGGCCAGCGTCTCGAGAATCTTGACCGTGCGCTCGGCCGATTTGACCGGCGACACGTCATTGATGCTGGCCGATGGCGGTGCCGACTTCCGGGCGGCGTGCGGACGAGCGTTGGGCATGAGCTCCACCATCACGATCGATTGTTTCAGCAGTGTTGACGGCCATCATACCGACGGTTAGCTTGTCCCTACCCCGATGCCATCTACTCGGCAAGCGTCCATATATGTAGACAGGAGGCAGTCACATGACTGCTCGACGAGCGCTTGCGGCCGCCGCCGCGTGCATCCTCGCGACCGGCGGCCTGGCGGCCTGTGGCGGCGACGATCAGAAGACCGATGCCAAGGCCGCGTTGCAGATCTGGGTCCGCAAGCCGCCGGGCTCCAACACCGAGAAGACCGACCAACAGCTCGCCGCGAAGTTCACCGCCGAGACCGGCATCCCGACCAAGGTGACCGCGCTCTTCGACGACTTCGAGACCAAGCTTCAGCAGGCCGCCTCGCAGAAGAAGCTGCCGGACATCGTCATCAACGACACCGACCGGCTCGGCGGGCTGGTCAAGCAGGGCCTGGTCCGCGAGGTCGACAAGAACGCGCTGGCCGGCCAGGCCGATCTCACGCCCGCGTCGTGGCAGGCGGCGACCGGCGCGGACGGCAAGACCTACGCCGTCCCGTTCTCGGCGCAGACCTTCGCGCTGTTCATCCGCAAGGACTGGCGGGCGAAGCTCGGGCTCCCGCTGCCCAAGACCTGGGCCGACCTCGACGCGATGGCCAAGGCGTTCACGACGGCCGATCCCGACGGCAACGGCAAGCCCGACACGTACGGCTATGTCATCCCCGCCTCGACCAAGCGTGGCTACGCCGCCTGGTACTTCAGCTCGTTGCTGTGGTCGGCCGGCGGCGACTTCCTCACCGGCACGACCGGCGCTTTCACCCCGGCGATCGACCAGGCGCCGGCCAAGGCCGCGGTGACCGAGTTCAAGAAGCAGTTCTGCACCGACAAGACCGTGGTGCCGGGCGCGGTCACCGCCGAGACGACACAGGCGCACCCGCTGTTCGAGACCGGCAAGGGTGGCATCTATCTGACCGGGCCCTACAACATGGCCCGCTTCGACAAGAACCTGGGCAAGGACAAGTACGAGGTGATCGCCCTCCCGCCGGGACCGGGCGGCAAGAGTGTGTCGCTCGCCGAGGGTGAGAACGTCTACCTGATGGCCGGCTCCGCCAACCCGGCCGGCCAGACCAAGTTCGCCGAGTACGCGGCGTCGGTCGAGGGTCAGACCCTGGGCATGGCCGGCGACACCGACGGCAACGTGGTCCGGTTGCCGGTCAACAGCAAGGTGGACATGGCATCCGTACGCCAGGACACCCGCTGGAAGCTGTTCGCCGACATATATGCGAACGGCGCCCGCTACGTGCCGATCGTCCCGGACTGGACCCCGTTCCGGCAGGCGGCCGCTGACACCCTGAACGCGATCGTCGCCGACTGCTCCTCGAACGTCGACACCGCGCTGGCCAAGCTCGCCGACGGCTTCTCCCAGGAGCTGACCAAGCAGGGGGCGAAGGCGTGACGATGACCCCGGTCGCGCCGGCCCGCCCGGGCGCCGCCCCGCCCGCGGGCCCGGCGCGATCGGGCCTCGCCGCCCGTACCCGCAAGGCAGCATCGCCGTGGCTGTGGCTGGCGCCGGCCCTGCTGCTGTTCGCGGCGTTCAAGTTCGTCCCGATGGTCCGCGCCGTGCAGATGAGCTTCACCGAGGTGCGCCCCTACCTCGGCGACCGCTGGGTCGGCCTGGACAACTACCGCGAGGTGCTGAGCGACGGGGCCTTCACCTCGGCGGCCGGGCACACCGTGACGCTGGCGCTCGGCGAGACGATCGGGTCGATCGCCGTCGGGCTGCTGCTCGCGCTGCTGCTCGAGGGCCCGGCCCGGCACCTGTGGTTCATCCGCACGGCCGTCTTCCTGCCGACCGTCACCGCGATGGCCGTGGTCGCCGCCCTGTGGCGGATCATCTACTACCCCGGCGCCGACGGCGCGCTCAACTCGGTGCTGGGCTGGATCGGTCTCGGCCCGCACCAGTACCTCGACTCGCCGCACACCTCGCTCTGGTCGGTGATGGCGGTCGGTATCTGGCGGGGCGCGCCGTACGACATGATGATCTTCCTGGCCGGGCTGGCCGGCGTCGACCGGACGCTGTACGAGGCGGCCGCGGCGGACGGCGCGTCGGCGTTGCGGCGGCTCTGGCACGTGACCTTCCCGGCGCTGCGGCCGGTCTTCGCGATCGTCGTCACGCTGGCCGCGATCCGCGGGCTGCGGGTGTTCACCGAGATCTTCCTGCTCACCAATGGCGGCCCGAACGGCTCCTCCGAAGTGGTCATGACGCTGGTCTACAAGCTCGGCCTGGAACGCAACGAGCTCGGCGTCGCCGCGGCCGGCTCGATGCTGCTGCTGGCCGCCACGGTCGTGCTGACCCTGGCCGTGCGGGCGGTCCGACGATGAGCCGGCGCTTCGACACGGCGCTCGGGCTGGACGCCTGGCGTGGCCCGGTCGCGATCGTCGCCAAGACGGCCCTTTACGCGCTGGTCGTCTTCATCTTCGCCGGCCCGCTTCTGGCGTTGCTGGTGAGCGCGTTCAGCCCGGTCACCGACCCGACCCGGCTGACCCTGATCCCCCACCATCTGACCCTGGCCAACTTCGCCGCCGCCATCGACCAGGGCGTGCTGCGCTATCTCGCGAACTCGCTGATCGTGGTGGGCGGCGGCTTGCTCCTGCAGATCCTGGTGAGCATCTCCGCCGCGTACGCCCTCGCTCGCAAGCAGTTCCCCGGCCTCCGCCTGGTGATGTTGCTGATCCTGTCGACCATGATGCTGCCCGAGGAGATCCTGGCGATTCCGCTGTCGCTGGTCCTCGCCGACGTGCCGGTCGTGCACATCAACCTGGTCGGCTCGCTGGCCGGCATGATCGTGCCGCTCGGCGCCTGGGCGTTCTCCATTCTGGTGATGACGGAGTTCATGCGGGAGGTGCCGGTCGAGCTCGAGGAGGCGGCCCGTCTCGACGGCGCCGGCGATCTGCGCGTCTTCTGGTCGGTGGTGCTGCCGCTGTGCCGCCCGGCGCTCGGCGTGATCGGCATCTTCGGCTTCACCATGATCTGGGACCAGTACATCCTGCCGCTGCTGGTCGCCCAGGACTCCAGCCAGTTCACCCTGTCGCTGGCTCTGCGCAGCCTGCGCGCCGACGAACAGGTCGGCACCGGGGTCCTGATCGCCTCGGCGCTGCTGGCGCTGCTGCCCTCCGTCATCGCGTTCCTGGCGTTGCAGCGCCAGTTCATGCGCGGCCTCACCTCGGGAGCGATCAAAGGATGACCGTCCGATCCGTCACCGTCACGCCGATCGCCTTCCCCGATCCCCCGCTGCTCAACTCGGCGGGCGTCCACGAGCCGTGGGCGCTGCGGTCGATCGTCGAGGTCGTCACCGCCGACGGCCGGGTGGGGCTGGGCGAGACCTACGGCGACCGGCCCCACCTCGCACTGCTGAGCGCGGCTGCCGCCGTACTCGAAGGACTGGATGTTTTTGATCTCGCCGGTCTCGAACGCCGGGTGGCGCGGGCGATCGGCGCCGCGGACGCGCCCGACCGGCACGGGCTGACCGGGCCGTCGAGTGCCGCGAAGGTGCTGGCCCGGGTGGTGTCGCCGTTCGAGGTGGCGCTGCTCGACCTGCAGGGTCAGGTGACGGAACGGCCGGTGCATGCGTTGCTCGGTGGCAAGGTGCGGGATCGTGTCCCGTTCTCTGCCTACCTCTTCTATAAGTGGACCGGTCACCCGGACGCGGAACCCGACCAGTGGGGTGCGGCGCTCGACCCGGCCGGGATCGTGGCTCAGGCGCGGATGATGATCGACCAGTACGGCTTCGAGTCGATCAAGCTCAAGGGCGGGGTGTTCCCACCGGAGGAGGAGATCGCGGCGATCCGGGCGCTGCGGGATGCGTTCCCGGGGCTGCCGCTGCGGCTCGATCCCAACACCGCGTGGTCGGTGGAGACGTCGGTGAAGGTGGCCGAGCAGACCGCGGGGCTGCTCGAATACCTGGAGGATCCGACCAGCGGGCTGGCCGGCATGGCCGAGGTGGCGGCGCTGGCCCCGATGCCGCTGGCCACCAACATGTGCGTGGTGGCGTTCGCCGATCTGCCGGAGGCCGTCCGGCGGGGTTCGGTCGGCATCGTGCTCGCCGATCACCACTACTGGGGTGGCCTGCGGGCGTCCGCCCAGCTCGCGGCGATCTGCCGGACCTGGGGCCTGGGCCTGTCGATGCACTCGAACAGCCATCTCGGGATCAGCCTGGCCGCGATGACCCATCTCGCGGCGGCGACGCCGAATCTGACGTACGCGGTGGACACGCACACGCCGTGGCAGTCGGGGGTCGACGTGGTGACCGAGCCGCTGGTCATCTCGGGCGGCTCGGCGGCCGTGCCGGACACGCCGGGGCTGGGCGTGCGGCTCGACCGGGACGCGCTGGCCCGGCTGCACGAGAACTACCGGCGCTGCGGCATCGTCGAGCGTGACGACACGGCGTACCGGCGGCGGTTCGAGCCCGGCTACACCAAGCGGCGGCCACGATGGTGACCGGGCACGCGTACCCGTGGGACGTCCTCGGTGATCCCGCCTTTCTGGACCGGGCGCCGTCGTCCGTCACGCTGGCGGCCGCCTACCACTCGACGCGGGCCGCCACCCCGCTGCATCCCGTCCATCAGCTTGTCGACGCGCGGCATGCCGCGCTGTATCGGCCGGTGCGCGCGGCGGCATGGCAGGGGCACCGGCTCACCCCGCTGCCGGCCGACTGGATGACCGCCGCCGATCCCGCCGGGGAGGCGGCGGCCCGGCTGAAAAGAGCCGGGCGACGGGTGAATGCCTGGATCGTGCTCACGCACAACACCCGCCTGGGCACGGAACGGCCGGACGTCGCGGTGGTGAACTGCTTCGGAGAGATCTACCGGTACGCGTTGTGCCCCGCCCACGCCGAGGTCCGGGACTACGCGGCGACGCTCGCGGCCGAGGCTGTCCACGATGTCGACTTCGACGGCGTCTCGCTGGAGTCGTGCGGCCAGCTTGGCGTCAACCACCTCGGTCAGCACGAGAAGACCGAGGGCGCCTGGACCCCGCGGACCGCCGAGCTGTTGTCGATCTGCTGTTGCACGGCCTGCCGCGCCGCCTGGCGGGATGACGGGCTCGAGCCGGACGAGGTCGTCGCGGCGCTGCGCGAGGCTGTCCGCCGGTCCGGCGCGATGCCGCGCGAAGCCGTCCGCCCGCCCGGCGCGGCGCGGCAGGAGGCCTCCCGCCCGCCCGACGCAACGCCACGCGAGGCCGTCCGCCCGCCCGGCGCGACGCCGCCCAAGGCCGCCCGCCCGCCCGGCGCGATGCCGCGCGAAGCCGTCCGCCCGCCCGACGAGTCGCCGCCCGAGGCCGTCCGCCCGCCCGGGGCGGGGCCGGCCGGTGACGTGCTCGCCGCGCTGCTCGCGGTCCGCCACCGGCACACCGACCGGCTGCGCCGCCAGGTGATCGACGCGCTTCCCCGCATCCCGATCACCCTGCACGCCCACCCCGACCCGTGGGTCACCGGTCCGTCGCCCGGGCTGACCCCGACCGCACCGGACGACGTCGACGCGCTGCTGGTGCCCGCCTGGCCGACCACGGAGTCCACCGCCGACCTGGTCCGGCGGGCGGCCGCCACCGGGCTGCCGGTCGACGCGTACGTCACCGTCCTGGCCCCGACCGAACCCGACGCGCTGATCCCGCACCTGCACCGGCTGAAGGACGCCGGGGCCCGCGGGTTCGGCCTCTACCACCTCGGCCTCGCTCCCGCGTGGCGTCAGGAACTCTTCCCCAAGGAGCCGTTGTGTACCGACAATGGGCCGCTGCCGCCGTCACCACCGTCCTGACTCTCTCCCTGGCCGGGCCGGCCACCGCGGCCGACACCGCCACCGCCGACGCGGCCGACCCGGCCGGGCGGCTGGCCGGCGACACCGCCACCTTCGACGCGGCTGGGCGGCTTGCCGGCGACACCGCCACCGTCGACGCGGCCGGCGACACCGCCACCGTCACCGTCGACTCGGCTCACCCGGCCGGGCGGCTGGCCGGCGACGCCGTCGGGCTGTCGTTCGAGATGCGCGAGCTGGGCATCGGCAACCTCGACCCGGGCAAGGGCAACATCGCGCAGCTGTTCCGGACGCTCGGGGCCAGCAATCTGCGCATCGCCGGCAACACCCTGGATCGGGACACGCTGTGGGTGCCCGCCGGGCAGGCGCCGCCCGACGCCAAGCCAGCCTGGGTCGAGGACATCGTCACGCCCGGCGACATCCAGCGGTTGCGCCGGCTGCTCGACGCCACCGGCTGGAAGGCCGAGGTCGGCATCAACGTGGGCCGCTGGGATCCGGCGCTCGCCGCCGACCAGGCGATGACGATGACGAGCCTGCTCGGCCGCCGCCTGGTCGCCGTCGAGTGCGGCAACGAGCCGGACCAGTGGGCGGGTAAGGCGCTGCGGCCCGCCGGGTACGACTACGCCGCCTACCACGCGGACTGGGTGGCCTGCGCCGACGCCGTGGGCCGCGCCCGGATCGCCGGGCCCGACACCGCCGGCACGTCGTCGGCCTGGGCCGCGTCGCTGGCCGCCGACGAGCACGACCGGATGGCGATGCTGACCGTCCACCAGTACGCCTCCGGCCCGGATATCACCATCGACCGGCTGCTGTCGCCGGCCCAGACCAGCGCGCAACTGCAGTCGGTCTCGGCGAACCTCGCCGCCGCGAACGCGAACGGTCTGCCGATGCGGGTCGACGAGGCCAACTCGGCCTACAGCGGCGGCGTCGACGGCGTCAGCAACCGGTACGCGTCCGCGCTGTGGGCCGTCGACTACAGCCTCTCGATGGCCCAGGCCGGCCTGGCCGGAGTCAACATCCACGGCGGCCTCGGGGTGTGCGACGACCCGATCTGGAACGGCAAGTTCCAGCGGTACACCCCGATCTGCGCCGCCAACAAGGCGTACGAGCTGGCCCAGGTCTACCAGGTCATGCCGATCTACTACGGCCTGTGGATGGCGCGCCGGATGGGGCCGGGACGGTTCCTGCCGGTCTCGCTCGGCACCGATCGCAACATCAGCGCGTACGCCGTCCGCGGCGACGACGGGCACACCCGGATCGCCCTCGTGCAGAAGGACGCCACCACGGCCGCGCCGGTCCGGGTGACGCTCACCGTGGGCGGGCGGGACCGCGGCGCCGCCGTGCTGCGGATGACCGGCGACGCCCTCGACGGCCGCGCCACCCAGGTCCAGGGCGCCACCGTCGACGGCCGCGGCCTGCTGCGGCCGGGCGCCCCCGACACCGTCCGGGTCGAGCACGGCGTGCTCGACATCAGCATCGCGGCCGGCAGCGCCGCCATCATCACCCTGTGAGGCGAGCCATGAAGAGACGAACCGTTCTGGGCGCCGCGCTGGCGGCTCCCGTTGCCTTCGTTCCCGCGGGCGCTGCCCCGTTCACCGTCACGACCGTCGCCACGGCGGTGGCCGCGCGCAGCGACCGGCGTCCCGTCGCCGGTGGTGTCCACGACCCGCAGGCCGGCAAGACCTTCATCAGCTGGGGCGGGGTCCACGAGGACAACTACGTTCAGGCCTACGACCACCAGACACATACGTGGTCGGCGCCCGTCTTCGTGGCCGACGGCGACAGCGACTCGCACAACTACCCGACGCTGGTGCAGGCCGACGACGGGCACCTGCTGGTGTTCCGCGGCCTGCACAACAAGGAGCTGTGGGTGGCCCGGTCGGCGAGCCCGCACTCGATCGACGGCGCCTGGACCGACACGATCATCCCCGAGGGGCTCGGCGCGACCTACCCGATGCCGGTCAAGACCCAGGACGGCACGATCTTCGTGTTCATCCGGGAGACGGCCGGGGACTTCGACAAGACGTACCCGACCGACACCCGCCCGATGAAGTACGTGCGCTCGACCGATCACGGGCTCACCTGGCGCAGCTCGGCCGACCTGACCGGGGACCGGTGGTGCATCGCTCCCCTGGCCCGCGCCGACAACATGAACGAGATCTACATCGGGCAGCTGCGCCACGAGCCGGCCGGCCTGGGCCATCCCGAGCGCATCGCGGTCGTCTACACCCTGGCCGGCGGCGGTCCCGAGGGACACCTGCACGACCGGTACCACCGCAACATCTACTACGCCACGTTCTCGCCCCGCGACCTGCGCTGGCGGTCGGCGACCGGCGTCGACCTCGGGACCAGCGTCGACGACGCGGACCAGGAGTCGCACCTGCTCGTCGCGCGGACCGAGCTGCAGACCACGAACCCGCGCTCGCCGGACTACATCAACCTGGTCGGCTCCACCGCCGGCGGCGCGCTGCCGTTCGTGGCCTGGATGCAACTGGACGCCGCGGCGCAGGTGCACATCCACACCGCCGTGCACGTGCCGGTCGCGGGCTGGCGGAGCCGCGAGGTGGCGACGGGATTCCGGATCCGCGACATGGAACGCGTCGACGAGCTCACCTGGCGCGTCTACGCGACGCCGGACCCCGGGGCGCCGGGCATCGAGACCTTCCTGCTGCACCTGGGCACGGCGCTGCGGCGGGAGTCGACGATCGCCACGGCGCAACCGGTGCAGCGGATCGAGGTGATCGGCGGCCACCGCGAACCGGCGCACCTCCTGGCCACCGGCAACAGCAGCGACCGCGACGTCGCGGTGGCGGACGGTGACATCCTGGTGGTCGGCCGGAACCCTCGCTGAGCCGCCGCCGGCCCGGAGCGCGATGCGGATACCGCGATACCAACCCCGTGTCCGGCCGCCGACAGCCGCGGTCCGAGCGGCCGGACCGGCGCTACCTTGTTTTGACAAACGTCGTTGCAAGGTATGCGAACACGGGGGACGTGAGCGTATGTCGACAATCACGAGACGAGAGCTGCTGGCCGCCGCGGCCGGCGGCGCGGCGGTGGGGATCCTCGGGCTGGGCGGCAGCCCGGCGGCCGCGGCCCGGAGCAAGAACCTCGTCCTGAACGGGCAGCAGGGCAATTTGACGATCATCACGCCGGGCGGCGACCTGCTGATGTACTACGACGGCAACTGGACCGGCAACACCAGCTACCTACCGTTCCTGGGACCGTACCCGCGCGGGGCCGGCTGGGGTCGCTACGGCTTGATCGCGAGCGCGGGCATCCAGTACGACAACCTCTACATCGCGACCGACTCCGGCGGCGTGTGGGGTTACTACTGGAGCGGCGGCGAGAACGCGTGGCGCAACGGCGGCGCGCCGCAGTACCTCGGGGCCCGCAGCGGTGGCTGGCGGCTGACCAAGAAGATCGTCAGTGCCAGCAACCACGGCGGGTTCGGCTCCGACGGCGGCAGCGTCTTCTACACCGTCGACACGGACGGGGCGCTGCGCTGGCACATGTATGTCGGCATTCCGGGATCGACCGGCTACTGGCATCCGAGCAGCGGCCTGCAGATCGGCTTCGGATGGCAGAACTTCGTGTACGTGACCGCGTGCGACGGCACGCTGTGGGCGGTCGAGCAGGACGGCACCATGCGGTGGTACCGGTACGAGACCCCGCACACCGGCTCCTCGGTCGACTGGGACGGCAACTCGGGCGCGATCGTCGGCTCCGGGTGGGCCGGCGGGACGTACGGGTACCAGGCCGTGCTCAGCGCCGGTGGCGGCCGCATGTACGCCATCGACCGGAACGGCGACCTGCGCTGGAACCGGCACATGGACTATGCGGTCGGCGGCACGAGCTGGTGGTACCCCACCGGCGGCGGGTCCATCATCGGCACCGGCTGGATGTGAACGCCGTGGAACTCGACCGGCGCGGCGGTCATAAGAGGGTGTGAGCGACACGGCAGATGTGGCCCGGGCCGGCGACGGCGAGCTCTGGCGGCGAGCGTGCCAGGGCGAGCCCGAGTGCTTCGGCGTGCTGTTCGACCGGCACGGCGAGGCGGTCCGGGCCTTCTGCGCACGCCGCACCGGCTCGGCCGACGCGGCCGAAGACCTGGTCTCGATCGTGTTCCTGGAGGCCTGGCGCCGCCGGTCCGAGGTCGAGCTGATCGACAACAACGCCCTTCCTTGGCTGTACGGGATCGCGCGCCGGACGATGCAGCATCGCTGGCGGACCACCATGCGGCACCGGCGGGCGCTGGAACGCCTGACGCCCCCGGCCGACGCCCCCGATCATGCCGACGAGGTCGCCGCCCGGCTCGACGACGAACGGCACCTGGCCCGGTTGTCGGCCGCCTTCGCGCGGCTGCGGCCGGCCGACCGCGACGTGCTCGTCCTGTGCGTCTGGCAGGGCCTCAGCTACGCCGAGGCGGCGGTGGCCCTGGGCGTGCCGGTCGGCACCGTCCGATCGCGGTTGTCGCGCGCGCGTTCCCGCCTCGGCGCCGAGGCGGAGCCGCCCAGCCAGGCGGAGCAACCCAGCCAGCCGGAGCAACCCAGCCCGGCGGAGCAACCCGGCCCGGCGGAGCTGCCCAGCCCGGTGACCACCTCAGCACCGCGATCGGAGATGCCATGACCGACCTGCGATCCCGCCTCGAACCGCGGCTCCGGGCCGACATCCGGCGCATGCTGGTGGAGCAGGCCACGCCGGCGACGACCATGAGCCGTACCCGCCGCCTCGTTCTGGCCGGCGCGCTCGCCGCGGGAGTCACCGGCATCGGCGTCACCGCGCTCGCCGTCTATCCGGACCCGCCGCCCCCCACCTACGCCGCGTGGACCGCCGTCCCGCTGGCCGCCCCGCCGCTGACCGCACCGGACACCGACATCGAGGAATGGGCCTCGAAGTGCACCGACCTCGGCGTCGGCGGCGTGGGCGTCCAGGGTGTCCCCGCCCGCCCGAAGGATGCGGCCCGGCGAGACGTCCTGGTCGACCGGCGCGGCGGCTTCACGTACTGCGTCGACGTCTCGATGGGCAGCGGCACCGCCTCCGATCCGCTGATCGCCCTGTCCGGCTTGAAGGCCGACGGGCGCGACGGGCTCAACCACATGGCCGCCACCGTCTTCGACAAGCCGTTCACCCCGCCCCGGAACGGATCCGTGCTCGTCCTGGGCGGCAACACCGAGAGCAGCAACATCGAAGCCTTCCAGTTGTACGGCCTGAGCGGCCCAAAGGTGACCCAGGTCGACGTGGTGCTGGCCAACGGTCTGCGCGTCACCGCCACCCTGCGGCACGGCGTATGGGGGGTGTGGTGGCCCGGCGATCGCGGCGCTCCGACCGGTTCCCGGCTGGAGGTGCACACCGCCGCCGGGGTGACGACGGTGGATCCGGCCACCGTCCAGCTACCGTGGGACTGACCGGGCCACCACACCTTGACTCAACTCAGGTCGAACTTCTCCCAGGCCCCGATCGCCGCCCGGTTGGCGATCAGCGGATTGGCGCCGGCGTTCTCGGCGGTCACGTACATGTTGTTGGCCGCCGACCGGAGGCTCTCGCTGCCGTCGGCGTTACGGATCAGGGCGAAGGTCTCCCACGGTCCGACCGCCGCCCGGTTGGCGACCAGCGCGGCCGCGCCGGCGTTCTCGGCGCAGACGTACATGTTGTTCGCCCGCGAGCGCAGGGCCACGTTGCCCCCGCCCAGGTCGATCACGTCGAAGCGCTCGGTGACGCCGGCCGTGGCCTTGTTGGCGATCAGCGCCGTGGTCGCGTTGGCGGCCGCGACGAACTGGTTGTTGACCAGCGCCTTGAGCGTCGAGCCCGCGGCCGGCACGCCGGTGTCGAAGGTGAACGCGTCCACGTCGAACAGGCTTCCGGCGCCGCCCTTGAACACCAGGTACAGCTGGGTGGGACCGGCCGGGACGTTGGTCAGCGCGGTGCCGGCGTCCACGTACGTCTCCCATCCCCCGGTGTTCGCGACGGTGACGGTGCCGTGCAGGGTTCCGGTGGGCGATCCGGTACGCACCTCGATCGTCCCGCCGGGGCCGGCCGACGCCACCCGGGCCGTGAACCGGGTCGCCGTCGACAGGTTGTACGGCCGGAACGAGATCCAGTCGCCGTTGTCGATGTAGCCGGCCGTCGCGCCACCCTCGGCGGTCGCGTGGGCGGCGATCTGCACCCCGCCGGACTGGGTGCTGAAGTGCTCACCCTGGCGGTGCCGGGGCTGCAGGGTCCGCTGGCTGGTCCCGGTCAGCCCGCCCTTGTCGGTGTAGGAGGCGACGAACACCCCGTAGATGTTGGCGGCGCTGTCGTGCTCGCCGTCGGCCGGCACCGTCAGCGTGCCGCTGCAGCCGGTCTTCGAGGTGATCTGGTGCTGGTGGCTGTCGTGGCCGAGGAAGTACGTGACGGTCACCTTGGTGCAGTCGATCGTGCCGTCCTCCGGGTCGCTGATCCCGACCGTGAACGGGACGGTGTCGCCGAAGCTGAACAGCGTGCCGTCGGCCGGGCTGGACAGCGTGACCGTCGGCGCGGTGTTCCCGGCCGTGATCGGGACGCTGGCGGTGCCGGTCAGGCCGGTCGGATCGGTCACCCTGAGCGTCGCGACGAAATTCCCATTGCCGGTGTACGTCTTCGTGGGGTTCGCGGCGGTCGAGGTGGTCCCGTCGCCGAACGTCCACAGGTAGGTCAGCGCCCCGCCCTCCGGGTCGCTGCTGCCGGCCGAGGAGAACGCGACGGTCAGCGGGGTCGGTCCCGAGGTCTTGTTCGCCGCCGCCACCGCGACGGGGCTGCGGTTGCCGCCGCCGATGTACTCGATCCGGTACAGCGCCTGGTCATTGGCTCCGGTGCCGTAGTCGAGCACATACAGCGCGCCGTCCGGCCCGAACGCCATGTCCATCACCTGGGTGCCGGTCCAGGGAAAGGCGGAGATCTCGCCGTACGTGCCATTGCTGTTGACCTGGATCGCCTTGATCCAGCGGCGGCCGTACTCCCCGGCGAAGTAGCGGCCGTCGAGGGACTGCGGGAACTTGACCGGCGAGCTCAGCGCCGGGTCGTAGCGGTAGACCGGGCCGCCCATCGGGGACTCGGATCCGCTGCCGAACTCCGGCGGCGTGAAGTCGAAGCCGTACCGGATCCAGGCCGGTTTCGCGGCCGGCAGCGTCGGGAGGCCGGTGTTGCGGAACGAGTTGTTGGCCGGGCCGCCGGCGCAGTTGAACTTCGCACCCGACGGGCCGGACGGGAACGTGTAGTCGTTGTAGGTCTCGGCGGTCGTGTTGCCGCCGGTGCAGTACGGCCAGCCGTAGAAGCCGGGCGCGGTGATCCGGTCGAACTCGACCTGCCCGCCGGGCCCGCGGTTGGGATCGGCGGCGCCCGCGTCCGGCCCGTAGTCGCCGAGGTAGACGATGCCGGTCGGCCGGTCGACGCTCATCCGGAACGGGTTGCGGAAGCCCATGGCGTAGATCTCGGGGCGGGTGTTCGCGGTGCCCGGCGGGAACATGTTGCCGGCCGGGATCGCGTACGTGCCATTGGCTTGAGGTTTGATGCGCAGGAGCTTGCCGCGCAGGTCGTTGGTGTTGCCGGCCGAGCGTTGCGCGTCGAACTGGGGGTTGCGGTCGGTGCGCTCGTCGATCGGGGTGAACGCCTGCGACTCGAACGGGTTGGTGTCGTCGCCGGTGGTCAGGTAGAGGTTGCCGGACGCGTCGAAGTCGAGGTCGCCGCCGACGTGGCAGCACTGGCCGCGGTCGTTGCCGACGGTCAGCATCACGACCTCGCTGCCGAGATTGATGGTCTCGTCGGCGTTGAGCGTGAACCTCGACAGGTTGAGGTGGCCCTTCCAGGCGTTGAAGTCGGCCGCCGTGCCGGTGGTGGGCGCGTCGCCGGCCGGGGTGCTGAGCGGCGGCGAGTAGTAGAGGTAGATCCAGCGGTTGGTGGCGAAGCCGGGGTCGACGGCGACGCCCTGCATGCCCTCCTCGTCGTGGGTGTAGACCGGGATGGTGGCGGCCACCTTGGTGTTGCCGGCCGCGTCGGTGACCCGGACGACGCCGTTGCGGGCGGTGTGCAGCACCGAGCGGTTGGGCAGGACGGCCAGCGACATGGCCTCGCCGAGCTCGGCGCTGCCGCGGGCGAGCGAGACCTGTTGGTAGTCGGCGGCCGGGATGTCGGCGGCGTCGGCCCTCGTGGTCGCCACGACCACGGCGGTGACGCCCAGGACGAGCGCGGCGAGGGAACGGGCGAGTCGCATGGGTCAGGCTCCCGTCACGAGGTCGAACTTCTCCCAGAGGCCGATCGCGGTGCGGTTGGCGATGAGCGGGGCGGCGCCCGCGTTCTCGGCGGTGACATAGCGGTTGTTGACCGTCGCGCGCAGGCTGACGGTGCCGTCGGCGTTGCGGATGAGCGCGAAGGTCTCCCACGAGCCGACGGCGGCGCGGTTGGCGACCAGCGCGTTGTTGCCGGCGTTCTCGGCGCAGACGTAGAGGCCGTTGGCCTTCGCCCGCAGGGCGACGTTGCCGCCGGCGAGCGTGACGATGTCGAAGCGCTCGGCGGCCGTGGTGGCGTTGGCGATCAGGGTGCCGCCGGCGGCGCTGACGAACTTGTTGTTGGCTTTCGCCCGCAGCGCGGTGCCGGTCGGCTGCGGGTTGCCGCGCGGCGTGCAGTCCGCGGCCACGGCGCCACCGGCGAAGCGGATGCCGCCCAGCAGCATGCGGGTGAAGTTCGTGTCGGCGTACGACTCCTGGGTGTGGCCGAGCCCGGTGTAGAACGCGCGGCCGCCGCCGTAGTTCTGGCACCACGTGATCGGGTGGTCGCCGGCCATCGTGCCGCCGGAGTAGGTGCTTTCGTCCAGGCTGAGCAGCACGCGGACGTTGGCCCGCGGGTTGGCGCGGTAGTTGTACCACTCGTCGGTGCGCACCCAGGCGGCCGGCAGGTGGGCGGTGGCCGGGTTGGTGGCGTCCTCCACGCGTACGGTCGCCTGCTGGATCGCGGGGTGCGAGGAGAAGTAGGCGCCGACCAGCCCGCCGTAGAACGGCCAGTCGTATTCGGTGTCGGCGGCCGCATGCACGCCGACATAGCCGCCGCCGGCCGCGATGTAGGACTGGAACGCCGTCTGCTGACCGGCGTCGAGCACGTCGCCGGTTGTCGAGAGGAAGACGACGGCTTGGTACTGGGACAGGTTCACGGAGGTGAACTGGGCGGCGTCCTCGGTCGCCGTGACGGCGAAGCCGTTCTCGCTGCCGAGCTTCTGGATGGCGGCGATGCCGGCGGGGATGGCGTCGTGCCGGAAGCCGGCGGTCTTGGAGAAGACCAGGACCTTGGTGAGGGGCGCGGCCGACGCGGGGATCGCCGGGGACGCGATGAGCAGGAGGACGAGGGCGCAGAGCATCGTGGTGAGGCGTCGCGACATGGGAAGTCTCCTAGCCGTTGACGAGCGTGAACTTTTCCCAGGGGCCGATGGCGTCCCGGTTGGCGATCAGCGCGGCGGCGCCGGCGTTCTCGGCCACCACGTACTTGTTGTTGACGGTCGCCCGGAGGCTGATCGTGCCGTCGCCGTTGTCGATCCGGGCGAACGTCTCCCACGAGCCGGCCGCGGCGCGGTTGGCTGTCAAGGGATTCGCGCCGGCGTTCTCGGCGCAGACGTACATGCCGTTGGCCCGGGATCGGAGGGCGACGTTGCCGCCGCCGAGGTCGATCAGGTCGAAGCGTTCGGTGGCGCCGATCGCGGTGGCGCCGGCGATGAGGTTGCCGTTGGCCGGTGCGCTGACGTATTTGCCGTTGGCCTGGGCGAGAAGCGCGACGCCACCGCCGCCGCCGGTTCCGGTGCCGATTCCGAGCGTGGACGCGGTGCCGGACAGCGATTTCACGTTCTGGTTCGGCGTGCCGGTGAGCGTCGTCGTCGCGTACGCCGAAAGTGGTTTGGCGGTTCTCTCGACGACATAGGTGGCGCCGGCCGACGTGGCGAAACTGACCTCGCCGGTCGAGACGGTGGTGAGGATGGCGTTGTCGGAGGTGCGACGCACCCGGATCGGTTGCGTGCCCCACGGGTTGACGACGCGGGCCTGCTTGCCGAACTGGCTGCGGATGCCGACGTACTTGGTCTCGCCCGTCTCGCGCTCGGAGCTGACGACGAAGCCGTCCTTGGCCAGCAGGGTGAACTTGCCGACGAAGTTCCCATCGCTGGGCAGCGCCGGAAAAACCCGGATCTTGTCGTTGTAGGACTGGAGCAGCGACTCGTTCATCGCGGCCAGGTGGATGCCGAGGTACTCGAAGACGCCGTTGGTGTTGCTGGTCATGCCGTTCGGGTAGTTCTGGTATTTCTGCAGCATCGTCCGCATGCCCTGGTACGCCTGCTCGCCGAGGCCGAGCCGGGCGGCGTGCACGTGGTCGTTGGACCAGACGTTGCCGTACGGGAACGGGCGCACGTTCCAGGTGGTGACCGCGGTCGGCGTGTCGGCGTACCCGATGCCGGTCTGGTCGTAGGGCCACACCAGCTCGAGCGCGACGTTCTCGTTGTTGCGGGTCTGCGCGATCGGCGGGTCGTGCGGCAGGTAGGCGCCGTTCTGGGTCTGGTACGGCGCGAGGTTGTTCAGCACGTCCTGCCAGCCGGCGCGCAGACCCGAGTCCAGGCCGAGCTGGGTGGAGACCTGGATGGTCAGCGGGAACAGCAGGCGTACGGCGGCCAGGTCGGTGATCGCGTTCCGCACGTCCCAGTAGGTCTCGTGCGAGTTCGAGCTGGCCATGTAGTACTGGGATCCGTTGCGGGACAACCGGTTCTGATAGAAGCGAACCGCGTCCCTCATGTACGGGTAGGCGACGTCCCGCAGGTAGCCGGCGTCGTTGGTGTACCGGTAGTACAGGTACATGTTGTAGGCGGCCTCGGTGCCGGTCGAGTAGATGTCGTTGACGTAGTCGCTGCCGACCGTGCCGCGCGCGTTGCCGTCCCAGCCCATCGTCTCGGGCACCCACAGCGCGTCGGTGCCGTAGCGGGTCTGGGTGTACGCCTTGAGCGCGCCGAGGTTGCGGGCGTACAGGTTGTTGAACGTCCGCAGCAGGTCGGCGTGGTTCGAGGCGTAGAACGAGTTGTAGACGTCGCGCTGATTCCAGTACCAGTAGCCGTTGCTCCACTTGGAGTTGTCCTGGGTCGCGCGGAACACGCCGTTGATGAAGTGCAGCGGATAGTTGCCGTAGCCGCCGGCCGCGATCGTGTACGTCGCGAGGTAGTAGACGTTCTCCAGATAGTCCGAGCCGCCCGCGTTGTACTGCACGAACGACTTCTGCCAGAACGCGTGCCACCAGTTCCTGTAGTTCGCGACCGTGGTCGCGTAGCCGGTCGCCTTGACCGCCGCGAGCTGGTTGCGGGCCTGCTCCACCGAGTTGCGGCTGGGCGCGTTGATCCGGCTCGCCGCCGTGAACCAGATGGTGTAGCTGCTCGTCGGCGTGATGGTGAGGCGGACTCGCGTGCCGTTGACGGCCTGCGCCGAGTAGGACGCGCCCTCGACGGTCGCGGCGAACGTGTAGCCGAAGCCGTTGACGTCGGTCTGCCCGCGGCTGAGCCCGGCGCCGGTCGAGTCGGCGAACGTGCTGACCGTGCGCCACGTGTTCAGGTCGGGCACGTCGGCGATGTTCTGCACCGTGTTCATGTCCCACAGGCTCAGCTCCAGCGCGATGCTGCCGCCGGCCGGGCCGTCGACGTGGACGCCCATCACCTCGGAGTTCGGGGCGCCCATCACGGTGACCGTGCGGTTGCCGTCGTACTTGGTGGTCAGCGTGCCGTCGTACAGCGAAAGTCGTTGCTGGAACGTCGTGGCGGTGGTGTCCAGCTGGAGGTTGAGGTTGCCGGCGGCGTACGTGGACTGCTCGGCCAGGTCCACACCGGACACCTGCATGGTGAGGCCGTTCTGGCTCCAGGCCATCGCGCCGGTGCGGCCGTTGCCGACCGTCAGTCCGTACTGGGGGTTGGTGTTCGGGCGGTTGTAGACGATGTCGTGCTTGGCGAGATAGCCGGCGTAGTCGACGTTCAACGCGCCGGTGCTCGCGTTGAAGGCGGCGTCGGTCGGGGTCGCGCTCGCCGGGGACGGGTGGGCGACGAGCAGGGCGGCGAGGACAAGTCCGGCCGCCGCGACGCGGGACAGCTTGCGCACTCTCATGTGGATGACCCTCCGGGGGAGTCCGCGGCCGGCCGACCCGCGGCGGCGATCGATGACACGCTTGAGACGAAGAGTTAACATAGGATGTCTGTAGCGGTCAATCTTCTACCGTCGATGTCTCACAACCCGCCGATTTGGCTCCCTTGCTGCTTGCTTCGACAGTGATCACTTACTTCCGGTTGCGGAAAGATCCGATGTCTGTCGGTCATAATCTCGTCGGATCTTTCGTCCACGCCGGACACGCCGACGCCGGGCGGCGAGTCGATGCCGGTGTCAGGCGGGGTCGCGCCCGAGGCGGCGCAGCAGCCGGGCCTGGGCGGAGTCGGCGCCGCCCGCTTCCGGCGGCGCGGCGAAGAAGCTTTCGACGCCCTCCAGCCCGGCATAGATCGCGTCCAGGTCGGCGGTCAGCCAGGCCACCAGATCGGGGTCGAGGGCGTCGGGCGCATCGAGGGCGCGGGCGAGGTCCCAGGTGTGGATCACCGAGTCGGCGGCGCGGATCGCGAGGGCCTGGCGGCCCAGGATCTTCCCGAGCGGATAATCCAGGACCCGGTCGAGCACGCCCGGCACGCGAAAGGCCTCCGCGCACTCGCGCACACTTTCGCCGTACGCGTGAAGCGGCCGCCCGCCGAGCGCGTCCCGGTCCCGCATCGCCCGGAAGTCGGCGCCGCTGCCGCCCGCGGCGAGCAGCGCGTAGTTGAGGTTGCCGCGGGTCATGTGGTTGACCAGCTGCCGCACGTCCCATGCGGCGCAGGGCGTGGGCCGGCCGAGCTGATCGGGCCGCATCGTGGCGAGCACCCGGCCGAACCCGTCGGCCGCGCGACGGTAACGCTCGAGAACATCGGTCATCTCTCGACACTCCCGCGCCCGGCCCACGCCTGGCTGGCGGAAATCGGACGCCGGGTTCAGCCGGGCGAAACGGCCGCGCGGCTGGGTGCGGGGCTCGCGGCCCCGGCTCACGGCGAAACGGCCACGCGGCCGGGCCCCGGCTCGCCGGCCGGCTAGGCGACCGCCTCGCGGCGGGCGCGCCGCTTCGCCCGGGCCATCCGCCACAGGAACGCCGGGCTGGGCGGCACCCAGCCGAGCTGACCGGCCAGGCCGAGATCGTCGCGGTTCGCCCAGTGCTCGACGACCAGGCCGTCCCGCATGCGGAACCAGTGGGTCTGCGTGATCGCGAACGTGCGCCCCGTCGCCGGGAACGCCTGGGCCACCTCGCCGCGCTCGTCGTAGGCCACGAACGGGCCGGTCTGGCGGCCCGACATGGTGCAGTGCAAGGCGATCAGGTCACCGGCGGCCACCACATCGTGGATGTCGAAGCGCAGATCCGCGAAACCGGCCCGCAGCCAGCGGGCGGTGGCCGCGAACGCCGCCGGACCCTGGCCCCGGCAGGCCGGCGGCTCGTCCTTCGCCTCCCGGTTGGTCGCCTCCGGATGAACGACCTCGGCCAGCTCGCCGAGGTCACCGGACGCCATGATCGTCATGGAGCGAACGCAGATCTCGCTGTCGATGGTGTGCATCTTTGCCTCCCCGCAAATATCGGATACTGTTGAACAGCATTCGATACTGTGGGGCGGTACTCAATGTCTCGTCGCGTATACGACAACACCCGCCGGGCCGAGCTGGCGCGGCTCACCCGTCGCCGCGTCCTCGACGCCGCCCGGGAGCTGCTGGTCGAGCGCGGGCCCGCGGCGGTCACCATGCGCCACGTCGCCACGCACGCCGGCGTCTCGGTCGAGACGGTCTACAAGACGTTCCACAGCAAGGCCGAGCTCATCAAGGACGTGTACGACGTCACGCTGGCCGGCGACGACGAGCCGATCCCGATGATCGACCGCCCCGAGATCCAGGCCGTGTTCACCGCCACCAACCCCCGCGACAAGATCGCCCGGTACGCGTTCGCCGCCCGGCGGATCGGCGAGCGCGTGGGGCCGCTGCTCGCCAAGCTGCTCGCCGGTGCCCGCGGCGGCGACGCCGACCTCGCCCAGTTCCGCGAGACCACCAACCGGGAGCGCATGGTGGGCGCCGGCGGCTTCGTCGACCACCTCGCCGCGACCGGCGGCCTGCGCCCCGGCGTCGATCCCGGCCGCGCGCGCGACATCGTCTGGACGCTCATCGCGCCGGAGGTGTACGAGTTGCTGGTGAACGACCGAGGCTGGACACCCGACGCGTACGAGCAATGGCTGGCGGAGGCGCTCGCCGGCGCTCTCGCCGCCTAGGATCGCTGCTCAGGGAGCCGACCATGACCCTGATCGACCTCGGTGACGTCGCCGGTGCAGCCGCCGGGCCGCCCGCCGCCCCGGTGAACGTGCCGCGGCTGCTCCGGCTGATGCTGGCCGCGCTCGCCGCCGCCGGCCTGCTGGCGCTGGCCGCCTCGGCCCCGGCGGCGCCGCCTCTCGTACGCCCGCTCTGGACGGCCGCGTTCCGGCCGAGCGACACCCTGGCCCTGGACGGCGGGACGGTCTACCTGAACCGGACCGCCCCCACCGGGCCGGCCGTGGTGACCGCCTACGACCTGCCCACCGGCAAGCCCCGCTGGAGCACCCCGACCGGCGCCGACGCCGCCGACTACGGCGTGCGCCCGGCCGGCGACGTGCTGCTGGCGCCCTCCGCGCCGGAGGGCCGCGGCACGATCGCGCTCGACGCGGCAACCGGCGAGCAGCTGTGGCGGTCGGACGGCGAGGCCTCGCCGTCGGTGGCGCGCGGCGACGTCCTGCTGGCCGAGACCGATCAGTTCGGCGTGACCACGGGACTGCGCCTGGTCGGGCTGCGCGACGGCCACGAGGTGTGGCGACGGGCGATCACGCCGGCCCAGCAGTGGACCACGCTCGCCGAGGACGGCCGGCCCACCGCGATCGTGGCGGTCACCGCCAACGGCGACGCCACCGTCTACGGCTACGAGGACGGCGCGGTGCGGCACCGCGGCCGCATTCCCTGGAACGGGGTGTACTCGGCGGCACTCCGGGCGGTCGACCCCTACCTGGTGGTGATCCGCACGGCATCGGCGCAGACCGTCGCGACCATCTACCGCGCCGCCGACCTCCGCCCGCTGTGGCGAACCGAGGAGCTGATCGGCTACGTCACCGGCTGCGGCGCGCTGATCTGCACCGCGGGCGCGCGCGGCGTGACCGGCCACGAGCCGGCGACCGGCCGCGAGGTCTGGCGGCGCACGGACATGAACTTCGTGTGGGACCTCGGCGGCGATCGCCTGCTGCTCTCGGCCGCCGCCAACCTGGCCTCGGCGACGACGGTGCTGGTCGACACCGCCACCGGTCGTACGATCGGCCGCCCGTTCGGCGGTCAGCAGGCCTTCTCGGCCGGCGCCGACGGCTCGCTGCTGCTGCTCAGCGGGACCGGCACGCCGCCCGGCCGCATCGCGGTGAACCGCCTCGACCTGGCCAGCGGTCGGCGGACCGTGCTCGGCACCGTCGAGCGCTTCGCCGAGCAGGACTGCCGCGGAACGCCCGGCTATCTGCTGTGCCCGCGCGGAGACACATTGACGGTCACCGCCGTACGCTGACCCGGCGCGGTCGCCCGAATCCGCCAGGGCTGTGGTAGAACCGCATCAATGCGCTCGCGCAAGTACCGGATCGTCACGTCGGTCGAGCGGCTCAACAACCGCCTGACCCGCTTCGCCCTGCGCAAGGGCATCGCGCCCCGGGCCTTCGCGCTGCTCGAGACGACCGGCCGGCGCACCGGGCTCCCCCGGCACACCCCGATCGGCAACGGCCTCATCGGCGACACCTTCTGGCTGGTCGCCGCCCACGGAACCCAGGCCGATTTCGTTCGCAACATTCAACGGCATTCGGCCGTACGGGTGAAAGTCGATCGGGTGTGGCGATCGGGCACGGCCGTGCCGCTGCCCGACGACGACGCCGGCGCCCGTTCGCGAACCCTGCCCCACCAATGGGATGCGGCGCTGGGCCGGATGATGGCGTCGAGCCCGCTGACGATCCGCATCGACCTCGATCGGAACGGCTGAGCCGGGCATGGGCCGGGTCGCGATCGTCACCGGCGCGTCCGCGGGGATCGGCGCGGCCACCAGCCGCCGGCTGCACGAGTGCGGCTTCCAGGTGTACGCGGTCGCCCGCCGCCCGGACCGGATGGCGCCCCTCGCGGCGCTCGGCATCCACACCGTGCGCGCCGATGTGACCGTCGAGGCCGACCTGGTGGCGCTGGTCGATCGCGTGGTCACCGAGGCGGGCCGCATCGACGTCCTGGTGAACAACGCCGGCTACGGATCGTTCGGCGCGCTCGAGGACGTGCCGCTGGACGAGGCCCGGCGGCAGTTCGAGGTCAACGTCTTCGGCGCGGCCCGGCTGTGCCAGCTCGTGCTGCCCCACCTGCGGGCGCGGGGCGCCGGCCGCATCATCAACGTCTCGTCGGTCGGCGCGCGGATGTACCAGCCGCTGGGCGGGTGGTACCACGCGACGAAGTACGCGCTGGAGGGCCTCAGCGACTGCCTGCGGGTCGAGCTCGGGCCGCTGGGCATCGACGTGGTCCTGATCCAGCCCGGCGGCATCGACACCGAGTTCCCCCGGGTCGCCGGCGTTCGCCTGCTGGCCGCCTCGGGCGACGGCGCCTATGCCGGCTACGCCCGCCGGTACGCGGCGTCGCTGACCGCCGAGCCCCGGGGCATCTCCTCCCCGTCCGTCGTGGCCCGCGCGATCGGCCGCGCCGCCACGGTCCGGCGGCCGCGCGCCCGGTACGCGGTCGGCCGCGGCGCGCGGGCGGCACTGCTCGCCCGCTGGGTGCTGCCCGATCGGGCGTACGACCGCTTGCTGGTCGGCCTGTTCGCCGCGATCGCCAACGCCGCCACCCGGGGCGCCCCACGCTCGTGACCCGGCCGAACGCCCGGCCCCCGTCGGATGCCGGGCGTTCCACCGTGCCGGGACTACTCGGTGCGCAGCGCCACCGCGGTGCGGGTCCGGGCCGCCCAGCCGGCCGGGAGCAGCGCGCCGGCGGCGGCGAGGACCAGGCCGGCCAGCGCCAGGGCGGCGAGCAGGCCCGGGGCGTACACGTCGATCGTGGTTTGCGGTAGGCGGATGCCGGCGCCCTCGGCCATCGCCGGGAGGGCCCAGCGGTGGAGCAGGTACCCGGCCGGGACGCCGAGGAAGCCGCCGACCAGGCCGGGGATGCCGACCGAGGCGACCACCATCGCGGCCGTCTGCTTCGGCGTCATCCCGACCGATTTGTGGACGCCGATGTCGTGCACCCGGTCGCGCGCGTCGAGCACGACCGCGTTGAGCACGCCCAGCCCGGCCACCGAGACCAGCAGCGCGGTGAGGAGGGCGGTCAGCGAGTCGAGCACGATCAGCGTCCCGTCCGGGCCCTCGGTGCGGGTGACCTCGGCGGGGATGTGCTTGTTCTGCAAGGCCTGGACGTACGCGGCGCGGTCGGTGCCGGGCTTGAGCTTGATGTACCACTCCAGGATCGGCTTCACGCCGGGGACGCTGGCGACGTCGGTGTAGAGATGGTTGTTGGCGCTGCCGTCGAACACCTCGCCGACCAGGGTGAGCGGCCCGTGGCCGGCGCCGGTGACCGTTTCGCCGATGTGCATGCCGGTGGCGGTCAGGAAGCCGGTCGAGACGACGGCCTCGCCCGGACCGGTGTACCAGCGGCCGTCGAGCATCTCGTAGCCGGCCCAGCTGGCGTCGCCGCTGGTGACGGTGCCGCGGGCGGCGTCGCGCAGGCCGTCGACGGCGATGTCGGCCGGTCCGCGGCCGTAGTACTGCCCGGTCCCCGGCTCGGCGGCGATGATGGCGCTCTGGTTCGGGTTGTCCGGCGTCGGTTCGGCGAGGACGTCGGCCGAGGTGTCGGGCTTCTGGTCGGCGGCCTGGACGTGGCGCAGCGAGATGGCCAGGCCGATGGCGAACGTCGCCGCCGCCGTGCCGAGCCCGATCGTCAGCAGCATGACCAGCAGGCGGGCCGGCCGGGTGAACGGCTGGGCGAGCCCGAGGCTGAACGGCCTCGGCAGGCGGGTGCGGGCGGCGAGGCGGGCGGCGACGCGGCCCCGGCCGCTGTGCGGGGTGCGGCCGACGGCGAGGGCATCGACCGTGCGCAGCCGGGCGGCCCGCCAGGCGGCCGGCGCCGCGGTGGCGGCGATGACCAGCACCGCGGCCAGGATCGCGGCGGCGTCGACCCACGGGGTGACCGCCATCGGGACGGTGCCGAACAGGTCGGCCACGTCGGAGGTCAGCGGCACCGCGAGGAAGTCGCCGGCGACGATGCCGAGGACCGCGCCGATCATGCCGGGGATCAGGGCCTGGGCCAGGCAGGCGCGCACCACCTGGGCCGGGGTCAGGCCGAGCGCCTTCATGACGCCGATGCGGCGGGTGGCCGAGGCGACCGTGCTCGCGGTGACGTTGCCGATGACCAGGGCGGCCAGGGCGAGGCCGATCAGCCCGAACGCGCTCAGCAGGGGCACGTAGAGCTGGGTGCGGTGCGCGGCGTCCGTGCGCACCTCCAGCCAGGACTGTGCCTGCACGCCCGGGCCGAGCGCGGACTTGTGGGTGGCCATCGCGGCCTCGGTGCCCGCGTCGGCGTACCGGTAGAGCATCTGCCAGCCGGTCTGGCCGAGCGCGACCGCCTCGTCGGGGGTCACCCAGCCCTGCGCGGTCCGGCTGATCGACCGGGCCTCGCCGACGACCTTCAGCGTGGACCCGTTCGTCAGCCGCAGGGTGGTTCCGGTGGGGATCATCACGTTGGTGCGCGCCACCACGATCTCGTCCGCCGCGCTCGCCCAGCGGCCGTTGAGCAGGGTGACCTTGTCGATCGGGTCGCTGCTCGGATCCGAGCGCCCGACGACCTTCAGCGGCGGGATGGGCGGGGTTTGCGGGTCCTCCTCGACGACGGCCGTGGCCACCGGGAACGGTCCGACCGCCCGCTCGGCCTGCGACGCGGTGGCGGCGGCCTGCTCCTTGGTCGTCTTCTTGGCGTCGAAGAGCGCGGTCAGGTGGGCGCCGTTCTGCCCGGCGAACGCGTTGGCGAACGGCGCCGAGGACGCGGCCAGCAGCAGTCCGGCGAGGACGGTCGCGGTCACCGCCATCGTCGTCGCCGCGATGATCACGATGGTGGAGACGCGGCGGCGCTGCGCTCCGCGGACGACGGTCCGGATGGCGCTCACGCCGCCACCTGCCCGTCGACCAGGCGCACGGTGCGGGTCGCGACCGTCGAGGCGAGGGCCTCGTCGTGGGTGACCAGGACGATCGTCTGGCCGTCGGCGTGCAGGTCGACCAGCAGCTTGCGCACCTCCGCGCCGGACGCGGTGTCGAGCGCGCCGGTCGGCTCGTCCGCGAGCAGCAGCGGCGGCCGGTTCATCAGCGCCCGCGCGACCGCGACCCGCTGCCGTTCCCCGCCGGAGAGGCGGCCGGGGTAGGCGTCGGCGTGCCGGTCGATGCCGAGCGTCTCGAGAAGCTCGCGGGCCCGCTGGCGCGACCGGGCGGCGGGCATACCGGCGATCTGCGCGGGCAGCAGCACGTTGTCGGCGACGGTCAGGTCGTCGAGCAGGTTGAAGAACTGGAAGACCAGGCCGATGGTGGCGCGGCGGTAGCGGGCGGCGGCGGCCTCGCTCAGCCGGTCCACCCGGGTGCCGCCGACCGTGACGGTGCCCTCGGTCGGACGGTCGAGGCCGGCGATCAGGTTGAGCAGGGTCGACTTGCCGCTGCCGGACGGACCGAGCAGCGCCAGGCACTCGCCCTCGGCGACGTGCAGGCTGAGGTGGTCGAGGGCGGCCAGGTCACCCTCGTAGCGGCGGCTCACATCTGCGACATCAATCATGGTTGGGGACGCTAGGGACGCCCGGGCACATCGGGCGTCGGCCGTGAGAGCGCATTCGCCGGGCGGCGTCATCCTTTCGGCGTAGTCGGGAGAGGGATGCGTACGCTTCCCCCGGCCGGACACAATGAGCCGGTGACCGCTGATCCCCCGCCCTCCCGCTGGCGCCGTTTCCGGGCGCTGCGACCGGTCGCGCGGGCATTGCGCCGCGAGGGACCGCAACCGCGGCTGACCCGCCGCAACTGGGCCTTCGACGTCCTGGTCGTCGCGCTGTTCATCGTGGCGGCGGTCAGCGGCACCGACATCACCGGGCACCTGTTCGACACCACCAGCGACGGGGCGATGGTGGTGCCCTATCCCGGCATCCCCGGCGTCCCCGATCCGGTCCACGCGCCGTTGCCGCCCTACGAGGCCGTGCCGATCGATCCGCAGGGCCCGGGCTGGATCGCCGTCGCCGCGATCCTGCCGCTGCTGCTGCGCCGGCGGTACCCGCTGGCGACCCTCATGGTCATCCTCGGCATCACGGTGCTGTCGCTGCACGGCGAGTCCCCGGGCACCGACATCCTGCGGGTGTCGTTCTACGCCTGCGTGATCGCCGGGTACAGCGCCGCCGCGTACAGCCCCTATCGGATGTTGGCGCTGGCCGCGCTGCCGATCGCGGCCCTGCTCTACAGCTCGTTCCACGATCTCGCGGTGCCGATCGTCCCGGTCGGCACCGTGCCGTTCCTGGTGCTGCTGCCGATCGGGCTGGCCGTCAACGGCATGCGCACCTGGCGCAAGCACGCCGACCGGCTGCGCCGCGAACGGGTCGACGCGCTGCGCGAGGCCACTCGCCAGGAACGGGCCCGCATCGCAAGCGACCTGCACGACATCGTCACCCACAACGTGTCGATGATGGTCATCCAGGCCGGCGCCGCCCGCAAGGTCCTCGACAACTCCCCCGAGGCCGCCCGCGACGCCCTGCTGGCCGTCGAGGAGGGCGGCCGCGCGGCCCTCGGCGAGCTCCGCGGCGTCATGGGCCTGCTGGCCGCGGCGGACGACGACGAGGACACCCTCACCCCGCAGCCCGGCCTGGCCCAGCTACCGCCGCTGATCGACCGGGTCCGCGACGCCGGCATCGACGTCACCGTCACCACCAGCGGCGACCGGTTCCCGCTGCCCGCCGGCCTCGAGCTCGCCGCCTACCGCGTCGTGCAGGAGGCCCTGACCAACACGGTGAAGCACGCCTCGGGCGCCCGCGCCACGGTCGACGTCACGTACTCGCCGGACGAGCTGCGCATCACCGTCACCGACACCGGCGGTCAGCCGACCCCGGAGTCCGCCACCTCCACCGGGCGGGGGCTGGCCGGCCTCCGCGAGCGGCTCGCGGTCTACGGCGGCACCCTGCAGGCCGCCACCCGTCTCACCGGCGGCTACCGTGTCCAGGCGCAACTTCCCCTGCCGACCCGATGAGGATGGATGACTGAGCCGCTACGGGTCGTGATCGCGGACGATCAGGCGCTGGTACGCGCGGGCTTCCGGATGATTCTGACGGCCGACGGCATCGACGTGGTCGGCGAGGCCGAGACCGGCGCCGAGGCGGTCGAGGCGGTGCGCCGCACCGGCCCCGACGTGGTCCTGATGGACATCCGCATGCCGGCGATGGACGGCATCGAGGCCGCCCGCCGGATCCTGGCCGGCGACGACCCGCCCCGCGTCATCATGCTGACCACGTTCGACCTCGACAACTACGTCTACGCCGCGCTCGGCCTGGGCGCCAGCGGCTTCCTGCTCAAGGACGTCACCCCCGAGTACCTGGTCGCCGCCGTCCGCATCGTCCGCGACGGCGACGCCCTGCTCGCCCCGAGCATCACCCGCCGCCTCGTCGAGCGCTTCACCACGCCCGAGCCGCGGGAGTCGCCCCTGCACCGCGACCTCGCCACGCTGACCCCCCGCGAGCGCGAAGTCCTGACGCTGGTCGCGCACGGCCTGAGCAACGTCGAGATCGCCGGCCGCCTCTTCCTGTCCGAGGCGACGGTGAAGACGCACGTCGCCCGCATCCTGGCCAAGCTCGGCCTGCGCGACCGCGTCCAGGCCGTGGTCGTCGCCTACGAGACGCGCCTCATAACGCCGTCCTGATCGCGCCGGTAGTGTCGCGGCCATGTTCGATGCTGTCCTGTTCGACTGTGACGGGGTGCTGGTCGACTCGGAGAGCATCACCAACGGTGTCCTCCGGGCGATGCTGCACGAGCTGGGCTGGCAGATCAGCGCGGCCGACTGTTTCCGGCTGTTCGTCGGCCGGGCGCTGCGCGACGAGACCGCCGTCATCACCGCCCACACCGGCTTCGTGGTCACCGACGACTGGCTGCTCGACTTCCGCGACCGCCGCAACGAGGCGCTGGCGGCGTCCCTGCAGCCGATCCCCGGAGCGGTGGCCGCGGTCCACGAGATCGACACCCGGATGGCCGGCAAGATCGCCTGCGCCAGCGGCGCCGACCTCGGCAAGGTGCGGCTACAACTGCACAAGGTCGGCCTCGACCAGGTCTTCGCCGGCAAGATGTTCAGCGGCATGGACCAGCCCCACAGCAAGCCGGCGCCCGACGTCTACCTGGCCGCGGCGGCCGCCCTGGGCATCGACCCGGCCCGCGCGGCGGTCGTCGAGGACACGGTCCCCGGCGTGACCGCGGGCGTCGCCGCGGGCGCGACCGTCTTCGGCTTCTGCCCACCCGACAGCCCGGCCCACCACCCGCCGAAGGCGCTGCTGGAGGCCGGCGCCACCCACATCTTCACGGCGATGGCGGATCTGCCGGCCCTGATCGGCCGCCCGGTCCGCGCGACGCCGTGAGACGCCGCACCGGAGTGGTCGGCCGATCGGCGGCCGGCCACTCCGGGCCGCGATGAACGCGACGGGCCACGGTGAGCGCGAGCGCAAATCGCTCTGCTTACCTGGAGTAAGCGGCCGGGTGGAACGCATAGGTAAGCAGAGCGACAATCGCTCTGCTCACCTGGAGTAAGCGGCCGGGTGGAACGCATAGGTAAGCAGCCGAGTGGAACGCATAGGTAAGCAGAGCGACAATCGCTCTGCTCACCTCGAGTAAGCAGCCAGGTGGCGGGCCACGGTGAGCGCGGCGGGCCACGGTGAGCGCGGCGGGCCACGGTGAGCGCGGCGGGCCACGATGAACGCGGCGGCCGCCGTCAGCGCAGCGGACGGAACGCGGCCCGCAACTCCGCCGCGAACAGCTCCGGCTCCTCCCAGGCCGCGAAGTGGCCGCCGCGATCGACCGCGCCGTAGTAGTTGAGCGTGGGGTAGGACTGCTCGGCCCAGCTGCGCGGCGTCTTCCAGATCTCGCCGGGAAAGGCGCTGAAGCCGACCGGGACGCGCGGGTCCGGGAGCGGCGCGCTGCCGGCCGCGGACCCGTCCGGGCCGTAGGCCTCCCAGTACGAGCGGGCCGCGGACGTGCCGGTGCCGGTCAGCCAGTAGGCCGTGATGTTGTCGAGGATGTGGTCGCGGGTGAGGTTGCCCGAGGGCTGGTCGCCGGCGAAGGCTTGGGCGATCTTGTAGTACGCGTCGGTGTCGTGGTCGATCATCCAGGCGGCCAGGGCGGCCGGGGAGTCCAGCAACGCGTACCCGATGGTCTGCGGTCGCGTGGCCATCTCCACGAAGTAGCCGTTCCCGCTGGTCTGGAAGGTCTTGAGGGCGGCCAGCGCGGCCCGTTCCTCGTCGGTCGCGTTCGGCAGCGACGCGGGGTCGTTGAGCGCCGTCACGAGCAGGTTGGTGTGGATGCCGGCCAGCCCGTCCGGGCCCAGCCGGCCGATCGCGTCGGTGACGCCGGCGCCGACGTCGCCGCCCTGGGCCACGTAGCGGTCGTAGCCGAGCCGGCGCATGAGCTCGGCCCAGGCCCGCGCGGTACGCACGAGGTCCCACCCGGTCTCGGCCGGCTCGCCCGAGAAGCCGTACCCGGGCAGCGACGGCAGCACGAGGTGGAACGCGTCCCCGGCGGCGCCGCCGTGGGCCGTGGGGTCGGTGAGCGGGCCGACCGAGTCGAGCATCTCGATGACCGAGCCGGGCCAGCCGTGCGTCATGATCAGCGGCAGCGCGTCCTCGTGCTCGGACCGCACGTGCACGAAGTGGATGTCCACACCGTCGATCTCGGTGGTGAACTGGGGCAGCGCATTCAGCCGGGACGCGACCCGGCCCGCGTCGTACTCGGTGGCCCAGTACTGGCGCAGTGCCTGCATCGTGGCCAGCTGCACGCCCTGCGAGCGGTCGTCGACGATCTCGCGGCTCGACCAGCGCGTCGCCGCCAGGCGGTGCTGAAGATCGTCGAGCGCGTCTTTGGGAATCTGCACGGTGAAGGGCCGGATGGCGCCGCCGGCCTGCTGATCGAGCGTGGTCATCTCGGACACAGCCTCTCTCGGAACCTGCACGGACACCCCTGAGCCTGGTCGTCCCGGGCGCGCCTCGCGCCAGTGATGAACCCTGGTCGGCTCCGGGCCAGGGACCGGTCGGCCGGCGCTACTGTCAACCTTCGTTACATAGTGATATACGTGAATGCGTTAACTCCCGGCGAAAAGCCCGGCAGGAATGAGGGTCGACGGATGTTGATGACAAACCGCCGCTGGCTGATCCGGATCGCGGTGCTGCTGCTGGCGGCCGGCGTGACGAGCTGGGGCATCGACGTGCGGACCGCGACCCCGGCGCAGGCCCTGCCCAACAACCTCGCGCTGACCCCGCCGATGGGCTGGAACGACTGGAACGCGTACGGCTGCAATGTGTCGGAGTCGCTGGTGAAGCAGACCGCCGACAAGATCGTGTCGGCCGGGCTGGCCGGCGCGGGCTACCAGTACGTGAACATCGACGACTGCTGGATGCAGCAGAGCCGGGACGCGGCCGGCAACCTGCAGCCCGACTACGCCAAGTTTCCCGACGGGATCGCCGGCACCGCGGCGTACGTCCATGGGAAGGGTTTGAAGTTGGGCATCTACGAGGATGCCGGCACGGCGACCTGCGCCGGCTACCCGGGCAGCCTCGGCCATGAGGCGCAGGACGCGCGTTCCTTCGCCGCGTGGGGCGTCGACTATCTCAAGTACGACAACTGCAACAACAACGGCTCGAGCACGACCCAGCAGTACATCGCGCGGTACTCGGCGATGCGGGACGCGCTGGCGGCGACCGGGCGGCCGATCGTCTACAGCATCTGCGAGTGGGGCGTGAACGCGCCGTGGACCTGGGCCGGTGACGTGGGCAACCTGTGGCGCACCACCGGCGACATCCAGGCCAGCTTCGGCAGCATGGTGTCAATCTTCCACCAGAACGTGGGGCTGTCCGGCTATGCCGGGCCCGGCCGGTGGAACGACCCGGACATGCTCGAGGTCGGCAACGGCATGTCGGCGACCGAGGACCGTGCGCACTTCAGCCTCTGGGCGGAGATGGCGGCGCCGCTGCTGGCCGGCAACAACCTGGTCAACGCCAGCGCGACCACGCTGTCGATCCTCGGCAACCGGGCGGTGATCGCCGTCGACCAGGACTCGGCGGGCAAGCAGGGCCGGATGGTCAGCTCGTCCGGCGGGCTCGACGTGCTGGCGAAGCCGCTGGCCAACGGCGACGTGTCGGTGGTGCTGTTCAACGAGAACGCCGCGACCGCGACGATCACCACGAGCGTGTCGGCGATCGGCAAGTCCGGCGCGGCCAGCTACGGGCTGGCCGACCTGTGGGCCGGCACGAGCCGCAGCACGGCCGGGGCGATCAGCGCGAGCGTGCCGGGGCACGGCGTGGTGATGTACCGGGTGTCGGGCGGCACCACGAGCGGCGGCACCGGCGCGGTGACCATCCGGGGGGCCGGGTCGAACCGGTGCCTGGACGATCCGAACAGCACGACCACCAACGGCGCCCAGCTGGTGATCTGGGACTGCCACGGCGGCGGCAACCAGCAGTGGACGCGCAGCGGCAGCCAGCTGGTGGTCCTCGGCAAGTGCCTGGACGCGTACGACAACCAGACCTCGCCCGGCACCAAGGTGGAGATCTGGGACTGCAACGGCCAGACCAACCAGCAATGGACCGTCAACGGCGACGGCACGATCACCGGGGTGCAGTCGGGCCTCTGCCTGGACGTGACCGGCGCCGCGACCGCCAACAACTCGCCGATCGAGCTGTGGACGTGCACCGGCGCGGCCAACCAGAGGTGGACGCTGAGCTGAGGACGCGGCCTCAGCCGCAGGTCAGGGTGGGCGCCGCCCAGTCGCCGTGGTCGTTGCCGTTCCCGTCGCCGCCGTCGCCGACGACCAGGTCCAGGGCCTGGGCGCCGGTGACGTCGACGTCGATCGCGGTGGCCGCCTGGCGTCCCTTGAGGACCGGGGTGGTGGCCAGCGACCGGCCGTCGGCGAGGACCTCGAAGGTCACGGTGCCCGCGCCGTTCTGCTCGTCGTCGACGCCGGCGCCGGCGGTGAAGCGGGTGCACCGGCCGCCGAGGTAGACCTGGACGTCGCTGACCGCGTTGGTGCCCAGGCCCTTGGGGTACGCCTGGCCGGCGATGGTGATCGGCTTGCCGTCGCCGGCCGCCTGCTCGCCGTTGCTCGTGTCGCGCTCGACCGGGCCCCAGCCGTTGGTCGCCGAGAGGAACGGCAGGTCGCTCACCGCGACCGAGCCCGCGGGCGGCGGCGCGTAGTCGCCGACGATGCGCTCGTCGCGCGCGGTCCCGCCCGGGTAGGAGACGGTCACCGCGATCGCGGCCGTCGGCGGCTGGGCGCCGGTCGGCGGGGTCACCTGCCACGTGAACGGGGTGGTCGCGGCGACGGTCCAGCCGGCGGGCGCGGTCAGGACGGCGGTCGCGTGCGCGACGAGGGGCCGCGGGCCGGTCACCTTCGCCGTGGCGGTGAACGGCACACCGGGCTGCACGCTGGACGGCGCCTGGAGATCGACGTGGACCTTCGGCGCCGGCGGGATGGCGTATTGACGGGCGTCATAGCCGGGGCTGGCCACGCCGGCCACCTTCAGCGGCGACGCATAGCTTCCGTAATTGGTCAGCGAGACCTGACCGAGGCCGCCGGTCGTGCCGTCCAGGTTCCAGACCGCGATGGCGATCGTGTTGCGCCCGGCGGTCCGCAGAATGCCGTTCGGGATCGGGAAGCTGTGCTGCGGTCCGAGGTAGTTGACGTAGTTGCCGATCAGCCAGCCATTGACGTAGAGCTCGGCCCGGTAACGATGCGACGGGTCGTCGGCGATGGTCAGCCCGATCGAGGTGTCCTGGCCCTTCGGCAGGCGCAGATCGGCGGTCGTGCGATACCAGGAGACGCCCGGAGTGGTGTCCCGGCCGGCCTTCTCCCAATGACGGTCGTCGAACCCGGGCAGCTGCCAGCCGGCCCGCTCCCCGAACAATCCGCCGGTGGCGAGTGGCCCGCGCACCGGATCAATCAAATTCTCTCCCCCGCGTACGCCCTGGAGCCGCCACGTGATCGGCGTGGTGGGCGCGCCGAGGAGCGAGGCGCCGGTGAGCCCGCGGGCCGCCTTGTTGCCATTGCTGGAGTTGTAGTCCTCCTCGTGACCCATGTTGACGGTCAGCACCGAGACGATGTTGTCGCCGCTGGTCTTCAGCACGCCCGCGGGGAACGCGAAATTGCCGGCGCCGTTCGTCGAGCTGCCCAGGAAGGCGCCGTTGACCCAGACCGAGAAGGCCTGCGCGCGGCCGCCGGAATCGGAGGTGAGGTACACGCCGGTGGCGCCGGACGAGGTCGGGAACCGGCCGCGGTACCAGGTGCTGCCGGTGTGGAATCCGTAGTCGTCGGCGTAGAGGACCGGCAGCGTTCCGGGGCCGGTGACGCTGAACGTGCTCGTCTTGTCGGCCACCGGCCAGCTCGAGTCGTCGAATCCGGGCTGCGCCTCCGGCGATTCGGCCCGATGCTTCCAGTCGGTCAGGGCCGGCAGGGAAATCGGCGCGGCGGTGGGAATGGCGCCGTGGGAGACGATCGAGCCGTTCCACCGAACGGTGGTCGCCGCGCTGAACACCTCGATGGCCGGATCGGTTCCGTTGTCGCCGGTCAGTTCGAGGACCCGGCCGCCGGCGACGCTCGTGGCCGTCCGCAGCAGGTGGGTGCCGCGCACCAGCACCGGCCCGGTCGCCGTGTCCTGACGCCAGAACGTCGCGGCGGTCGGCTTGTCGGCCAGCAGGAGCAGCAGCGGCCGCCGGCCCGGCTCGGTCACCGTGACCCGGGTCAGCCCGCCGTGCGTGTAGTTGAGCCGCAGGTCGCCGGTCGCCGGGTCCCAGGTCTGCTCGACCGCGCCCTGCACGGCCGGCTTGGACGCGAAGCGCAGCACGGTCTCGCCGTCGGTGCCCGGGTCGCCGTACAGGACGGCCACGTCGCGGGGCCCGATCGCGGCCTGGGTGAGCAGCTCCGAGGTCGAGTACTGCAACTGCGTCCGGCCGAGCTTGGCGTCGGCGACGAGCAGCCGGGAGTCGCGGCCGTTCAGGGTGATCGCGGTTCCCGGCTTCTGCGGCACGGTGGGATAGACCGGTTCGGTCGTGGCCACGGCCGGGGGCAGGTCGATCGCGTCGATCGAGACGAAGTTGTCGGACGATCCGGCGGCGTGCGTGCCGGTCACCACGATCTTCAGGGTGTGCGGTCCGTCGGCGAGACCGGTCGCCTGGAAGAGAACGGCCTGGGCGGCGCCGCCGGAGCAATCCACGGTGGCCTGCTTGACGTCGTCGACATAGACGTCGGCGTACCCGTGATTGCTGGTCTTGGATCCGATCCAGCGGATCGCGGGGCCGGTGAACGGAATGGTGAGCGAGTCGCCGGCGACGTTGGCGAACGATTCGGACTTCTGGTAGTCGCTTCCGGTGTAGCTCTCGTTGGCCACGTGCGACCAGGCGCCCGCGTATTGCAGCGCCGGGTCGGCGTCGTCATAGGTGTAGGACGTCGTCGCCCGCGCATTGAAGTCGATGGCGATGTGCGTCCTGTCGACCGCGGTGGACGTCGAGTCGTTGTGCCTCAACACGTGGAACTGGGCGCCGGTGTCGGGATTGCGGCGCGCGGTGTCGACAATGGCCGCGTCGTCGGGCGGCGTCACCGGGATGCGGTCGGTCTTGGTGAGGTCCGGCATCGACTGGGTCAGATAGCCGATGAGCTTGTCCTGGTCGTACTTCGGATCCAGTTGCCGGGTCTCGCGAATGGCCGCGCCGTAGTCGTACGACGTGTAGTTCTGCGGCATGCCGAGCCAGCCCCAGTTGGTCCCGCCGTACGTCATGTAGAAGCTCTGCGCGGTCGCGCCGACCGCGATGTTGTTCTTGTAGAACACGTTCGCGAACTGGTCGTTGATGAGCTGCGCGCATTTGTCGTAGCCCGGCCCGCCCCACGGGTCGAAGGCGCCGCCCTGGAATTCCGGCGTGTAGAGCGGCCGTCCTTCCGGGTGGTCGTAGCTGATGTCCGGCACGCCCCGCCACACCGTCGGATTCGAACAATCGAAACCTTGGGGGTACGCGTCGGGCCCGTCGATGTCGAGCCGGCCCACGCCGTCGTTGAACGTGCCGTTGTTGTTGCCGGTCAACGGCACGGTGATGCCGTCGGCGCGGGCCTTGTCCGCGAGGTGCTGCATGTATTGCCGGCCGGCCGCGTTGCCGTTGTAGTACTCGTTCTCGACCTGATAGGCGATGACCGAGCCGGTGCCGTTGGTCAGCTGGTGCCGGGCCACGATCTGGTCGATCCGGGTGAGCCATTCATCGGCGTACGCGAGAAATTGGGGGTCGTTCGTGCGATTCTTCTCGTCCTTGGTGGTGAGCCAGCCGGGCAGCCCGCCGCCGTCGACCTCGGCATTGATGTACGGCGCGGGCCGCGCGATGACGTACAGGCCGGCCTGCTCGGCCATGTCCAGCAGCAGATCGACGTCGCGGACGCCGGTGAAGTCGTAGACGCCGGGCCGCGGCGAGTGGTAGCCCCAGTCGAAGTAGAGCGAGGTGGCGTTGAAGCCGGCCGCCTTCATCTTCTGGAAGATGTCGAGCCAGAGGCTGGGGCTGGGCAGCCGGAAGTAGTGGAACTCCCCCGACCAGAGGTACGTCCGCTGCCCGTCGACGAGGAACGAGTAGCCGTCGAAGGTGACCGCGTGGACCGCCGCCGCCGGTTTGACGGCCGGTTGCTCCGGCAGGGGCGCCACCGTCACCACAGCCAGCATCAGGCCCGCGAGCGCTCGCAGCCATCGAGTCATCCCCGTGCCTCCCGCCAAGAGCGAACACACATCGCCAAGACCGAACGATATCTATCGCTATCAATCGTCCGCAAGGGCTCAGGGTCGTAGGGCCAGCTTGCCCACGGTCGCCCGCGCCGCCAGCTCCGCGAGCACCTTGGGACCCTCGGCCAGCTCGTGCACGGCCGGTTCGCCGGGGCCGAGCACGCCGGCCGCGACGAGGCCGAACAGCTCGCCCATGACCGCGCCGAAGATCTGTGGCGCGGCCTGGATCAGGATGCCGATGTTGAGGCCGACGACCTGGACCTGGTGCCGGTATACCAGGTCCCAGCTGGTCACCGTCGCGTTTCCGGCGGCCAGGCCGTAGACGACGACCCGGCCGGTGACCCGCTTGGCGGCGGCCAGGCTGGCCTCGAGGGTGGCGCCGCCGGCCGACTCCAGCACGAGGTCGGCGCCCGCGCCGCCGGTCAGCCGCCGGACGTCGGCGGCGATGTCCGGGCCGCGGGAGTCGAGGACGTGGTCGGCGCCCAGCGCCCGGACCACCTCGTGCTTGCCCGGCGAGGCGGTGGCGATCACCGTCGCGCCGTAGTGCTTGGCCATCCGTACCGCCGCCTGTCCCGTCCCACCCGCGGCGGCATGGATCACCACCGTCTGCCCCGCCGCGAGGCCGCCCAGCGGTCGCAGCGCCGCGAGCGCGGTCGGCCAGCTCACGACCAGGCCGAGCGCCTGCTCGTCGGCCCAGCCCGCGGGCACCGGGACCGCCCCGGCCGCGGGCAGCACCATCTGCTCGGCGAAGGCGCCGCCGTTGATGCCGACGCCGATGACGTGGGCGCCGGGTTCCAGGCCGGTCACCCCTTCGCCCACGGCGGTGACCTCGCCGGCGCCCTCGATGCCGGCCACGTAGGGCGGGCGCGGGCCGCCCGCGAAGTCGCCGCGGGCCTGGGAGATGTCGACGAAGTTGACGCCGGCCGCGGTGACCCGGATCAGGACCTCGCCCGGGCCCGGCGCCGGCGCCGGCGCGTCGGTGATCAGGCGCAGGTCTCGGGGGCCGTTCAGGGACGTCTGCTGCAAGGCACGCACGGCTGCTCCTTTTGTTTGCCGACTTTGTTGGTCGACTTTGTTTGTCGATCGACCAACAAAGGGTGCCCGGTCGTGCCCGCGCCGGTCAAGGTAATCTTGAGCGATCGACCAACAAATCTCTTCGGAGGCGCACCCGATGGCGACACGCGGCCGGCCGCGCACCTTCGACCCCGACGCGGCCCTGCGCGCGGCGCTCGATCTGTTCTGGGAGCGCGGGTACGAGGGGACGTCGCTGAACGACCTGGCCCAGGCCATGGGCATCGCCTCGGCCAGCATCTACGCCTGCTTCGGCAGCAAGGAGAACCTTTTCCGGCAGGTCATGGCCCGCTACGCGACGACCTCGGGCGAGCCGCCCCGCCGCGCGCTACGTGACGAGCCGACCGCCCGGTCCGCGATCCACGCGATGCTGCGGGCGACCGCCGACCAGATCACCGGGCCGGACACGCCGCACTACTGCATGCTCATCCTGGCCGCCCCGATCGGAGCGATCGAGAACCACGCGATCCGGGAGTTCCTCGCCGACCGCCGCCGCGACCAGTACGCGACCATCCGGGAGCGCCTGGCCCGCGACCTCTCAGCGCCACCGGAACGGGTCGACGCGGTCGCCCGCTACTACACGACCGTGATGCAGGGGCTGTCGATACAGGCCCGGGACGGCGCGACCCGCGACGACCTCGAGGCGGTCATCACCTGTGCGATGGCCGCCTGGGAGCAGCTCATATGACGTCGCGCCGCCGAAATCCGGCGAACGCGACCGCGGTCAGCGCCAGGGCGACCAGCGTGACCCAGGCCAGGCCGGACCAGTCGGGGTCGGTGGCGGTGACGTTCGGGACGTGCCAGAGCGGGCTGATCCCCAGGATCCAGTCCCACAGCCGGAACAGCGGGCCGAGCAGGGTCAGGGCGAAGGTGGCGACCACGCCGAGCCAGCCCACCAGCCGGACCCGGGGGTTGGCGCCGACCGCGGCCAGCGCGAGCGCGACCAGGGTCCACACCGCGGGGATCGTCGCCAGCGCCTGGCCGATGACGTCTCCGGCGGCGAGGTCCGGCTCGGCCGCCGACGCGATCAGGCCGATGACGGTGCCGCTGATCAGCAGGGCCACGGCCGGACCGCCGAAGGCGACGAGCGCGTTGCTGGCGAGGAACTTCGACCGGCTCAGCGCCCCGGCGAGCACCGGCTCGACGCGGTAGTCGACCTCCTCGGCGTACACGCGCATGACGATCTGCACCCCGAAGACGGCGGCGATGATCCCCACCAGCTGGAGGATCGTGACCAGGAACGCGAAGGTCAGGCCGGCCTGAGTGGTCGCGCTGGAGCGGACCAGGGGGCTGTCGGCGAAGATGTCGCCGACGGAGGTGGCCAGGAACCCGAACACCGTGCCCAGGGCGGCGAACGCGATCAGCCAGGAGATCAGCGATCCGCGGTTGATCCGAACCGCGAGACCCCAGACGCCGGCCGCCCAGCCGCCACGGGCCGGGCCGCGCCGGGGAGCGATCATGCCGAGACCGAAGTCGCGGCGGGCGTGCAGCACCAGCGCGACCGCGGCCAGCACGAGCGCGAGCCCGAGCGCGAGCAACAGCGGCCAGGCGTGGTTGCCGGTCGCCGGGCGAACCCGTTCGAGCCAGCCGAACGGGGTGAGCCACCCCGTCCAGGCCGGCGCCTCGCTGGCATCGAAGAAGCCGCGCATGATGTAGAAGACGCCCGCGGTCGCCACCGCGATGCTGTTGGCGGTGCGCGCGTCCGAGCCGATCTGCGCCGCGACGCCGGCGACGCCCGCGAAGATCAGCCCGGCGGCGGTGAAGGTCGCCGACAGGGCCAGGGAGTTCAGCCAGCCGCCACCGCAGGCGACCGTCAGCAGCCAGGAGACGACGCCGAGGACGACCGAGGCGAGGGCCGCCATGATCAATGCGGCGGCCAGGCGGGTCTGCCGGCCCATCACGCCCGAGGCCAGCAGCTCGGCCTGGCCGGAGTCCTCGTCGGCGCGGCTGTTGCGGACCACGATGAAGATCGTCATGAGCCCGGCGAAGAAGGCGCCGAGGCCGCCGGCCCGCCACGCGTTGAAACCGTCGGCGGTCAGCAGGTCACGGGCCGGCCCGAAGATCAGGCTCAGGGCCGGGTTGGCGCCGAGCGTGGCCGCCAGCTGCTGCCGATCGGCCAGGTCGGGGAACACCCACGCGTAGGCCAGCACCGACGACGCCGACAACGCGGAGATCAGCACGATCCAGGGGCCGATGTTGCGGGCGTCCTGCTTGATCGCGGCGCGCAGCAGCGGCCGCGCTCCGGTCAGCGTCTGGTTCATGCGGCGCCGCTCTCGTTGTCCCGGCCTTCGTTGTCCCGGCCTTCGTTGTACTGCCGCAGGAACAGCTCCTCGAGCGAGGGCGGCGCCACGGTCAGGGAGGTGAGCGGGTAGCGGCTCAGCTCGGCCATCGCGGCGTTGAGCCGGCCGGCGTCGACGGTGCCGGTGAACCGGCCGTCCTTCAGCCGGGCGTCGTGCACGGCGGTCAGGTCGTCCAGGCTCGCCGGCGGCTCGGCGAAGACGGCGTGGATCGTGGTGCGGGTCCGCCGGCGCAGCTGGTCGAGAGTTCCGGTCTCCACCACCTTTCCGGCGCGGATGATGCTGATCCGGTCGGCCAGGGCCTCGGCCTCGCTCAGGATGTGGCTGGACAGCAGCACGCTGCGACCCCGGGCCTTCTCCTTGGCGATCTCCTCCTGGAAGATCGCCTCCATCAACGGGTCCAGGCCCGAGGTCGGCTCGTCCAAGATCAGCAGGTCGACGTCGGAGGCGAGGGCGGCGACCAGGGCGACCTTCTGCCGGTTGCCCTTGGAGTACTGCCGGCCGCGCTTGGTCGGATCGAGATCGAAGCGCTCCAGCAGCTCCTTGCGGCGGGCCTCGTCGAGCCCGCCCCGCAACTTGCCGAGCAGGTCGATCGCCTCACCGCCGGTCATGCCCGGCCACAGCGACACGTCGCCCGGCACGTACGCGAGCCGCCGGTGCAGGCCGACTACGTCCCGCCACGGATCGCCGCCGAGCACCCGCACCTGACCGGCGTCGGCCTTGAGCAGGCCCAGCAGCACCCGGATCGTGGTCGACTTGCCCGCGCCGTTCGGCCCCAGGAACCCGTGCACCTCACCCTGGGCGACGTGCAGGTCCAGCCCGTCCAGCGCTCGGAACGACCCGAAGGACTTGACCAGTCCCTCCACCTGAATGACCGAGGTGCTCATGACGTCGCCCTTCCCGAGCGGTCGACGAGGAATTCAACGGGCGAAGAGTTCCGCCCCGACCATAAATTCCACGACCGTTGACGTCAACGCCCGCGGAGCCGTACCGACGTGATCCGATCCCGCGGTCGTCGTGCCGCGCTCACGACTACTCCGCGGGCGATGATCCGGACGGCGGGCCGATGAGCAGGCACCTTCCCTCCCACGGTTGCAGGGTGAGGGCGTCGGCGGGCAGGTGCTCGCTCGCCGGGCGGGCGGTGGCGGCCTCGCCGGAGAAGTTCAGGACGGTCGCCTGCATGCGGCCGGTGTCGAGCCGGTGGATCATCGCGAGGACGGCCGGGTGGCCGGTGGGCGGGACCTCGACCTGGACGCTGGTGGCGATCCGGTGCCGGTCGCGCAGGTCGAGAATGGCGGACAGGCGGCGGACGTACGAGGTCGGGTCCGCGATCTGCTCGGGAAGCGACCCGTAGAGCGCCTCGCCGCGCGGGATCCTCGACGGCGACTCGGTGGCCTCGGGGCGGTAGTCCATCAGGTCGTAGGCGCCGCGGTGGATCCAGCGGGTGTCGCCGGACGCGAGCAGGTCGGGGATCCGCTGCCGGGGCAGGGTGAGCATGCCGCACAGGTCCCAGCCGGAGATCGCGAAGACCCCCGGCTGCAGGGCGTTGAACATGGCCAGCAGCAGATGGGCCCGCTTGATCGTCTCGATCTGCCGGGCGTCGAGGCCGGTGAGGTCGCGGATGCCGAGGGCGGCGGCGATCACGGTGGCGGTCGTGCAGGCGATGCCGTTGGTGGTGAAGATGCCGTTGTACGGGGCGGCCTCGCCGGTCAGCCGCTCGATCAGCTCCCGGCGGACGGTGCCGGCCAGTTCCGCGCCGGGTATCGAGCGGCCCCGGAACGGGAAGAGGTCGTCCCGGTGCGGGCCGGCGAAGTGCACCAACTCGTACGTCATCTCGTCGTGGTTCTGCAGTGCGTGCACCAGGCGGCTCGGTGGCAGTCCGAGGCGCAGCGCCAGGTTGAGGGTCAGCCGCAGGAACTCGGTGTCACCGGTGGCGAGCGCGTGCACGTAGGCGGGCCGGTTGACGAAGTCGTACGACAGATCGGGCCCTCGTTCGGAGGTCTGTTTGATGTCGTCGATCGCCAGGTTGAGCTCCTGGAACGTGAATCCGCCGACCTTGCGGACCATGCTCGCGATCAGCTGGTTGACCGCCCCGGACAGCGGGTGCCCCTCGGACCAGGCGGGCTCGCCGGGCCGCGAGTTGCGCTCGACCGCCAGGAACCCGTTGGCGTCCAGCCGCAGCGCGCCGGCGCCGAGATGGCTGAGCGAGTGCAGGGCATCGCCGATGACCAGGCGCATCCCGGCGAAGGTCGGGTCGAGCCAGTTGATCGTGGGCTGCCCGTCCTTGAAGTAGTGCAGGTAGACCCAGCGCCGGCAGACCCCGTCGGCGCCGGTGACCGGCGCGGTCGCGCTCCAGTTGGTGTCCTTGACCCCGTCCTCCTGGAAGATGACCCGCTGCAACGGGCCGACGATGTACCCGGCCTCCTGCAGACGGCGCTCGGCCTCCGCGCCGAGATTGACCGAGTCCCGCCCCGGCGGCACCTCCGCCAGCAGATGCCAGTCCTCGGGCGGGATCTCCACCATGTGATAGATCCCGGGATAGTCGCCGACCTTCATCTCGGCCAGCCGGAAGTCCGGGCCCTTGCCGGTGTGCCCGGGCACGATGTCGTCGATCACCACGCCGCCGTGCGCGGCGGCCACGTCGCACATCCGCCGGAACTCGGGCTCGGTGCCGAAGATTTCGTCGATCTCGGTGCTGATCCGGTCGAAATGCCCGTCGACGCTCGGCGTCGCCTCCCGCCCGAAGATCCCGCCGGCCCGTTTCAGCGGTCCGGTGTGCACGGCGGTGATGCCGATCGCCTCGAAGGCACGCCACAGGTCCTCGTCGCCGAGGGTGGCCAGGAAACTGCGGCCCGGCTTGGTGATCATCGACGGCGGATAGGCGGTGAACCACACCGACGACCGGCCCACCGCCGCCGGGTTCGGGTTCCCGAACGGGGTCTGCGACATGGCGGTGACCCCGGAGAACCGCCCGGCGATCTGCTCCGCCTTCGCGAGCATGGACCTGTTCTGCAGCCAGGTGACGTAGTCACTGTCCTCGGTAGCGTCCACGCCGGTGCCTTCCCGCTGTGGTTACCCCTCCATCCTCCGGCAGCCGGGCGTATCCCGCGACCGCAGGAGCACGGGCTACGGCACCACCGCGGTCAGCGCGTCGGCGCTGCTCGCCGGGTAGAGCGCCCAGCCGCGGGCCCGGCCCGCCCGGGCCAGGAAGGCGCCGACGCGGTTCGGCTTGACCGCCGCGAAGTGCCAGGCCGTGACCGTCCAGTGCCAGACGACGTGCGGGTCGGTCACGCCGGTGCGGCCTCGCGGTCGCCGACCCGGGCGCGAGCGCGAGCGCGGGTTCGGCGGCGGGCGCGCAACCCGAGCGCCACACCCACGATCGGGCACCACAACGCCCAGCCGAAGATGCCGGCCATCCAGAAGCCGTACAGCGCATCGGTGTTGGTGGTGACCGCGACCGTGCCGAGGGCCGCGGCCACCGTGATCGCCGCGCCGAGCCAGCCGATCCAGCGCGCCGTCACGCCGGTGCGCAGGACGGTCACCGAGAACGCGCCGACGAGCAGCGCGATGAAGGCCATCTGGAAGTCGCCGATCAGGTGGGTGAAGCCGGTGATGCCGTACCAGCCGCGCAGCACGTCGTCGTCCACGGTGGCCAGGCGGGCGCCGATCAGGTCGGGCAGCACGACCGGCAGCGCGTCGGCCACCGCGGCCAGGAAGAGCGTCCCGGCCAGCAGGTAGCCGGCGCCGGCGAAGACGTCGGCGAGCGGCGATCGGGGCAGGGCGTCGCGGATGACGCGGGTCAGGGCGGCGGTCAGGACGAGCCAGACCACGACCCCCAGCATCGCGCCGAGCGCGCCGACGCGTACGGCGGTGGCCTCGGAAAGCCCCCACGCACGGATCTCGGCCGGAGTGGCCGTCGCGACCTTCGGGCCCTCGGCCGACTGGGCGAAGGAGAGGATGAGCAGAAAGGGGCCGGTGACGGCGGCGGTGATCGCCGCGCCGCGGGAATCGGTTGTCGTCATTGCCTCATCGCCGACGCCGGCCCACGCGGTCACCGCGACGCTGATGGCCGCGCCCGATCTGCGGAGCGCGGTGACCGGCGCCGTGATCGTCGCCGCCACGCTGTCGGTGTACAGCTGGTCGCTCTACCCCGGCCTGGAGAACCTGCTGATCGCCTGGCTTCAGGGCGGCGCGGTCTTCGCGGTCGGCCTGCTGATGCGGCGGCTGCGGCACACCGCCGTCACCTCCGAGCAGCGCGCCCGGCTCGCCGAGCAGGCGCGCGAGCAGCACGCCGCCGAGGCGGTCGCCGCCGAACGGGCCCGCATCGCCCGCGACCTGCACGACGTGGTGGCGCACGCGATCAGCGTGATCGTGCTCCAGGCGCGCGGCGGCCGGCGGATGCTGGCGGTCGACCCGGACGAGTCGCGGACCGCGTTCGACGCCATCGAGCAGCTCGGCGAGCACGCCCTGACCGACATGCGGCACCTGCTCGGCCTCCTTCGGGCGGCGGCCGACGCCGACCTGGCGCCGCACCGAGCCTGCGGCATCTCGACGCGCTGATCGCCGGGCTGAGCCGGCCCGGCCTCACCATGGTCGCCGATGTGGTGGGCGATCTCGACGCGCTGCCGGCCGGCGTGGACATCGCCGGCTACCGCATCGTCCAGGAGTCGCTGACGAACGTGGTCCGGCATGCGGCGGCGACGAAGGCATCGGTGGCCGTACGGGTGGAGCCCGCCGCCCTGCGGATCGAGGTCTCCGACGACGGCGCCGGCGCGGCGGGCGGCGGCGAGCCCGGTTTCGGCCTGCTCGGGATGCGCGAGCGGGTCGCCCTGTACGGCGGCACGCTCGACGCCGGCGCCGCGTCGACCGGCGGCTACCGGGTCCGCGCCTGCCTGCCGGTGCCGGCATGATCCGGGTGTTGCTCGCGGACGACCAGCGGCTGGTCCGGGCCGGGTTCCGGATGATCCTGCGGGCCGAGCCGGACATCGAGGTGGCCGGCGAGGCGGCGGACGGCGTCGAGGCGGTCGAGGCCGCCCAGCGCCTCCGGCCGGACGTGGTCATCATGGACATCCGAATGCCCCGCCTCAACGGCATCGAGGCGACCCGGCGGCTGATGGCGCTGCCCGGCCCGCCGCGCATCCTGATGGTGACCACCTTCGACCTCGACCAGTACGTCTACGAGGCGCTGCGGCTGGGCGCCGGCGGTTTCCTGCTCAAGGACGCCCCCGAGGACCAGCTGATCGCGGCCATCCGCTCGGTGGTGGCGGGCGTGTCCCTGATCGACCACGACGTCACCCGCCGCCTGGTCGACGCCTTCGCCGACCGGGCCGCGGCCGGCCGGCGCTCGGGCGAGCTGGCCGTGCTCGCGTACGAGACCAGGCTCGTGACCCCGCGTTAGATTGATCCCGTGCGCAAGCTTGACGCCGCGGCCGGCAGTGCGCTCTTCTTCGCGCTCGCTCCCGGCACGGTCGCCGGTCTCGTGCCCTGGTTGCTGACTCGGTGGCGGCTGGGCGCGCCGGTTGCGCATCTCCTTCCCGTACGCGTTCTCGGGGCCCTGATCCTGCTGGCCGCAGCGGTCTTGCTGGTCTACGCCTTCGGCCGTTTCGTGGTCGAGGGACTCGGCACCCCGGCCCCGGTCGCGCCGCCCGAGCACCTGGTCGTGGGCGGCCTCTACCGCTACGTCCGCAACCCGATGTACCTCGCCGTCATCGCGACGATCCTGGGCCAGGCCCTGCTGCTGTGGCGGCCGGTGCTGCTCGGCTACGCCCTGCTGGCCGCGGCCGCGATGGTCGGTTTCGTCGCCGGCTACGAACAGCCGACCTTGACCGACAGGTTCGGCGACGAGTACCGGGCCTACCGCCGCGCCGTCCCCGCCTGGCGCCCGCGCCTGACCCCCTGGCGCCCCGAGGCCGACGACGGCGACCGCTGAGGTTGCGCTGATAGCGGTTGGTAGCCTTCGCCTCGGCCGACAAGGCGGAAGCGCTCGTACGTGCGCCTGGCCGGGCCGCGGCTGCTCCCGATCGTCGCCGGCTAGCGGGGCAGCTTGGTGTCCAGCACCGGCGCCAGCACCGTGGAGAAGGTCGCCGACATGTGGTGCGAGTCGGAGTAGACCAGCACGTTGCCGATCGCGACCGGGCAGGTCACGTCGGTGCAGAACCAGCGCTTCGGCTCGATGACGGTGACCCCGGCGGCCCGCGCGAGCGCCTCCACCTTCACGCGGCGGGCCGGCTCGGCCAGCGCGTGGGCGGCCGGCCGCGCGCAGAGGGTGATCGCGTCGGGATGGGCCGAGGCGCAGTCCGCGGCCCCCTTCTGCAGCCAGGGCGTGTCCAGGATGAGCACGAGCTTGGTGGCCGGCGAGGCGACCTTCTTGATCGACGCCTTCCACCCGGCCAGCCACATGTCCTCGTAACCGGGGGACGTACGCGCCAGCTTCGCCCCGGAGGCGTCGACCAGGCCGCCCTCGTCGGTGTTGTTGGACGACATGACCACCATCGCCGGCCGGTCCCGGCGAATCTTGTCGAGGGCCCAGTTCCGGTATTCCACGCACTTGTCGTTCGGCAGCTTCGTCACCGTGTGGATCACGCGCACCGACGGGACCTGGCAGGCGCTCAGCGTGAGCGGGATGAGGCGCATGCCACGCTTCTTCGCGATGATGTCCAGGGCCGGGAACCAGTGCGCGCCGTGCGAGTCGCCGATCAGGTAGATCGCCTTGGCGCCCTGCGGATCACCGTAGATGCACTGGTCCGGCTTCCGGTTCTTGGCGCCGTCGCACTTCTCCGCGTACGTCCTCGGGACGTCCTTGCTCGCGGCGGCCAACGTTGGCGTGAGGTTCTTCGGCACCCGGTCGAGGTTCGCCGAGCCGGCGACCAGCTTGCTGATGGCCGCCTCCGGGTCGGCCGCCTCGGCGACGATGCGGACCGTGTCGGGCGCCGCGGGACCCACCGGCACCGGCGGCGTGAGGTTCGACGCGATCAGCGCGACGGCCGCCGCCGAACCGGTGAGGGCGAGGCCCAGCCCGATCCCGCGCCGGGACCGGGCCCGCAGCCACGACTGGTAGCGGACCGGGTTCTCCACCAGGTGGTACGTGATGAGGGCGACCACGAGGGCGGCGACCGCCAGGCCGAGGTTCACCTTCACCGTCGCCTCGACGCCGAGGGCCGCCGGACCGATCATCAGGAACGGCCAGTGCCACAGGTACCAGCCGTAGGACAGGGTGCCGACCTGCTGGAACGGCCACGTCCCGAGCACTCGCACGGCGCCGGCGCGCGATCCGGCGAAGCCACCGGCGATGACCGCGGCGGTGCCCAGGGTCGGCAGCAGCGCGGCGTACCCGGGGAAGACCGTGTTCTCGGTGAACGTCAGGCCCGCGACCATCACCGCGGCGAGGCCGGCCCAGGTCAGGACGGCGCCCGCGGTCTTGGTCAGCCGCAGCCGCGTCGCGCCGACGGCCAGGAGCGCGCCGGTCGCCAGCTCGAACGCCCGGGTGTGCGCCCCGAAGTACGCCCATGGCGGGTTCGACCGGCTCTGCAGGATGCTGACCAGCAGCGAGCACGCGATGATCGCCACGAGCGCCACCGCCAGCGGCCGGCGCCGGGACCGCCACGACCACAGCAGGGCCAGCAGCAACGGCCAGACCAGGTAGAACTGCTCCTCGACGGCCAGCGACCAGAGGTGCTGAAGCGGCGACGGCGGACCGTCGGCCCGCAGGTAGTCGGTGCCGATCGCGGCCAGCCGCCAGTTGATGCCGTAGAACGTGCCGAACAGCGCGTCGAGCGAGATCGACGCGAACCGGACGGCGGGCAGCCACAGCCAGCTCGCGATCAGCGTCGCCGCGACCACGAGGGTGGACGCCGGCAGCAGCCGGGTGGCCCGGCGCGCGTAGAAGCCCGAGATCGAGATGCGCCCGGTCTTGGTGAGCTCCCGCAGCAGCAGGCCGGTGATCAGGAACCCCGAGATCACGAAGAACACATCGACGCCGACGAACCCGCCACCGAGCCCCGGCACGCCGGCGTGGCTCAGCACGACGAGGACGACCGCGACCGCGCGGAGCCCACCGATGTCCGGCCGGAATGTCGTCGATGAAGCGGCCTGACCGGTTCGAGCAGTGAGGTGGTCCGGAATTGTCAACCGGACCGTGGTGTCGGCCGCCATTACCCATCCTGAAGATCCCGTTGGTGCAAGCTCCGGGACTCTAGCCAACGTGACGGATTCTCACTACCCCGCCCCGTTCGTACCGTGTCGGCCTCACCGTGCCAGCAGCTCGGCGGCCAGGGCCTCGGCGCTGGGCCTGTCGATGCGGGGGAAGGTCAGGGAGACGCCACCGGCGGGGGTGAACGCCAGGCGCAGGACGCTGACGGCGCCGAACTTGGACTCGGCCAGCGACACCCGGGCGCGGGGGACGCTGCCGAGCAGCTTGTCGCCCGGGCCACCCCAGAAGGTCTGCGACAGGAACAGCAGCCGCTGGTCGGTGACCACGACGACCTGCCGGCCGGTGGTGTTGAGGAACGCGTCCGCGACCGCCCCGGAAAGGCCGGGCACGACGCCGCGGGTCACGGCGGTGCCGAGGCGGCGGGCGTCGAGCGCGCCGACGATCGCGCGGGCGGCGACCCGGGGCCGTTCCCCGGGCGTCAGGTGGGCGGTCACGGCGGCGAAGGCTTTGGTCTGCAGGCTCATGGTGGCTCCGACCCTAGCGGGCAAAAATCAGGGGCCGTCTAGGGGTGATCATGGATGGTTCTCGGAGCGGCCGGGGACCGACGCTGATGGCCATGACATACCGGTTCAGCGTCGTCATCCCGTGCTACAACGAGGCGGCTTACATAGCCGAGGCGATCATCTCGCTTCAGAATCAGGACTTCCCCGGCCCGTACGAGATCCTGGTCGTCGACAACAACTGCAGCGACAACACCGCCGAGATCGCCCGGGAGCTGGGCGTCCGCGTGGTGAGCGAGCCGGCCCCGGGGGTCTGCAACGCCCGCCAGGCCGGCACCGCGGCGAGCACCGGCGAGATCGTCGTCTCGGCCGACGCCGACACCACGTACGCCAAGGACTGGCTCTCGACGATCGACCGCCACTTCCGGGAGTCCGACGATGTAGTGGCGGTGGTCGGGCCGTGCCGATACCAGGACGGCCCGCGCTGGGGTCGCGTCTTCGCCCGCTCGCTGTTCGGCGCCGTGCACGCGGTCTACCGCGCGACCGGCCGGACCCTGTACGTGTCGGCCACCAACATCGCCTTCCGCCGCGACCGCTGGACCGGCTACGACACGAAGATGACGCAGGGCGGGGACGAGCTCGACCTGCTGCGCCGGATGCGCCGGGAGGGCCGCGTGATCTACGACCACGCCAACCCGACCTACACCTCGGGCCGGCGCTTCAACCGCGGGTTCTTCTACAACGTGGTCGTATGCCTGTTCGTCTACTACCTGTCGGCGTATCTGCTGAACCGGGTCACCGGCAAACGGCTGATCGGCTCCGCCCCGGCCTTCCGCGAGACCGGCCCGCGGCCGAAGGCGGGCGCCGCGGTCAGCTACGTGCACCCGCTGCCCGTCCCGGCGAGCGTCCAGTGATCGCGATCGGTCTCGTCGCGGCACCGGCGGTGGCGTACGCGCTGTACATGCTGTTCATGCTCCCGCAGTCGCAGGTGTTCGGCCGCTATCCCTACCGGGCCGCGCCCGAGGACCGCGTCGTCGCGCTGACGTTCGACGACGGGCCCAATGAGCCGTACACCTCCGAGATCGCCGATTTTCTCGAAAGCCGCGGCATCCGGGGCACGTTCTTCCAGGTGGGCCGCTGCGTGCGGCGCTATCCGGCGACCACCGACCGGATCGCCGCCGCGGGTCACGTGATCGGGAACCACTCGCTGACGCACCGGTTCAGCACGTATCTGCGCCCGGGCGCCTTCCGGCGCGAGGTCGGCCAGACCCAGCTGGTGCTGCGCGAACGGCTGGGCCGCTCCCCCGCCCTGGCCCGCACGCCGTGGCTGTTCCGCCAGCCGGCCCTGCTGCGCATGCTGCGGCGCGAGCGGCTGGAGCCGGTGGCGGGCGTCTTCGGACATCCGCTGGAGGTCTTCCACCGCGACGGGGCCGCGATGGCCCGGCGCGCGATCGCGAAGACCCGGCCGGGCACGATCCTGATCTTCCACGACGGGTTCGACGGCCGGGTCGGCGACCGCAGCCAGACGGTCAAGGCGGTGCGGCTCACCGTCGACGGCCTGCTCGAGCGCGGCTATCGCTTCGTCACCGTGGACGAGCTGCTGGGGGTGCCGGCCTACCGGGAGGCGGCCTGACGGCCACCCGGCGGCGACATGGACCTGCTCATGCCGGCGGCCGGGCGGCCGTTTCCGGGTGTCAGCTCCCGAGCAGGGTCAGGGTGCGGTTCGCGTACGCGCTCAGTTCGAAGCGGTACCCGATCGCCCAGACCGAGCCCGGACCGGCCGCGGCGGCGCCGGTGAGGAACGGGTTCGACGAGGCCGGCGTGGTTTCCCGGGTCCAGGACGTGCCGTTGAAGTGCAGGATCAGCGGGTCGCCGCCGGAGCGGCCGACCGCCACGACGGACGACGCCGACAGGGCCACCACATCGTTGAGCTGACCGCCGCCCGCGAGAGCCGGCGTGGCCACCTGGCGCCAGGACGTGCCGTCGAAGTGCGCGACGTAGGGCTGGGCGCCCGAGGTCGACCCGACGGCCCACACGTCGGTGGGGGTCCGCGCGTCGACGCCGGTCAGCGCGGTGCCGGTCGGCGCCGGCAGTTTCGCCGCGAGCCAGCCGGCGCCGGTCCAGTGCAGGGCCAGCGGCGCGCTCACGTTCGCGGTGACGGCCGAGCCGACGGCCCAGGCGTCGGCCGGGCCGGTGGCGTCGACGGCCGCGAGACTTTCGTACGCCGCCACGGTCGGCGCCGCGGAAAGGCGCCAGGTCCCGGCCGTGCGTTGCAGGATCAGCTTCTTCCGGTTGATGGCCGAGCTCGGGTCGACGTAGTTGCCGACCGCCCAGACCGTGCCGCCCGCCGCCGCGACGCCGTAGACGTTGTTCATGCCGGCCGGGTTGCCGTCCGGGGTGGGTTCCCGCGTCCAGGCCGTCCCGTTCCAGTGGGCCGCCAGGGTGTCGGAGCGGCCGATGCCGGAGCGGTGCTCACCGACCGCCCAGACGTCGCCGGCCGCGACCGCGTCGACGCCGCGGAGCGTGTCGTCGCCGGGCAGGCCGGTGCGCGGGACCGAGCGCCAGGCCGTCCCGTCGTAGCGGAGGGCCAGGCCGTGGAAGCTGCCGCCGGTCGGGGGATAGACCACTCCCACCGCCCAGACGTCGGTCGCGCCGGACGAGTCGGCGCCGTACAGGTAGTTGTCGCCGGGCACCTCGCTGGGGCTGGCGACGGTGGTCCATCCGAAGGCCGGGGCCGGGCTGCCGATCAGCAGCACGGCGCCGATGGTGGAGAAGATGCGCATGAGGTTGACCTCCTTGTCGTTCTCCCGTTCAGCCGGCGCCCAGGCCGGTCAGCGCGAAGAACTCGGCCCGCGAGCGGGCGTCGTCGCGGAGCGTGCCGAGCAGCGTGGACGTCACCGTCCGCGCGCCGATGGCCTGGACGCCGCGCAAGCTCATGCACAGGTGCTCGGCCTCGATCACCACGCCCACGCCCCGCGGGCGCAGGTGGGTGCAGAGCCAGTCGGCCACCTGTTTGGTCAGGCGTTCCTGCACCTGGGTGCGGCGGGCGAAGAGCTCGACCACCCGGGCCAGCTTGGACAGCCCGAGGATGCGATCGCCGGGCAGGTAGCCGACGTGGGCGACGCCGATGAACGGCAGCAGGTGGTGCTCGCAGACCGAGCGCACCGGGATCGACCGGGCCAGCACGAGCTCGTCGTATCCCTCGTCGTTGTCGAACGTGGTGAGCGCGAACTCTCGCGGGGTCAGCAACTCGGCGTACGCCTTGGCCATCCGCATGGGTGTCCCGTCCAGGCCGGGCGCTCCCAGGTCCACGCCGACCGCGGTCAGGAACGCCTCGGCCGCGCGCTCGGCGGCGAGCAGGTCACGTTCCGTCCGGACCGGGTACACACGTTCCGCCGCCGTCGCCGTCATCGCGCCTCCATTTTTACCAGTGCATGTTTGCGTTAATGAGCAGCCTGCGCTTCGCGACGGATAATTTCAATAGCCGCGGTTGGTGATAATGTGGCGGCATGGACGATCGGTGGAACGCCGTCACGGCCCTCTCCGAGCCGTCGCGGCGCGCGCTGTACGACTACGTCCGCCGCCAGGACCACCCGGTCGGCCGGGAGGAGGCGGCGGAGGCCACCGCGATGTCCCGCGCGCTGGCCGCGTTCCACCTGGACAAGCTGGTCGAGGTCGGCCTGCTGGCGGCCCGCTACGAGGCGCCCGCCGGCCAGGCGCGCGGCCGGGGCCGGGCGCCCAAGGTCTACGAGCCGACCGGCGACGGCCTGGCGGTGACCATTCCCGAGCGGCGCTACGAGCTGATCGCCGACATCCTGGCCGAGGCGGTGGCCGGGGGCGAGCAGCCGGCCGCCGAGGCCGCCGCCCGCCTGGCCTACCGCCGCGGGCGCGACCTGTCGGTGGTGGTGCCGCCGGGACCCGACGTGATCGGCGCGCTGGCCGCCCTCGGCTTCGAGCCGAGGTCCGACCCCGGCGCGGTCACGCTGCACAACTGCCCGTTCCACGCGCTGGCCGCCCGGCACACCGCGCTCGTCTGCGGCCTCAACCACGCGTTCCTGTCCGGCCTGGTCGACGGCCTCGGCGTGACCGACTCGGCGCCGGTGCTGGCCCCGCACGCGGGCCGTTGCTGCGTGGAGCTGCGCTCCCGGGTGTTATGAGCCGGCGTACCAGGACTGCGTGCGCAGCCAGGTCAGATACTCGTCGTAGAGCAGGGCCAGCCCTTCCGGCCGAGACCGCCGATCGAGGAACTCGTCGAGCAGGTCGAAGAGCAGGGGCACCGGATCGGCGTCGCCGGCCAGGCGCCGGATCAGGCCCGGCCAGGTCAGGTTGTGGCCGTCGGCCAGGCGTGTGATGAGCATTTCGCGGAAGCCGGTGAGCAGCTGCCCGTCCCGCGCGGTGTCCATGCCCGCGACGAAGGCGCAGTGCTGCCCGAACGACCCGTCCAGCCCGTACAGGGCGGGGCGGGCCCGGATGGCCGCGAACAGCTCCCGCGTCTCCACCACCCGGGATCAGGCGTTGTTCGCGGTGGTCAGGCGGGTCTCGCCGGCCGGCAGCGGCGGGCAGCCGGGAGCGCCCGGGTCGGTCGCGCCGGACGGGTGGAGATACCAGGTGGGCAGGGCCGCCGCGCTGCCGATCAGGTAGGTGCCGAGATCGTTGTCGGTGAACCGGTTGTGGTACGACGAGCACTGGCCCGTGGCGACGTCCACCTCCTCGAGGTAGTGCGCCGCCGGCGGCGTCGACGAGCGCACGAAATCGTTCCGGCCGAAGACGTTCGCGTCGAACGTGTTGTAGTTGCTGGCGTCGCGGACCTTCACCGGGTCGCTGCTGACGCCGGTCACGTTGTTGCCGGTGAACTGGTTGCGCGAGCTCTTGTGCGTGACGTAGATGGCGTGGATGTAGCTGTTCTCGCTGTTGCGCAGGTCGGTGAAGTGGTTGTTGGCGATCCGGTTGCCGGACGACTCGGTCAGGACGATGCCGCCGTACCCGCACCGCGGCCAGTCGGCGTCGCCGCAGGCGCCCCCGGTGTAGGCGTTGCCGAGCGACGTGAAGACCATGCCGAACACGGTGTTCCCGTCGAGGCCCCGGGCCGAGGGCAGGCCCGGCCCCGAGGACGGGCTGTAGCCGCCGCCGCACGACCCGGCCGAGCCGTCGAGCGAGATGCCGCCGGACGCGTAGTTCTGCACCTGGAGGTAGTAGAACCGCAGGCCGGATACGCCACCGCCGGCGAGCGGCGCGCCGGTCGCGCCCGGGCACGCGTAGAACCAGTAGCCGGCGATGTACCGGTTGGAGCCGGCGGCCCGGGCGTTCTGGAAGACCGGACGGGCGGCGATCGACGAGGCGCCGCCGCCGATCTCGTAATCGTCGGGCAGGAACGAGATCGTGTGGCCCGGCCGGTACGCCTGCCAGGTCGTCCCCTGCGTCACGTAGGTGCCCGCGTGGATCCGCACCTCGACGTCCTGGTCGGCCGGTCCGGCCGCGACCAGCTGTTCGACCCGCTCGAGCGTCCGCACCGCGGCGGCCGGGTCAGCGCCCGACGCCGTGTCGGCGCCGGTCGCGTTCATGTAGATCGTCTGGGTGCCCGCCGCCGCGGCCGGCGCGGCCGGGAGAACGGCGGTCAGGCAGAGGCCGGCGCCCACCGCCGCGAGCCAGGACTTCATGATCGTTCCCCCCGTGGGTCGTTCGCTCAGCCGTGCGGCGCGCGTGCCGATCAGAGTCAGGGTAAGCGAAGTTGATGACGCGCGCTCCGGGGTAGGTTTCGCGATTGTCCATCGATGAGCGTCACGCCGCGCACGAGCGCGCGACGCCGGAGCTCGCCGGGTTTCGGCGGGTCGAGGAGGCCGCGCGGCTGATCGGCGGCGGGCGCGGCGTGCGGCTGCGCACGGTGCGCGTCTACGCCGCCTGGGTGGCGCTGCTCTTCCTCGTCCGGCTGTTCGTGCCGTCGGCGGCGGCGGTCGTCTACGGGCCGGCCATCGTCTCCACGATCGCGGCCATGGTCGTCGGCATCGTGCGCAACCGCCCGCGCCGGCGGCTGCCCTGGGTGCTGTTCGCCGCCACGTACGCGTCGTTCGCCCTCGGCTCGGTCGTGCAGCTGACCAACGGCGACGGGTTCCCGTCCTCGGCCGACGTGATCTTCCTCGGCGCCTACGTGCCGCTGATGCTGGCCGGGCTGACCGTTCTGACCCGCTCCGGCGCGGCGATCCTCGACCGGGCGAGCACGCTCGACGCGGTCATCGTCACCGTCGGCGCCGCGTTCCTCTCCTGGACCTTCCTGATCCAGCCGTTCCTGAGCCACGCCGACCTGCCGCCGCCGGCCAAGCTGGTCTCGATCGCCTACCCGCTGACCGACCTGCTGGTGCTGGCCCTGCTCGCCCGGCTCAGCCTGGGCGCCGTCCGCACGCTCAGCGGCACCCTGCTGATCGTCTCCGGCGTCACGATGCTGAGCGGCGACACGCTCTACGGGCTGATGCGGCTCAACAGCGGCTTCGCGTTCGGCGGGCCGGCCGACCTGTTCTGGCTGCTGTTCTTCCTGAACGGCGGGCTGGCCGTCCTGCACCCGTCGATGGCCCGGCTGACCGAGCCGCGAGTGCTCACCCGCACCCAGGTCTCGCTGCGGCGCCGGTTGCTGACCGTCGCCTCGCTGCTGGCCCCGGCCGCGCTGCTGATCCAGGCGCTGCGCGGACCGGTGCACGACGGCGTGGTGATCGCCGCGGTGTCGGCGGTGCTGAGCCTGCTCGTGCTCGCCCGCATGTCGGCGGTCGCGGCCAGCCTGCGCCAATCCCTGGCCCGCGAGCGCGAGCTGCGCCAGGCCTGCGAGGCGCTGCTGCTGTGTGCCGACATCGGCGCGGTGACCACGGTGCTGCGGGACGCGGTCGGCCGGCTGCTGCCGCCCGGCGCCGGGCACCGGACCGAGCTGCTGCTCGGCGCGCACGGGCCGTTCCCGGCCCCGATGGAGCTGGAATCCGACCCGGCCGGCGGCTCCGGGCTGACCCTGCGCTGCCCGCTCGGGGTGGGCGACCAGCGGATCGGCGACCTGCTGGTGGGCGGCGACGACGTGAGCCTCATCGAGCTCCAGCAGTCGCTGCCGGTGCTCGCCGGGCAGGCGGCCACGATGATCGACCGGATCCGCCTCAACCGCGACCCGCTCACCGGGCTCGGCAACCGGCTGCGCTTCACCGACGACGTGGCCGCCGTCCAGCCCGGCCGGCTCGGCGCCGTGCTGGTCCTCAACGTCGACGACTTCCGGGCGATCAACGACACGATGGGCCACGAGGCCGGCGACGGCCTGCTGGTCGCGCTCGGCCGGCGGCTCACCGAGCTGGTCGGCGCCGGCGGCCGGGTGTCGCGGCTGGGCGCGGACGAGTTCGGCGTGGTCGTGCCCGACGCCGGGGACGTCGAGGCGGTCGACCGGCTGGCCGAGCGGATCGTCGCCGCCCCCGGCGACGGCTTCCGGGTCGGCGACGGCCTGGTGAAGGCGCGCCTGCGGCTCGGCGTGGCGACCACCCTCGACGCCGGCCGGGCGCAGGAGCTGGTCGGGCAGGCGGACGTCGCCCTGGACAGCGCCCGCAGCGCCGGCGAACCGCGGTGGCGGCGCTACGACGCGGCCCTGCACGACCAGGTCATCGACGAGATGCAGCTGCGCACGGAACTGCCCGGGGCCCTGGCCGACGACGCCTTCCGGCTGTATTACCAGCCGATCGTGGAACTGCGCTCCGGGCGTACGGTCGGATTCGAAGCTCTCTCGCGATGGCCGCACCCGACCCGCGGCATGGTGTCCCCCGCGGTTTTCATCCCCCTCGCCGAGGAATCCGGCCTGATCGTCGAGCTCGGCGCGTGGGTGCTGCACACCGCCGTGCGTGAGGCCGCCTCCTGGGCGCGCCTCAGCCCGCAGAGCGCGCCGTACGTGAGCGTGAACGTCTCGGTCCGGCAGTTCCACACGCCGGGCTTCGTGGCGCGCGTGCACGACGAGCTGGCGAGCAGCGGCCTGCCCCCGGACCGTCTCACCCTGGAGATCACCGAGAGCCTGCTGGTCGGCGAGCAGGACCAGATCCATGCCGACATCGCGGGCCTGCGGGCGGCCGGGATCAGGGTGTCCATCGACGACTTCGGCACCGGCTACTCGTCGCTGAGCTACCTGCACCGGGTGCCGGTCGACACGCTGAAGCTCGACAAGTCGTTCGTCGACACCATCACCACCTCGCCCCAGCAGCACGACCTCGTGCGCGGCATCCTCCAGATGGCGGCCACGCTGTCGCTCGCCGTGGTCGCCGAGGGCGTGGAGACCGAGGAGGAGCACCGCCTGCTCACGGAGGCGGGATGCGCGTACGGGCAAGGATTCCTGTTCGCCCGGCCGATGGCCGAAAACGAAGCCCGGGCGCGCGTACGGGCGGAAGCCGATCGCTGAGAAAGCGCTCAAGCCGATGGCCGGCCTGCCGATGGAGACCCTTGACGTGCTGTTTCTGGAGGTGACGGGCATGACCGCAGGTACGCTCGGCCGGCGCTGGATGGGTGTCGGACGGTCGCAGGACCCGGACGGCCGCACCGCGGCGATCGCGGCCGCGACGGAGGCGGTGACCGGCGAGGAGCCGAAGCTGCTGCTCGTGTTCAGCGCCATCACCCAGGATCCGGCGGCGGTGCTGGCCGGCATCCGCGAGGTGGCGCCCGGCGTGCCGGTCGTCGGCTGCACCACGCATGGCGAGATCGGTCCCGGCGGGCCCACCGACGGCGCCGTGCTGGTCACGGCCATCGGCGGGCCGGGGATCAGCGTCTCCGCGACGGTCGCCGAGGGCGTGGCGGGCCGTCAGCGCGAGGCCGGCGCCGAGGTCGCGCGCTGTGCCGAGCCGCTGGCCGGCCAACACCATCGGGTCCTGCTCGTGCTCACCGACGGGTTCACCCGCGATCAGGAGGAGATCCTGCGCGGCGCGTACGGGGTTCTGGGCGCCACCGTTCCGCTGTTCGGTGGCGCGTCCGCGGACGGCTGGCGGATGAGCGGCTCCTACCTGTTCGGCGACGACCGCGTGCTGACCGACGCCGTCGTCGCCGTCACCATCGCGTCGGAGGCGCCGCTGTCGGTCGGCGTACGGCACGGGTACCGTCCCGTCGGCGACGCCATGATCGTCACGATGAGCGAGGGCGGCCGGATCCACACCCTCGACGACCGGCCGGCGCTGGACACCTACCTCGACCGGCTCGGCGCGCCCGCCGAGGCGTACACCGACCCCGAGGCGTTCCGGGACTTCGCGCTCGCCCACCCGCTCGGGGTGCAGCGCCGCAGCGGCGTCGAGGCCCGCAACCTCAGCACCGAGATCGACCTGGAGGGACGCACCCTCGGCGGCGGCTCCGCCATCGACCACGGCGCGCTGACCTGGCCGCTGACCGGCGACGAGCAGTCGATCCTGGCCGCCACCGAGGACGCGTGCCGGTCCGCGATCGACGGCCTCGGCGGCCAGGCCCCGATCGGGCTGCTGACCTTCAGCTGCGCCGCGCTGCGCGCCACCCTCGGCGAGGACGGAATCCGGCGCGAGGGGGCGACGCTCGCGAAGTGCGCCGACGGGGTCCCGTATGCGGGCTTCTACACGTACGGCGAAATCGCCCGCACCCGCGGCATCGACGGCTTCCACAACCAGACCCTGGTTGTGCTGGCGGTTGCATGACATGACACAACCGGCAGCGGAGTCGCTCCAGGTCCAGCAGCTTCTGGAACTGCTCGCGGTGATGACGTCGGTGTTCGACGAGCGCTCGGCCGTCGAGCGAGCCGTCGAGCGAGCCGCCCAGGCGCTGGAGGCCGAGGTCAGCGCCGTCATGGTCGACGGCGAGGTGGCCGCGGCGGTGGGCTTCCCGGCCGGCCGGGCCCCCGCCGCCGACCTCTGGGCGGTGGCCCGGGGCGAGCGGGACTGGATCGACGTGCCCGGGCTCGACCGCTGCCGGGCCTTCTCGGCGGCGTGGTCGGGCACCCATCCCGGGCACCTGATCATCGCCCGCTGGGGCGAGGACCAGTTCACCGCGGCTGAGCGCAGCCTCGTCCGCGGGATGGCCCGCCTGCTCGAGCTGTCCCTGACCATGGTGCGCACCGTGCACGCCGAGCAGGCCCTGCGCGAGCGCAGCGAGCACCAGGCACGCGAGAACGCCCTGCTGGCCGAGTCGCTGCGGGAGCAGCAGCGGCTGATGCGGCACGTGTCGGACATCCAGCGGGCCATCTCCCGCCGTGATCCGCTCCAGCAGATCCTCGAGATGATCACGTCGGCCGCCGCCGACCTGCTGGGCGACGAGATCGTCGGGCTCTGGGTCCGCGACCCGGAGGCCCCGGACCGGGCGCGGCTGCTGTCCGCCCTCGGCCTGCCCGCCACCCAGCTGCCCGCCCTCCCCCTCACCGAGGTCGGCGCCGTCGGCATCGCGATGCGCACCGACGACGTGGCCACCGCGACCGGCTACGACGGCACCTCGCGGGTGATCCACGAGCTCACCGGCGGCCGGCTGCGGGCGTCGATGGCGGCGCCGGTGCGCGAGAACGGCGAGGTGGTGGGTGGCCTGCTCATCGCCTCGTACAGCGACAAGCGGGTGTACGCGGCCCACGACCGGCAGACGCTGGGCGCCTTCGCCGAGAACGTCAGCCTCGCGCTGACCGACGCGCACACGCTGGACCGCGTCAACCGCGCCGTGCACGACGCCCTGACCGGGCTCGCGAGCCGGGGCCTGTTCCTCGATCGCCTCCGCGATCACCTGGGACAACGCCGACCGGCCGCGCTGCTGTTCATCGACCTTGACCGCTTCAAGCCGATCAACGACGAGCTCGGCCACGCCGCCGGCGACGAACTGCTGGTCAGCGTCGCCGCCCGGATCACGTCGCTGCTGCGCGCCACCGACGTCGCCGGGCGCCTGGGCGGCGACGAGTTCGCGGTCATGCTCGGCGACGCCACCACCCTGGACCAGGCGGCGGTGGTCGCCGAACGGCTGGTGTTCGAGATCGGCCTGCCGGTGGCCGTCGCCGGCCGGGCGGTGTCGGTCGGGGCCAGCATCGGGATCGCCCTCTCCGCGGGGGCGACCGACCCGACCGACCTCATGCACCGCGCCGACATCGCCATGTACCACGCGAAACGCGGCGGGCGTGCCCGGTACGTCGCGTTCACGCCCGATCTGCTGAGCGAGTTCGCGAACCGGTAGCGCCGGCCCGGCCGGTGTTACGTTGCCGGCGCCGCGTGCCGTGCGGCGAGCGGTGGAGGCGATGCGGGCGCATCCCGAGCGGCCGTTCACCGTCGCCGCGCTCGCCGAGATCACCGGGGTCAGCACGCGCGCCCTGCAGGCGGGATTCCGGCAGCACGTCGGCATCACCCCGATGGCGTACCTGCGTCAGGTGCGGCTGGCCCGCGCGCACGACGACCTGCGCGCCGCCGACCCCGGCCGAACGGTGAACGGCTGACCGGCACGGCTATCGGGGGCGCACCGCGTAGGTCAGGTGCGTCACCCGCGCCGACGGTTCCGCGCGCACCGGCTGCAGCGCGACCCGGGACGCGTCCACGCCCTCGAACAGGCGGACCCCCGTGCCGAACAGCACCGGCGACAGCGCGATCGAGAACTCGTCGACCAGGCCGGCGTTCAGGTACTGCAGGATCGTCGCGCCGCCGCCGGCGATCCGGACGTCGCGGTCGCCGGCGGCCTCCCGGGCCAGGTCGAGCGCGGGCTCGATGCCGTCGTTGACGAAGTGGAACGTGGTCCCGCCCGGCCGCTCCCAGGGGTCACGCTTCTCGTGCGTCACGACGAAGACCGGCGTGTGGAACGGCGCCTCCTCCGGCCACGCCGGCTCGCCCGCGTCGAACATGCGCTTGCCCATCACGCTCGCGCCGGTGCGCTCGAACGTCGCCCGCAGGATGTCGTTGTCGCGGCCCTCCTCGCCGCCCCCGCCGAGCTTCAGGTTCTCCCGGAAGAACCGCTGCGGGAAGACCCACGCCTGCAGCTCGACCCACTGCTTCCCCATCAGCTCCCCGAGCGACTCGGGCGCGATGAAACCGTCCAGCGACATCGACACGCTGAAGAACACCTGGCCGGCCATCAGCCCTCCGCACCCTTCCGAACGACGAGCTCGGCGACGTACGCCGCCAGGTTGCCCAGGGTCTGCCGGCCGCCCTCGATCGCGTGGTACTTCTCGACCGCGTCGTCGCGCAGCTGCCGGGTCGGGAACACCGTGCGCATCACGATCCGGGTCGCCGCGCCATCGGGCTCGAACGTCAGGACCGACGTGAAGGAGTCCGGGTCGTCGCGGAACTCACCGTGCCGCAGCGCGATCCGCGCCGGCGGGTCGATCTCGGTCCAGGTGATCCACTCGGGGTAGTCCGTCCCGTCCGGCCCGTGCATCACGAACTCCCACTCCGCGCCGACCTGGAACGCGAACGACCGCGTGGTCGTGCTGAACCCCTCCGGCCCCCACCACCGCGACAGGTGCCGCACCTCGGTGAACGCCTCGAACACCAGCTCGCGGGGGGCGTCGATGACGCGGGAGATCACGATCTCCCGGTCGGCCGTCGCCGGCTCCGCCCCCGTTTCCTGCCGTGCCCCGGTCATCGGTCAGTCCTCCTGCCGTGTCTGCTTGAGCTCCTGCACGTAGGTGTCCAGCCGGTCGAAGCTCTCGTTCCAGAACCGCTCGAACCCGCCGACCCACTCGTGGATCGGCCGCAGCCCGCGGGCGTCCAGGCCGTAGAGGCGCTGCTTGCCCGCCCCGCGAACCCGCACCAGCCCGACCTCCCGGAGCACCCGCAAATGCTTCGACGCCCCCGGCAGGCTCATCCCCAGCTGCTGGGCCAGGTCGGTCACCGGCCGCTCGCCCGCGCGCAGCAGCGCCAGGATGTCCCGGCGCTGCGGCTCGGCGATCGCGTTGAACGTGTCCGACGTCGTCGCTGCTCGTGCCATGCCCGCCACAATATTTTCCCATATGGGAAAGTGTCAAGAGCCGACGGTCACCGAGCGCATCACGTCACCCAGGGTCATGACGCGCACGCCGGACTTGCCGGCGACGTAGTCGACCAGCGCGCCATGGGTGGCCGTCGCGAACTGGGTCGACGTGGCCGGGGCGGCGACGATGTCGTGGCAACAGAACACGAGCAGGCCACCGTGGGCGGCGACGCCGTCCACCCGGGCCTGGAGGGTGGTCAGCGAGGTGGTGTTGTCGAGGGTGTAGCAACGGATCGCGTACGGGTCGGCCGGCGGCATCGTCTCGGCGCTGGTGGCCGTGCTGGTCATGGCGCGCGCGTAGGCCAGCCCGTCGCGGGCCATCTGCCGCTGCACCGCCGCGTTGTAGCGGCCCAGCGGATAGCAGTGCCCGACGAACCCGTCGGTCAGGTCGTTGCCGATCAACCACTGCACGGTGTCGGCGATGTCGGCGTCCAGCTCGGCCGCGGACAACGGGTTGCTGCCGTACGCGACGCCGGTCGCGGCGTTAGTAGCCGCGGCGAATCCGCGGTTGTGGTCGCTCGCCGTCATCGCGTGCGGGCCGACCTCCCAGCCCGACCAGCGCCGCATCTGCTGCAGCTGGACCGTGGTCAGGTAGGTGCCGTTGCCCCCGTCGCCGGCCTGCACGTTGGAGACGATCGTGTACGCGGTGCCGGGCCAGCCGTACTTGTCCAGGTCACGCTTGGCGATCGAGTACTGGGCGCCGTACGAGTCGTCGTAGGTGAAGCACACGATCCCGCCCGCGGCGACCGGCCGGCGCTCGATCACCTGCATGGCCTGGAGCCGCACCTGGCAGGTGGCGCCGCTCGCGGACGTGGCCCGGATGCGCAGCGAGTCGACGGCGGCGAGGTTCGGGCTGCCGGTGACGATCGCCGACTGCCAGGGCAGGGTCACCCACTTCCACTCGCCATCTTTGAGCCAGCGTACGGACGGATCGGGCGTCTCGGACTGGATGTAGATGATGCCGAAGTTGGCCGCCATCCCGTCCGACGACACGTACACGTTCAGCCCCTGCAGGTAGTCGACGCCGTCGACCCGGATCAGCGCCCGGAGCTGCTTGGTGCCGGAGAGGTTCAGCGACAGGCCGGTCCGGGTGAGCGTCGACGCGACGCCGTCGGTTCGGGTGGTGATCGAGGCGCATTGGCTGCCCAGCGCGTACGTCGTCGTGTCGTTGAGGTTGGCGGCGCTGGTGCCGGCCGCCTGCCAGCCGTGGCCCGCCTGCATCGACGTCACGTGGGTCACCACGCGCGGGTTGACCGGGTTCGAACCGGCGAACGCGCCGGTCGGGTCGCCGGCCAGGAGGGCTTTCACGGTGCCGGCGCGGGCCGTAGCCAGGCCGGCGCCGGCGGGAAGCGAAAGGCCGGCAACCGCGCCGGCGGTCAAGGCGGTACGTCGACTGATCGGAGTCACGGGGCCTCCAGCGTCTTGGTGTTCCGCTATGCCTCCATGGAAGTCGGCCCGTCCCGCCCGGTCACGTGACAGAAGGTGAGGGAACCCGGTCAGCCCGCCAGCATCTCGGCGAACTCGGCCGGGTCGATGATCGGGACGCCGAGCTGGGCCGCCTTCTTCGCCTTGGCCGTGGTCGTCTCGGAGGTGACCAGCGCGGTGGTGGTGGCCGAGACGCTGCCGCTGGCCCGGCCGCCCAGCTCCTCGATGCGCTCGCTCACCGTGGTGCGCGTGTAGCCCGGGACGCTGCCGCTGACCACGTATGTCTTGCCGTCCAGCGGTTTCTCCCCCGCGGTCTCGGGGACGCTCATCGTGACGCCGGCGGCGGCGAGCCGGTCGATCACGCCGGACATGGCGTCGAGGCCGTCGACCACGTGCTGCGCCTTGATCAGGCCCATCTTGTCGATCTCGGCGATCTCCTCGACGGTGGCGGCGCGCAGCGCGTCCATGGTCTTGAAGCGGGCGGCGAGCCAGCGGCCGACGCTGCGCCCGGTCATGCGGATGCCGAGGCCGGTGATGACGCGGTTGAACGGCTGGGTCTTGCTGTGCTCGAGCGACGCGACGACCTTGGCCGCGTTGAGCTTGCCGAGCAGCACGACGCCGCCCGCCTTGGTGTTGCCGACCGGCAGCTCGGCCAGCTGCTCCTCGGTCAGCCCGTAGAGGTCGGCGACGTCGTTGGCCAGGCCGGCGTTGACCAGGGCGACGCAGAGCGCCTCGCCGGCACCCTCGACGTCCAGCGCGTCGCGGCTGCACCAGTACTCGAGCGCGTTGGTGGCGCTGCACGAGGCGGTGTGGCAGCGCCAGAGCAGGCTCGTCTTGTCCCACGGCTCGCCGCACTGGGGGCAGGTCTCGGGCGGCGCCCACGGGGTGAGGCCGTGCGGCTGCTCGCCGATGGGCGCGGTGACCCGCGGGATGACGTCGCCCGCTCGCCACACCGCGACGGTCTGACCGATGGCGAGGCCCTGCTCCTCGACGAACTTGGGGTTGTGCAGCGTCGCGTAGGTGATCGTGGTGCCGTCGACGAAGACCGGGTCGAGCACCGCGCGCAGCGAGATGCGGCCGGTGCGCCCGACCCGCACCTCGATGTCGCGCAGCACCGTGGAGCCGGTGTCGGCGGGGTACTTGAACGCCGCCGCCCAGTGCGGCGTGCGGCTGCCGGAGCCGAGCCGGCGGCGCGTCGACTCCAGGTCGGCGGTGAGCACCGCGCCGTCGATCGGGAACTCGAGGCCGCGGCGCAGCTCGCCGATGCCCGCGATGGCGGCGAGCGCGGCGTCGGCGTCGGCGGCGACCTGGATCTCGCCGGTGGCGAGCCGGCCGGCCACCGGGAAGCCGAGCTCGACCGCGCGAGCCATGCGCTCGCGGTGGGAGGCGAAATCGCCGGAGATGTCGTACGCCGCGAAGGTCATCGGCGTCTCGTAGGTGCGGTCGACGCTGCGGATCGACCCGGCGACCGCGCCGCGCGAGTTGATGAACGCCTTGGCGCCGGCCGCGACCCGGTTGGCGCTCGCCGTCTCGAAGTCGCCGACGGTCATGTAGATCTCGCCGCGGACCTCGCCCGTCCACCCGGCGCCGAGCCGGGCGGGCAACCCGGCCACGCCGCGCAGCACCTGGGCGGTGACGTTCTCGCCGGTGCTGCCGTCGCCGCGCAGCGCGGCCAGGGCGAGCCGGCCCGACTCGTACTCCACCCGGATCGCGAGCCCGTCGAGCTTGACCTCGACCAGGCACGGGTCGCCGGCGAGGCTCGCCACGAAGGCGCGCACGTCGTCCTCCCCGGTGACCTTGCCGAGCGACATCATCGGCACCGGGTGCCGCACGTCGCCGCCGCCGGACACCCCGGCCGCGACCCGCGTGGTGAGGCCGCGGTCGTCCCACTCCGGGTGGGCCGTCTTCGCCGCGGCGATGCGGTCGAGCAACGCGTCGTAGTCGGCGTCGGTCATCACCACCTCGCCGGTGTCGTAATACGACTTGGCGGCGCCCTGGGCCCGGGCCACGGCGGCGGCGAAATCGGCTTCGGTCAGGGCGTTCTCGGTCATGCCGACAACCTACGTCCCCGGTACGACAAAATGGCGCACCGTCCACCTTGCACCGTCACGCTAGCCTCCACGCCGATGCGTGCGATCTTGGAACGCGGCCGCCGGCGGGCCCTCGCGATTCTCGCCGGGGCCGTGCTGGTTCCCGCCGCCGTCGTCGTCGGCCTGAGCACCGCTCGCCCGACCACACCGGCCGCGGGCTCGGCGTCGTGCACGATCGCCGACACCAGCATGGCCGTCGTCGCGCACCAGGACGACGACCTGCTGTTCATCAACCCGAACACGTACGCGGACATCGCCGCCCGGTGGTGCGTGACGGTGGTCTTCCTGACCGCGGGCGACGCCGGCCGGCCACCGCGGTACTGGCTCGGTCGCGAGGCCGGGGCGATGGCGGCGTACGCGTCGATGGCGGGTGCGCGGGACTCCTGGCGCTCGTCGACGATGGCCGTGGGCGGCCACCGGATCCACACCCGCACGCTGGCCGGCCGGAACGTGCGGCTGCTGTTCATGCGGTTGCCGACCGGCAGCCCGAACGGGTACCCGGTGCACCACTACGAGTGCCTCGGCAAGCTGCGCTCGGGCGCCATCGCCACGATCCACGCGGTCGACGGATCGGCCGCCTACACCGGCCCGTCGCTGCGGGCGACCCTGGCCGACCTCATGACGCTGATCCGCCCGTCGGTGATCCGGACCCTGGACTACTCGGCCGGGTACGCCGACGGCGACCACGCCGACCACCTGAACACGGCGTACTACACGTTCGAGGCGCAGCGGCAGTACGCCGTCGCGCACTCGCTGGCCGGCTTCCGCGGCTATCCGGTGGCCAGGCTGCCGGCCAACCAGTCCGACCAAGCCGCGGACCAGAAGCTACGATATTTCCTGAAATATGCGCAGCATGACCCGGCCGTGTGCCACACCGCCGCCGCCTGCCGGAAGAATCCCCAGTACTGGTCGTGGTTCTCCCGCACCTACCGGGTGACCGGCCCGTTCCGTCCGTGAGGCCTTCGCGGGTGTGTCCATGGCCACGAATTCGACATAGAGCCGTCACTTCCCGTTTCCTTCCCGTAACTTTGAACGCTGCCCCGCGCGGCCGACTGTCACGCGCCTGGCCGACGTTGACCGCGAGGTAGGGATGGTGCACGCCCGGTGACCGTGACGACCGATCCGCAGCTGATCGAGCTTCCCGAGATTGCCGAGGCGCCGCCGGCTCCGGCGCTGTTCCTGTCCTCCTCCGCGCCGGTCCGCCGCACGCTGGTCGACGTCCTCGACGCGACCGTGCGAGCCCATCCGGCGAGCCCCGCGCTGGACACCGGCGACACCAAGCTGACCTACCGCGAGCTGGCCGATCGGGTCGAGGCCCTGCGGGCACGCCTGAGCGAGCACGGCGTCGGCGCCGGCGACCGGGTCGGCGTCCGGGTCTCCTCCGGCACCGCGGAGCTCTACCTGGCCATCCTCGGCGTGCTGGCGGCCGGCGCGGCCTACGTCCCGGTCGACGCGGACGACCCCGACGAGCGCGCCGACCTGGTCTTCGGCGAGGCCGGCGTCTGCGCGGTCATCGGCGACGAGCTGAGCGTGACGCTGCGCGGAACCCCGGGCGGACGCCCCGGCCGCCCGGACCCGGCCGACGACGCCTGGATCATCTTCACCTCGGGCTCCACCGGCACCCCGAAGGGCGTCGCCGTCTCGCACGGCGCCGCGGCCGCCTTCGTCGACGCCGAGGCGCAGCTGTTCCTGGCCGAGGAGAGCCCGCTCGGCCCGCACGACCGGGTCCTGGCCGGCCTGTCGGTGGCCTTCGACGCGTCGTGCGAGGAGATGTGGCTGGCCTGGCGGCACGGCGCGTGCCTGGTGCCGGCCGCGCGCTCGCTGGTACGCAGCGGCGTCGACCTCGGCCCGTGGCTGGTCGAGCAGCGCATCACCGCCGTGTCGACGGTGCCGACGCTGGCCGCGCTGTGGCCGGTCGAGGCCCTCGACGACGTCCGTCTGCTGATCTTCGGGGGCGAGGCGTGCCCGCCCGAGCTCGCGGAGCGGCTGGCCGTCGAGGGGCGCGAGGTCTGGAACACGTACGGGCCGACCGAGGCGACCGTGGTCGCCTGCGCCGCGCGGATGACCGGCGACGGGCCGGTCCGCATCGGGCTGCCGCTGGCCGGCTGGGAGCTGACCGTCGTCGACCCGGCCGGTGTCCCGGTCGCGATGGGCGAGACCGGCGAGCTGGTCATCGGCGGCGTCGGCCTGGCCCGCTACCTGGACGCGGCGAAGGACGCCGAGAAGTTCGCCCCCCTCCCGGCGCTGGGCTGGTCGCGGGCGTACCGCAGCGGCGACATCGTGCGCGCCGAGCCCGAGGGGCTGCTGTTCCTCGGCCGCGGCGACGAGCAGGTGAAGCTCGGCGGCCGCCGGATCGAGCTGGGCGAGGTGGACGCCGCCCTGCAGGCGCTGCCCGGGGTCGCCGGCGCGGCGGCCGCGGTGAAGCGGACCGCGGCCGGCAACCAGCTGCTGGTCGGCTACGTCGTGCCGCGCGACGGGTTCGACGCCGTCGCCGCCGCCGAGCGCATCCGCGAGCAGCTCCCGGCCGCGCTGGTCCCGCTGCTGGCCGAGGTGGCCGAGCTCCCGACCCGTACCTCCGGAAAGGTCGACCGCGCCGCCCTGCCCTGGCCCCTGGCCGGCGGTGGCGGCGACACCGAGCTCACCGCGACGCAGGCGTGGCTCGCCGAGGGCTGGGAGCAGATCCTCGGCGTGCGCCCGGCGACGCCGGACGCCGACTTCTTCAGCAGCGGCGGCAGCAGCCTCGGCGCCGCCCAGCTGGTGGCCTGGATCCGGCGGGCGCACCCGCAGGTCTCGGTGGCCGGCGTCTACCAGAACCCCCGGCTGTCGCAGATGGCGGCGGTGATCGAGGCGCTGGACACGACGTCGCGCGTCCGCCGCGAGGTCCGGCCCACGCCCCTGCGGTCCGGGCTGTTCCAGGCGCTGCTGATGCTGCCGATGCTCGCGCTCGTCGGGCTGCGCTGGGTCACCGTCCTCGCGACCCTCGGCAACCTGCTGGTGTCCTGGGCGCCGCAGATCTCCTGGTGGTGGATCGCGGCCGGCTGGGTGCTCCTGTTCAGCCCGCCGGGGCGGATCGCGGTGGCGGCGGCCGGGGCGCGGTCGCTGCTCCGGGGCGTGCGCCCGGGCGACTACCCCCGCGGCGGCGGTGTCCACCTGCGGTTGTGGGCGGCCGAGCGGCTCGCCGAGCTGACCGGCGCGACCGGGGTGGCCGGGGCCGGCTGGATGATCACGTACGCGAAGGCGCTCGGCGCGTCCATCGGGCCGGACGTCGACCTGCACTCCGCGCCGCCGGTCACCGGCCTGCTGAAGCTCGGCCGCGGCGCGGCGGTCGAGCCCGAGGTCGACCTGTCCGGCTACTGGGTCGACGGCGACGTCGTCCGGGTCGGCAAGGTGCGCATCGGCGCGGGCAGCCGGGTCGGCGCCCGCAGCACGCTCATGCCCGGCGCCCGGATCGGCAAGGGCGCGAACATCGCCGCCGGGTCGACCGTCACCGGCGCCGTGCCGGCGAACCGCCGCTGGGCCGGTTCACCGGCCGTCCCCGCCGCCAAGGGCGCGGCCGCCTGGCCGGCCGAGCGTCCCGCGCGGCGGTCCCGGCTGTGGGTGGGCTGGTACAGCCTGACCGCCCAGCTCCTGGGCCTGCTGCCGGTGGTGGCCGTGCTCCCGGCCCTGGTCCTCGTGGCCGTCTCGGTCTACCTCGTCCCGGTCGCGGCGGTCGCCTACTTCCTGACCTACGCCCTGCTCGTGCTGGCCGCGGTGCGCCTGCTCGGCCTCGGCGTGCGGGCCGGCTTCCACCCCGTCCGCGGGCGGGTGGCGTGGCAGGTCTGGACGACCGAGCGCCTGATGGGGATGGCCCGCTCGGCGCTGTTCCCGATCTACGCGAGCCTGTTCACGCCGGTGTGGCTGCGGCTGCTGGGCGCCAAGGTCGGCCGCAACGTCGAGGCCTCCACGGTGCTCGCGCTGCCGGCCATGACGACGGTCGACGACGGCGCGTTCCTGGCCGACGACACCATGGTCGCCACCTACGAGCTGAGCCACGGCTGGCTGCGGGTGGCCCCGGCCCGGATCGGCAAGCAGGCGTTCCTCGGCAACTCCGGGATGGCCGCGCCCGGCCGCTCGGTGCCCAAGCGGGGCCTGGTCGGGGTGCTCTCGTCGGCGCCGCGCAAGGCGAAGAAGGGCTCGTCGTGGCTCGGCGCGCCGCCGATGCCGCTGCGCCGCACCGTCGGGGCCGCCGACAGCAGCCGCACCTACGACCCGCCGCTGCGCCTCAAGCTGGCCCGGGCCGCGATCGAGCTGTGCCGGATCGTCCCGGTGATGCTCGCCGGCGTGCTGGCCGTCCTCGTGCTCGGCACGCTCGCCCGCATCTGGCACGACGCCGGCGCGTGGGTCGCCGCGCTCGCCGCCGGCCCGGTCATGCTGGTCGCGGCGATCGCCGCCGCGCTCACCGCGACCGCCGCGAAGTGGCTGCTGGTCGGCCGGTTCCGGGTCACCGACCACGCGCTGTGGACGTCGTTCGTCTGGCGCAACGAGCTCGCCGACACGTTCGTCGAGGCGCTCGCCGCGCCGTGGCTGTTCCGCTTCGCCACCGGCACCCCCCTGCTGAACATCTGGCTGCGGACGCTCGGCGCGAAGATCGGCCGGGGCGCGTGGCTGGAGACCTTCTGGCTGCCGGAGTACGACCTGGTGCGGCTCGGGGCGGGCGCGACGGTCAACCGGGGCTGCGTGGTGCAGACTCACCTGTTTCATGATCGGATCATGAGCATGGATGAGGTGACCCTGGGCGCGGGCGCGACGCTCGGCCCGCACGGGATCGTTCTGCCCGGCGCGAGCATCGGCGCGCGTACCACCGTAGGCCCGGGCTCGCTGGTCACCCGGGGCGACGCGGTGCCCGACGACAGCCGGTGGCTGGGCAATCCGATCGCGAATTGGGACTCCGCCGTCCGTCGGACCAGGCTTGGGTAGCGGCACATGACCCCACCGGGTGCGGACCACTCGGCCGATTCGTACCTCCCGCGGCACGGAAACGGCGGATACCGGGCTCTGCACTACGAGCTGGACCTCGACTACCGCGTCATGACCAACCGGCTCGCCGGCAAGGCGGTCATCACCGCGCGGGCCGTCCAGTCGCTGTCCCGGTTCAGCCTCGACCTCGGCCAGTTCCGGGTCCAGGACGTCCGGGTGGACGGGCGGCGGGCGACCTTCACCCACCGGGCGGGCAAGCTGCGGATCAAGCCGGAGCGGCCGATCGGCCACGGCGCGATCTTCCAGACCGAGATCCGGTACGCCGGGACGCCGGTGCCCATCTCGGGACGGTGGGGCGACATCGGCTGGGACGAGCTGACCGACGGCGCGCTGGTGGCCAGCCAGCCGAACGGGGCGCCGTCCTGGTTCCCGTGCAACGACCGGCCCGCCGAGAAGGCCAGCTTCCTGGTCACGCTGACCGCGCCGGCGCCGTACACGGTGGTGGTCACCGGCGACCTGGTCTCCCGGCGCCGGGGCGCCGGCACCCGCACCTGGGTCTACGAGCGGAACGAGCCGACCGCGCCGTACCTCATGAGCGTGCAGGTCGGGCGGTACGAGCTGGTCGACCTGGCGGTGGGCGGGGTGACCCAGCGGGCCGCCGTCCCGTCCCGGCTCCTGCCGGTCTTCAACTACGACTTCGGCCGGCACGGCGAGATCATGACGGCGATGGAGGGGCTGTTCGGGCCCTATCCGTTCCGGGAGTACGTCGTGGTGGTCGCCGACGACGACCTGGACGACCCGATCGAGGCCCAGGGCATGGCCATCTTCGGGCGCAACCACCTGGACGGACGCCGTACGCACGAGCGGCTGTTCGCCCACGAGCTGGCGCACCAGTGGTTCGGCAACAGCCTCACGGTCGCCGACTGGCGGCACATCTGGCTCAACGAGGGCTTCGCCACCTACGCCGAGTGGCTGTGGTCGGCCGCGTCCGGCGGCCCGTCGACGGACGCCCACGCCGCCCAGTGGCACGCCCGGCTGGCGACGCAGCCGGCGAACATCGTCATCACCGACCCCGGCGTGAACCGCATGTTCGACCCGGCGGTCTACAAGCGCGGCGCGCTGGCCCTGCACGCCCTGCGCACGAAGGTCGGCGACCCGGTGTTCTTCGCGATGCTGCGCTCGTGGGTGGCCGAGCACCAGCACGGGCTGGTGACGACCGCCGAGTTCCGCGAGCACGCCCGCCGTTTCGCCCGCGCCCCGGTCGACGACCTGCTCACCGCGTGGCTCGACCGCCCGGCGCTGCCCGCGCTGCCCGTCTTCGGCTTCTGAGGCGGGGCTTGCGGGCTTGCGGCCTTCGCCGGAGCACGGTATCCACGGCGGTGGAGGTGCGATCGTGATTCTTCCCGGCCTGCCGCCGATCGATCCGCTCAACATCCGACCGCTGCTCATGCTCGACGTCGCGCACGAGATGATGCTCAGCAAACAATGGCCGCTCCGGGCCGTCTCCGTGGTCTTCGAGAGCCACACCGACCCCGGGGCCCGGTTCACCTTCTACGGCGCGAACCATCCCCGCTCGATCGACGAGATCCACGAGCGGCGCCTGGACATCGCGATCCTCAACCCGGTCGCGTTGCTGAACATGGCGCGGCTGGGCCGGGGCGCCTACGACCGCCCGCGCGACGTCGCGACGATCGCGGTGCTGCCGCACGACGACCAGCTCGGCTTCGCGGTCGCCGACCGCCTCGGCTTCGCGAGCCTCGCCGACATCGCGGCCGCGCGCTACCCGCTGAAGGTGTCGGTGCGGGGCTCGCTCGACGCCGCGACGAGCATCTCGGTGGACGTGGTGCTGCGGGCGTACGGCTTCGGCCTCGCCGACATCACGTCGTGGGGCGGCAGCGTGCGCTACGACCAGCCGATGCCGATGCGCGGCGACACCGACCGGATCGGCCGGCTCGCGTCCGGCGAGATCGACGCCATCTTCGAGGAGGGCGTCGTCCTGTGGGCCGACGCCCTCGCCGACGCCGGCGCCTCCCTGCTCCCCCTGGACGACGAACACCTGCAAGTCCTGGAACAGCAGGGCTTCCGCCGCGGCGTCATCGCCAAGTCCCGGTACCCGTCGCTGCCGGCCGACGTCCCGACGGTCGACTACAGCGGCTGGCCGATCTTCTGCCGCACCGACACGCCCGACCCGGTGGTCGAGCAGTTCTGCCGCGGCCTCGACGCCGCCAAGGACCACCTGGTCTGGGACCTGGGCCCGGTCCACCAGGCGCCGATGCCGCTGGCCCGCATGGTCGCCGACTCCCCGGCCACGCCGCTCGACGTGCCCCTGCACCCCCGGGCCGCGGCGGTCTGGCGCGAGCTGGGCTACTGACGGCGTGCCGGCCTCATGCGTGGCGGCCCGCAGGGCTGACGGCGCGGAGGCCGGCCACGCCGGCGAACCCGGCGACGAGCGCGACGTTCACCGCGACCGCCAGCCAGGCGATGTTGGCGATGTGGGCGACCGGCCAGGCCAGGGCGGCCACGGCGACGGCGGCCGCGGCCCACTGCGGGCCTGGCCGGCGAATCGCGACCGCGCACAGCAGCAGCATCAGCGGAAAGCACAGGCCGAGCGGCTTGATGAGCACCGCGGCGCCCCCGGCGTCGACCAGGTCGGTGTCGCCGAGCGACACGTGGATCGTGTTGAACCCGTACGCGACGCTGCCGGCCACGCCGATGACGCCGACGACGAGGAGGACGGCGGCGAAGTAGCCGGTGCTGCGCTGCACGACCCAGAGCAGGACAAAGGTGTACGCGATGCTCGCGAGCACGTGCACGACCGCGGCGCTCGGATCGGCCCAGCCGCGGGCCGCGTAGAGGCCGTCGGCGATCAGGTAGAGCACGGGGGCGACGACGAGTGACGCGGTGAGCAGCCGGTCGATCGGGGTGCCGGACGGTGTGGTCATGGAAGCCTCCGGGTGGGATGTTTCCGGTACCCTCGCCTCCCGCCGCCGCCCGGGGCATCCGGGTCAGCCCGCCGACATTGCCGGGTTAACCCTGATCACATGAGGCCGGCGCGCTGGCACCATACAAGCGTGGTCCGGAGCGCAACGGCTGGTCGGGCGGCCGGCGCGGCAACTGCCGCGATGGTCGCCGGCGGGTTCGCGCTCGGTTTTCATGTCGGCAATCTCCACAACGCGCTCATCGCGGTCTCGTTCACCGCGGTCGGGCTGTACGTCGTCCGCCGCCGGCCCGGCCACCGCGAGGGCCTGCTGTTCGTGGCCACCGGCACGGCGCACGCGGTGATGTTCGCGGGCCGCCAGTACGGCCTGCATCCGGGACCGCTGCCGGGGGCGTCGTGGATCGGGTGGCTGGGTGTCTGGCCGTTGCCGCTCGTCCTGGTGCTCGCCGGGGTGACGGTGATGGGCTTCCCCGACGGCCGGCTCCCCTCGGCCGGATGGCGATGGGTCGCCGGGATCCTCGCGGCGATCGGGTCGGTCCTCACCCTGATGTCGGCGCTGTGGCCGGTCGAATACGCGCGGACCGGCCTGGTCGCGCCGCATCCGCTGCAGGTGCCGGGCTCGGCCGCGGCGGAGGCGGTCTATCAGGTCTGCCGCCCGGTCGCCTATCTGCTGTTCCAGCTGACGGCGGCGGTGTGCGTCGCCGTCCGGTTCCGCCGGGCCCGCGGCGACGAGAGTCGCCAGCTGCGGTGGTTCCTGTTCGCCGTGACGGTGTCGGCCGTGGTCATGGTCCTCGGCCTGGTCCTGTTCGGCTCCCCGCTGGCCGGCACGCTGACCGTCCCGCTGGTGGCGGCCGCGGCCGGCGCGGCGATCCTGAAGTACCGGCTCTACGACATCGATCCGGTCATCAACAAGTCCCTGGTGGTCGGCGTGATGGCGGCCGTGGTGACGGTCGGCTACGCCGCCGTCGTGGTCGGCGCGGGCCAGCTCGTCCGCGGTTCCAGCACGCTGCTGTCGCTGGTCGCCACCGCGCTCGTGGCCGTCGCCTTCGAGCCGGTGCGCCGGCGCGTGCAGCGGCTGGCCGACCGGCTGGTGTACGGGCGCCGGCCCACGCCGTACGAGGCCCTGGCCCGCCTGTCCGCGCACCTCGCCGGGCCGGCCGGGCTGCTGCTCGACGGCATCTGCGCCACGGTGGCCGACGCCGTCGGCGCCCGGGAGGTGGTGTTGTGGGCCGGTCCCCCGGACGCCCTGCGCGCCGTGTCGGCCTGGCCCGCCGCCGCGCGGGCGAGCGATGTCCCGCGGCTCGCCGACCCGGCCACCGTGGCGGTCCGGCACGACGGCCGCCTGCTGGGCGTCATCACGGTGACGAAGGCTCCGGGTGACGCGCTGTCCGGCGCCGAGCGGAGCCTGGCCGCCGACCTGGCCGCTCAGGCGGGCCTGGTCCTCGAGCTGCGGGCGGCCGCCCAGCGACTGGTCGCGGCGGGCGACGCGGCCCGCCGGCGGCTGGAGCGTGACCTGCACGATGGGGCGCAGCAGCGGCTGGTGACCGTGGCCCTGGAGCTGGGCGCGGTGGTGCGGCAGGCCCACGCCACCGGCTCGGCGGAGCTGGCGGCCCAGGCGGACGCCGTCCGAGCGGGGCTGCTGGAGGCCACCGCCGAGCTGCGCGAGATGGCCCGCGGTCTGCATCCGTCCGTGCTCACCCAGGACGGCCTCGAGGCCGCGGTCGGCTTCCTGGCCGACCGTTCGCCGCTGCCGGTCCGGCTCACCGTGGCCGTCGGCCGGCGGCTGCCGGCCGAGGTCGAGGCGACGGCCTACTTCGTGATCAGCGAGGGGCTGACCAATGCCGCCAAGCACGCCGGGGCCGGGCTGGTCACCGTTCGGGCCCAGCTCACCGATGCGGAGCTGGTCGTGGAGGTCGGCGACGACGGCTGCGGCGGCGCCACGGTGACGCCCGGCGGCGGCCTGGAGAGCCTGGCCGATCGGCTCGCCACGCTGGACGCGCGCCTGCACATCGACGAGGGGCCGGCCGGCACCCGGCTGCGGGCGGTGATCCCGTGCGGGTGATGCTGGCCGACGACGCCGTGCTCTTCCGCGAGGGCATGGCCCGGATTCTCACCGAGACCGGCTTCACCGTCACCGGCCAGACGAGCGACGGGACGGCGCTGCTCGATCTGGTCCGGGCCGACCCGCCCGACGTCGCGGTGATCGACCTGCGCATGCCGCCGGGCTTCGCATCCGAGGGCATCGACACCGCCACCGCCATCCGGCGGCTCGCGCCCGGGGTCGGGCTGATGCTGCTGTCGCAGTACGTCGAGGTCCATCACGCGCTGCGCCTGATGACCGACTTCGACGGTGGCGTCGGCTACCTGCTCAAGGACCGCGTCTCGGATCTGACCGCGTTCGGGAGCGACGTGCGCCGGGTGGCCCGGGGCGAGACGGTCCTCGATCCCGAGCTGGTCGCCCGGCTGGTGGCCCGGCGCCGGGAGCGCGACCCGCTCGACGCGCTGACCGGGCGGGAACGCGCCGTGCTCGCGCTCATGGCCCAGGGCCTGTCCAACGCGGCGGTGGCCGCCGACCTCCACCTCGCGGTCAAGACGGTGGAAGCGCACGTCACCGCGATCTTCACCAAGCTGAATCTCATGCCGCACGACCGCGAGCACCGCCGCGTCCTCGCCGTGCTGACGTTCCTGAGGGCATGACGAAACGGCTCCGCCGGCCAGGCGATACCGTACGGCCATGGCACGTCGAGAAACGCCAGCTGCCGGGCCGGGCAGTCGCGCCCTGATCGTGGATGTGGTTCGGTCGGCCGTCACCATCAGCCGGGTCGAGCTCGCCGAGCGGACCGGTCTCACCCAGCCGTCGATCTCCAACATCGTGCGTGACCTGATCGCCGACGGTGTCATCCACGAGACCGGGTCGGCCGACTCGGCCCGGGGCAAGCCGCGCAAGCTGATCGCGATCAACCCGGCCAACCGGTTCGGGCTCGGGTTCCAGCTCGGGCCGGAGTCGGTCACCTGCGTGGCCATCGACCTCACCGGCGGGGTGGTCGGCCGCGAGGTCGTCCCGCTCGACGGCACCGACCTGCCCGACCAGCTCGCCGCCCGGTTCGACGACTTCACCGGCGGCCTCGACCTGCCGCGCGACCGGATCGAGGGCCTGACCATCGTGGCGCCGACGGCCCGCCCGGGCCACGAGTCGGACGGCCCCGACCTGCCCGCGGTCCGCGCCGCCCTGGCCGAGCGGTTGAAGATCCCGGTGCTGGTCGAGAACGACGCGGCGGCCGCCGCCCTCGGCGAGTTCTGGAGCCGGCGGGTCTCCCGCGAGCAGTCCTTCGGCAGCGTCTACCTGAACTCCGGGATCGGCGCCGGCCTGGTCTTCGGCGGCGCGCTGTTCCGCGGCGCGAGCTTCGACGCGGGCGAGCTGGGCCACCTGTCCATCCACTACGACGGGCGGCCCTGCCCGTGCGGCAACCGGGGCTGCGTCGAGCGATACGCGTCGCTGCGGGCGATCGTGGCCGCGGCCCGGGAGGATCCGGCGCTGGCCGCGCGCCTTCCGCTCGGCGGCAGCGAGGCGAGCGCGTACGACGCGATCGCCCGCGCTGCGGTCGGTGGCGACCCGGCCGCCTTCGCCGTGGTCGACGAGGCCGCCCAGCGGCTCAGCGTGGCGGTGACGTCGATGGTGAACCTGCTCGACCTCGGCCGCGTCGTCCTCACCGGGCCGGCCGTCGCCGTCGCCGGCTCGATCTACGCCCGCCGGCTGCGCGGACACCTCGCCCGGACGGCCCACGCCCGGCATCGGCACGAGGTCGTCGTCGAGTTGTCCGCGCAACCGCGCGACGCGGCCGGCATCGGCGCCGCGGCCCTGGCCGTCCAGGCGTCGATCTCCCCCGGCCACACCGCCGGCGTCGCCTCTCACTGAATCACGGGGACCGCCCTCACGTCGTCGACCACGAGCCGGCTCGCGCCGCTCCCGCCGATGTAGAACGACAGCTGCGTGAAGTGCTGCAGGTCGAGCGGCCCCACCGTCGCCCAGGACGGCTGGGCGAAGGACGAGAACGGCACCCGCACGACCCCGGACGGGGTGCCGGCCGGAAGGGTGGCCTCCCAGTACAGCCCGTTCGCGACGAACTGGATCGAGATGCTGCCGGTGGTGCCGGAACGGTCCAGCGCCAGCTCGATGCCGGCCTGTCCCCACAGGTCGATCGGGGCGGCGAAGGTCCGGCTGACGCCCGCGTAGCCGGCCGTTCCCGGGGTCACGTCGAGCCGCATGGCGTGGCCCGTGCCCGCGGCGATCAGCGAGGGGGTGATGACGTCGCCCCCGGTGTTCCGGGGATAGGCCGCGACCAGCGCGCCGCCGTCGGCGTACCCCTCGAAGTCGTCGATCGTCGTTGCCGCCGTCGGCCGGGCCCTCGTCTCGAAGCTCGCGAGCGGCGTGGTCGTGCTGCCCGCCGCGTTGGTGGCCCGCACCCTCCAGTGCCAGGTGGTGCCCGCGTCGAGGCCCTGCGCGAGGGCGTAGCTGGTGCCGGTGGTGGTCACGCTGATCACCGGGTCGGTCAGGTTCGCGTTCCGCGAGACGGTGAGCGTGTAGTAACCGACGCCGGTGGACGGCTGCCAGGAGAAGGACTGCGGCCCGATGACTCCGGTGGCGCCGGTGGCCGGCGAGGTAACGGCGAACGCCCCGGGCCGGTGGGCGGCCGGCGCCGGGTCGGTGGCCCAGAACGTGGTCCGGGCGAGGCCGGCCCGCGACTGCCGGGGCCAGACCAGGCGCACGTGGCCGGCCGGCGTCGAAGCCGTGATCGTGTACGGACCGTGCCCGTCGACCCGCGACCGGACCGTCCGCCACGTCGCGCCGTCGTCCGACACCTGCACCGTCAGCTCCGGGCGGCCGGGCCCCACGACCTCGAACGCGGCCCGCCTCGCCCCGGGAACGTTCCAGCTCACCCACGCGGTGCCGGCGTCGGCCGGGTAGGTGGCATCGGGGCGCGTCTCCAGGTTGGCCGAGCCGCCGGACGCCGGGTCGGTCACCGCGGTCTCGGCGCCGCCGACATACTGCGGCTCCGACACCGTGCCCGGCTTGCCGTGGGTGAAGGCGACGACGCGATACCAGGCGTCGCCGGTCACCGCGCGGTCCGGCCAGGGCGTGTCGTCGTCGGTGAGCAGCCCGTCGTGGGCCGGCCGCCAGCCGCCGTACGAGGTCCGCCGCTCGACCCGGTAGCCGTCGGCCCCGGCGGCGCCGCGCCACTGCAGGACGTTGAAGCCGCCCGCCTTGGCGATCGCGGTGATCAGCGGGGTGCCGGCCGGCCGGGTCGCCGGCTTCCCCCCGAGCGCCTTCGCGTACGCCGCCTGCGCCGCGGCGTCGGGATAGTGGAACGTGAAGCCGTCGTCGTGCTGGACGTAGCCGTACCGGTCGTTGTGCCCGAACAGTGACCACGACAGCATCCCGGTGACGTTCTGGTCGCCGATCAGCGGCTGGAAGAACGCGGCGTTCGCGGACGTCGACGCGTACTCGCCGGCGATGTAGGCCTTGCTCGCCGCGGCGACGGTTGCCGCGTCGGCCTCGACCTTCGCGGCGGTCGGCGGGTAGTAGTGGACGTCGACGATGTCCACGTCGGGGGCGGCCAGCGTGTCCGGGTCGATGTCGAACCGGCGGCCGGCGGCGATCAGCTGGCGCGGCGCCCAGTCCGAGAACAGCTTGGCGTTGGCGTTGATCCAGTCCGGCGTCATGCCCTCGAGCTCGTTGCCGAGCTCCCACGCCATCACGGTCGGGTCGTCGACCAGGCGCCTGCCGGTGAAGGCGTTGACGTGGCGCATGACGTGGGCGACGTACGCCTGGTAGTCGGCGATCACCCGGGGATCGGTGTAGAAAGCGGACTCGGGCAACCCGTACGCGCCGGTGAAGTCCGCATGTCCGCCGTGGTAGTAGGCCCAGTTGTCGGTCAGCGGAAGAACAAGGCGGAGACCCAGTTTCCCGGCGTACGCGATGGCGTAGTCGATGGTCCGGAACGCCTCGTCGTTGAAGCCCGCCTCCTTCGACGGCAGCAACGTCTTGGCGCTGCCGGTCGACACGAGCATGTGGCTGCGCACGACCGTCATGCCCAGGGACTTGGCCGTGTCGAGGGCATCGCGGATGCGGAAGTACGTCGGGTAGTCGACGCCGCCGACGTTCTCGTCGAGGCCGAGCCAGTAGATGTTCGTCCCGGCGAAGCGGAACTGCTTGCCGTCGAGGACCAGCCGGGAGCCGGCCCGCTGCACGAAGGAACTCGGAGTCGCGGCCGCGGGGCCGGCGATCCCGGTCGTCATGACGGTGACGGCGAGCGCCGCACCGAGTAACCGTCGAAAGTTCATCACAACACCGCCGAGAGGTTGGTGAGGACCCAGGGCGCCTTGACGGACGCCGGGTCGAGGTCGAGGGGCGCGCGGACGTGGAACACGGCGGACTCGCCGGCCAGCAGGGTGACGAAACCCCGGTCGGCGACCGCCTCGGGGTGGATGCGGTCGGGCTGCAGCAGGATGTCGCGGGCGAGGCCGACCGCCTGCACGTGGACGTCGAGCCCGCCGGGGACGGTGTGGACGTCGACGGTGAGGCCGGGATCGTCGTGGGTGAACTCCCGGTCCTCCACGGCGAACCACAGGGCGCGGACGTCGCCGAACCGGCTGACGAGTAGTTCGGAAGTGGGATCGCCGAACCTGGCCACCGCGGCCGGCACCGGCACCAGCGTCACCGACCGCGCGGGCACGGTGATCCACTGGGTGGCGGTGGCCAGGACGGCGCCGCCGCTGTCCTGCCGTTCGACCAGCAGCGGCCCGGTCCATTCGGCCGGGTGGTCGTTGAGCACGGCCACGACCGGGCCGCCGTCGCGGGGCTGGATGGTCAGCGCGCGATCGGCGTGCAGCTCCTTCAGGGCGAAGTAGAGCGGCTTGTGCCGGCCGGCGCCGTCGATGGCCGCCCACGAGGTCACCGGCCACAGGTCGTTGAGCTGCCACAGAATCGTGCCGCCGGTGTGCGGCCAATGTGAGCGCCAGTGCTCGACGCCGGTGCGGATCGCCCGCACCTGGTTGAGCTGGGTGAGGTAGTGCCAGGCCTCGACACCCTTGGCGGAAGAGCCGAAATGCGGGGCGAGGCCACGGGCCAGCTTGCCGTTGCCGTCCTCGGCCTTCTGGTGGTGCAGGACGCCGGGCGAGTCCGGAAGCAGGGGCTCGTCGGAGACCGCCTCGCGCAGCGTGGTCCAGGCCGGGGGCGCCTGCCAGCCGAACTCGGCGACGAACCGCGGCGCGGTGTCGCGGTAGTTCAGGTAGTCCTCCCGGTTCCACACCTCCCACGAGTGGAACGTGCCGTGGTCCGGGTCGTTCGGGGGCAGGTCGGTGCGGCCCGGCCAGGGGCTGCCGGCCTGGTAGGGACGGGTGGGGTCGAGCTCGGCGACGATCGACGGCAACGTTTCCAGGTAGTACTTCTCGCCCCAGGAATGGTCGCCGCCCCAGCCCATGGCCTCATGCAGCCACAGGTTCTCGTTGTTGCCGTTCCAGGTGATGAGGCTTGGGTGCGGGGCGAGGCGGGTCACGTTCTCCCGGGCCTCGGCCACCACCTCCGAGAAGAGCGGCTCCTCCTCGGGATAGTCGGCGCAGGCGAACAGGAAGTCCTGCCACACCATCAGGCCGAGCTCGTCGCAGACCTCGTAGAAGTCGCGGTCCTCGTAGATGCCGCCGCCCCAGACCCGGATCAGGTTGACGCCGGCGTCGGCGGCCTCGCGCAGCCGGTGCTCGTAGCGCGCGCGGGTCATCCGGGCCGGGAAGATGTCGTCCGGGATCCAGTTGACGCCCTTCACCAGCACCGGGGAGCCGTTGACCCGGAAGACGAAACCGCCGCCGGTACGGTCGAGCTCGACCGTGCGGAAGCCGGTGCGCCGCTGCCAGCGGTCGAGCACCTCGTCGCCGTCGAGAAGCTCGACGGTCAGCTCGTACAGCGTCGCCTCGCCGTGGCCGCGCGGGTTCCAGGGCGTCACGTCGCCGACAGCCACGCTCTGTCGGTGAGAGGTGACGCCGCCCGGCAGCTCGATCTCCGCGATCGGCATCTCGTCGAGCAGCACGCGGGCGCGCAGGTCACGGTCGCGGGTGCGCTCCACGTCGACGGTCAGGTCGAGCCGGCCGGCGCCGTCGAACGTCGCGAGTGGACGGACGGTGGCCAGCCGGGCCGTGCTCCAGCCCTCCAGCCGCACCGGCCGCCAGATGCCGGCGGTGACCAGCGTAGGGCCCCAGTCCCAGCCGAACGAGCAGGCCATCTTGCGGATGAAGTTGAACGGCTCCGGGTACGCGTTGGGCCGCGGACCGAGCAGATCACGTACGCGTTCCGCCTCGGTGTACGCGGACGTGAACAGCACGCTGAGCCGCTGTGGGTCCGCGCCGGCGAGCGCCGTCACGTCGTACCGGAAGCTTCGGTGCATGTTGCGAGTCGTGCCGAAAGCGACCCCGCCCAGCGCGATCGACGCCACCGTGTCGAGGCCCTCGAAGACCAGGTCGATCCGGTCGTGCGCGGGCCCGTCCCAGCCGATTTCCCGGCTGTACTCCCAGTCGGTGCGCCCGACCCAGGCGACCGCCTTCTCGTTCTCGTCGAGGAACGGGTCCGGCAGCCGGCCCTCGTTGAGCAGGTCGACGTGGACGCATCCCGGCACGGTTCCCGGCAGCGGGTCCACTGTGTCCGCTCGCAGATCCCAGACGCCGCCGAGGTTTTTCGCGTGCAGCATGCGCGCTTCCCTTCTCATTTCGTGGCACCGGCGGTGACGCCGTTGTAGATGAAGCGCTGCAGCAGCAGGAAGACCACGACGGTCGGAATGATCACGATCATCGTGCAGGCCGCGATCGTCTCCCACTGCGCGCCGTACGGCCCCTTGAAGCGGAACAGCGCGGTCGAGATGACGTTCAGGTCGGGCGAGCGCAGGTAGAGGAACGGGATGTAGAACTCGTTGTAGATGGCGATGCCCTTGATGATCACGACGGTGGCGATGGCCGGCTTCATCAGCGGCAGGATCACCTTGCGGTAGACGGTGAACCGGGACGCGCCGTCGATCACGGCGGCCTCGTCGAGACTGCGCGGGATCGACTGGATGAACTGGATGAAGATGTAGATGGACACGATGTCGGTGCCCAGGAACAGCACGATGGCCGACCCGAGGGTGTCGACCAGGCCCATCGACTTGACGATCTGGTAGGTCGCCACCTGGGTGGTCACGCCGGGCACGAGCGCCGCCACCAGGAAGAGCCCCAGCACCAGGCGTTTGAACGGAAAGGCGAAACGGCTGATGGCGTACGCGGCGAGGGTGCCCACCGCGATGGTCCCGGCCAGCGAGATCACCAGGATGATCGTGGTGTTGACGAACCCGCGCAGCATGTGACCGTTCGTCCACGCGGTCGCGAAGTTGTGGAAGTTGAACCAGTTCCGGGGCGGGGTGAGCGGGCCGGTGCTGCCGTACTCCGCATGCGTCTTCAGCGAGGCGAACAGCACCACCACCAGCGGGACGATCACCACCAGCGAGGCGAGCACCAGGGAGGCGTACTTGCCGAACTGGCTCATCTTGCCGCTTTTGCTCATGAGAGGGTCACCTCCTCGTCCGGCACCAGCCGGCGCTGGATCCACGTGACGAGCAGGACGATGGCGAGCAGGACCACGGCCATCGCCGAGGCGAGGCCGATCTTCCGGAAACCGAAGGCGGTCTGGTACGCCTGGACGACGAACGTCGTGGTGCCGTTGGCGCCGCCGGTCATGATGAACGGGATCTCGAAGGCCGACAGGCTGCCGGAGATGGCCAGGATGAACGAGAGACTGATGATCCGCCGGATGCCGGGCGCGATGATGTGCCGGAACTGGTGCCAGCGGTTCGCGCCGTCGATCTCGGCCGCCTCGTAGATCTCGCCCGGGATGGACTGGATCGCGCCGAGGAACAGCACGAACGTGAGCCCGGTGAACCGCCACACCGAGGTGCCCGCCAGCGAGAAGTTGGCGATGCCGGGATCGCCCAGCCAGAGCGGGGTGTGGCCGCCGAGGATGGTGTCCAGCGTGCCGCCGGGCTGGAAGAAGTACAGAAAGACGAAACCGACGGCAACACCATTGAGGAGGTACGGGAAGAAGAGGATGCCCTTGAACAGGTTGCGGAACCGGGTGCTGAAGCTCAGGACGACCGCGAAGTAGAGGGCGATCGCGATCTGCACGAACGACGCCCCGAGGTAGTAGAGGCTGACCAGGAAGACCCGCCAGTACTGCTCGTCGGTGAAGACCCGGGCGTAGTTGTCGAGCCCGGCCGGCTCCATCGTCGGCCGCAGACCGTCCCAGCTGTGGAAGCTGTACCAGATCATGTTGCCGACCGGCACGTACGTGAAGGTGATCAGCAGGATGAGCGCCGGCGCCAGGTAGAGCCAGGGGCTGTGCTTCCTTCGCCGGGGCTCCCGGTCCGCCTTGACCGCGGACCGGGTTCCCTCCAGGACCTGACTGGTCACTTCATGACCTTGGACTGCGCGGCGCCCCACTTCTTGTCGAGGTCGGCGAAGTACGAGTCCTTGCTTCCCTTGGCCGCGCCGCGGGCGATGTCGACCAGCTTCTGCCGGTAGATGTTGCCGGTCAGGTCGATCTCGGACTCCTTGATGATCAGGTCTTCCTTGCCGCTGTTCGTGGTGGCGGCGGGCAGGTCGAGCAGCTCGACGCCGGCGCTCTGGAAGTCCTGGATCACCTGGGGCATCGGGGCGCTGACCGGGGTCGGGATCGCCTGCTGGTCGGTCGCGAAGCCGGACTCGTTGACGAACCAGTCGAGCCAGGCCTTGGCGGTGGCCTTGTTCTTCGAGTTCTTGCTGACCGCGGCCGCGTAGTCACCGGTGATCTGGGTGTGGAACTTGCCGTCCACCTGGTACGGGAACGGCCAGAGCGCGATGTCGGCCGGGTCGGCGCCGGCGGTCTTGGCCGCGTCCTGCATCTGCGGCACCGCCCACGAGCCGAGCAGCATCGCCGCGGTCTTGCCGGTGGCGATCATCGGCTTGGAGTTCTCCCAGTTGGTCGTCAGCGGGTCCTTCTCGCTGAGACCGTCGTGCACGATGTCGAACAGCAGGCCGTCGGTGATCGCCTGGACCTTGCCCGCCTGCCACGGCGACGCGTCCTCGGGGAACGTGTTGTTGATGTCCGGCTTGGCGAGGATGCCGCGCTGGTTGTTGAACTCGCTGAGCGGCCAGCCGTCCTTGTAGTTCGTGTAGTACGGGGTCACGCCGAGCTTCTTGATCGCCTGGAGGCCGGCGATGAACTCCTCCGGCGTCTTCGGCGGCGCGGTGACCCCGGCCTGCGCCCAGACCTTCTTGTTGACGACCAGGCCCTTGGCGATGCCGCCCAGGGACAGGCCGTAGACCTGGCCGTCGTAGGACTTCTCGTCGGTGAAGCGGTACTTCTTCTTGAGATCGTCGAGGGTGCCGAGCGGCTCGAAGAACTGACCGAGCTCGTCGCGGGCCACGCTGTTCGGGATCAGCAGCACGTCGCCGTAATCGCCGCCGCTGAGCTGCGTCGTGACGTCACCCTCGTAGTTGGTCACGCCCTGGAACTGAACCGTGGTGCCCGGGTATTTCGCTTCGAACTTCTTCGCGTACGCCGGAAGCGTGGTGTTGACCAGATCGGTCCGGTTGGTCAGGACCGTGATCGTGCCCTTGACGTCGCCCGAGAAGTCGCCGGTCGAGGTGGTGTCGTCGCTCCCGGCGCCACCGGTGCAGCCGGCGACGAGGGCGAGCGTGGCGGCGGCGCCGAGACCGAGGAAGTGCCGTCTATTGATCATGCTGGTGTCCGTCCAGTGGGCTCGAGGTTCTCGCTTTGAGGCGCCCAGCATGGGACGGGTGTGACAACGCTGTCAAGATTAGATTACTAATTTATTTTTTGTCTTAGCCGCGTTGTTCCTGGTAGACAGGGGTCCTACCGTTTGGAGATCCTGTGGCACGTCGAGAAGCGCCCGCGGCCGGGCCCGGGAGCCGCGCCCTCGTCGTGGACGTCATCCGGTCCTCGGTGACCATCAGCCGCGTCGAGCTCGCCGAGCTGACCGGCCTCACCCAGCCGTCGATCTCGAACATCGTCCGCGACCTCATCGCCGACGGGATCATCCACGAGATCGGCTCCAGCGACTCGGTGCTGGGCCGCCGGCGCAAGCTCATCGCGATCAGCGCCGCCAACCGCTTCGGCGTCGGCTTCCACCTCGGCCCCGACACGCTGACGTGCGTGGCGATCGACCTGACCGGCGGCGTGGTCGGCCGCGAGGTGGTGCCCCGGCGGCCGGACCTGGGCGCGCAGTTCCTGGAGTTCACGGCCGGGCTGGACCTGCCTCGCGACCGCATCGAAGGGCTGGCCGTCGTCTCACCCGCCGGCACCGGCACCGACCTGGGCGAGGACCGGGCGTCGCTGGAGGCCCGGCTCGGCGTGCCGGTGCTGGTCGAGAACGACTCGGCGGCGGCCGCGCTGGGCGAGTTCTGGAGCCGCCGGGTCTCCCGCGAGCAGGCGTTCGGCTGCATCTATCTGTCCACCGGCATAGGCGCCGGCCTGGTCTTCGGCGGCGCCTTGTTCCGAGGCACAAGCTTCGGCGCCGGCGAGCTGGGCCACGTCTCCATCGACCACGACGGCCGCCCCTGCTGGTGCGGCAACCGGGGTTGCGTGGAGCAGTACTCATCGATGCGCGCCATAGTCGCCGAGGCCCGCGACGACCGCGCGCTGGCCGCCCGCCTGCCCCTGGACGGCAGCGAGCCGAGCGCGTACGACGCGATAGCCAGAGCCGCGGTAAACGGCGATGTTTCGGCTTATCAGGTGCTGGACGAGGCGGCGGAGAGGTTGAGCGTGGCCGCCACGTCGATGGTGAACCTGCTGGATCTGGGCCGCCTCGTCCTGACCGGCCCGGGGGTCGCCCGGGCCGGCTCGATCTTCGCCCGCCGGGTGCGCGCCTGTTTGGACAGTACGGCCCATTCTCGGCACCGTCATGGGGTTGTGGTTGAGCTTTCGGCCCAGCCCCGGGATGCGGCCAGTATTGGGGCTGCGGCTTTGGTGGTGCAGGCCTCCGTTGCGCCGGGGCATACGCCGGGGGTGGGTGATTGAGGGGGCGGTTCCCGGGCGCCTTCGGGCTGCCGGTCGCCAGGCCAATTGCGTCCCGCCCGGCCGCCTGCCTCCATCCTGGCCGGGCGCCCTCAGCTCGCCTCCTCCCTCCGCCCGGCTACCTGCCCTCCACCCGGCCACCTTTCTTCCGCCCGGCCACCTTTCTTCCGCCCTCCGCCCGGCCACCTGCCTTCCGGCCGTCCCTGTGGACGACGCCGAGAAAGTGTCAGACCCGGGCGGTTGAGTCGTCCCCACCCAGTGCACGGGGTGGGGAAGGTTCCTCGGTCCGACCTACCGCCTGCCTCCCAACCGCTCCCTCCCGCCCGCCTGCCGCCGTGCCACCCTGTCGCCCACTCCCTCGCTCCCGCCTGCCGCCGTGCCGCGCTCCCGCTCGCTCTCGCCCGCCGCCATGGCGCCCTGCCGCGCTCCCGCTCGCTCCCACCCGCCGCCCTGCCGCCCTGCCGCGCCCGCCGCTCGCTCCCACCCGCCGCCCTGCCGCCCTGCCACCCGCCGCAGCGCCACCCTGCCGCTCGCCTATTGCTCGCCTGCCGCTCGCTCCCCCGCTCGCCTTTCGGCTGCATCCAGCCCGCCCTGTGGATGACGCCCGGAAACTGTCGGACCCGGCTGGCTAACTCATCCCCACCCAGTGCCGGGGTGGGGACGAAGACGGGACAGGGACGGGGACGGAGACGGGACGGGGACAGGGACGGGGACAGGGACGGGGACGGAGCGGAGACGAGGACGGAGATGGAGGACGGCGACCGGATCGCAACGGGGACCCTCAGCCGACCTCGAGCCCATCCCGAGCCGACACAGAGCGACTTCCCCCACCCACCATCCAGCACCTCCGCATCCTTAAATTATTAATGTAACTATTGACACGCACGAAACATGGGCTCGAACATGAGGCATCGCACGGGGTCCCTAAACCCCACCCCGAAGGAGGACACTCCCCCATGAAAGTCCCCCGCTTCCCCCTATCCGCCCTGACAGCGACACTCGTCGCCGCCATTGCGGCCGTCGCCGCCATCACGATCACCAGCCCCGCGGACGCCTTTGCCGCGACGCCCAAGAGCACGGTGATCAACTACCTGAAGACGATCACCGGGAACCACATCGTCAGCGGTCAGCACAACAAGGAACCCGCCACCTCGCCCGGGCAGTACACCAAGCAGGTCCACGACGTCACCGGGCAGTGGCCGGGCCTCTGGGGCGGCGACATGATGTTCACGTCGAACGACATCGCCAACCGGCAGAGCGTCATCAACCAGGCCAAGACCGAATGGGCCAACGGCTCGCTGGTCGCGCTCACCTGGCACGCCTGCTCGCCCACGGTCGGGGCGTCCTGCAACTTCGACGGTGGGGTCAAGACCAGCATCAGCGACGCGCAGTTCCAGCAGATCGTCACGGGCGGCACGGCGCTCAGCAACACCTGGCGCAGCCGGATGGCGACCGTCGTCCCGTACCTCAAGCAGCTCAAGGATGCCGGCATCCCGGTGCTCTGGCGGCCCTTCCACGAGATGAACGAGAGCTGGAACTGGTGGGGCCACCGGCCCGGCGCCAACGGGTCGTTGAAGCTCTACCAGCAGATGCGCGACTACTTCACCAGCCAGGGCCTGGACAACCTGATCTGGGTGTGGAACGTGCAGGACAACCCGGCCGGCGGCTGGGCGAACTACTACCCGGGCAGCAACTACGTCGACGTCGTCACGCTCGACGCCTGGTACAAGAACTATCCGTCGAGCGGCGACTACTCGCAGATCCAGTCGATCGCGGGAAGCAAGCCGATCGCGATCGCCGAGATGGGCAAGGTTCCCACCGGCGCCCTGCTCGACAGCCAGCCTAAATGGACGTACTTCATGATCTGGTCGGAGCAGTTGCGCGGCAACAACAGCAACGCCGAGATCCAGAACGCGTACTTCCTGCCGCGGGTCTACAACCAGGGCGAGATCAACTTCTAGTGGAAACGGCGATGGCCCGGCGGCAAGTGGCAAACGCCGGGCCATCAACCAACCTGAGGAAACGACAGTGACACGGCGTGTCGGTCTCGTGCTGGCCCGGGCCTCCCGGGTGCTCGGCGAGGAGCCCTACTACCACGGGTTCATCGAGGGACTCGAGCGCGTGCTCACGCCGGCCGGGATCTCGGTGCTGGTCAAGGTCGTCACGGACCGGGCGGCGGAAAGCGCCACCTACCGGCAATGGGCGGCGGAAAAGCGGGTGGGCGGCGTCATCCTGGTGGACCTCGCGCCGGGCGACAACCGCGTTGATCTCGTACGCGAGCTGGGCCTCCCCGCCGTGGTGATGGGTGACCCGTCGATCGCCGCCGGGCTGCCCGCCGTCTGGACCGACGACGCCGGCTTCGCCCGTGAGGTGGCCGGATTCCTGGCCGATCGCGGGCACATCGCGCTCGGGCACGTCAGCGGGCCGCGGGTGTTCGCCCACACGCAACTGCGCTGCGGCGGCTTCGAGGCCGAGGCGGCCGGCCGCGCGCTGAGCTTCACCAGTCTCGAGGGCGACTACTCGCACGAGTCCGGCCTGGCCGGCACCGCGCAATTGCTGGCCCGGCGGCCCCGGCCGACCGCGATCGTCTACGACAACGACGTGATGGCGCTGGGCGGCCTGACCGCGATCCGGAGTCTCGGCCTGACCGTTCCCGGCGACATCTCGGTCGTCGCCTGGGACGACTCGGCGCAGTGCCAGCTGTCCGTCCCGGCTCTGTCCGCCATGAGCCACGACGTCGGCCGGATCGGCGAGATCGCCGCCGACGCCATGCTCGGCGCGATGCACGGCGAGGCGCCCGCCGGGAAGAGCGAGGCCCCGAAGGCCCACATCGTCGAGCGCGACAGCACGCGCTGAACAAGGAAAAGAACGGACGGACCTCCATGACGCTCGACCACGGCTGGCTCTCGCTCGAAACCGGGCGCCTGCTCGATTTCGGCCGCCGGTTCCCCCATCCGCTCGGCGGCGCGGCGTGGCTGGGGGCGGACGGAACGCCCGATCTCGACGGTCCGGTGCACACCTGGATCACCGCGCGGATGGCGCACGCCTACAGCCTCGGCGACCTGCTCGGCGTACCGGAAAGTGGACCGCTCGCCGACGCGGCCCTGGCCGGTCTCGCCGGGGTTCTGCACGATGGCCGCCATGGCGGCTGGTTTCCCTCGGTCGACCGCGAGGGACGCCCGGCCGCGGGCAAGTCCGGTTACGACCACGCCTTCGTCGTCCTCGCCGCGGCATCCGGCACGCTCGCCGGCCGTCCGGGCGCGCGGGAACTCCTCACCGAGGCGATGGACACCCTCGTGCGGCGCTTCTGGGACGACGAGGAGGGGATGTTCGCCGACGCCTGGGACACCGAGTGGCGCCGCCTCGACGACTACCGCGGGCTGAACGCCAACATGCATGCGGTCGAGGCGATGCTGGCGGCGTTCGACGCGACCGGGGACAAGGAATGCCTGCGCCGCGCGCTGAGCGTCACCGAGCGGACGGTCGGCTGGGGCCGGCTCCACGGGTGGCGGCTGCCGGAGCACTTCGACGCCCGGTGGAACCCCCGCCTAGACTATCACCGCGAGCGGCCGCGCGACCCGTTCAAGCCGTACGGCGCGACGGTCGGCCACGCGCTGGAATGGTCCCGCCTGATCCTCCACCTCGAGGCCGCCCTCGGCACGGATTCGCTTCTGCCCGCCGCGAAGGCCCTGTTCGACCGGGCCGTCGCCGATGGCTGGGCGGTCGACGGCGCGCCCGGATTCGTCTACACCACCGATTGGGACGGAAAACCGGTGGTGCGTCAGCGGATGCACTGGGTCGCGGCCGAGGCGATCGCCGCGGCCGCCGCGTTGCACTCACGCACCGGCGAGGCGGCCTACGCATTGTGGTTCACAACCTGGTCGGCGTACGTACGGGAGCACTTCCAGGATCGGGACCGGGGCTCGTGGTGGCACGAGCTCGACCCGGTCAACCGGCCGGCCGCGTCGACGTGGCCGGGCAAGCCCGATCTCTACCACGCCGTGCAGGCCACGCTGATCCCCCGGGCCCCGCTCGCCCCCGGCCTCGCCGCCGCGTGCGCGAACGGCGCGCTGCGATGAGCCGGTTCCTGGTCGTCGGCGAGACGATCCTCGACGTCATCTGTTCGCCGTCCCGGCGCGAACTGCCCGGCGGCAGCCCCGCCAACGTCGCCGTCGGCCTGGCCCGGCTCGGCCACGACACCGCCCTGTGGACCCACCTCGGCGCCGACCCGGCCGGCGCCCTGCTGCGCGACCACCTCACCGGCGCGGGCGTCACCCTGCCGGCGCCGATCGCGGGGACGAGCTCGCGGGCGATCGCCGAGATCCGGCCCGACGGCTCGGCGCGATACGACTTCGCCGTCGACTGGCCGCGCTGGCCGGGTGCCGTGGCGCCGGACGTGGCCGCCGGGCACCTGCACACCGGCTCGGTCGCCGCGCTGATGGCGCCGGGGACCGGCCATGGTCTGCGTGACGCGGGGCGAGAAAGGCGCCTTCGCGGTCACCGCCGGCGCGCACGTGACGGTCCCGCCGGTGACGGTCGGCGTCGTCGACACCGTCGGCGCCGGCGACGCGTTCATGTCCGGCCTGCTCGACGCGCTGCGCGACCTTCTCGGCCCGGCCGGCCGCCCCCGGCTGCGGGCGATCACCGCCGACCGGATCCGCGACGTCCTCTCGCACGCAGCGCTCGTGGCGGCCCTGACGGTCGCCCGCGCCGGCGCCGCACCACCCACTCGAGCCGAACTCGGAGCCTTCGCATGAGACACCCGTACCTCGGCGGCGGATCCGAGTACTGGGGCTATCCGGTGCCGGCCGCCCTGCACCGGTGGGCGGAGATCAACGGATGCCGGTCCGGCCCGCGCACCGCCACCGTCAGCCCGAACGTCACGAAGATCTCGTCCACCCGCTGCCACCGCGGCGCCGATGTCGTGCTCTAGGCGATCGCCGACGGCGGGCACACCTGGCCCGGCACCCCGGTCGACAACGGCAACGGCACGGTCACCCAGGAGATCAGCGCCAACCGGCTCATGTGGCAGTTCTTCCGCAAGTTCCGGCGGCCATCGCCCCCGGCGGGCCAGGGCGGCAGAATCGACGTATGACGGCCTTGCAGTTCACCGAGCTTCGGAACCGCTGCGATCGCCTGCGGTCGCTGCATCGTCCGGGCGACCCTCTTCTGCTTCCGAACGCCTGGGATGTGGCCACGGCGCGGGCGGTGGTGGCCGCCGGGTTTCCCGTGGTCGCGACCACCAGCGCCGGCGTGGCGGCCGCGCTCGGGTACGACGATCACCAGGGCGCGCCCGTCGCCGAGATGCTCGGTGCGGCCGCGCGGGTCGCCCGCGGCGTCGACGTGCCGGTGACCGTCGACGCCGAGGCGGGCTACGGCCTGGAACCGGCCGAGCTGGTGGCCGCCCTGCGGGCGGCCGGGGCCGCGGGCTGCAACCTCGAGGACACCGACCACGCCGCCGGCCGGGTGCGGGATGTCGAACGGCAGGTGGACTGGCTCCGGGCCGTTCGGCGGGCCGCGGCCGAGGACGACTACCGGCTCGTGATCAACGCCCGGGTCGACGTCTTCCTCGGTCCGCACCTCGCCGGGGCCGGCCCCGAGGTCCAGGGCGAGCTTCTTCCCGAGGCGGTGCGCCGCGCGGGCGCCTACCTCGAGGCCGGGGCCGACTGCGTCTACCCGATCGGCCTGTGGGAGCCGACCGCGCTGCGCCGGTTCACCGCCGAGGTCGACGGGCCGGTGAACGTGATCCGGCTGCCGCAGACGTCGTCGCCGGCCGAGCTGGCCGAGCTCGGGGTGGCCCGGGTGAGCTGGGCGGCCTCGCTCTATCGCCAGGCCATCGCCCGCTTCGCCGACCAGCTGGCCACGCTCCGGGACTGACCGGCGGGCGTGGCTGGCGACCACGCTGGCGTGCCGGCGGACTCGACGCCGCCGGATCCTCGCGACCCTGATCGGGACAACATTTTCCCGAAGGGGGTTCCGATGTCCACCGAACAGCGCCCGACCATCGTTCTCGTGCACGGCGACTGGGCCGACGCCTCGTCCTGGACCGCCGTGATCGAGCGGCTCGAGGCGGAGGGCCACCAGGTGCTCGCTCCGCCCAACCTGCTGCGCGGACCGGTCGTCGACGGCGCGTACCTCAAGAGCTATCTGCAGACGATCTCCGGCCCGATCGTCCTGGTCGCGCACTCCTACGGCGGGATCGTCATCACCAACGCGGCCACCGGCAACCCGAACGTCAAGGCTCTGGTCTACATCGACGCGTTCCTGCCCGACGAGGGCGAGTCCGCGGGCGTGCTGGTCGGGACCTCGGGCTCGTACGTGACCGAGGCCGGCTTCAACCCGGTGCCGTACGACGGCGGCGTCGACCTCTACCTGCGCTGGGAGCCGAACGGTCCGTACCCGGGCTACGTCGACTGCTTCGCCAACGGGGTCGAGGAGAAGGACGCGCGGGTTCTGCACGCCGGCCAGCGGCCCGCCGCCCTGAACCAGTTCACCGAGGTCTCCGGCCCGCCGGCGTGGAAGACGATCCCGTCCTGGTCGCTGATCGGGACCCAGGACAACGTGATCCCGCTCGCCCTGCAGGAGAAGATGTCGAGCCGGGCCGGCGCCCGCATCACCCGGGTCACCGCCGGCCACCTGACGCTCATCACCCGGCCGGACGACGTCACCAAGATGATCCTGGCCGCGGTCGACGCCACCAAATGACGGTCAGAACCGGCTCGGCGGCAGCCGCCCGAGCTGGCCGCGCGAGGTGATCTCGAGCTTGGCGAAGACCTTGCCCAGGTGGTACTGCACGGTCCGGGGGCTGATGAACAGCTGGGCGCCGATCTCGGGGTTGGACAGTCCCTCGCGGGCCAGCCGCGCGATCTGGCCTTCCTGCGGCGTGAGCGTGTCGTGCGTTTCGACGGTGCGCTTACGCGCGGTCGCGCCGGTGCTCAGCAGCTCGCGGCGGGCGCGGTCGGCGAACGCCTCGGCGCCGGCCCGGTCGAAGATGTCGTGGGCGGCGCCCAGGTGCTCGCGGGCGTCGGCCCGCCGGTTCTCGCGGCGCAGCCATTCGCCGTACACCAGGTGGGCGCGGGCGAGATGGATGGCGATCCGCCCGCGCTTCAACCGGTCGATCGCCTCGCGATAGCAGGCCTCGGCCGCCTTGCCGTCGGCCAGCAGGGCGGTCGACCAGGCCTGGACGCCGAGGGCCCAGTCGGTGCCGGCGGCGTCGGTGCGCTCCACGAGCCGTCGCAGGGCGGCGCCGGCCTCCTCGTGCGCGCCGCTCCGGGCGCCCGCCTCGATCAACTCGACCAGAGCAAAACCGGAAATGCCCAGGTCGTCGTACGCGCACGCGGGTCGCGCGCTCGCCAGGGCGGCGTCGTAGCGGCCGAGACCGTTGAACAGCACGGCGGAGGCGTACCCGTACCCGCCGATGCCTCGTCCTTCGCCCCGCGCGACGGCCTTCCGGAAGTCCCGGTCCATGTCCTCCGCCGCCCCGGCCCGGCCACGCCAGGCGTCGAGCAACAGCGCGGAATAGTGCGCCGGCGCGTTGCCGGTCGCCTCGGTGATCGTCTCGGCCTCCTCGGCCAGCGACGAAGCCGCGCCGAACTCGCCGGCGTGCAGGTGGACGACCGAGCGGTGCCCCAGTGCCAGCGGCAGCGAGATGAGCGCGCCCGCGTCGCGAGCGGATCGGACCGCCCGGGAGGCCAGCCGGTGCCACGCCTCGTCGTCCCACAGATCGCCGGCCACGATCCAGGGCAGCGAGAACCACCGGATCGCGTCGTGCTGGTCGCCGCCGTCGTCGCGCCCGAACGCCCGCACGGCCTCGCGCAGCGGCGCCACGCCCGCGACGTAGCCCCGCGTGTACCGCGTCGCCAGGCCGTCGAGGAGCAGGTCGATCGGCCGTGCCGGCGGCCGGGCCGGCGGGGCGTCCCGGGCGACCGCGGCGACCTCCGGCGGGCCGGCGCCGTCGTTGAGACGGCCGGCGAAGATCGAGGCCTCGAGGGCCTCCAGGTAGGCCTCGCGCCCGGACTCGCCGTCGAGCGGGGCCAGCCGGTCGGCGGCGGCGAGCAGCAACGCCGGGGCGTCGCCGCCACGCCGGAGGGCGAACGCGATCCGCGCACGCAAGCGGATGAGCTGCACGCGCTGAACCTCGTCGAGGGGGCACAACCCGGCCAGCGACAGCAGCTTGTGTGCGGCCTCCGGCGTACCGGACTCGAAGGTCGCCTTCGCGGCGATGAGGGCGCGCCGGCCCCGATCGGCCGGCTCCGGGGTCAGCTCGGCGGCCCGTTCGAGGAACGCGGCCGCCGCCGCGATGCCGCCGCGATGGGCCGCCCGGCCGGCCGAGACCTCCAGCTCGGCGGCGATGTCCTCGTCGGGCACGGTCGTCGCGTGCGCGCGGTGCCAGGCCCGGCGGTCGGGATCGAGGTCGCGGTCGGTGGCCTCGGCGAGCGCCCGGTGCGCCTCCTCCCGCTCGGGCAGGGTGGCCGTCCCGTAGATCGCCGAGCGCACCAGCGGGTGGCGGAACCGCACCCGGCCGCGCAGGTCGATCAGTCCCGCCGACTGCGCGGGCGCCGCCGCGCCGGCGTCGAGTCCGAGCCGGTCGACCGCACGCCAGAGCAGGGACACGTCGCCGACCGGCTCGGCCGCCGCCACCAGCAGCAGCCGCCGGGTCTCGGCCGGGAACGCGTCGAGGCGCCGCCGGAAGCTCTGCTCGATCCGGTTCGCCAGCGGCGTCGCGTCGAGCACCCCGAACCCGCCGGCCAGCTCGGTCGGCGTCAGTCCCCGCGGCAGCTCGAGCAGGGCGAGCGGGTTGCCGCGCGACTCGGCGACGATGCGGTCGCGGACCAGCTCATCGAGGCGGCCGGGCAGCGCCGAGTCGAGCAGGGCCCGGGAGTCGGTGTCGCCCAGTCCGCCGAGCGCGAGCTCGGGGAGCCCGTCGAGCTCCGGAACCTGGACCGGCTCGCGGACCGCGAACACCAGCCCGACCGACTCCGCGAGCAACCGGCGCGCGACGAAGGCGAGCGTCTGCGCGGACGCCTTGTCCAGCCACTGGGCGTCGTCGACCACCCAGAGCAGCGGCTCGTCGTCGGCGGCCGCGGAGAGCAGGCCGAGCACGCCCAGGCTCACCACGAAGCGGTCCGGCGCCGGGGCCGGGCTCAGGCCGAACGCCGCCGCCAGCGCGTCTCGCTGCGGGGCCGGCAGCCGGTCGCGCAGATCGAGGAACCGGGCGCACAGCTGATGCAGGCCGGCGTGGGCGAGCTCGGTCTCGTACTCGTGGCCCGCCGCCCGGGCGACCCGGCAGCCGGAGGCGCTTCGCACCAAATAGTCCAGCAGGGCCGACTTGCCCACCCCGGCCTCGCCGCGCACGACCAGCACCTGACTCTGACCCGACCGCACGTTCGCCAGGAGCCGATCCAGCGCGTCGCGCTCGTCGCGTCGATCGTGCAGCACCGGGCTCGTCGACATCGTTTCGGACGCTATCCGGGCCTTCCGATCACGTCAATCGGCCCGGCCCGGCTCGGCCGGGCCCGGCCAGGCCCGGTTCCGCCCGCCGGTCGTGACTGGCGAGCCCGGCTGGCGAGTTGGCGGACTCGACGGCCGGCGCCGGCGACGAGTCTCGGAGGCGAGGGGGGATGAACGATGACGGAGTTCGAGAGCGTCCGGTCCCGGCTGCTCGGCGTCGCCTACCAGATCGTCGGCCGCACGGCCGACGCCGAGGACGTCGTCCAGGACGCGTGGGTTCGCTGGCAGACCGCCGACCGGGCGGGGGTCCGGTCGCCCATCGCGTTCCTGGTGACCGTCACGAGGCGGCTCGCGCTCAACACGGTCACCTCGGCCCGCGCCCGTCGCGAGGTGTGCGCCGGGGAATGGCTGCCGGACTCCGGCGCCACCACCACCGACCCGGCGGGCCAGGCCGAGTGCGGCGAGGAGGTCGGGGCCGCGATCCAGCTCCTGATGGAACGGCTCTCCCCCGACGAACGTGCCGTCTACGTGCTGCACGAGACGTTCGACTACCCGTTCCGCGACGTCGCCGACGCACTCGCGATCGGCGAGTCCAACGCGCGGCAGCTGGCCCACCGGGCGCGCCGCCACCTGCGCGAGGAACGGCGCCAGCCGGTCGACCCGGCCGAGCGGGACCGGCTGCTCAGCGCCTTCCTCGACGCGTCCCGATCCGGGGAATTGCGGCGTTTGGTCGACCTCCTGACCGCCCGGCCCGCGACGAGGGCTCTTGCGGTCGCGGTCGGTTAGCCGAGTATCGGAAGGTATGAAGATGCCCGAGAAGACGTGGACACCGCCGCTTCCGACGGCAACCGATCTCGTACGCGAACTCGCCGCCGTCGCCTCCGATCTGCCCCGATACGTCGTCGCTCCGCTGCGGCGGCGCCGGCATCAGACGTCGGCTGCGGCCGCGCCGGCTGGTACGCCGGTGATCTGCTCGACAACTTCGGGCGGCCCAGCGTCCGGTTCATCGTTCCCGAGCTGCAGCACGTCGAGGAAGGCCAGTGGCTGCCGATGGTGATGAGGCCCTCCGAGCGGCGGTCGTTCATCGTGGACAGCTTCGCCGCGCCGCACTGGCTGCTCTGGCGCAGCCGGGCGCGCATCTGGTCCTGGCGGCTGACCCCGATGAGTGGCGGCCGGACCCGGCTGGTCAGCCGCCTGAACACCTTCTACGACTGGCGGCGGCCGGGCACGGTGATCACCGTGTTCCTGATGGAATTCGGCGACTACGCGATGATGCGGCGCATGCTGCGCGGCATCAAAACCCGGGCCGAGGCACCCCGTAACCATTGAGCGATGGCACCGTGATGCCGCCATGGCATCACTTTGATGCCATGATGCCTTGCGTTGGTGCCACTGGTGTGCCACGATGGCGTCATGGAGTTGACCACGTATGTGAACAGCCTCGGCCGCGAGTTCGCCACGCTGGCCGAGGCCGGCGGTGACGATGCGCGTGCGCTGGTCGAGCGCCTGACCGGCTCGCTCGAGTCGGCGATCCGGATGACGCTGCTAGACGCGCTGTCGGCGGCGGCCGAGGAGATCACCCGAGACCTGGCGCCGGGGTCGGTCGAGCTGCGCCTGCGCGGACGCGACCCGAGCTTCGTCGTGACCGTGCCGGCCGCCGAGCGGGTCGAGGCCGAGGCCCCGGCCGCCCCGGACGACGATCTGGTGATCGCCGAGGACGGGCCGGTGGCGCGGATCAACGTGCGCATGCCCGAGCAGCTGAAGACCGCGATCGAGGACGCCGCGGCCAAGGAGGGCCGGTCGGTCAACGCCTGGCTGGTCCGGGCGGCCGCCGGCAGCCTTCAACAGCCCGACCGCGGGGCGCGCGCCGAGCCGCGGGCCGCCGCCAAACGAAGCTCCCAGTCCTTCACCGGCTGGGTGCGCTGACCAGCAAAAAGACCATCCACCCACGATGAGCGGGGACAACCATGCCTGAATTCGACACACCCGAATCGATCTCCGTCACTCTCGAGCTCGGCGTCGGCGACCTGCGCGTCGTCGCGAGCGACCGCACCGACACCGTCGTGGAGATCCGCCCGAGCGACGAGTCCGACGAGTCCGACGTGCAGGCGGCCGAGCAGGTCCGCGTCGATCTCACCAACGGCGTACTGCGGATCACCGGCCCGAAGCGCCTGTTCGACTTCTCCAAGAAGAGCCGGTCGGTCGACGTCACCATCGAGCTGCCCACCGGCTCCCGGCTCGACGCGCACTTCCAGATGGGCGAGATCCACTGCGCCGGGCGGCTCGGTGAGTGCCGGCTCCGGACCACCGGCGACATCTCGGTCGAGCGGACCGGGCCGCTGCGCCTGCACACCGGCCTCGGCAACGTCGTCGTCGGCAGCATCGCCGGCAACGCGGACGTCTCCACCGCCTCGGGCAAGATCCAGGTCGGCGAGGTCGACGGCGCGGTGGAGGCCAAGAACTCCAACGGCGACACCACGATCGACGCGGCGACCGGCGACGTGCGGGTGCGCAACGCCAACGGCGCCATCGACGTCGGGCACGCCGGCGCCGGCGTCGACGTGAAGACCTCCAACGGCCCCATCCGCCTGGGCGAGCTGGTCCGGGGCTCGGTGGTGCTCGGCAGCGCGGCCGGGAAGGTCGACATCGGCATCGCCCCCGGCACCGCCGCCTGGTTCGAGGTCAGCACCGGCTTCGGCCACGTCTACAACCACATGGACGACGCCACCAAGCCGGACGAGGCCGACGAGACCGTCGAGGTCCGCGGGCGCACGGCGTACGGCGACATCACCATCCACCGCGCCTGACCGACAAACCCCCGGGAGGGAAACAATGACCAGTACAGCGATCGCCGTGACCGGACTTCGCAAGGCCTTCGGCGACCACATCGTGCTCGACGGCGTCGACCTGGAGGTGCGCGGCGGCACCGTCTTCGCACTCCTCGGCTCCAACGGCGCCGGCAAGACCACCATGGTGCGCATCCTCGCCACCCTGCTGAAACCCGACGGCGGCGCGGCCACGGTCGGCGGGTTCGACGTCGTGTCCGAGGCCGCCCAGGTGCGCGAGTCGATCAGCCTGACCGGGCAGTTCGCCGCCGTCGACGAGATCCTCACCGGCCGGGAGAACCTGGTCATGATCGCGAAGCTGCGACGGGTGCCGAACCCCGGCGAGATCGCCGACGACCTGCTCGGGCGCTTCGGTCTCACCGACGCCGGCGGCCGGCGGGTCGGCACCTACTCGGGCGGCATGCGCCGTCGCCTCGACATCGCCATGAGCCTGATCGGCGACCCGCCGGTCATCTTCCTCGACGAGCCCACCACCGGGCTCGACCCCGAGGCCCGGCTCGAGGTCTGGAAGGAGATCGAGAGCCTCGCCGGCGGCGGCACGACTGTCCTGCTCACCACCCAGTACCTCGACGAGGCCGAGAAGCTCGCCGACCGGATCGCGATCCTGCACCAGGGCAAGATCATCGTGAACGGCACCCTGACCGAGCTGCGTCAACTGCTCCCGCCGGCCAAGAAGGAATGGGTCGAACGGCAGCCCACCCTCGAAGAGATCTTCCTGTCGATCGTCGGAAAGCAGGCCCAGCGATGACCACACATGTCCTCAGCAACACCGGTGTCATGCTCGGGCGGTCGGTGCGCCACGTGACCCGCAGCGCCGACACCATCATCACCGTCACGATCCTGCCGATCGCGTTCCTGCTGCTGTTCCGCTACGTGTTCGGCGGCGCCATCCAGACCGGCACCGACAACTACGTCAACTACCTGATGCCCGGGATCCTGCTCATCGCCATCGCCAGCGGGATCTCGTACACCGGCTTCCGCCTCTTCAACGACATGCAGGGCGGCATCTTCGAACGGTTCCACTCGATGCCGATCGCCCGGTCGTCCGTGCTGTGGGGACACGTGCTGACCTCGCTGGTGTCCAACGCGATCTCGGTGCTGGCCATCCTGCTGGTCGGCCTCCTCATCGGATTCCGCACGTCGGCGGGGCTGCTGGCGTGGCTCGCGGTGGCCGGCATCCTCGCGCTGTTCACGCTCGCCCTGACCTGGGTCGCGGTGATCGCCGGGCTGTCCGCGTCCACCACCGACGGCGCGACCGCCTTCTCGTACCCGCTCATCTTCCTGCCCTTCATCAGCTCCGCCTTCGTCCCGACCGAGACGATGCCCGGGCCGGTCCGCGCCTTCGCCGAGAACCAGCCGGTCACCGCCATCGTCAACTCGGTCCGGGCGCTGTTCGAGCAGCAGCCGGTCGGCAGCGACATCTGGGTCGCGCTCGCCTGGTGCGCCGGCGTGCTCGTCGTCGCGTACGGTCTCGCCATGGCCATCTATCGCCGCAAGGTCGCCTGAGCAGCGAAAACGGGGGAGGAACGTCCATGTTCGACAAATGGGGCCGATTCGTCGTACGCCGAGCCTGGTGGGTCATCGCCGGCTGGCTCGCCGGAGCATTTCTGATCATCGGGCTGTTGCCCGCTCTTTCCGACATCACCAGCGGTGACCAGGGCAGCTTCCTGCCCGACAAGTACGAGTCGGTGCAGGCCATCAACCTGGCCAAGACCGCGTTCCCGGAACAGGCCACATCCAGCGCGATCATCGTGGTCAAACGCTCCGACGGCGGGGCGCTGACCGAGGCCGACCAGGCCCGGGCCGGCACGCTGGCCACCGCGATCGCCGGCGCGCACATCGCCGGCATCGGCGAGCCGCTGACCGGGCCGCAGGCCGTGGCGCCGAACAAGCTCGTCCAGCTCATCAACGTGCCGATCACCGCGGCCCTGACCGACAATCAGGGGCAGATGGACGCGGTGACCAAGACCCGCGACGTCATCAGGACAACGCTGGCCGGCACCGGGCTCAGCGCCGGCGTGACCGGCCAGGTGGCCCAGGTGGTCGACAACAACGACACCTTCAACACCGCCTTCACCGTGGTCGGCACGGCCACCTTCGTACTGATCATCGTCCTGATCCTGCTCATCTTCCGCAGCCCGATCGCCGCGCTGCTGCCGATCCTCGTCATCGGGGTGGTCCTCGAGGTCTCGTCCCACCTGATCGCGGCGGCCGGCAAGGCGTTCGGCTTCAACGTCGACCAGAGCCTGCAGACCCTGCTGCTGATCGTGCTCTACGGCATCGGCACCGACTACATCCTCTTCCTGCTCTTCCGCTTCCGGGAACGGCTCCGCGCCGGCGACGACAAGAAGACCGCCATGGTGTACGCGGTGGCACGAGTCGGCGAGGTCATCACGTCGGCGGCGGCCGCGGTCATCGTCGCCTTCCTCGCGCTGCTACTGGCCAGCTTCGGCGGGTTCGGGTCGCTCGGTCCGGCCCTCGCGATCGCCGTGTTCGTCATGCTGATCACCGGTCTCACCCTGATCCCGGCCCTGGTCAGCCTGATCGGGACGGCCACGTTCTGGCCCTCCAAGGCCTGGAAGCGCGAACCGAAAGGCAAGGCGTTCGTACGCATCGGCGACGCGCTCGGCCGGCGACCGGCGGCCGCGGCCATCGCCTCCGGCCTGGTGCTGATCGCCCTCGCCGGCGGGGTCCTGCTGTTCAAGGCCGACTACGACTTCGCGGCCGGGTTCCCGAGCACGACCGAGTCGGCCAAGGCGGCGGCCGACCTCGAGCGCGGCTTCCCGCAGGGCGCGCTCGACCCGACCGAGGCCTACCTGACGACCACCGACGGCGGGCAGCTGACCGCCGCCCAGCTCGACCAGTTCGCGGCGGCCGCCGCCAAGGTGAACGGCGTCGGCGGCGTCCAGCCGGCGGTCAAGGCGGCCGGCGGCACGGTGGCCCGGTTCGGCCTGCTGCTCGACGTGAACCCCGCCTCCAACGACGCGATCACCCTGGTCCACGACCACCTGCGGGCCGACCTGCACGCCCTCGCGCCACCCGGCACCAAGGTGCTGGTCGGCGGGACCACGGCGATCTACGCGGACATCAACTCGGCCAACAACCGGGACCTGTCGGTGATCCTGCCGGTCGCGGCGCTGCTCATCGCGATCATCCTCGGCCTGCTGCTGCGGAGCATCGTGGCGCCGATCTACCTGGTGCTCGCGGTGCTGCTCAACTTCGCCGCCACGCTCGGGGCCGCCATCTACCTCTTCCAGGGCGTGGCCGGCAAGCCCGGGGTCACCTTCCAGCTGCCGATCATCCTGTACCTGTTCGTGCTCGCGATCGGCACCGACTACAACATCTTGATGATCGCCCGGCTGCGTGAGGAGGTGCGGGCCGGCAACCCGCCGCGGACGGCGGCGGCCCTGGCCGTACGCCACGCCGGTCCCTCGGTCGCGGCGGCCGGCCTGATCCTGGCCGGCACCTTCGCGGTCCTGGCCCTGGCGCCGGTCTCGTTCCTCCAGCAGATCGGCTTCTCGGTCGCCACCGGCATCCTGCTCTCGGCGTTCGTCATGTCGATGTTCCTGGTCCCGTCCCTGACCGCGCTGCTCGGCCACGCGGCCTGGTGGCCCGGCCACGGCGACAGCGGCCGGGCGGGGACAACTCCCGGCCACGGCGCCGGCGGCCAGGCGGGGGCCGAGCCCGGCCCGGCGTCATCACCCGCCGGTCAGCCCGGTCTTACGCCGGCGTCCGAGGGGTGAGGCGGGCGAGCTGAGTGACGTGCCGCGGTGTGAGCTCCTCGAGGCTGTGTGCCCCGAGGAGCTTCATCGTGCGGACGATCTGCTCGGCGAGGATCGCGATCGCGCGGTCGACGCCGGGCCGCCCGCCGGCCATCAGGCCGTAGAGGTAGGCGCGGCCGACCAGGGTGAACCGGGCGCCGAGCGCGATGCAGGCGACGATGTCGGCGCCGTGCATGATGCCGGTGTCGACGGTGACCTCGACGTCGGCGCCGACCTCGCGGACCACCGCGGGCAGCAGGTGGAACGGGATGGGCGCGCGGTCGAGCTGGCGGCCGCCGTGGTTGGACAGCACGATGCCGTCGACGCCGAAGTCGGTGAGCTTGCGCGCGTCCTCGACGGTCTGCACGCCCTTGACCGCGAGCTTGCCCGGCCACATCTCCCGGATGACGCGCAGGTCCTCGTAGCTGATCGTCGGGTCCATCGCGGCGTCGAGCAGCTCGCCGACCGTGCCGCCGGTGGAGGACAGCGAGGCGAACTCGAGCTTGGGCGTGGTCAGGAAGTCGTACCACCACCAGGGCCGCGGAATGGCGTTGCCGATGGTGCGCAGGCTCAGCTGGGGCGGGATCGAGAACCCGTTGCGCTTGTCGCGCAGCCGGGCGCCGGCGACCGGGGTGTCGACGGTGAAGAACAGGGTGTCGAAGCCGGCCTTGGCGGCACGCTCGACCAACGCGTACGAGATCTCGCGCTGTTTCATCACGTAGAGCTGGAACCAGTTGCGACCGGCCGGGTTCGCCTCCTTGACCGTCTCGATGCTGGTGGTGCCGAGGGTGGACAGGCAGAACGGGATCCCGGTGGCGCCGGCCGCGCCCGCACCCGCGGTCTCGCCCTCGGTCTGCATGAGCCGGGTGAAGCCGGTGGGCGCGATGCCGAACGGCAGCGCCGACGGGCCGCCGAAGACGGTGGCCGAGGTGTCGACGTTCGCGACGTCACGCAGGACGTTCGGGTGGAACTCGACGTCCTGGAACGCCTGCCGGGCGCGGGACAGCGACAGCTCCCCCTCGGCCGCGCCGTCGGTGTAGTCGAACGCGGCGCGCGGGGTGCGGCGCTTGGCGATGGCGCGAAGGTCTTCGATGGTCAGCGCCGCTTCGAGGCGACGCGTGCGCCCGTCGAACTGCGGCTTCTTGAACCGCATGAGCTCGAAGATCTCGGCCGGCCTGGGGACCTGACGTTGGACCACCGGTGCCTCCTCGGTACGCCTGCGCCCGGATCTCCACGATAGTCCCGGCCGGGGACCCTAGGAACCGACGCAGAACTCGTTGCCCTCGGGGTCGGCCATCACGATGTGGTGGCCCTCGAACGTCGCGAGCACGCGGCCGCCCGCCCGCTCCAGCTCGCCGGCCTTGGCCCGGATGCGCGGCCACGCGTCGGGGCCGGTGCCCACGCGGACGTCGATGTGCAACCGGTTCTTCGCCACCTTGGGCTCGGGCACGTCGAGCAGGACCAGCCGCGGGCCGATGCCGTCCGGGTCGCGCAGCCACGCGGCGCCGCCCTCGTCGTCCGGGTCCTCGCCGAACGACGCCACCCACTCGGCGCGGGTCGTGAAGGGGGCGGGCGGGGGCTCGTCCTCGTAGCCGAGCGCCAGCTTCCAGAACTCGGCGAGCGACTCGGCGTCGCGCGCGTCGAAGGTCAGGTCGATCCGGAGCGCCATGAGCGGTGAGCGTATCGGCTAGCCCGCGGGCTTCTCCAGCAGCCGGGCCAGGTTGTCCAGGGCCATGCGTGTTCCGGTCTCGTTGTCGGCCCGCGGGATGCCGTCGGGAAGCCCCTCGTAGGTGAGCGTGACGTCGGTGCCCTGCTCGCCGGCGTCGGTGAGGGTGGTGGTCACCGTGATGGGCCGGGCCATGTCGGGGTCGTCGGTCTCGAACTCGTCGACCTCCACGATCTGCTCGTCCGGGATCAGCCGCGCGAAGTGCCCGCGGTAGGTGTCGGTCCGGGCGGCGGTCTTGCCGACCGCCGTCGGCGCGTCATAGGTCAGGGAGATCCGCAGACGTCCGCCCTCGCGGGCGTCGAACTCGTGGATCCGGCTGGTCATCCCCGCCGGCACCCGCCACGCGGCGATCGCGGCCGGATCCAGCAGGGCCTGGTAGACCACGGATCGCGGAACGTTGATGCGCCGGCTCACCGTCATCGTGTACATGGCCGCCACCCTATTACCGGGTCGAGCGCCCGCGCCCGGACGCTCGGCGACGGAATTGTCGGAGTTGTTGGAATTGCCCACCGCAGGCGGGGGACGCCGGATTGCCGTGTGGCCCCGCGCGGAGTTTCCTGGTGGGATCGGGCTGTTTGGTGAGGACGGCGAGTCACCACAGATGATGCGGATTGCGACCCACAGGAACATCAGCAGTGGGATGACCACCTTGGAGCTCGACGGCGTGCTCACCGCCGAGGCGATATCGCCGATCCGGACGGCGACCGGCAACGCCGCCGCGGAGTGCCCGGCGGCCGTTCTGCTGGACCTGTCCGGGCTCGGCAACGCGGTGCCGTCCCTGCTGAGCGTCTTCGCCACCGCCACCCTCGACGCGCGGCGCACCTGGGGCGTACCCCTGCTGGTCTGCGCTCCGAACGCGCAGGTGCGAGGCGGTCTCGCCGCCTTCCGGAAGCACGTCTCCGTGTACGAGAGCTCCGCGCTGGCCGCCCAGGCCTCCGCGCCCCTCTGGATCTGGAAGCGCTTCGCCCCGATCCCGGCGAACGTGCGGATCGCCCGCAACGTGGTCGGCGACGCCTGCGTGACCTGGGGCCAGCCGGATCTGCGCGACGGCGCCCGGCTGGTGGCCTCCGAGCTGGCGGCGAACGCCATCTGCCACGCCGGCACGGACTTCGACGTCACCGTCAGCTTCACCGGCACCTACCTGCGGGTCGCGGTCAAGGACGGCAGCCACGCCCTGCCACCCGCCCCGGCCGCGAGCGTGACCACCCGTACCGGCGGACGCGGGCTGCACATCATCGCCACCCTCTCCACCCACTTCGGCCACGTCGAGCTGGCCGACGGCAAGATCGTCTGGGCCCTGCTGCGGGCGGCCCCGGGAGGTTTCACCAGACGACGCTGAAGTACTGGACCTCCTGGTACTCCTCGAGGCCGGCCCGGGCGCCCTCGCGGCCGATGCCGCTCTGCTTCACGCCGCCGAACGGGGCCGACGGGTCGGAGACCAGGCCGCGGTTGACGCCGACCATGCCGGCGTCGAGCGACTCGGCGATCTTCAGCGCCTCGCCGAGCTCGCCGAAGACGTACGCGGCCAGGCCGTACTCGGTGTCGTTGGCCATCGCGAGCAGGTCGGCGCGGTCCTCCCAGACGACGATGGGCGCGACCGGCCCGAAGATCTCCTCGCCGAGCAGCGGGTCGTCCCCGGGCAGGCCGGTGAGCACGGTCGGCGGGTAGAAGTGGCCGTCGCCGCCGGGCGCGGCGGCGCGGTGGGTGATGACCGCGCCGCGCGCGACCGCGTCGTCGACCAGCCGGGAGACGCCGGCCAGCGCCTTGGCCGAGATGAGCGGGCCGATGTCGTTGCCGTCGTCCGCGGGCCCGACCCGCAGCGCCTCGACGCGGGCGCCGAGCCGGGCGGTGAACTCGGCGGCCACCGCGGCGTGCACGTAGAAGCGGTTCGCCGCGGTGCACGCCTGGCCGCCGTTGCGGAACTTGGCGATCATCGCGCCCTCGACCGCGGCCTCGAGGTCGGCGGTGGACGTCACGATGAAGGCCGCGTTGCCGCCCAGCTCCATCGACGTGTTGACGACCCGGTCGGCGGCCTGGCGCAGCAGCGTGCGGCCGACGCCGGTCGATCCGGTGAAGGAGACCTTGCGAACCCGCGGGTCGGTCAGCCAGGCGGTCACGACGCCGGCCGCGTCGGTGGTGGGCACGACGGTGACGACGCCGTCGGGCACGCCCGCCTCGGCGATCAGCCGGGCGATGGCGAGCGCGGTCAGCGGCGTCTCGGCGGCCGGCTTGAGCACCACGGTGCAGCCCGCGGCCAGGGCCGGGGCGATCTTGCGGGTCGCCATCGCGGCCGGGAAGTTCCACGGCGTCACCAGGGCGGCGACGCCCACCGGGCGATGGGTCACGATCGTCCGGGTGCCGCCGGCGGGCGAGGAGCCGAAATCGCCGTGCGGGCGGACGGCCTCCTCGGCGTACCACCGGAAGAACTCGGCGGCGTAGGTCACCTCGCCGCGCGCGTCGGCGAGCGACTTGCCGTTCTCGCGGGTGATCAGCTCGGCCAGCTCGCCGGCGTCGCGCAGCATCAGCTCGCGGACCCGGGTGAGCAGCTCGCCGCGCTCCCGCGGCGGGGTCGCGGACCAGGCCGGAAGCCGTCGCGCCGCGGCGTCGACGGCGGCCGTCGCGTCGGCGGCGGTGCCGTCGGCCACGTCGGCGATCGGCTTGCCGGTCGCCGGGTTCTCCACGGTGAAGACCCGAGGTGTCGTCATCGGCCCAGCGTGCGTCACGCGATTATTGCCGTCCAAGACTCATTCGGCACTATTCTCATGCCCCGTGAGCATGGATCTGCGGTTGCTGCGCTACTTCGCGACGGTCGCCGAGGCCGGTTCGGCCACCCGGGCGGCGGCGATCCTGCACGTCAGCCAGCCCGTGCTCTCGCGGCAGCTGCGTCAGCTCGAACGGCAGCTCGGGTTGCGCCTGTTCGAGCGGGAGGGCCGGCAGCTGCGGCTGTCGCGGGCGGCGGAGGACTTCCTGCCCGAGGTCCGCGCGCTGCTGCGCCAGGCCGAGCAGCTCGAGCGGGTGGCCGGCGACCTCGCCGCGGGCCGCCTCTCCGCGCTGCACGTCGCGGTGCCGGCGACGACCCTGACCGACGTGCTGGCGCCGTTTCTCGCCACCCTGGGCCGGTCCGACCCGGTGCCGATGGTGCGGGAGCTCGGCGCGGGCGGGGCACTTGCGGCCGTACGCGCGGGCGCCGACCTCGCGGTGGTGACCCGTCCACCCGACCGGTCGCTGGCGTCGCGGGCCCTGGCCGTGCTGCCGCTGTGGGCCTACGTCCGCGCCGACGACCCCTGGGCCGCTCGCGAGTCGGTGACCGTCGCCGACCTGGCGGCCCGCGCGCTGGTGCTGCTCACCCCGGGTTTCCGTCCGCGAACGCTGCTCGATGCCGCGTTCGACGACGCCGGGGTCGCCTACGGCGATGTCGTGGAGGTGTCCGACGCCCAGGTCGCGCAGGCGGTCGCCGCGGCCGGACGAGGGATCGCCGTGGTCACCGACGACGCCCGCTTCGATCTCGTGCCGCTGACCATCGACGGCCCGCAGGGCCCGGTGCGCATCCGGTTGTACGCGGCCTGGGACCCCCGGCATCACGCGGCCGCGACGCTGGCCGCCCTCGCCGACCGCCTCGCGGAGTTCTGCGCCGATCGGTACGGCGCCCAGGTCCGCCCTCAGATCACCGAGCGGACGAGCCGCTCGAACGACGTGACGTGAGCGCGGGCGGCGGCGGCCGCGCCCTCGGCATCGCCGCCGGCGATCCGGGTCAGCAGCGCGACGTGCTCGGCGACGTGGTCGCCCACGTCCGGGAGCCGGTCGATCACCAGGCACCAGATGCGGGTCGCCAGGTTGTCGTACCGGGTGAGGACCTCGGCCAGGTGGCCGTTGCCGTTGGCGGCGTAGATGCCGCGATGCACCTCGAGGTCGTGCCGCATCAGGTCGGTCGGCGAGGCGCCCGCGTAGTCGAGCGCGTGGAGGCGCCCGGCCAGGTCGCGGAGGTGCTCGCGGGCGCCGGGCGAGGCGAACCGCGCGGCCCGGCTCGCGGCGAGCGGCTCGAGCTCGGCCCGGATCTCGGAGATCTCGGCGAGGTCGGTGATGTCGATCCCGGCGGCGAAGGTGCCGCGGCGGGGGAAGACGGTGACCAGGTGCTCGGCCTCGAGCCGCTTGACCGCCTCGCGCACCGGGGTGCGGCCGACGCCGAGCTCCCGGCCGATGAGCTCGTCGCTGATCGGCGCGCCGGGCGGGATCTCGAGCACGATGAGCCGGTCGCGCAGCACGGTGGTCGCGTACTCGGCGAGCGATTGCCCGGGCTTGGCGTTCATGGCCGCCTCTCTGATATATCAGTTGTATGGCAGCTTACCCCGGCGACGCGCGGCGTGGCGTTCTCGCCTCGCTCTCGGCCTCGGCCCTGTTCGGCGTGGTGTTCCTGCTCCCGCCGATGCTCCGGCCGCTCCGCGCCGGCGACATCTTCGCCGTGCGAATCGTGACGAGCCTTCTCATCGTGGCGGCCATCTTCGCGATGTCCGGTGCGTGGCGCGAGATCAACCACGTGGGCGTACGCCTCCGGCGCCGCCCCGCCCTCGCGCTGGTCCTCGTCCTCGACGGGTTGCTGCTCGGCGTCCAGCTGTGGCTGTTCTGCTGGGCGTCGCAGTCCGGCCACGCGCTCGAGACCGCCCTCGGCTACCTGCTGCTGCCCCTGGTCATGGTCGTCGTCGGCCTCCTCGCCCAGGGCGAACGGCTCTCGCCGCAGCGGGCCGCCGCGGTCGCGCTGGCGTCGGCCGGCGTGCTCGCGGCCCTGGTCTCGGCGGGCGGGCTCTCCTGGGTCACGCTCGTGGTCGCGCTCGGCTACCCGCTCTACTTCACCGCGCGACGGCGCTCGGGGCTTGACACCGGCGGCGCGTTCTACTTCGAGCTGCTGGTCCTGGCCCCGCCGGCGTTGTTCCTGCTCGCGCACGGCACCGGCATCCCCACGATCGCCGCGCGGCCGGCGCTCCTCTTCGGCGTGGCCGCGCTGGGCGTGGTGAGCAGCGCCGCGCTCGTGCTCTACCTGACCGCGAGCCGCCTGCTGCCGTTCGGCCTCTTCGGCCTGCTCACCTACCTCGAGCCGGTCCTGCTCGTCGTCATCTCGGTCGTGCTGCTCGGCGAGCGGTTCGCCCCGTCCGACGCCTACGTCTACGTCCCGATCGTGCTGGCCCTGGCGCTGCTCGCACTGGAGTCGTCCCGGGCCGCCGGTCCACGGACCGATCCCCCGCGCGACCCCGATGGCAACCGAAATGGTCAGGTCCCCGCACCGGCGGCCGATTAGAGCACTCGATCGGATCCCCCTTCCGCGAGGTGTCTCAACCATGATCGTCTCGGCCGCCCCCACCACCGAGCTGCCCGCCGTCGGCACGCCGATGTTCCTCGTGCTCGGCGAGGGCGTGAACTTCCGGTCCCGCCTCGAGTCGGTGGACGGCGACATCTTCACCGTCGCCGCCCCGCTCGAGACCACCGGACCGGCCATGCTCGTGCCCGGCCACGAGTTCGACGTCTTCTGGGCGCCGCCGCGCACCCGCATCGTGCTCCCCGCCCGCCTCGTCGCCCTCACCGACGAGGCCCCGTTCCGCTGGACGCTCGCGCCGGCCGGTCCCCCGCGCCCGAGCAACCGCCGCGAGTACGTCCGCGGCGGGGGCGGCGCCGCGGTCCGCCTGACCGCCGGCGAACACTTCGAGGGCGCGCTGCTCGACATCAGCGAGGGCGGCCTGCGCTGCTGGATCGACGAGCCCGCGGACCTGGCCCCCGGCGATCGGGTGCGGGCCACCGTCTCGCTCGGCGCACCGGGCGAGGCCGACGTCACCGGCACGGTCCTGACCGTCCGCGACGCCCCGCACGGCGACCCGGGCCGGCACGTCGTGCTCACCTTCAACACCGAGGAGAGCCTGGCCCAGATGATCCGCCTCTACGTGCTGACCTGGGAGATCAACGAGCGCCGCTTGCGCGCGTGACCCCGGAGGGCGTGCGCTGGCGGGCCAGCAGGCGGGACACGCCGTCGGCGGTCATCGGCTCGGCCAGGTGGAAGCCCTGGCCGAGGGTGTAGCCGAGCTCGCGTAGCACGGCCACCTGGGCGGCGCTCTCGACGCCCTCGGCGACCGTGTCGAGGCCGAGCGCGCGAGCCAGCTGGATCACGGCCCGGGCCACCGCCTGCCGGGCGGCGGCGTCGGCGGGCCGGCCGTCCTCGATCTCGATGCCGTCCACGAAGGACTTGTCGAGCTTGATGATCGCGGCCGGGAAGGCGCGCAGCAGGCTCAGCGACGACTCGCCGGTGCCGAAGTCGTCGAGGGCGAGGCGGATGCCCATCCCGTCGAGCTCGTACAGCGCCCGGGAGACCTGCTGGCCGCGCAGCACCGCCGACTCGGTCACCTCGAGCACCAGCCGCTCGCACGGCAGCCCGCTCTCGGCCAGCGCGCCGGTCACCTCGGCCACGAAGTCGGGGTCGTGCAGCTGCCGGGCGGACACGTTCAGCCCGGCCTCCTCGAGCGCGTCCGCCCCGAACTCGGCCAGCCACGCCGCCGCCTGGCGGCAGGTCTCGCGCAGCACGAACCGGCCCAGCGGCACGATCAGGCCGGTGCGTTCGGCGGCCGGGATGAACTCGGCCGGCCCGACCACGCCGCGGGTCGGGTGGTGCCACCGGATCAGCGCCTCCACGCCGATCAGCCGGCTGCCGTCGAACCGGATGATCGGCTGGTAGACCACGCGGAACTCGTCGTTCTCCAGCGCGCGGCGCAGCTCCCCGCCGAGCTGCATGTGCGCGAGAAGGGGCTCGCGCATGCCGTCCGCGTACCGGACGACGCCGGCCTTGCCGCGCTGCTTGGCGGTGTACATCGCGACGTCGGCGTTCAGCAGCACCGAGTCGACGGTCGCGTCCGGCCCGGCGACGGCGATGCCGATGCTGGCCTGTACGAGCAGACGGTGCTCGCTGACCGGGCGGGTGAACGCGTCCAGCAGGCGCTCGGCCAGCCGCTCGGCGTCGGCGCCGGCGTCGGCCCCGGCCAGCAGCACCGCGAACTCGTCGCCCCCGACCCGTACGGGAAGACCGATGTTCTTGGTCTCGGCCCGCAGCAACCGCGCCACCGAGACCAGCACGCGGTCGCCGGCCCCGTGGCCGAGCAGATCGTTGACCGTCTTGAAGTCGTCCAGGTCGACCAGCAGCACCGTCGCCGTGCCACTCTCGGCCAGCACGGCCGCGAGCCGGTTCCGGAACAGCGCCCGGTTGGCCAGCCCGGTGAGGCCGTCGTGGCTGACCTCGTACTGAAGGCGTTCCTCCTGGGCCCGGGTGTTCTGCAGCAGCCGGGCGTTCTCCCGGTTGGCGAGGAACTGGCGCACCGCGACCAGCGCCGTCACCGCGACGGCGGTGACCAGCACGACGCGGACCGGCCAGCGCAGCGGCGCGCCGAACGCGACCGTCAGCAGCGGCACGTCCACCGCCAGCATGGCCAGGTAGGGCAGCCACACGCTGCGGCGGGCCGGATCGCGCCGCAGCCCGCGATCGGCGTGGTCCTGAGCGGCGACGCCGAGCGCGATCAGCACCGGGGCCAGCGGCAGCACGATCCCCTGGGCCGGGACCGTGCCGAGGTAGCCGAACCGCACCGCGAGGACCGCGACGACGCCGGACGTGATGCCGCCGCTGGCCGCGATGAACCGCATCGCCACCCGGTCGACCGGACCGCCCACGATGTACGACACCTTGGTCGCGGCGCCGACCGCGACCAGGAAACCGAGCCCGACGATGAGCATCGCCTGCCGGCTCCAGGGCTCGCGGGCCGACAGCATCGGCGCCAATCCCGCGTACCACAGCAGGCCCGAGCACCCGAGGAAGGCGATCGTCCGGTCCAGCGTCATGCGCCACCGCTCGACGCCGCCGGTCGCGACGACCGGCACCCGGGCCACCGCCCCGATCGCGGTCACGATGCCGATGACGATGAAGGCCGCCGCCGGCACCGGAATGCTGCGGGTGCGGACCTCGGCGGCGTGGGCGAACATGTCCGCGGCCAGCCAGCCGTAGCCGATCGTGATCAGGCCGAAGGCGACCCGGACCGTCCGCCAGAACCGCCGGCCGACCGGATCGGCGCCGCGGCCGCCGCGCAGCAGGTGATGGACGGAGGCGACGGCGATCGCGCCGCCGATCGGCATGAAGGCGTAGCCGACCGCCTCGCTGCCGACGCCGAGGGCCAGATAGGCCACGCACCAGACGGTGCCGAGCGCGGCGACGGCGGCGGCGGCCTGCACGTACCGCCCGGCCGTCCATCGATCCACCGCCCGTGTCACGGCCCGACACTATCCGCCGCGATCTACGTGAGATCTCCCCCGAACGTTCCACATTCGCCCGTACGCGGCGCGGGTCACGCCGCGGGGGTCACGCGGCGCCGGTCACGCCGCTCGGGTCACGCCGGCTGGAGGATCAGGCGGTCGAGCAGGCCGACGAGCCGTCTCGCGCCGGCGCCGCCGGGGTCGAGGTCGGGGCGGAAGTCGGCGACGCTGACACCTTCGAGGCGCGGCGACCGCGCGAGCGGGGTGAGCGCGGCCGCGAGCTGGTCGAAGCCGGGACCGCCGGGCTGCGGATAGGTCACCGCCGGCAGGGCCGTGGGGTCGAGGACATCCACATCGATGTGCAGCCACATCGGCATCCGCAGCCGGTCGCCCCACGCGGCGGCGCGGCTTCCGGCGCCGTGCGGGTCGCCGGCCAGCGCCGGGGCGTCGATGGTGAACACCTCGGCGGGCAGGCGGCCCAGTTCCGCGGCGGCCGCGGCGTCGAGGCCGGCGGTGCGGTGACCGATCAGCGCGACGTGCCCCGCCGCCACCATCGGCGCCGGCCCGGTCAGGCTCGGCGGTCCGTCGCCGGTGAGCAGGGCCAGCTCGAGGTCGGCGGTCTCGCCGGTGTCGGAGGAGGGCGCGTCGAGGTAGTCGGGATGGCCGTCGGCCATCCACAGCCCGCGCGTGCCGGCCCGGGCGAAGACCCCGAGGAGCAGGCTGCAGTCGCCACCCAGAACCAGCGGCCGGCGCCCGGGGTGCGCGCGGATCCCGGCCTCCAGCGCGGCCGACAGCGCACGCGCGGCGGCGATGGTCTCGGGAAGCGCCCGCACGCCGGTGGCCGGATCGCGCCGGTCGCTGGAGATGACGGTCGCCGCGTCGCCCACATCGAGGCCGACCAGCTCGGCGAGACCGGCGCGGCGCAGCGCATCGGGCGCCCGTTCCTCACCCCGGCGCGTGCCGGAGCAGTCCCAGGGTGCGCCGAGCAGAAACCAGTCAGGGCCGGCCACGGCCCCGAGCGTAGCGGTTCAGGGCCGCCGACGGCCCCGAGCGTAGCGGTTCAGGGCCGCCGACGGCCCCCGGCCGTTTGCGGCGAGCGCGTGAAGGGCGGGCTGAGGCCGTCAGGTGACCCCGCCAGGGTGGCTCGAAGTAGGCTCCGGCCTGGGGGTGACGAGAACCTTGGACGACCGACGCACCTGGATGCCGCCCCAGCCGGTCGGGCGGCGGCGCGCCGACCACACGGCGATCGTGGGCTGCGATCTGTTCGTCGACGGGATTCCCGTCGAGAGCCCGGGCTCGGCCGCCGATCTGCCGGAGCTCTACGCGCGGGCCCGCGCCCAGGAGGGCGCCTTCGTGTGGCTCGGGCTGCACGAGCCGACCGGGGCCGCGCTCGCCCGCGTCGCCGAGGTGTTCGGGCTGCATCCGCTCGCGGTCGAGGACGTGCTGAACCGCGAGCAGCGGGTCAAGGCCGAGCTCTACGAGGACGTCATGTTCCTCGTCATCCGGGCCGCGCAGTACGTCGAGCACGAACGGCTCACCGACACCAGCGAGATCGTCAGCACCGGCTTCGTCCGGCTCTTCGTCGGGCCGCACTTCGTCATCACCGTGCGGCAGGGCACCGTCATGGAACTCAGCTCGCTGCGCACCGAGCTGATGTCCGACCCCGAGATGCTGGCCCAGGGCCCGTGGTCGGTGGTGCACGCGATCCTGGACCGGCTCGTCGACGTCTACGTCGACATCGCCGCCGCCATCCAGACCGACGTCGACCTGACCGAGGTGGCCGTCTTCGGGTCCGGCACCCCGGTCACGGTCGAGCAGATCTACCAGCTCAAACGCCAGCTCATGCGGTTCAAGGCGGCCGTCCTCCCGCTGCAGCGCCCGCTCGACGCCCTGATCGGCAAGCAGTACCTGCCCAAGGACATCCGCCGCTACTTCAGCGACGTCGCCGACCACCACATCGCCGCCGTCGAGCAGGTGGTCGCCCTCGACGACGTGCTCAACGCGCTGCTGTCGGCCCGGCTGACCCAGCTGAACGTCGATCAGAACAACGACATGCGCAAGATCGCCTCCTGGGCCGCCATCGCCGCGCTGATCACCGCGATCGGCGGCATCTACGGCATGAACTTCCCCGACATGCCCGAGCTGACCTGGCAGTACGGCTACCCGACCGTGATGCTCCTGATGCTGGTCGGCGCCGCCACGCTCTACTGGCTGCTGCGCCGCGCCGGGTGGCTCTGACGGTCAGGGGCGCACCTCGTAGACGTGGTTGAACGGCGTCTGCGCCACCTGCCGGAACCGGGTGAAGCCGGCCTCGGCCGTCACGGCACGAATGCGAGCGGGCCCGGCCTGGGTGCCGAGCGCGGCGCCGGGCGGCCGGGAGAGCGACGCCGGCGTGCACAGCAGCGTGGAGAAGCCGTAGTAGACGTACCCGACCGCGTTCAGGTTGTCCTCGACGGCGTCGCCGGCGGCCGGCTCGACGATCATCCACGTTCCGTCGGGGGCGATGACCTCCCGGACATGACGGGCCGCGCCCAGCGGGTCGCCCATGTCGTGCAGGCAGTCGAACATGGTGACCAGGTCGTAGCCGGAGCCGGAGAAGCCGGTGGCGGCGGCGACCTCGAAGCGCGTGCGGTCCGCCACCCCGGCGTCCGCCGCCCGGTCGCCCGCCGTCGCGCATAGGGCACCTCGGTCTTCGTACGCTCGGCCAGCTCGCCCGGGGTGCTGGACCCGTGCTCGGCCAGGTCGCGGTAATAGCCCAGCCGGTCCCCCATCACGACCAGCGCACAGTTCAGGGCGGCGCCGACCTCGTGATCCGCGCCCTGTGCGAGGTGCAGGCGCACGGTTCGTTCTCGGCCGCGGCCGACGCGCTCGGTCTCACCCAGTCGGCGGTGAGCCAGCACGTCGCGGCCCTGGAGCGGGAGGCCGGCCTGCCCCTGGTCGAGCGCGGCACCCGCCCGGTCGAACTGACCGAGGCCGGTCGCGTCCTCGCCCGCGGCTGACCGACGGCTCGCTCGACCTCGCCGTGGTGTACGACCACGAGGCGCCCGGCCTGCGGCACGTCCCGCTGTTCGACGACGTCTACCGGGCGGTGCTGCCCGCCGGTCACCGCCTCGCCAAGCGGCGCGCCGGCGTCGGCCTGGCCGACCTGGCCGGCGAGGTGTGGGTGGGCGGCCACCCCGCCGGCGCCTGGTTCACCATCGTCCGCCACGCGTGCCGGGCGGCCGGCTTCGAGCCGCGGACGTCGCTGGCCTCCGACGACTACCGCGCCGTGCAGGCCTTCGTCGCCGCCGGGCTGGGCGTCGCCGTGATCCCGGGCCTCGCGGTCGCCACCACGATGCCGGGCGTCGAGGTCCGGCCGCTGCGCGGGGCCGCCCCCGTGCGGCGGATCAGCGTGGCCCACCGGGCGGACGGCTTCCCCTCCCCCGCCGTCCACGCGATGACCGAGATCCTTCAGGACATCGCCCGGGGTCAGACCAGCGAGACGACGTCACGCATGAACAGCGCCAGCTGATCCTCGGCGTCGGCGACCGGCCAGACGAAGAAGCTGCCGACGCCCGCCTCCGCGTAGGCCCGCAGCAGCGCGGCGCACCGCTCGGCCGGCCCGATCAGCACCCGGTCCGCCAGCTGGTCCACCGACCGTCCGAGCATCTCGGCCAGGCCGGCCAGATGCGCCGCCGCGGTCCGGTCGTCCTCGGTGACGTACGTCCACAGTGTCGCGAGCGCGCAGGGGAAGTCGGGCCGGGCCAGCTTCACCCGGGCTTTCGCGACGCCGGCCGGCGTCGCGTTGTATCCGGACGCCAGCCAGCCGTCGCCGAGCCGGGCGACCCGCGCGAGGCCGGCGTCCGACCCCCAGCTGGCGATCCAGATCTCCGACTCGTCGTTCAGGTGCCCCCGCAGGACGCGGACGGCCTCGTCGAACCGCGACCACCGCTCCTCGAACGGCACGCCCACGACCTCGTAGTCGCGCCGCGACGAGCCGGGCCCGACGCCGAGCACGAGCCGCCCGCCGGAGAGGATGTCCAGGGCGGCCGCCGCCCTGGCCACCGCCACCGGCCCGCGCACGACGGGCAACGCCACGGTCGTGACCAGCCGCATGTCGCCGCTCTGCTCGACGACGCTGGCCAGCGCCATGAGGCCGTCCAGCCACGGCCGCTGGAACACGAGATGGTCGTTCACCGAGAGCGCGTCGTAGCCGAGCCCGCGAGCGGTCCCCGCATAGGCCCCGATGCTGCCCGGCCGCCAGCCCCGGCCGTCGAAGTCGATGAGCGGCAGATGAGCGCCGTAACGCAGGCCGTTTCGCACGGATCCGATCATGTTCCCGCCGGCCACCCCGGCGATGTCGGATAGGCGACTTCGCGACCGGATAACCCCGCTCCGGTGGAGGCGGAACGGCGCCGGGCCGACCTACCATGAGCGCGTCCGGGGTCTCGGCCTCGACGATCGGCGCTCACGGTGTATCAGGCGAGCCTCTCCATCGCTCTATCCGGAGACAAGGCCGAGGAGTCGTGATGATCAAAATCGTGGTCCCGCCGCCCGCGGGCGAGACGGAGACCTCCGAGGGTCCCGGGGCCGACCCGCTGAGCCGCTACATCCTGCCGGCCATCCCCGACGCCGTCCTGGAACGGCACGGCGCCCGCGTTCTCCGCCCGTCCGACGCCGCCGTCGTGGCCGATCAGCCGCAGCTTCGCCCGACGGTCTACCGCTACGGGGCCCTGCTCATCCCCGGCAACCTGATCGGCCCGGACGCGGCCGAGACGGTCAACGGGGTCCTCAAGGACATCGGGGTCCGCCTCGAGCCGCCACCGCCGCTGGGCGGGGAGTACGACCGGCTCGAGTCGCTCGCCGGCATGCCCCGCGCGATCGAGATCGTGCCCGCGAGCGGCTTCCTCGGGACGGCCGTCGACGCGTGGACGGTGCTCCAGCGGCTGCGGGCGGGCGCACTGGAGGCGGCCCGGACGGCGGACGACGACGAGAAGCGGGAACGGGCCGAGGTGCTGCGCCGGGTGGTGGAGACCGCGACGCTGGACCATCTGCTCGTGGGGTCGGCCACGGACGGCGGCGGCGCGATACTCGTCGGCGCGAACACGGCCAGCAACGGCAGCCCGGAACTCGGCAACCTGTTCGGCCGGCCGGTCCCCGGCATCAGCGGCCGCATTCCGGTCACTGTTCCGCTGGCCGACCTGCCCTGGCCGCCGATCCCCGAGACCGCCACCCGGCGCCCGGTCGTCGCCGTTCTGGACACCGGGATCGCCACCGATCCGGATCACCCGTGGCTGAAGCCCGTCGACGAGCGCCAGGGGCCGTTCAACCCGGGGAAGAAGGTCATCGTCGACCAGGCGCTGCAGGACCTGATCGCCGAGGACGGGCGCCGGGGCGGCGCCAACGGCGTGCCCCGGCTGCCGATCGCGGGTTACGCGGACAAACCGTCGATCGAGGAGCCGCTGCTCGGCGACATCTCGACGCACGCCGGGCACGGCACGTTCATCGCCGGCATCATCCGGCAACTCGCCCCCTGCGCGCAGGTCTACGCCGTACGCGTGATGCATCCCGACGGCTTCGCCCACGAGGCCGATCTCCTCCTCGCCCTCACGAGGATCCTCGAGGAAGTGGAGAGCGGCTCCCTGGCCATCGACATCCTGTCGCTCTCGCTGGGCTATTTCCACGAGTCCGACGAGGAAGTGAAGGTCACCACCGCCCTCGAGCCGTTGCTGCGAGGGCTGGCCAAAGCCGGCGTCGCCGTGGTCATGGCCGCCGGCAACTTCTCCACCAGCCGCCGGTTCTTCCCGGCCGCGCTGGCCCCCGGCCTCGACAACCCCCACGGCACCCCGGTGATCAGCGTGGGCGCGCTCAATCCGAACGAGTCGAAGGCCCGGTTCAGCGACGAGGCGCCCTGGGTGAGCTGCTACGCGTCCGGCGTCGCCATGGTCAGCAGCTACCCCAGGTTCCTGGGCGCGCAGAACTCATTCGCCGGCACCGTCGACCGGCAGACCTTCGACCCGGACGACTTCACCAGCATGTACGCGGTCTGGAGCGGCACCTCGTTCGCGGCTCCCGCGGTCGCCGGCGCCATCGCCGACAACCTGTGTGCCGACGCCGGCCTGCGGGACGGGCCGGGCAACGGCGAAGCCCGGGGGGAGCGCCTCCGCGAGGCGTGGAACACCGTCAAGGGCGACCCGCGCTACACGGTCGCACCCGAGGGCCCGGGCCAATGATGACCACGAGGGCCGAGCACCACACCCGGCTCTACCGGGACGTGCTCGCCGGCGACCGCGAAGCCTTCGACGAGCTGATCGTCGAGTTCACGCCGGCGCTGTGGCGCGTCGCCCGATCGACCGGGCTCGACGCCACCAGCTGCGCCGACGTCGTCCAGCACGCCTGGCTCACGCTGCTCAACCGCCTCGATCAGGTACGCGCGCCGGAGGCGCTGCTCGGCTGGCTGACCACGGTCACCCGCCGCGAGGCCATCCGGCTGTCGACCGCGCAGAGCCGTATGCGCCCCGCGACGAACGACGTCTTCGAGCCGCTGGCGGACGGGAGCCCGCCGGTCGAGCAGGCCCTTCTCGCGGACGAGCGCCGCCGGGTCCTCTGGCGCGCGGTTCACCAGCTGCCGCAGCGCTGTGTGCAGCTGATCCAGGTCATCGCCTTCCACGATCGGGCCGACTACGCCGCGATCGCCACCGCGCTGGGCATGCCCAAGGGCAGCATCGGCCCCACCCGCGGGCGCTGCCTCGCCAAGCTGCGGGCCCTGCTCGCGGACCAACCAGACTGGAGTCAGCCATGAACGCCAACTTCGCGGCCCCGGACGCGGGCGGCGCCATCGACGGCACGGACGTCGCGGTCCTCGACGAGGTCGCCGAGCTGTATGCGATGGTCGATCCGGTACCGGACGACCTGGTCGAGCGGATCCGGTTCGCGGTGGCGCTCGAGGCGATCGACTTCGACATGATGCGCCTGGTCGACGAGACGCCGCTGCAGGTGGGCGTACGCGGTGAGGATCGCAGCCGGATCTTCACGTTCGCCGCGCCCCTCGTCACCCTGATGATCAGGGTCGTCGGCATCGCCGAGGACGCCGTCCGGATGGACGGCTGGCTCGCGCCGCCCGCCGCGCACCGGATCATGGTGCGGGTCGGCGCGGACCGGCTCAACCGCACCGCCGACGACGAGGGACGATTCGTCGTCGAGCGGATGCCCGCCGGTTCGGCGCAGCTGTTCGTCGGCATCGCCGGGCACGCGCCGGGCCCCGGGAACCTCTTCGCCACCCCGGCGGTGGAGCTGTAGGGACACGAGTGGACGTCGCCGTCGTCGCGCGAGGCTTGCACGCCAAGGGCGTGGGGGCGACCTCCGACGGCCGCCCGTCGGACGGCGCCCGCCACCTGCGAGCCGGCCTCACGCTGCTGGGCTGGCCCCCGGCGACGGCCGAGCCGGCATCCGAGGCCGCCCGCGACGCCCTGGTGGCGCGCCTGCTGATCAGCCTGGCCTACGCCGAGACCGAGCTCGGTCATACCCGGTACGGCTTCGACCTGCTCGACACGGCGGCGGGGCTGGTGGACCCGGCGGACGAGGGCGTCCTGCTCCAGCAGCGGGCGCTCATGCTCTACCGCACCGGCCGCTACACCGAGAGCATCCCCTGCTTCGACCGGGCGATTCCGCTGCTCGGGGCCGACCGGCACGCCGCGGTGCTGTGCTCGACGCTGCTCAACCGGGCCTCCGTCCACCTGCACTCGGGCCGCGTCCGGGCCGCCCGCGACGATCTCAGCCGGTGCCGGCGGCTGGCCCGCCAGCACGAGCTCGGCATGCTCGCCGCCAAGGCGACCCACAACCTCGCCTACTGCGACCTGCTCGCCGGCAACCTGCCGCACGCGCTCGCGGCGTTCGGGGAGGCCGAGACGCTCTACCTCCGGCACGCCCCCGGGTTCCTCCCCGTCCTGCACGCCGCCCAGGCCCGGGCGCTGCTCGCCGCCGGGCTCTTCGCCGAGGCCGGCCGGACCCTCGAGGAGGTGATCGCCATCGCGCGGCGGCAGCGGCTGACCCAGGAGCTGGCCGAGGCCGAGCTGCTGCGCGCGCAGGCCGCCCTGCACGCCGGCGACCACCTCGCCGCGGGCGGTTGGGCGCGCCGGGCGAAGCGGCGGTTCCGGCGCCGGTCCAATCTGGCCTGGGCCGAGATGGCGGCGCTGACCCAGCTGCGGGCCGACCTGCCGCACGCCCGCCGCCCGGCGATGCTGGCGACCCGTGCGCTCGAGGTCGCCGGCGGGTTGCGCGCCGTCGAGCTGCTGCCCGACGCCGAGATGGCCGATCTGGTCGGCGTGCGCGCGCTGATCGCCGGCGGTCACGTCGATCGGGCGCACGATCTCGTGGCGCGGATTCCCCGGGTCCCGCCGCCGGTGCCGATCGAGCTGTCCCTGATGCGCCGCCTGGCCCGCACCGAGCTGGCCAAGGCCCGCGGCGCGCGCCGGCTGGCCCTCGCCGAGGTGCGCACCGGCCTGTCCACGTTGCAGCAGCACCGCAGCCGCCTGGGCAGCGTCGACCTGCGGGCCGGCGTCACCGCGCTGGGCCGGGAGCTCGCCACGGCCGGGCTCGAGACCGCGTTCGACCACGGCTCGCCGGGCACGGTCTTCGCCTGGTCGGAACGGTCCCGCGCCCAGGCGTTCCAGATCCCGCCCGTGCACCCGCCGGCCGACCCGGAGACCGCCGACGCCCTGGCCGAGCTGCGCCAGTTGCGCTACACGATGCGGGCCCCGGCGGCCGAGCGCCCGCCCGACGCCGCCGCCCGGGCGCGCTGCGCCGAGCTGGAGCGGCTGATCCGGGAACGGACCTGGCGGGTGGGCGGGCCCGGCCGGAGCACCCGCGTCGCGAGCCTGCCCGCCGTGCTCGCCGGGCTGGGCACGACGGATCGGGCGATGGTGAGCTTCCTGGTGCACCGGGGCCGGCTCACGGCGCTGCTGCTCGACGGCCGCGACGTCCGCCTGGTCAATCTCGGCCCGTACGCGGTCGTCCGGGAGGCCGCCGCCCGGCTGGTGGCCGACCTGGACGTGCTCGCCGCGGGAGGCCTGCCCAAAGCGATCGAGGACGTGATCCTGGCATCGCTGCGCCGCAACGTGACCACCGTGAGCGAGCAGGTCGTGCTCCCGCTCGGCCTCGCCGACCGGGAGCTGGTCGTGGTGCCGACGATGGAGCTGTCGTCGATTCCGTGGGGCCTGCTGCCCCCGCTGCGCGGCCGGCCGGTGACCGTCGCGGCGTCCGCCTCGGCCTGGCTCGCCGCCCGCCACGTCGCCCCCGAGACGACGGCCCGCGACACCCAGGCGCCGCCGCTGCTGGTCGCCGGGCCCGGACTCCAGTACGCCGAGATCGAGATCGAGGAGACGGCGCGGGCCCATCGGGGCAGCCGGACCCTGTCCGGGGCCGAGGCCACGGTGGCGGCCACGCTTCGCGGGCTGGACGGCGCGCCCATCGCCCACCTGGCCGCGCACGGTCACCACGAGCGCGAGAACGTGCTGTTCTCCTGCCTCGACCTCGTCGACGGCCCGCTGATGGCCTACGACATCGAGCAGCTGGCCGCGGCGCCGCGCCAGGTGACGCTCTCGGCCTGCGACGTCGGCCGGGCGGTCGTACGGCCGGGCGACGAGATCCTCGGCTTCACGGCGGCGCTGCTCTACGCCGGCGCGGAGAGCGTCGTCTCCAGCGTGGCCCAGGTCAGCCATCCCGGCGCGGTGGCGGTCATGACCCAGTACCACCACGCGGTCGCGGCCGGCACCTCGCCCGCGCGCGCCCTGGCCGAGGCGTCGAGCGCCGATCCCCTGGCGCCGTTCGTCTGCTTCGGCGCGGGATGAGGCCGCGGGGTGATCAGGAGCGCGGGAATCAGGACCGCGAACTCGCCCGGATGAACTCGTCGATCAAGCGGTCCTGCTGGTCCTCGGACGCGTCGGACAACATCAGCGTCGAATCGCCGACGGTCAACTCGACCGTACGCTGCCGGTCGCCCCGCCCGAGCCAGGAGCGCGCCGAAGCCACCAGTTGGAGGAGCGCCTGGGCCGAGCCCTGGATCGAGACCAGCAGCATGCCGAGCGACTCCGGGTCGAACCCCCGCGCGCCGACGGCGGTGCCGTCCCGCCGGACGAGCCGGGCATCGTCGACGCCGTCGATCAGCAGGTCGGTGCGCAGGGCGTCGGTCAGGGCGCGAAGCCGTTGTGGATCGGCGTCCCGCTCATCGATTCTCAGGATGACCTCGGTCGTCATGCCGATCTCCACGTCGCCGGACGGTAGGGACCACGCTAACAGCGCGTGGTCCGTTCACCGCCGTGCTCGGTAAGGATCCGGACAGTCAGGACCGGTCGTAGCCGCCGCTCGCGATCTCCTCGAGCGCCGTCGGGCGGGACGGCTTCCAGCCGAGCTCGCGGCGCGCCTTCTCGCCGGTCGCCCGCTGGTCGAGCAGCAGCGCCTGACCGAACCCGCCGAGCCGGTCGACGAGCGCGGCCGGGTCCTCCGGCGTCACCCCGGCGTCGCGACCGAGGCGGCGGCTCGCGGCCTCGCCCAGCTCCCGGGTGGTCGGGTTGTCGCCGCTCACGCCGAGGTAGACGGACCCCGTCGCGCCCTCGGTCAGCGCCGCCACGTACAGCTCGGCGAGGTCGTCGACGTGGACCGTGGTCCAGTGCTGGGTGCCGGGGCCGACCAGGTGGCCGTCCCGCGCGGCGGCGACGACCAGGCCGACGATGCCGGCGCCGTGGCCGTAGACGACGCCGGGCTCGATCAGCACCGAGCGGATGCCCTCGGCCGTCAGCACCCGGGTGTCGAGCGCCTCCCGCCAGGCGACCAGGGCGGGCGCGTCGCGGGGCGTGTCCTCGGTGATGGCCGCGCCGGAGCCGTGCACCCAGACCCCGCCGGTGCGCACGAGGGTGGCGCCCGGCCGCAGTCCTTCGAGGACCGCGTCGGCGAAGGCGGACTCGACCGTCGCGCTGGTGGCGTCGCCGGGCGAGGCAGTGGCGATCACCGCGTCGGCTTCGGCGGCGAGACGGCGTACGAGATCGTGATCGTCGATGCTCCCGACGACCAGCTCGGCGCCGCGGCCGCGCGCCTTCGCCTCGTCGCGGACCAGGGCCGTCACGTGGTGCCCGGCGGAGGCCAGGGCGGAGAGGACGGCGGAGCCGAGGTAGCCGGTCGCGCCGGTCAGGAAAACGTTCATGCCTCAAGATCTACCCCCGCCAAGCGTTCGCCGGAAACGAATAGTGTTGATTGACTCAATCGCCGTCGGCGATAAGGTGGGTCGATGGAGCAGCGTCAGCTCGAGTTCTTCGTCGCGGTGGCCGAGGAGCTGAGCTTCACCCGGGCCGCCCGGCGCACCCACGCCGTGCAGTCGACGGTGTCGGCGAGCGTGCGGGCCCTCGAGCGGGAGCTGGGCGCAACCCTGTTCGACCGCACCACCACCCGGGTCGGGCTCACCGATGCCGGTCGCGCGCTGCTGCCCCAGGCCCGCCGCTCCCTCGACTCGCTCGGCCGGGCCCGCGCCGCGGTCGACGGCACGCGCGACGCCGTCACCGGCAGCCTGCGCATCGGCACCCTGGCCGGCCTCACCACCGTCGACCTGCCCGCGCTCGTCCGCGAGTTCCGCCGCCGTCACCCGGGCGTGCACCTGAGCCTGCGGATCGACGCCGCCGGCAGCGACGGGCTGCTGGCCGGCCTGCGCTCGCGCGTCCTCGACGTGGCGTTCGTCGGGGTCGAGGGCACCGACCTGCCCGGCCTGACGCTGGAGCCGATCACCACGTTCCAGCCGCGGCTGCTGGTGCCGGCCGGCCATCCGCTCGCCGGCCGCCCGGCGGTGACCCGGGCCGAGCTGGCCGGTGAGTCGTTCATCGACCTGCCGATCGGCTTCTGCAACCGCGCCCGCACCGACGCCGACTTCCGCGGCGCCGGCCTCAGCCGCATGATCACGGTCGAGGTCAGCGACGTGACCACCATTCCCGCGTACGTCGAATCCGGCATCGGCGTGGCGCTGGTGCCACCCCTGGCCACCGAGGCCGGCGCCGCGGTCGTGCCGGTCGCCCTCGACCCGCCCGCGCACGCGTGGACGCTGGCGCTGGCCCGGCTCGCCACGCCGGAGCCGCCCCGGGCGACCACCGCCCTGCTGGAGATGCTCGACGACCACATCCGCCGGCACGGCCGGTACTAGAGCGATGAGTTCGGGCGCCGCGGCCGGTCTGTTCTGGCGACATCCGACCGAGGAGGAACCATGGGCAAGGTCATCGCATCCATCACGACGTCGGTCGACGGCTACGTCACCGGGCCCGGGGACGGGCCGCAGCTCGGGCTCGGGCGCGGCGGCGAGCGCCTGCACTACTGGGTGATGGGCGGGCCGTGGACGTACGACGGTGGCCACGACTTCAAGATGCACGGCGCCGACAAGGAGTTCTACGACGAGCTGGTCGCGACGCTGGCGTCCGGCGTCGTCGGGCGCGGCATGTACGACGCGTCCGGCGCGTGGGGCGGGACCAACCCCTTCCCCGGGACGCTGTTCGTGCTCACCCACCGCACCGCCGATCAGCCGGCCGAGGAGACGGGGTTCCGGTTCGTCGACGACCTCGACACGGCGCTCGACCGGGCGGCCGAGGCGGCCGGTGACGGCGATGTCGCCATCGGCGGCGGCGCCGACATCATCCGCCAGGCGCTGGCCGCCGGCCGGGTCGACGAGCTCGTCATCTCGACCGCGCCGGTGATCCTCGGCGCCGGGAAGCGGCTGTTCGAGGGGTTCGACCGCGACGTCGACCTCAAGGTGGCCAAGGTCTACAGCTCGCCGCTGGCCACCCACGTGCGCTACCTGGTTGCGAAGTAGGCGGCCCATCCATTGCGTTCACGACCCCGGCATCCATAGGCTCTGATCGATAGCTGATCGGAGGTGCTTCGATGGCGATCAGAAGCAACCTGGCGCTGGCGGCCGCCACATTGGCGGTGACCTTGATCGGCACGGCCGCGTCCGTCCCCGCCTCGCACCGGCACGCCCCGGCCGCCACCGTGCGCACGGCCGACGGCTGGGTGCGCGGCGTCTCGGCGGCCGGCGCCGACCGGTTCCTCGGACTGCCCTACGCCGCCCCGCCGCTCAAGGACCTGCGGTTCCGGCCGCCCGCGCCGGCCGCCGCCTGGCCCGGCACCCGCGACGCCTCCCGCCAGGCGCCCGCCTGCCTGCAGTTCCAGCCCACCGGCGTCCGGGAGGGACAGGCGGTCAGCGAGGACTGCCTCTACCTCGACGTCTACCGGCCGTCCGGCGCCCGGCCGGACAGCCGGCTGCCCGTGCTCGTCTGGTACCACGGCGGCGGCTGGACCCAGGGCACCGGCGTGATCTACGGCGGCCAGACCATGGCCTCGCTCACCCACAGCATCGTGATCAGCATCAACTACCGGCTCGGGGCGCTGGGCTGGCTGGCCCTCCCCCAGCTCGACGCCGAGATCCCGGCGCTCGACTCCGGCAACTACGCGACGCTCGACCAGATCGCTGCGCTGCGCTGGGTGCGGGCCAACGCCCGGGCGTTCGGCGGCGACCCGGGCAACGTCACCATCTACGGCCAGTCGGCGGGCGCCGGGTCGGTCTGCACGCTGATGACCTCGCCGCCGGCCCGCGGCCTGTTCCAGCGGGCGATCATGCAGAGCCTCGGGTGCGGCCTCGCCACCCAGCCGCTGGCCACCGCGGAACAGCAGGGGCGGGCGTACGCGGAGGCCGCCGGCTGCACCGACCCGGCGACGGTCCTGGCCTGCCTGCGCTCGGCGTGGGCGCCCAACCTCATCGCCGCCGAGCAGAAGGTCGTGATCCGCGGCGAGACGTACGGCACCGGCGTGCTGCCGCAACAGCCGTTCACCGCGATCCAGCAGGGACGGTGGAACCGCGTTCCGGTGCTGATCGGCGGCGTACGGGATGAAGGAAAGCTGTTCATCATCGACCGGCCCCACCTCACCGCCGCCCAGTACATCGAGCAGATCCGGGCGACGTACGGCGCCCGGGCCGACGAGGTGCTGGCCCGGTACCCGCTGTCGGCCTACCCGGCGCCGTTCTACGCGCTGGCCGCGGTGACCACCGACTCGGGCATCGCCTGCGCCGTCGACGGGACGGCCGGACTGCTCGCCGGGAAGACGCCGACCTACCGGTACGAGTTCGACGACCCCACCTCGCCGACCCTGTACGGCTTCCAGCCGCCCGGCATCGACATGTCCGACGCGCACAGCGCCGAGCTGGCGTACCTGTTCGACTTCACCCTCGGCGACCGGCCACTGACCCCGGCCGAGACCGCGCTGTCCCGGCAGATGATGCGCTACTGGGCCGCGTTCGCCCGCTCCGGCGACCCGAACGTCGCCGGCCAGGCCGCGTGGCCGCGCTTCACCTCGGCCACGACGAGCGCGCTGGTGCTGCGACCGACCGGCAACACGGTCAGCACGCGGATCGCCGCCGAGCACCAGTGCGGGTTCTGGGCCGGCTGAGGGCTCAACGCAGCGGGAACATGCCGACCCGGCCGTGGTACTCGTGGCCGAGCTCGTCGGTGTCCGAGCCGACCAGCAGGCCCTGCGGCACGGCGACGAACGAGCGCACCCCCACGCCGCGCGAGCGGGTCGGGTTCCACGGCAGCGCGCGCCCGGTGGCGGGGTCGACCGCGCCGATGCCGGGGCGCAGGACCGCGCCCGGCCCGGGGGTGTAGACCGGCGGCTTGCCCGGCAGCTTGGTCTTGTGGCCGTACGGGTTGTCCAGGTAGAGCTGGTGCCCGCCGAGGTAGACGGCGGTGCCGGTGACCGCGACGGCGAACAGCGAGTTGCCGCCGGTGCGCTGCACCCAGACCGGGTCGTGCTTGCCGGCGCCGCCGGACTGGAAGCGGGCGGCCGCGTCGCACAGCTTCTGCGGCGACGAGGTGCCCCCGGTCGCGACGACCACGAGGTACGAGCCGTCCGGCGAGAACTTCACCTGCCGCAGGTACGCGTCGTAGCCGGGGGCGCACGGGGCCGCGTAGGCGTCGGTGTACCAGTCGGTCAGCACCGCCCGCGGCCCGGAGACGTCGAACATGGCGATCCGGCCCCGGGTGGTCCGGCCGGCCAGCCGCAGCGCGCCGACCGTCACCAGCCGCCGGCCGTCCGGGGACAGGTCGAAGCTCTCGACGAAGGTGTCGCGCATGCCCGGCGCCGAGAGCTGGGCGTCGAAGCCGGGGTCGACCGCGCCGCTGGTGGCGTCGAGGCGGGCGAGGGCGGTCCGCCGCACGCCGTCGACGGCGGTGAACGTGCCCCCGGCGTACACCCGGCCGTCGCGGGCCGCCAGCGCGCGTACGTCGCCGTAGTTCACCCGGGCCCGGAACGCGCTCACCCGGTCGCCGCTCAGCGACAGCCGGGCCAGGCCGCGCTGCGGCACGCCGTTGACCCGGGTGAAGGAGCCGCCGGCGTAGACCGTGTCGCCGGGGCCGGCGGCCAGCGCGTGCACGCCGCCGTCGACGGCCGGCGCGAACGCGCGGATCGTGCCGTCGAGCAGGTCGAAGGCGAAGATGTTGTGGCGCGCATAGGTGTGCCGGCGGGAGCTGTCGGCGACGTACGTGAACTCGCCGCCGACGATCACCGTGCGGCCGACGACGGTCATCGCCCAGACGGCGCCGTCCAGCACATGCGGGGTGTAGCCGACCGGGTTCTCGGACACCACGGCCGGCTGGGCAGGATCAGCAGCGGCCGGGCTGACAAGGGAAGCAAAGGTGAGAGCCACGAGCAGGGCGGCAAGCACACGACGTCGCATCGGTCGATCCAAGGCGCTCGAAGGGGTTGATCAATTCGATCAACGACGGAGCGGCGGCGGGGTGACTCATCCGGCAGGAATGAGGCCGGGCCGGGGTCGCACGCACGATAGTGACGCCAGGACCGACAGGAAGAGGTACGCGATGACCAAGCCGATGTCTTCGACGCTGCTCGTCACCGGGGCCGCCCTCACCGTGGTCGGCGGGATCATCGGCATCGCCGGTGCGGCCATCACCACGATCGCCGCGGCCGCCGCCGCCCGCCGCCGCATCGAGCAGATGGAGACCCCGCCCTCGGAACTGGCCCGCCAGCAGTGGCGCCGGGCTCGGACGGCCGTCAGCGCGGGCGCCGGCGCCTGGCGGAACGGAGACGCGCCGCTGCCCTAGGTACGGCCACACCGCGACACCGAGCGAGGCGCAAACGAATATTGCGCCTTGCTGACGACCGTTCGCAATGCAATATTGGTCGTCACGTGGGACGCGGAGAGGACGGGTGCCGTGGTGATGACCGACGGACGGCCGTACTGGAACCCCAAGACCGAGTGCATGCCCCGGGAGCAGCTGGCCGCCCTGCAACTGACCAAGATCCGGGCGGTGGCCGAGTGGGCGCGTGCCCGCAGCCCCTTCTACCGGCGCAGTTTCGCGGCGGCCGGGTTCGCCCCCGATCAGCTGCGCACCCTCGACGATGTACGGCGCATCCCGTTCCTCACCCGGGAGCAGTGGATGGACAGCCAGGAGGCGCACCCGCCGTACGGTGAGCTGCCGGTGGCCGGGCCCGAGGCCGCGATCCGCCTGCACACCACCAGCGGCACCTCGGGCCGGACCCCGCTGCGGGCGCTCGACTCGCGCAAGGACTGGTCGTGGGCGGCCGAGATGTGGGCGTACGCGCTGTGGGGCATCGGCGTGCGGCCCGAGGACATCGGTTACGTGGCGTTCGGCTACGGCTCGTTCATCGGCTTCTGGGGCCTGCACAACGGCCTCGAGAAGGTCGGCGCGCTGACCATCCCCGGCGGCGCGCAGACCACCGCCGCCCGGGTGCGGCAGATCGCCGACTTCGGCGCCACCGTCGTCGCGACCACCCCGACCTACGCGCTGCGCATGGCCCAGGAGGCCGAGGCCCTCGGCATCGACCTGCCCGGGTCCGCGGTCAAGCGGCTCGTGCTGTCCGGCGAGCCGGCCGGCTCCATCGTCGAGACGAAGACGCTGATCGAGCGGCTGTGGGGCGCGAAGGCGTTCGACACCGCCGGCATGACCGAGGTGTCGACGATCTTCATGTTCGAGCCGGCGAACCAGCCCGGCGGCTGCCACATCATCGAGGACCACTTCTTCGAGGAGGTCATCGACCCGGAAACGGCGGAGCCACTCGGCTACGGTGAGCGCGGCGAGCGGGTCTGCACGTCGTTCGGCCGCAGCATGATCCCGCTGCTCCGGTACCGCACGGCCGACCTGGTGGTCCGCCGTCCGGCCACGTTCGCCGGCAACGGCCGCACCTGGGATCTCTACGAGGGCGGCATCGTCGGGCGGGCCGACGACATGAAGCTGGTCCGGGGCACCAACGTCTATCCCGGGGCGATCGAGGCGATCCTGCGCACGCACGACGGGATCGAGGAGTTCCAGATCCGCATCGAGCGGCGCGGGGCCCGCGACGAGGTGGTGCTCCAGGTCGAGCCGCACCCGCGGTTCGACGACGCGGCCTGGGTCGTGCTCGCCGACGTGCTGGTGGTCGAGCTCGCCGAGGCGCACGAGGGGCTGCGGTTCATCCTCGAGCGGGCCGGGACCGGCGAGCTGCCCCGCTTCGAGCTCAAGGCCAAACGCCTCACCGACCTGCGCCCGGCCGCCGAGCACACGACCGTATCGGAGCGATCATGACGGTGGATCTGCTGAACAACCCGCTCACCGACGAGGAGCAGAAACTCCTGCGCGCGTACGAGCTGCTGCGTGAGCTGGCGCGGGAGGCGCCCACCCCGTGCGTCGCCGCGAACGCCCGGGCCGCGCTGGCCCCGATCGCGATCGCCGTGACCGACCTGGGCCTGCGCTTCGAGCACCTGCTCGACGACGGCTGCTAGGAGATCAGGCGCTCGGCGGGGATGACGGCCACGCCGAGGATCTCGATCAGCGCCTCGGGCTGCCAGAGCGCGGTGCACCCGATGCCGGCCATCGCCGGGTAGACCGGCCCGGCCAGCTCCCGCCAGACCTTGCCGATCTCTTTGCCGTGGGCCTGGTAGTCCGGGATGTCGGTGAGGTAGATCGTGATGCTGACCAGGTCTTCCGGGATGCCGCCGGCCGCGCGCAGGGTGGTGAGCACGTTGCCGAACGCCTGCCGGAACTGCGGCACGATGCCGCCCGGGACGATCCGCATCTCGGCGTCGAGGGCCGTCTGCCCACCGAGGTAGAGCGTGTTGCCCGACAGCGTGCCGTGCGAGTAGCCGCTCGGCGCCGGTAGGGAGGGCGGATTAACGGCGGTCATCGGCGAATCTCCTCCGGGGGGACAAAAGGCAGTATGGACTCTACATGACGGCAGTGACAGAATCGCTATATGAACTACGAGGGTTACCAACTGGAGGGCGACGCCACCGCCTACGTGCTGCCCGACGGCAGCCTCGGCCCGGTGGTGACCCGGGCCGGCGACGAGGACGTGCAGACCATGTCCTCCGGCGACGCGGTCCGCATCTCGGGCGTGAGCATCCAGCACACCCCGGCCAAGCGGCTGTGGTACGGCAAGGTGCTCAACCGGGCCGGGTTCCGCTCGCTGCCGCACCACCACGGCGAGGCCGAGACCGGCGGCTACGTGCTGTCCGGCCAGGCCCGCATCTACTACGGCGAGGATTTCACCAGCTACGTCGACCTCGCGACCGGCGACTGGGTCTTCGTGCCGCCGTTCCTGCCGCACGTCGAGTGCAACATGTCGACCACCGAGGAACTGACCTGGATCACCACCCGCACGCCGGAGAACCTGGTGGTCAACCTGGCCGACGTGCTGGACGCCACGCTCACCGGGTACCGGCGCGCGTGATCACCACCCTGACCTCCGCGACGCTGACGGCGGCGATCTCGCTGACCCCGGTCCCGGCCGAGGTCTTCGACGAGGCGTACGAGGGGACGACCCAGCCCTGCCCGTGGCCCAAGGCGTACGGCGGCGACCTCGTGGCCCAGGCCGCCACCGCGGTGATGCGCTCGGCCGGCGACGATCGCGCGCTGCACTCGATGCACAGCTACTTCCTGCGCCCGGCCCGGATCGGCGCCGCCGTGCGGTACGAGGTGGAGCGGCTGCGCGACGGCCGGGGCTACTCCACCCGCCAGGTGCGCGCGTTCCAGGACGGCAAGCCGATCTTCGCGGGGCTGGCCTCCTTCCACACCGGGGAGCCCGGCGACACGTACGCGAGCATGATGCCCGCCGACATCCCGGCCCCCGAGGATCTCCCCTCCTCCGCCGACGTCCTGCGCGACACGGCCCCCGGCGCCCCGGCCGCCGGCACGATGACCGACGACTCGAAGGCCTATTGGTCGGGCGGCCGCAGCTTCGACATGCGCCACGTGCCCGGCCCGGTCTACCTCGACGTCGAGGGCGGCCGCGCGTCGCACCAGGCAGTGTGGATCAAGCCGTTCGACGCGCTGCGCGACGTGCCCGGGCTGAGCGCCGCCAACCGCGACCGGGCCGCCGTCGCGTACGCCTGCGACTACACCATCCTCGAGCCGGTCCTGCGCGTGCTCGGCCTGCCCTGGGCCGAACCCGGCCTGGTCACCGCCAGCCTCGACCACGCGATGTGGTTCCACCGGCCCGGCCCGGCCGACGGCTGGCTGCTCTACGCGCAGGAGGCGGTCGCCGCCGAGCACGGCCGCGGTCTGGGCCTCGGCCGTTTCTTCACCCGCGACGGGGTCCACCTGGCCACCGTGGCCCAAGAAGGCCTCGTCCGGAGGTAGCAGATGCGCATCGCCGTTGTCGGCGGCGGGCCCGCCGGCCTGTACTTCGCCGCCCTCATGAAGCAGCTCGACCCCGCCCACGACGTCACCGTCTGGGAACGCAACGCCCCCGACGACACGTTCGGCTTCGGCGTGGTCTTCTCCGACGAGACCCTGGGCGGCATCGAGAACGCCGACGCCGAGTTCTACGCGACGATGGCGGCGCGGTTCGCCCGGTGGACCGACATCGACATCCACCTCGACGGCCGCCGCCACACCGTCGGCGGCCAGGGCTTCGCCGCCATGAGCCGGCAGGAGCTGCTCGGCCTGCTCCAGCGGCGGTGCGCCGCCCTCGGCGTCACCACCCGGTTCCGGACCCCCGCCCCCGACCCCGACGACCTGCGCCGCGACTACGACCTGGTCATCGCCGGCGACGGGCTCAACTCCCAGGTGCGGGCCCGGTACGCGGACGACTTCCGCCCCACGCTCGACGAACGCCGCAACAAGTACATCTGGCTCGGCACCGACCAGGTCTTCGAGGCGTTCCAGTTCTTCATCAAGCACACCCCGTGGGGCACCATGCAGGTGCACGGCTACCCCTACTCGGACACCGGCTCCACCTTCATCGTCGAGATGCACGAGGACGTGTGGCGCGCCGCCGGCTTCGACGCCACCGAGGGCACCGTCTTCCCGCCGGGCTGCTCCGACACCTACGCGGTGAAGCGGATCGCCGAGCTGTTCGCCGCCGAGCTCGCCGGGTACCGCCTGCTGGACAACAACTCCAAGTGGCTCAGCTTCACCACCGTCCGCAACGCCCGGTGGACCAGCGGGAACGTCGTCCTGCTCGGCGACGCCGCGCACACCGCGCACTTCTCCATCGGCTCCGGCACCAAGCTGGCGATGGAGGACGCGCTGGCGCTGGCCGCCTGCCTGCACGAGCACGCCGACCTCGGCACGGCGCTGAAGGCGTACGAGACCGAGCGGCGGCCCGTGGTCGAGTCGACCCAGCGCGCCGCCCAGGCCTCGCTGGAATGGTTCGAGAACATCGGCATCTACGCGGCGCAGGACCCGAGCGAGTTCTGCTTCAACCTGCTCACCCGGTCCCGCCGCATCACCTACGACAACCTGCGGGCCCGCGACGAGGAGTTCGCCGACCTGATCGGGAGCCGGTTCGCCGACCGCGGCTGCGACGGCTCCGACGCCGGCGCCCCGGCCATGTTCCAGCCCTTCCAGCTGGGGCCGTTGCGGCTGAAGAACCGCGTCGTCGTCTCGGCCATGGACATGTACTCGGCCGTCGACGGCCTGCCCGACGACTTCCACCTGGTCCACCTGGGTTCCAAGGCGCTCGGCGGCGCGGCGCTGGTGATGACCGAGATGGTGTGCGTCTCACCGGAGGGCCGGATCACGCCCGGCTGCACCGGTCTCTGGAACCCCGAGCAGGCCGCGGCCTGGAAGCGCGTCGTCGATTTCGTCCACGAGCGGTCGACCGCGCGGATCGGCGTCCAGCTCGGGCATTCCGGCCGCAAGGGCTCGACCAAGCTGATGTGGGAGGGCATGGACGAACCCCTGCCCGCCGGCGGCTGGGAGGTGGTGGGTCCTTCGCCCATCCCGTACGGCGCGGGATCGCCGGCGCCGCGGGCCCTGTCCCACGACGACCTGCGGCGCATCCGGGCCGAGTTCGTGGCGGCGGCCGAGCGCGCGGCCGAGGCCGGGTTCGACGTCCTCGAGCTGCACTGCGCGCACGGCTACCTGCTGTCGTCGTTCCTCTCCCCCGTCGCCAACCGGCGCGACGACGAGTACGGCGGCAGCCTGGAGAATCGGCTGCGCTTTCCCCTCGAGGTCTTCGATGCGGTCGCGGCGGTGTGGCCCACGGACAAGCCCTTGCTGGTACGCGTCTCCGCCACCGACTGGGTGCCCGACGGCACCACCACCGACGACGCCGTCCGGATCGCCGCCGCCTTCATCGAGCACGGCGCCCACGGCATCGACGTCTCCACCGGGCAGGTCACCGCGGACGAGAAGCCCGCGTACGGCCGCAGCTACCAGACGCCGTTCGCCGACCGGATCCGGCACGAGGCCGCGGCCGGCACCGGCGCCGCCGTCATCGCGGTCGGCGCCATCTCGTCGTACGACGACGTCAACTCCCTCCTGCTCGCCGGCCGCGCCGACCTCTGCGCGCTCGGTCGCACCCATCTCTACGACCCACAGTGGACGCTGCACGCCGCCGCCGAGCAGGATTACCGGGGCCCCGGCGCCGACTGGCCGGTGCAGTTCGCCGCGGGCCGCCGCCGGCCGCCGTCCGCCCGCACCGACGCCGTCCGCCCCCGTCTGTCGCTGCTGCGCGCGGACACCCCCGGCGACGCGGTCCACGTCCGCTGGCGACCGTAATATGCCTCGCATGACGGCGGACGCCACCACGGCCCCAGCACCAGCCGCCGGCCGGGACGTCCGTCTCGCCCAGCTGATCCTGACCCTCTTCGGGCTGTACGCCCGGGCCGAGCACAACTGGCTGTCGGTGGCCTCGGTGGTACGCCTCATGGCCGACCTCGGCGTGGACGGTCAGGCCGTCCGCTCGGCCGTCTCCCGGCTCAAGCGCCGCGGCGTGCTCGACAGCCGGCGCCACGACGGCGCCGCCGGTTACGCGCTGGCCGCCTCGACCGTCGAGCTGCTGGCCGAGGGCGACGTGCGGATCTTCCAGCGCGCCCGGGCGACCGCCCGCGACGGCTGGCTGCTGGTCGTCTTCTCGGTGCCGGAGTCGGAGCGGGAGAAGCGGCACGAGCTGCGCACCACGCTGACCCGGCTGGGCTTCGGCACGGCGGCGCCGGGCGTCTGGATCGCGCCGGGCAACGTCGCGGCCGAGGCGCGGCACACCCTCGAGCGCCGCGGGCTCGCCGCCTATGTGGACATCTTCACCGGCGACCATCTCGCGTTCGGCGACCTGCGCTCGAAGATCCGCACCTGGTGGGATCTGGACGAGCTGTCCGGCCTGTACGCCGAGTTCCTGCGCCAGCATCGGTCGCTGCTCGGCCGTTCCTTCACCCGGCTCGAGGCCTTCACCACGTACGTTCCGATGCTGACCGAGTGGCGACGCCTGCCCTACCGCGACCCGGGCCTGCCGCTGGCGTTGCTGCCGCCGGGCTGGAACGGGGTGACCGCGGAGAAGTTGTTCCACGAGCTGAACCAGGCCCTGGGCGCGAGCGCCCGGGAACACGCCCACGCCGTGATCCACCCGCCGCTGCCGAGGTAGACGACTTCGTCTACTTTCGGATGACGGCGCGGCAGCCGCGGAGGAAGGCGCCACCGGCCGCGGCCGGGTCGCCCAGGTAACCGGCGACCATCGCGCCGTCGCGCAGCAGCATCAGCTCGTCGGCCACGGCCGCCCGGTCGGGCAGGTCGAGCGGCGCGACGAGCTGCTCGAACGTCGTGCGGTACCAGGCCCGGTGCTCGTCCACGACCCGCCGCACGGGACCGTCGGGGTCGGGGTACTCGGCGGCGGCGTTGATGAACGGGCAGCCGCGGAAGCCGGGGCTGCACGCGACCGCGCCGAGACCCTCGGAGATCAGGCGCAACGCCGTCTCGGGATCGCCGCCGGCCCGGGCGATGGCCCCGCCGACGCCCGCGCGCTCGATCGCGGCCCGGCCGTTCAGATAGGCCACCACGAGGTCGTCCTTGGTGCGGAAGTGGCGGTAGAAGGTGACCTTCGTGGTGCCGACCCGCTCGATGATCCGGTCGGCGCTCACCGCGCGCAGGCCCTGCGCGTAGAAGAGCTCGGACGCGGCCTCGATGAGTCGTTCCCGCACCGGCGTCGTCACGGCGTCCATGATACGGACCTCACATTCCCCTTGCTTTCGGCCGACTCATCCCTGATTCTCGTTCGTAGAGTTACTAGTTAGTCTACCTGATCGGGGATGCCATGACCGCCGTCGCCTCCACCACCGCACCCGCCGTCGCCGCGCCCCTCCGCCGGCTGTACTTCGTGCGCTTCGCCTTCGCCCTCGTCTGGGCCGCGCTGCTGTTCGCGTCGGCCGACGACCTCGGCCCGCTGAGCGTCACGCTGCTCGTGCTGTACCCGCTGTTCGACGTGGCCGCCGCCGTCGTCGACGCCCGCTCGTCGCGGGCCCGGGGCCTCTACGTCAACATCGCGATCAGCGCGCTCGCCGCCATCGGCCTGGCCGTCGCCGCATCCTCCGGGATCCCGGCCGTCCTGCGCGTCTGGGGCGCCTGGGCGATCGTCGCCGGGCTCGTGCAGCTCGCCGTCGGCGTCGGCCGTCGCGCGCTCGGCGGCGCGTGGCCGATGATCCTCAGCGGCGGCATCTCGGTGCTCGCCGGCGCCTCGTTCGCCCTGCAGGCCGGCGCCGACAACGCCTCGCTGCGCAACCTGGCCGGGTACGCCGTGCTCGGCGGCATCTTCTTCCTCGTCTCGGCCCTGCGTCTGGGCCGGGCCGCGAGTCTGGCCAGTTCCGGCCGTTAGTGGCAGCGTGAGTCCGTGACGCCCGAGCCCTCCACCGACATCCTCACGATCGGCTCCGACCGGCCGCGCCTCTCCCGGCGCGGCCTGGTCGCCCTGATCGTGGTGGCGCTGGCGGCGGCCGGGGGCCTGGCGGCGTGGCGACTGCGGCCGGTTCCGGCGCCGCTGTTCACCCGGTCCGGCCTGCAAGGGGTGTACGCGGGGATGGTGCGCTCGGACGGGACCAACGACGCCTCGGTCATCGAACCCGCCCGGGTCGTCCCCGAGCCCGGGAGCGTCGAGCCGGTCGCCTGCGCGCCGCTGTTCGAGGCGAGCGTGCTCAACCGGCCCCCGCCCGGGGCGCTCGACGGAGTCGGCACGTTCTGGGAGCTGCGCCCGTCGGCCGTCTCGCTGTTCAGCTACCGGTTCGCCGACGAGGCCGGCGCCGCCCGCGAGTACGCCCGCCTGGCCGGCGCCTTCGACGGCTGCCGGGGCACCCGGGTCACGGTGACGAGCCGGTTCACGGCGGCCGGTCCGCTCGCCGGGGTGCGGCGGGATCGCGTACAACTGGCCTATGTATTGACAGCGAGCGATGGCACCAAGCTCGCCGTGCACGTGCTGGCCTTCAGCAACACGGTGTCCTGGCAGTACCGGTACGAGCCGGTGCCCGGTTCCTACGATCCGCAGGTCGCGCAGAACGTGATGGACTCGCTGGCCGACCAGATGCGCGCCGTGCGGGACCTGGGCCGCTAGCCGTCAGACCGCGGCGACCTTGCGCCGGGCGCGCGGCATCGGGGTGTCCTCGGCCTCCGCCCCGGCCTTGTCGTACCAGCGGTGGAACACGGCGACCAGCGGCAGTGCCGTCAGCCCGTGCAACAGGACGCTGAGCCCCACCGTCACGACGACCGTGGTGAGCACCGTGGCGCCGTCCGGGATGCCGTGCCCGAGCGCGATCAGGCCGAACACCACCGAGGCCAGCCCGCGCGGCCCGAACCAGCCGACGAAGGCGACCGTCGGCCACCGCGCGCCGGTGCGGGCGAAGGCGATCGCCACCGGGAGCATCCGCACGACCGTCAGGCTGAGCACGGCGTACGCCAGCACCCGCCAGGTGATGTCCGGCCCGACGGCCCGGATCGCCACCGCGCCGAACCCGATCCAGGTGACGGCGGCCAGCAGGTTGCCCGTCTCCTCGGTGAACGAGGTTGCCCGGAGGCCGTGCTCGCGGGACACGTGCCCGAACGCCATGCCGCCCAGGAACGCCGCGATGAAGCCGCTGCCGCCGAGCGTGACCGCCGCCGCGTACCCGGTCAGTGCCGTGGCGATCGTGAACAGTTGCACCCATTGGCCGTGCATCCGGCCGGCCCGCTCGGCGAGGCGGAACAGCAGGCCGGCGAGCACGCCGCTGCCGACGCCGGCGACGAGACCCCAGCCGATCTGCTCGGCGGCGTTGCGCGCCACCGCCGACGGCACTCCGCCGTGCGCGCCGGCCAGCGAGATGTCCAGGGCGACCAGGAAGAACGGGACGGCCAGACCGTCGTTGAGGCCGCTCTCCACGTCCAGTGCCTGCCGCACGCGAGCGGGCACCGCCGGGTCCTCCACGACCCGCTGGCCGAGCGCGGCATCGGTCGAGCAGAGCATCGTCGAGAGCAGGAAGGCGCCCGCGAGCCCGAGCCCGGGAAAGAGCAGCAGCCCGGCGCCGATCCCGAGGAGCATGGTCAGCGGCAGCCCGATCAGCAGGAGCCGGCTCGGCCAGGCCAGGTGGTTCCGCAGCGCCCGCAGGTCGAGCCGGGCCGAGTCGCTGAACAGCAGCAGCACCAGGGCGAGCTCGGTGACCCGCTGGGCGACCTCGCTCTCGGCCCCGGTCCCGAACCAGCCGGCCGCGCCGACGGCCAGGCCGGCCGCCACGAAGACGATCGCCGAGGTGACGCCCCGCCGATCCAGGACGGCGGACATCGAGGCGTACGCGATGAGAATGACCCCGGCGCTCAGGAGGGTGCCCACACTCGCCGAGCCTGGCGGTGGCCGCCCCCGCCCACCTCACCCGGGACGAATGAAACCCTTGACCGTTCCTTGTGTAAGTCGTAGCTTTCGTTCGTGGCGACTTACAGAGAGCATCAGGGCTGGGAAGCGTTGGGCGATCCCAGCCGGTTCGCCATCGTGCGGTGCCTGGCCGAGCGGCCGCGCGCGGTCGGGGAGCTCGCCGCCGAGCTTCCGATCAGCCGGCAGGCGGTGTCCCAGCATCTCCAGGTGCTGAAGAGCGCGGGCCTGGTCGCCGACCGGGCCGAGGGGACCCGCCGGATCTACCGGCTCAATCCCACCGGCGTGGCCGCGCTGAAGGACCAGCTGGACACGTTCTGGCGACGAGCACTGGATGGCTATCAGAACGTCATCGAAGAGGAGACCCCATGACCCAGTCCGACGCCGTCGTGCGGCGCGAGATCCTGGTGGACGCGCCGATCGACAAGGCCTTCGCCGTGTTCACCGAGCGGTTCGGCGACTTCAAGCCGCCGGAGCACAACCTGTTGCGGGCGCCGATCGCCGAGACCGTGTTCGAGCCCCGGGTGGGCGGCCACATCTACGACCGCGGCACCGACGGCAGCGAGTGCCGGTGGGCCCGCGTCCTGGCCTACGAGCCGCCGCACCGGGTGGTGTTCAGCTGGGACATCGGCCCGACGTGGCAGGTCGACCCCGACCCCGGGCGGTGCAGCGAGGTCGAGGTGACCTTCACCGCCGAGACGCCCGACCGCACCCGCGTCGAGCTGGAGCACCGCCATCTCGACCGGCACGGCCCGGGCTGGGAGTCGGTGCGCGACGGCATCGGCCACGACCAGGGCTGGCCGCTCTACCTCGACCGTTACGCCGCCCTCTTCGGCGACCGCGGGGAGTGAGCTACCCGGCGCCGCCGACGCCGGCCGGGTTGCTGATGACGCAGCGCCAGGCGCCGTCCGCACTCCGGCGCAGGACGTCGACGGCGGTGCCCGCCAGGCGTACGTGCTGACCGTCGGGGGTCTCGCCCTCGTGGACGTAATCGTTGATCACGAGGGCGAGGTCGCCGGCCACGTACTGGTGGCGGACGGTGGCCTTGACCGGCAGGGCGTGCGGGAGCGCCTCGCGGTTGCGGGCCCGGCGGGCGTCGCCGGCCAGCACCTCGCCGGGGGCCAGGATCAGCAGGGCGTCGGGCTCGAAGAGCTCCTCGAGCAGGTCGGCGTCCCGGGAGTTGAAGGCATGCTCGAACAGGGGCAGCAGCTGGGCGAGCTCGGTTGCGTTCGACATGCCCGCCAGCGCAGCCGACCGCGGTCGCGCCGGTCAACGGCGGCGGACCGGCTATGTCAGGTCCGCGCCGAGATGACTAACTATGAATCGCCCCGTTTGCGGGGACGGCCGGCGCCGACAGGATGCCGGTAGATCGTCCATCCGTGAGGAGCATTCTTGTGATCAAGGTGGCAATCGTCTTCCACTCGCGCAGCGGGAACACCCACCAGCTCGCGGTCGCCGCGGCGGCCGCGGCGGAGAAGGCCGGCGCCGAGGCGCAGCTCTACAAGGTTCCCGACCTGCCCAACCCGCTCGTGCTCGACCGCAAGGCGTACGACGAGCTCAACGCCGAGACGGTGGACGTCCCGGTGGCGACGATGCCCGACCTGGTGGCGTCGGACGCCATCATGTTCGGCACGCCGGTCCACTTCGGCCTGCCGGCCCCGCAGATCCTCGACTTCATCGACCACTCCGGGCCGTGGGCCATTCCCGGCGACCTGGCCAACAAGGTGGTCAGCGTCTTCGCCTCGGGCTCGATGCCGCACGCCGGCCAGCAGGCGGCGATCCTCGCGCTGCACAACTGCCTGTGCCACTGGGGTTCGCTGATCGTCCCCAACGGCTCGAGCGTGGAGGTCCTGGGCCTGCCCAACAACGGCGCGCCGTACGGCACGTGCAGCGTCTCCGGTCATGAGGCGAACAACGTGCACGAGGACAACATCGCCGCCATCGAGTACCAGGCGCTGCGCGTGGTCGAGGTCGCCACCGCGTACAAGAAGGGCATGGAGCAGATGACCTCGGCCATCAAGTTCGTCGACCGCGAGCTGCTGCGGCAGCGCTTCGGCCTCTGACTCCGGTCCGTTCAGGCGGCCCAGGCGCCGACCAGCAGGCGGGCCTGGGCCGGGTTGAGCCGCGGGCCCCACAGGGTCGTGTAGTTGACGCCGACCTCGCCCGCCTCGGACGCGTCGGTGACGCACTCGGTGACGTCGTCGGGGGTGGTGGCCAGGTGCAGGCCGCCGGCCACGCCGCCCCCGTCGGCGGCCGCGTGGCGGAAGAAGCGCATCTCCCGCATCATCGCCTCGACGTAGCGGGTTCGCAGGCCGGCCGCCGTGACCACGGTGTTGCCGTGCATCGGGTCGACCAGCCAGATCACCGGGTGCCCGTTGCACCGCACCGCCCGCACGAGCGCGGGCAGCCGGTCCGGGGCCGCGCCGGCGCCGAGGCCGGCGATCAGGGTGAGACGGCCGGGCTCCCGGTGGGGGTCGAGCCGTTCGCACAGGGCGACGAGCTCACGCACCGTGGTGGTCGCGCCGACCTTGCAGGCGACCGGGTTGGCGATGGCCGCCAGCAGGGCGATGTGCGCGCCGTCGAGCTGGCTGGTGCGGCGGCCCACCCACGGCCAGTGCGTCGAGGTCAGGAAGATGCGGCCGTCGGCGGCCGCCCGCACCTGCGGCAGCTCGTAGTCGAGCAGCAGGGCCTCGTGGCTGGCCCAGACCGGGGCGCCCGCCAGCGGCGCCCCGAGCGGCGTGCGCCGCCCGAGGTGCGCGAGCAGCGACTCGGCGGCCCGGAAGCCCTGGAGCAGTCGCCGTGGGTCCGGCCGCCGGCTGGCCGGGTCCGGCTCCGGCCCGTTGACCAGGTGACCCCGGTAGACCGGCAGCACCTGCCCGCCGACCGTCTCGTGGGCGCGGGACCGCGGCTTGGCGAACTGCCCGGCCATCCGGCCGACCCGGATGACCGGTCGCCGCGTCGTCATCTGCAACGTGCCGGCCAGCACGTCGAGCAGGCCGGTCCGGCGGATCACATCGTCGGCGCCGATGCCGGCGAAGTCCTCGGCGCAGTCCCCGGCCTGGATGACGTGGGCCGTGCCGTCGGCGACCCGGGCCAGCGCCTGGCGCAGCGCGTCGACGTCGGCCACCCGGACCAGGGCAGGGCCGCGGGCCAGCAAACCGCGCGCGGCCCCGAGCAGGGCACGGTCCTCCCAGCGGGGCTGCTGCCCGGCCGGGAGCGACGCCACCCGCGCCACGATGCGGGCCGCCACATCGCCGGGGTCGGTCATGACGGGTCTCCGCGGGAGATGAACACGGAAACCGTCGTCGACACCGGCGCACTCCTCGGATTCCGCAGCGGAACGGGACTCTTCTGTCCATTGTGGATCGCCGACGGAGGATGAGGCAATAACTCTGTCACATATTCGCCGCTCGAATCGCATTTAACCGGGCCCGTGCGTCCCGGACAACCATCCGGGCCCTAAGGCTGGTGCCGTCACCACCTCGACGATCTCCGGCGCCGCACCACAAGCTCATTGTGTTTGCGGCAGGCGACGCCGAGGGGGAACGATGCGCCTGGACGAAGCGATCACGGAATTGTGCACGGAGATCCTCGCCGGGCTGCCGCGAAGTGATCAGCGGCGGCGTGGCCGGGAATATATCCGAGGACTTCTCATGACCGCCGGCCGTAAATCCATCCGGAACATCGCGGCCTTATCCGCGGAACCGGCGGCCGAGCAGGCGCTGCACCATTTCGTCAGCGATTCCACCTGGGACTGGATGCCGATCCGCCGCGCCCTGCTCGACCACGTCTCGCGCGTCGCGCCGCGGCGGGCCTGGGTGCTGCACCCGACGCTGATCCGCAAGGCCGGCACGCATTCGGTGGGCGTGGGCCGGCGGTACTCCCCCGGCCTGCGGCAGTCGCTCAACGCGCAGCACGCGGTGGGGCTCTGGGCCGCCGGCGAGGGCTTCGCGGCCCCGGTCAACTGGCGGCTGCATCTCAACGAGGACTGGCTGGCGGACGAGAAGCGCCGGCGCCGGGCCGCGATACCGGACGATCTGGTCGCGCAGTCCCTCGGCGCGTGCACCGTCGAGACATATCTCGAGGTGAGCGGCGAGGCCGCGGCGGGCGGCGACCCGGTCCTGGCCGACGCGCGGGAGATGGACGCCGAGACGGTGGTCCGCCGGCTGCGGGCCAACGGCGCGCCGGTGCTCGTCCGCGTGCCGGCGGATCTGCGCCTCGCGGCCGCCGGGGGTGCGGTCGTCGAGACGGCCGGCGACCTCGCGGTGGCGGCCCGGCAGAGCCGGCGGCCGGTCTTCGGCCTGACCACCGGCCGGCCGACGCTGGCCGGCACCGTCGCGGTGCGGCTGCCGAGCACGCGGACGCACGACCCGCTGATGCTGGTGGAGCTCACCGCCTGCGGCGCGCCCGCGCCGGCCCAGCTGTGGCTGACCAGCCTCGCCGACCTCGCCCTGGCCGAGCTGGTGCGGCTCACGGCCCTGGTCCGCCGGGTCGGCCTGGACCTGGAGACGACCGGGGACCGGGTCGGGCTGCGCGACTTCACCGGCCGCTCGTACGGCGGCTGGCACCGGCACGCCACGCTGGCCTCCGCCGCCCACGCCGTCCTCGCCGCCCACGCCGTCCTCGCCGCCCACGCCGTCCTCGCCGCGCCCGGCTACGCGGAGCCGGCCCTGCGGCACACCTCGTGAGGTGGTCAGCCCGCCACCCGCAGCAGCGTCATGCCCATCGCCATCCCGCCGCCGAACCCGGTGAGCAGCATCAGGTCACCGGGCCCGACGGCGCCCGACCGGCGCAGCTGGTCGTAGGTGATCGGCACCGACGCGGCCCCGGTGTTGCCGTAGTCGCCGTAGGTCGTGGCGAACCGCTCGAACGGCACCCCGAGCCTCTCCGCCATCTCGGCCAGGATCCGGCCGTTCGCCTGGTGGGCCACCACGTGCGCCAGATCGCGGGGCTTTATCCCGTACGCCGAGAGGAATGCCGATATGCCCGGCGTGACCTGCTCGCCGATGAACTCGCGCACGCCGCGGCCGTCCATCGTGAAGTGGTGCGAGCCGTCCCGGAGCGTCTGCTCCGAGGCCGGCAGGCGGCTGCCGCCGGCGGCGACCCCGATGAGGCCGCGGGCCTCGGCCACGCCGACCAGCCGGGTGCCCACGATGCGGTGCGTCCCGCCGGCGCCGATGACCGCGGCGCCCGCGCCGTCGCCGAACAGCACGACCGTCCGGCGGTCGCGCGGGGACAGGATGCGCGAGTAGACGTCCGCGCCGATCACCAGGGCCGGGGCGTCACCGGCGGCCGCGACCAGGCGCTCGGCCACGGACAGGCCGTGGCTGAAGCCGCTGCAGACGGCGTTGACGTCGAACGCCACGGCGCCGCGGCCCGCCCCGATCTCGTCCGCGACGACGCTGGCGGTGGGCGGCTGCGGCGAGTCCGGGGTCGACGTGGCCACGACCACGAGCGCGAGCTCGGACGCGGCGACGCCGGCGTCGGCGAGCGCCAGCCGCGCCGCCCCGATCGCGAGATCGGACGTCGCCTCGTCGTCCTTGGCCCAGCGCCGGCGCCGGATCGCGGTCTTCTGGAACACCCAGTCGCCGGTCACCCCGGCGTGCTCGACCACCTCGTCGTTGGTCACCACGCGACCGGGCAGATAGGAACCGGTGCCCAGCACACCGATCCGCCGATTGTCACCCTCGAATGTCAGCATTCGGAATGTCCATTCTTCACCGCTCTGCGGCCGGATAAAGCGAATCGAATGTATGGCACCCGGAGCGAGCGGGGCAACCGGCCCCGGAAAGGTGACACATTAACCGCGGCCCGCTTGGCAACGCATTGCCGCGCCGAAAGAATGGGTGCGTGAATGTCAATCCCGTGAACACGCCATCCGCGCCGCCGTGGGCGGACGCGGTCGACGTTCATCACCACATCATTCCGGACTTCTATGCCGCCGCCCTGCGGGAAATGGGCGCCGCCACGGTGCTGACCGGCGTCGACCGGCCACAATGGAGCGCGGCCGGCAGCCGGGCGATGATGGACCGGCAGGGAATTCGCGCGGCCGTGGTCAACCTGTGGCCGGGCGTTCCCCCGCTGGAGCGGTCGCGGGCCCGCGCCTTCGCGCGCCGGCTCAACGAGTACCTCGCCGAGTTCGTCGCGTCCGGTGGCGGCCGGTTCGGCGCGTTCGCCGTCCTGCCGATCCCGCACGTGGACGACTGTCTCGAGGAGCTGGCGTACGCGATCGACGTGCTCGGCCTCGACGGCCTGGGCATGCTCACCAACCACGACGGCCTCTACCCGGGGGACCCGGTGCTCGACCCGGTGCTGGCCGAGGCGGACCGGCGGCGTACGCCGATCTTCATCCACCCGGGGATTCCGCCGTCGAGCGGGCAGCCTGCCTTCGGCCTGCCGCTCTCCCTGTACGAGTTCCCGTTCGAGACCGTGCGGCTGGCCGCCCAGCTGCTCTACAACGGCACGCTGGAACGGTTCCCGGACCTGCCAATAATCCTGTCCCACGGCGGCGGCGGGATCAGCTACTACGCGGACCGGCTGACCTACGGTCCGGTCATCAACGGCGGGCTGGCCGCCCGGCTGCCGGCCGATCCGCTGAGCGCGCTGCGCCGGCTGCATTTCGACGTCGCGATGTGCGGCGGCCGGCACACGCTCGCCTCGCTGCGGATGTTCGCCGGCGCCGGCCGGATCCTGGTCGGCTCCGACTACCCGTTCATGCCGGAGTCGTTCGGCGCCGCGAACGGGCACGAGGTGGCCCGGCTCGGCGCGTTCGACCCGGCCGAGTGGGCCGCGGTCAACCGGGCCAACGCGGCGCGGCTGTTTCCCCGATTCGCTCTCATCCGGAGGTGAGGACATGCTCGACGAGAAGACGGTGCTGGCGTACCTGGACCGGATCGGCGCCGTGCGGCCGGAGCGTCTCGACGCCGCCGCCCTGCGGCTGCTGCACGCCCGGCACACGCTGACGGTGCCGTTCGAGACCATCGACTACCACCTGGGCAAGGAGATCCACATCGACGAGCGGGTCGTCGAGAAGGTGGTGTACCAGCACCGGGGCGGCGGCTGCGGCGAGATCAACAACTCGTTCTACTACCTGCTCGAGGCGCTGGGCTTCGACATCACCATGCATCAGGGCCGGGTCTGGCTCGGGCGGGAGTTCACACCCCCGTACAACCACTCGGTCAGCTCGGTGCGAATCGGCGACGAGCGGTGGCTGGTCGACGTCGGCCTGGGCCGGTGCAGCCGCTACCCCCTGCTGCTCGAGTCGGAGGAGCCGCAGCACGACCCGCACGGCACCTTCTCCACCAAGCGGGTCGCCGCCGACGCCACCGACGTCTTCTGGGCCGACCGGTTGCAGTTCCGCTTCTACGACGAGCCGGTCGATCCGGCCGACGGCGCGCAGGTCGTCTGGTGGTACCGGACGTCGCCCGACTCCCCCTTCCTGCAGAACCTGTCGTGCACGCTGCCGACCGAGAACGGCCGGGTCATCCTGCGCGACAACAAGCTGGTGGTGATCGACGGGGACGAGCGGACGATCGAACGGCTCACCGGCGACGAGGCGATCCTGGACGCGTACGAGAAGCATTTCGGCATCAAGCTCGACCACCCACCGGCGCCGAGCCCGCACGCGAACAGCACGATGCGCATGACGTACGAGCAGGATTGAGCCGTGCTCTCCGACCAGATGATCCACGACTACCTGGCCCGCATCGGCGCCGAGCGTCCGGCCCGGCCGGATCTGGCCGCCCTGCGCGACCTCCAGCGGAGGCACTCGTTCACGGTGCCGTTCGACAGCCTCGACTACCACCTCGGGCGCGAAATCTACATGGACGAGCGCGTCCTCGACAAGATCGTCCGGGAGCGGCGCGGCGGCGGCTGCTTCGAGATCAACACGGCCTTCTACCTGCTGTTGCGGGCGCTCGGCTTCCCGATCACCCTGCACCAGGGCCGGGTGTGGATCGCCGACCGGTTCACGGCGCCGCACAACCACCTGATGATGACCGTACGTTTTCCGGGCGCCGGCGATCGCTGGCTGGTCGACATCGGCTTCGGCAAGAGCAGTCTTTCGCCCGTACGGCTGGAGACGCCCGATCCGACGGAGGATCCCCAGGGCCGGTTCACCACCCGACGCCCTTCGCCCGGCGCGACCGATGTGTACCGCAACGACGTCCTGCAGTACCGCTTCTACGACGAGCCGGCCGAGCTCGCGGACTTCCGGCAGAACGTGTGGTGGTACCGCACCAGCCCGGCGTCGACCTTCCTGAAGAACATGTGGTGCTCGCTGCCGACCGAGAACGGCCGGGTCACGCTGCAGGGCAACCGGCTGACCGTCCTGGCCGGCGGCCGGCAGACCGTGGAGATCCTGCCCGACGACGACGCCGTGCTGGCCGCCTACCGCACCCGGTTCGGCATCGTCCTGGCTGCGCCGCCTGAGCCGAGCCGCTTCGCGGACGACTCGATGCGCATGTCGTTCTTCCGCGCGGATGCCACGCCTTTCGCGTCTTTTTCGGAGGGTCGCACGTCTTTTTCGGAGGGTCGCTCGTCTTTTTCGGAGGGTCGCTCGTGACCGGGATGCGGGCCGCCTATGTCGACCGGCTCGGCCCGGCGGGCGAGATCCGCTACGGCGATCTGCCCGAGCCCGCGCCCGGACCGACCGACGTGCTCGTCGAGGTGACCGCCACGACGGTCAACCACGTCGACACCTTCGTCCGCGCCGGGACGTTCCGCACGCCCGTCCCGCTGCCCCTGATCGTCGGCCGGGACCTGGTCGGCATCGTCGCGCGCACCGGCCCCGGCGCCGCCGGCTTCCGCCCCGGCGACCGGGTCTGGTGCAACAGCCTCGGGCACGACGGCCGGCAGGGCGCCGCGGCCGAGGCGGCGGTGGTGCCGGCCGACCGGCTCTATCCCCTGCCCCCCGCGGCGCCGGACGAGGCGGTCACCATGCTCCATCCCGCCGCCACCGCCTACCTGGCGCTGGCCGTGCACGGCCGGCTGCGGCCGGGCGAGACCGTGGTGGTCGGCGGGGGCGGCGGCAACGTCGGCGCCGCGCTGATCACGATGGCGGTGACGCTGGGCGCCCGGGTGGCGGCGACCGCGGCGCCGCGGGACGAGGCGTACTGCCGGTCCCTGGGCGCCGACGAGGTGATCGACTACGCGGCGGACGACCTCGGCGAGCGGCTGTCGGCGGTCTGTCCCGCCGGCATCGACGTGTATCTGGACACCTCCGGCGCCAACGACCTGGAGATGGCCGTCCCGCGGCTCGCCGCCCGGGGCCGGATCGTCCTGCTCGCCGGCGCCCGGTCCCGGCCGGTGCTGCCGGCCGGTGACCTGTACACGATGGATCGGTCGATCGCCGGCTTCGTCATCTCGCACGCCACCACCACCGAGCTCGCCGAGGCGGCCGGGACGATCAACCGGCTGCTGGCCGCCGGCCGGTTGCGGTCCCGGGAGGTGGTGCATTTCCCGCTGTCGGCGATGGCGAAGGCGCACCAGATGGTGGAGGACGGCGAGATGCGCGGCCGCCGGGCGCTGGTGACGCCGGGCTGAGCCTTTGGCGATGCCCGGCTCAGCCTTTTGGTGACGCCCGGCTGAGCCTTTGGCGACGCCCGGCTGAGCCGGGTTTATGCCGGCTGAGCCGGGGCGACGCCCGGTTGAGCCTTTGGCGACGCCCGGCTGAGCCGGGTTTATGCCGGCTGAGCCGGGGCGACGCCCGGCTGAGCCTTTGGCGACGCCCGGCTGAGCCGGGTTTATGCCGGCTGAGCCGGGGCGACGCCCGGTTGAGCCGGTTCAGAGCTCGGTGAGCATCCGGTGCAGGCGCAGCGCGAGTTGGATCTCCAGCGCCCGCCCCGGCCGCTGCCAGTCCGGGCCGAGCAGCCGCTTCACCCGCTCGAGCCGCCGCGCCACCGTGTTCGGGTGCATGTGCAGCGCCTCGGCCGCGTTGGTCGGGCTGCGCCCGGCCTCGAAGTAGGCGTCGAGCGTGCGGGCCAGGTCGCCGTCGCGGCGTCGGTCATGGTCGAGGATCGGCCCCAGCGTGGCCTCGATGAGCTCGTCGATGCCCTCCCGCCCGGCCAGCAGCGCCGGAAGGAACCCGAGCTCGGCCACCGACGCTCCACGACCGTCCAGGCCCATCATGATCATTATCTGGAGGCCACGCAGGACCTGCCGATAGCGCACCGCCACGCCGCCCGGCCCGTCGCTCGGGTCGGAGGCCGCCGCCGTCACCGGCCGGCCGAATAGCGCACCCGCCTCGGTGGCCGCCGTCCGGGCCACCCCGGCCGGGTCGGTGTCGCCGGGAAGCAACAGCACGACGTCGTCGTCGTGCATGACGGCCAGTCCCCCGGCCCGGGCCGCGAACGCGGCGCTCCAGGCCGACGCCCAGTGCGGGCTGACACCCTCGGGCCGCAGGATCACCACCACGTACGGCCGGTCGAGGTAAATACCGAGCCGCCGCCCCCGGACGACGAGGGCGCTGGACGGCTCCGGCGTGGTGATCACCTCATTGAGCAGAGCCCGGCGCGCCTGGCTCTGCGCGGTGTCGTCGAGCTGCCGCAGGATCACGGCCGCCGCCTGGCCGATCAGGACGAGCAGCTGGCGGTCCCGCTCGTCGCGGGGGCCGTCCGTCTCCACCAGAAGACCGCCCAGCCGCCGCTCGCCGGCGACCACCGGCACCACCCAGGTGTGATCGTCGTGCGCGACCGGGCCGCTCGGTCCGCCCAGCGCGCCCGGTCCGCCCAGCGCGCCCGGCCCACTCGGCCGACCCGACCCCCACCCGCTAATGGGTGGGGGGTCAACATACGGCCGCGGTACGACATTTTCCGGACGGCCGTCCACAGGCTCCCGCCCGCCCAACCCGCCCGGGTCTCTCGGATCACTCGGCCGACCCGACCCCCACCCGCTAATGGGTGGGGGGTCAACATACGGCCGGGGTACGACATTTTCCGGACGGCCGTCCACAGGCTCCCGCCCGCCTAACCCGCCCGGGTCTCTCGGATCACTCGGCCATCCCGACCCCCACCCGCTACTGGGTGGGGGGTCAACATACGGCCGGGGTACGACATTTTCCGGGCGGCCGTCCACAGGCTCACGCCAGGCCGCCTGGATCAACTCGGCGGCGGCGCCACCGGCCGATGCCGGACGGCTTGCGGCGATCACCAGGCCGTCCGCCGTGCACAGCCGCACGGAGGCGCTGAGGCGGCGGTCGGCCTCGTCGACGAAGGCCTGTGCGTCGCCCCGGGCCACGGCGAGGTCGATGAAGCCGTAGTGCACCGAGCGCTGCGCCTGCAAGCGGTCGAGGTCGGCGGCGGTGCGGGCGGCCTCGCGCTCGAGCCCGTGCAGGCCGGCGATCGCGAGGTCGAGCAGCTGGGTCTTCTCCATCGCCGCGCCGGCCAGACGGGCCAGTGACATGAGCTGGGTGCGCTCGCCGGCGGTGACCGGGCGCGGGCGGCGGTCGGCCAGGAACAGCGCGGTGGCCGACCGGCGCGGCGCCGACCCGTGCAGCCGGCCGAGCCGCACCGCGACCACCGCCGGCAACGGCTCGCCGCCGGGGCCGCACACGAACGCGGCGGCGCCGTCCGGGGTGGACCACAGCGGCGCGCCGTCGAGCAGCGCGGCGCCGGCCGGGTGGTTGTCGGGAATGGACACGTCGTGGCCGTCCACCACGCGCGCCGTGATCATCGGGCCGTCCTCGGACACCGCGGCGACGAACGCGAGCGGCACGTCCAGCAGCCGCCGGCCCTGGCGGGCGATGTCCTGGAGCAGGGTGCCCTCGTTCCGCGGCACCGCGAGGTCCCGTACCCGGTCGACGAGCTCGTCCAGTTCCGGCTCCGCCGGCATGGCTCTCCCCTTCCGAGCTGATGGACCTGATGGATCAGCACCGAACACTTTGACCCTCGCCGAAGCAGTTGCCGACCATTCTGCGCATGGCCGACACCGAAACCACCGCACCACTGTTCGAGTCCCAGGCCGAGATCTTCGTCGAGGTCGCCCCGGCCGCGCTGTACGCGCTCGTCAGCGACCTCCCCCGCAGCCGCGAGTGGAGCCCCGAGTGCACCGGCGGCGAGTGGATCAGCGGCGTTCCCGGTACGCCCGGCGCGGTGTTCCGGGGTCACAACCGGCGCGGCGACGACGTCGTCGCCTGGGCGCCCGTCGTGCGTGGCGCCTGGACCACCCAGGCCGAGGTCCACACCGCCGTGCCCGGCGCGGAGTTCAGCTGGGCGATGCGGGACAGCCTGGGCAACGCCCAGACGAGCGTATGGGCCTTCCGGATCACCCCGCAAGCGGACGGCAGCCGGCTCGTGCACCACTTCCGGATGGACACGCCGACCGAGGGGATCCGCAAGATCACCCGGGACATGGGTGACGGCGAGCGCCGCCGCTTCGTCGCCGAGTGGAACGCCAAGGTCGGCGCCGATCTCGACGAGACGGTCCGCCGGATCAAGACGATCGCCGAGAACGACCGGTAGGAGCCGAGATGCTGCTGCAGCGAATCGTGAACCGCGGCATCGGGCTGGGCACCCTCGTCGAGCGCGCCGCGGCCCGGCACCCGGGCAACGACGTCACCCTCGACCACGACCTCGACGTGGCGCCGGAGCTCGGCCGCCGGCTCACCGTGGGCGCCCTCGCCGACCTGATCGACGACCTGGCCGCCCGGATGCACGCCGCCGGCGTCCGGCCCACCGACCGCGTCGTGGTCTACAAGGCGCACAACTTCGACATCACCGTCGCCGCCTGCGCCCTGGCCCGGATCGGCGCCGTGCCCGTGCTGCTCTCCCCGCACCTGGACGGCCTCACCGTGCTCCAGCTCGTGCACCGGGCCGGCCGGCCGTACCTGCTGACCGACCGGGGCAAGCTCGACGACGAGCTGCCCGAGCAGGTCTTCGCCGACACGGCGGGCGTGCTGCTGGCGGCCGGCGACCACCCGCGCGCCACCGCGCTGCGCGACCTGGCCGGCGCGCCCCGGGTGGCGCCGGTCGGCATGCCGCCCGACCACCCGACGCTGATCACGCACACCTCCGGCACCACGGGCGTGCCGAAGCTGGCCGTCCACACCAGCCGCACGCTGGAGGCCCGGTACCGGCCGCAGGCGTCGGTCGCCGCCCTGGTCCGGCGGCGCTGCCCGGTGGCGATCCACGTCTCGTTCGTGCACTCCCGGCTGTTCACGGCCCTGGCCATCACCCTGCTCCGCGGCTTCCCGCTGATCGTGCTGGCCGACAACGACCCCGGCCGCGCCGCCGACCTGTTCGCGGCGCACCGGCCGGGCGTGCTGGAGACCCATCCCAACTCGTTCCTGCGCTGGGAACGCCTGGCCGAGGACCCGCGCCGGCCGCTCGCCACGGTGCGCTACTTCAGCAGCACGTTCGACGCCATCCACCCGCGCACCGTCCGCCGGATGCTGGCCGCGTCCGCGTACCCGCGCCCCGTCTTCGGCCAGCTGTACGGCCAGAGCGAGGTCGGCCCGGTCGCCGCCCGCGCGTTCACCCGGCGCCGGCCGGAGGACGCCGACGGGCGCTGCGTCGGCATGCCGTTCCCCGGCATGACCGACCTCCGGGTGGTCAGCCGGGACGGGCGCCGGCCCTCGGCCGTCAACCCCGGCTACATCGAGGTGCGCACCGACGGGCGGATCGTCACCTACCTCGGCGAGACGCAGCGCTTCGAGGGCCAGCGCCGCGGATCCTGGTGGCGGATGGGCGACCTGGGCTACCGCACCCGCTGGGGCTGCCTGCACCTGCTGGACCGCGAGGTGGACGAGATCGACGGCTTCGGCAGCACGCTCGCCGCCGAGGACACGCTTTTCGCCCGCCTCGACGAGCTCATCGAGGTGATCATCATTCCGGCGCCGGACGGCCCCCCGGTCCCGGTCGTCTGCACCGACGGCGACAAGCCGCTCGACCTCGGCCGCTGGGACACCGCGGTGTCCACGTTGCCGGCCATGGCCCGCCCGGTGCAGTGGCGGCTGGAGGACCTGCCCCAGACCGCCACCACCAAGGTCAAGCGGCTCGAGCTGGCCCGGCACCTGCAACGAGGGGGCGCCGGATGAGCGCCCGCCAGGTGGTCGTGGCCGGCGGCGGCATCGGTGGCCTCGCCGCCGCCCTGGCGGTCTCGGCGCACGGGTACCGGGTGACCGTCCTCGAGCGGCAGCCGGAGTTCACCGAGCTCGGCGCGGGCATCCAGCTGGCCCCGAACGGCCTGCACGCGCTGGATGTGCTGGGCGTGGGCGCCGAGGTGCGGGCGACCGCGGCGGCCATGAGCGAGCTGCGGTTCATGGACGGTGTGACCGGCGAGCACGTGACCAGCCTGCCGCTGACCGGGGCCTATCAACGGCGCTTCGGGAGCGCGTACGTCGTGGTCCACCGCGCCGATCTGCATCGCCGCCTGCTCGACGCCTGCCGCCGCCGCCCGCGGATCACCCTTCGCCCGGCCGCGACGGTCGCCGGATACGCCCGGACGGCCGTCCAGCTCGACGACGGCGAGTGCGTTCCCGCCGACCTGATCGTCGGCGCCGACGGCATCCACTCCCGGATCCGCCGCCAGATGCTCGGCGACGGCGAACCGCGCAGCTCGGGCATCACCGCCTACCGCGCCATCGTGCCGATGTCCCACGTGCCGGACCGGGTACGCCGCGACGCCGTCACCTGGTGGGCCGGGCCCGGCTGCCACTTCGTCCACTACCCGATCGGCGGCGGCGCCTACCTCAACATGGCGGCCAGCCACGCCGACGGCGTACGCGAGCTGTTCGCCGGCGTCCCCGCGACCGGCGACCGGGTGCGCGCCGCGATCTCCCCGCTCGGGGCCGTGCGCGACCTGCTCGCCCTGACCGAGGACTGGCGCGCCTGGGTGCTGGTCGACCGGCCGCCCCGGGCGGAGTGGACCGACGGCCCGGTGGCGCTGCTCGGCGACGCCGCCCACCCCATGCTGCACTACGCGGCGCAGGGGGCCTGCCAGGCGCTGGAGGACGCGGTGGTGCTGGGCGACCTGATCGGCGACAGCGACGACGGCGAGCCGATACCGGACGTGCTGCGCCGCTACGCCGCCCAGCGCCGCGACCGGACCTCGGCGGTGCAGGCCGCCTCCCGGGACAGCATCCGCCTCTGGCACGCCGCCGGGGACGCGGCCGCCGCCCGCAACCGGGCCCTCGCGGCGATGTCACCGGACGAGCTGCACGACGCGGTGGCGTGGATGCACGCGGCCCGCGAGCGCGGGCACCGGCCGAGCGAAGTGGTGCGATGACCCGTACCCGCCATCTCGAAGTCTGTCTCGTCGGCGCCGGCCCGCGGGGCCTGTCCGTCCTGGAACGGCTGTGCGCCCAGGAACGGCGGGAACCGGGCTGCGACGCGCTCACCGTGCACGTGGTCGACGCCGCCGCGCCCGGGGCCGGCGCGGTCTGGCGCACCGACCAGTCCCGGCTGCTGCTCACCAACACCGTCGCGTCGCAGATCACCGTCTACACCGACGCCGGTTCGCGGCTGGACGGGCCGATCGAGCCCGGCCCGAGCCTGTACGAGTGGGCGCGGAGCCTGGCGCTGCTCGGCGTGTTCGGCCCCTGCGACCCGGCCGTCCTCGACGAGGCCCGGCGGCTCGGCCCGGACGACTATCCGAGCCGGGCGTTCTACGGTCACTACCTGCGGGAGTGCTTCCGCCGGGTGGTCGAGCGGGCGCCGCGGCACGTGACGGTCCGCTGCCACCACTCCCGGGCGGTGGCGATCGCGGACACCTCCGGCGTGCCGGGCGGGCCCCAGGGCGTACGCCTGGCCGACGGCACCCGCCTGCACCACCTCGACGCCGTCGTCCTCGCCCTCGGGCACGTGGCCACCCGGCCGACGCCCCGGCAGGCGCGGACCGCGAGCCTCGCCCGCGTCCACGGGCTCACCTATCTGCCGCCGGCCAATCCCGCCGACGCCGACCTCGACCGGATCGGCCGCGGGCCGGTGCTGTTGCGCGGGCTCGGACTGTCCTTCTTCGACTACCTGAGCCTGCTGACCGTGGGCCGGGGCGGGACGTTCGCGCGGGCGGACGGGCGCCTGCGGTACCGGCCGAGCGGCGCCGAGCCCCGGCTCTACGCCAGTTCCCGGCGCGGGCTGCCGGCGCACGCCCGCGGCGACAACCAGAAGGGCGTGACCGGCCGGCACCGGCCCCGCCTGCTGACCGCCGCGTCGGTGGCGGGCCTGCGGTCCCGGCGCGCCCGCGGCGAGTCGATCCGGTTCCGGCGGGACCTGTGGCCGCTGATCGCCGCCGAGGTGGAGAGCGTCTACTACGCGACCTGGCTGGCCGACGGCCGCTTCGCCGATCGCTACGCCGCCACGCCGCCGGAACGACGGGCCGGCCTGCTCGACGAGGTCGGGGTCCCGGCGTCCGCGCGGTGGGACTGGGACCGGCTGGAGCATCCCGGCCGGGGCCGGGTCTTCCGCGATCGCGACGACTTCCGCGGCTGGCTCCTGGAGCACCTGGCCCGGGACGTGACGCAGGCGCGCGCGGGCAACGTCGGCGGCCCGCTCAAGGCCGCCCTCGATGTCCTGCGCGACCTGCGCAACGAGATCCGGCTCGCGGTCGACCACGGCGGCATCGACGGCGACTCGTACCGCGACGAGCTGACCGGGTGGTACACGCCGTTCAACGCGTACCTGTCGATCGGGCCGCCGGCCGGGCGCATCGAGGAGATGATCGCGCTCGTCGAGGCCGGCGTCCTCGAGCTGACCGGGCCCGGCACCCAGATCGTCATCGACACCGAGGAGCCGGCCTTCGTGGCGGTGTCGCGGGCCGTGCCCGGGCCGCCGGTGCGCGCCGGCGTCCTCGTCGAGGCGCGTCTTCCGGAAACCGACCTGCGCGGCACGGCCGAGCCGCTGCTGCGTCACATGCTCGAGACCGAACAGTGCCGGCCGTACCGGATCCCGTGCCGCGACGGCGGCAGCCACGAGACAGGAGGACTCGCCGTGACCGAGCGCCCGTACCACGTCATCGACGCCCACGATCAGCCACACCCGCGCCGGTTCGCGTTCGGCGTGCCCACCGAGTCGGTCCACTGGGTCACCGCGGCCGGCATCCGGCCCGGCGTCGACTCGGTGATCCTCGCCGACGCCGACGCGATCGCGGCCGAGCTGCGCTCGCTCACCCCGGCCTGCCTGGCCGCCTCGGTACCGGGGGTGATCGTGTGAACGGCGACACCGGCCTGCTGTCCCCGGTTCGCGCGGGCACGGCGATCGAGGCGGTCGTCGACGACCGGGCCTGGTTGCAGGCCATGCTGGACGCCGAGGCGGCGCTCGCCCGGGCCCAGGCGCGGCTGGGCACGCTGCCGGCGCAGGCGGCCGCGGTCATCACCCGTAGCGCCCGGGCCGAGCTCTTCGACGCCCGGGACATCGCGCTGGCGGCCCGGGAGACGGCGAACCCGGTGGTGGCGCTCGTCGGCCGGCTCGGCGAGGCGGTCGCCCGGCTGGACCCGCCCTCGGCCGAGTACGTCCATCGGGGCTCGACCAGCCAGGACATCCTGGACACCGCGGCCATGACGGTCGCGCGCAACGCCCTCACCGTGATCGACGGGCACCTGGCCCGCGCCGCGGACGCGTTCGCCGAGCTCGCCCTCGCCCACCGCGACGCGCCGATGGCCGGCCGCACGCTGGCCCTGCACGCGGTGCCGACCACGTTCGGGCTCAAGGCCGCGGGCTGGCGCCGGCTGCTGCTGGACGCGCGTGACCGGCTGCGGGCGGTACGCGACGACGGCCTGCCGGTGTCGCTCGGCGGCGCGGCCGGCACCCTGGCCGGCTACCTCGAGTACGCGGCCTTGGACGGCGACGCCGAGCCCGGCCCCGACTACCCGGACCGGCTGGTGGCGGCGTTCGCCGAGGAGACCGGGCTGAGCCGGCCGGTGCTGCCGTGGCACGCGCTGCGCACGCCGATCGCCGACCTCGCCGCGGTGCTCGCCTTCACCGCGGGCGCGCTCGGCAAGGTCGCCGTGGACGTGCTCTCGCTGGCCCGCAGCGAGGTCGGTGAGGTGGTGGAGCCCGCGGCCGCCGGGCGGGGCGCGTCCTCGGCGATGCCGCACAAGCGCAACCCGGTCCTCGCCACGCTGATCCGCAGCGCCGCGCTCCAGGTGCCGCCGCTGGCGGCCGGACTGACCCAGGCCCTGGTCAGCGAGGACGAGCGGTCCGCCGGCGTGTGGCACGCCGAGTGGCTGCTGCTGCGCGAATGCCTGCGGCTGACCGGGGGCGCCGCCGAGACCGCCGCCACGCTGGCCGGCGGGCTGGTGGTGCGGCCCGAGCGGATGTCGGCCAACCTGATGATGACTCGCGGCCAGATCACCTCCGAGCGGATCGCCGCGCGGCTCACCCGGGCGATCGGCCGGCAGCGGAGCCGGGAGGTGCTGACCCGGGCTTCGGCCGAGGCCGACGCCACCGGCCGCAGCCTCTACGACGCGCTGGCCGGCGCCCCGGAGGTGCGCGACCTCTACACCGCCGAGGAACTGGCCCGGATCGGCGACCCCGCCCGCTGTCTCGGCGCCGCCGGCCGGCTCGTGGACGAGGCCCTGCGATGAGCCGGTCGGTGCTGGTCACCGAGGACGACCTCGGCGTGGGGCAGGCCACCGCGGCGGCGCTGGCCGGCGCCGGGCATCGGGTGACGTTCACCCACCGGGCGGGTGCGCCGCCGGAGGCCCACGACGTCTTCGCCGTGCCGTGCGACCCCACCGACGCCGCGTCGATCGACCGCGTCTTCGAGGCCGCCGAGGACCGGCACGGCCCGGTCGAGATCCTGGTGCCGACCGCCCGGCGCGGCGCCGGCGAGCCCTTCACCGCGCTGTCCGAGGAGATGTTCGGCCGCACCCTCGACGGCACGCTGACGAGCGCGCACCGGCTGGTCCGGCGAGCCCTGCCGGGAATGGTCCGCGGCCGCTGGGGCCGGGTGATCTTCGTGTCGGCGGCGCCGGCGATGCGCGGCGCCGCGGGCCGGGCCGACGCTGTCACCTCGGCGTCCGGACTGGTCGGCATCGCCCGGTCGATGGTCCGCGAGCTGGGCGCGCGCGGGATCACCGTGAATGTGGTCGCGCCCGGCACGCTGGAGACGGATCCGGCGTCCCGCCCGCCGGAACGGCGGCCCGACACCTGGGGCGGGATCCCGCTGGGCCGCAGCGGCACGCTCACCGAGGTCGCCGCGGCGGTGCGCTATCTCGCCTCGGAGGAAGCCGCCTACGTGACCGGCGCGGTGCTGCCGGTCGACGGCGGCGCCGCCATGGGCCGCTGAGGCGCTCAGTCCCGCTCCTCGAGCTCCTCGGCGAGGGCCAGCCAGGCGGCGGCGCACGAGCGGGCGAGCCCGGCGACCGACTCGCGCCAGTGGGCCGGGACGGCGTCGATCAGGTCGCCCCATTCGGCCCGCTCGACCACGTGGCCGTCCACCCACCGGACGAAGGCACGGCCGCTCTCGGCGTACCGCACCGCCGGGTCGCGGCTCAGGTTCTCCCGCACCGAGGGCCAGTCGACGGCCGGCCGGCGATCCCTGGCCCCGGGCCGCGGGTTGAGCACCGGCTCCCGCCCGGCCATCAGGCGCAGGCGTACGTCCCGCGCCGTCCCCACCGAGACGCCGGCCTCGCGGGCGACGGCCCGCAGGGGCGCGTCCGGCCGGCTGCTGATGATCTCGCCGGCCCGGCGCCGGCCGGCCGCGCCGTCGACCGGCCGCACCCGGCCGTCCCGGCCCACCCGGCCCGGCTCGTCACCGGCCGCCGGGTGCAGGCGCCGCCGGATCGCGCCCACCGTGGTCGGCGACAGGCCGGTGACGGCGGCGACGGCCCGGTCCGACATCTGCCGGTACAGGCCCAGGATCCGGCCGGCCGCCGCCTCCCGGTCGGCCCGGGACAGCGGCAGGCCGTGCGTGATGTTCGCGTCGACCGACCGCAGGAACGCCTCGCCGTCGTCGCCATCGAAGAAGCGGGCGCAGATGGTCGTGTCGCCCCGCAGCTTGGCGGCCCGCAGCCGGTGCATGCCGTCGATCACCCGCATCGTGCCGCGGTGCACCAGGATCGGCGGCAGGCCGCGCGCGGCGACCAGCAGCTGGACGTGCTCGGGGCTCTCGCCGGCCAGCCGGGGTGAATCGGCCGGGCGCAATTCGGAAATCGGCACCGCGACCGGAAATTCGTCGTTCTCCGCATTACCGGACATCCATCACACCTATCAATGGATAGGATCCAGCGACACCGCCCTGACCATCATGGCCAGCGGTTCCGGACGCGGGCAACCCTGCCGCGGGTAGTGTCCGCTACCCGGTCCGGCAGCGGGTAGCCGGAACTACTCGATCGAGTCGTGGACTCCCGCAAATCACGGCCGTTAATGTCACTGGCAAATCCGGCCGCCTTTTATTGCGCTCATTCCTGCCCGTTGCCGGCCGGCGAGTCGATAGGAGAACTTGCGGTGACGATTCTGAGACGGCGGCTGCGGGCCGCGGTCGCGTTCGCCGGGGCCCTGGCGCTGGCGGGATCGGTGGCCGGCGCGGTGTCGGCATCGGCCGCGCCGGTCGCGGCGACCTTCGACCTCGACCACGGCAACGCGCTGACCGGGGTGATCTACCCGCGCTTCGACACCGTCTCGCGCGCCGAGAGCCTCGGCCGGCCGATGTCGTGGACCGCGGACCACGCCATGCTGGTCGAGATGCCGTGGTTCGACGCGATCGCGCCCTACCACCCGACGGCCGTCGGCATCTTCTCGGACCTGGGCCGCCGGCCGGCCGCGGAACGCACGACCCGCAACATGAACATCGCCGTCATCTACTCGGCCTTCACCTCGCTCAACGCGGTTCTGCCCGAGTACCGGGCCAAGTGGCTCGACATGATGGACGCGGCCGGCCTCGACCCGAACGACACCGCCGCGGACCCGGCCACGCCCAGCGGCATCGGCATCCTGGCCGCCCGCAATGCGCTGGCGAGCCGCGCGAACGACGGCACCAACCGGGACGGCGCCGCGGGCGGACGGCAGTACAACCGGCAGCCCTACGCCGACTACACCGGATACCGGCCGGTCAACAGCGCGGAGGAGCTGCGCGACCCGGCCCGCTGGCAGCCGGCCTCGATCGCGAAGCGGAACGTCTTCACCGTCCAGCAGTTCGCGACGCCCCAGTTCGGCCGGCTCAAGCCGTTCTCGTACGACAGTCCCAAGCAGTTCGCCGTGCCCCGGCCGGCCGCCGACTACTGGCGCGACCGCAAGGCGTACCGGGCCCAGGCCGACGCGGTGCTGGCGGCCTCGGCCGGACTCGACGACCGGCAGAAGATGGCCGCCGAGCTCTTCAACGACAACGTCCGGCCGTACGGGGCCATCGCCGGCACCGTGGTGGTCGGTGGCGGGCTGAACACCGAGGACTCGGTCCACTACGTCGTCACGTCGGTGGTGACCGGGGCCGACGTCGCGATCGCCTCGTACTACTACGCGCGCAAGTTCGACGGCGTGCGGCCGTTCAGCGCGATCCGCCACCTGTACGGCAACCGGAAGGTGACCGCGTGGGGCGGCCCCGGCCAGGGCACCGTCGGCGACATCACCGGCAACGAGTGGCAGAGCTACCTCGGTCCGCTGGCCGAGGCCGGGCCCGAGTACCCGGCCGCCACCGCCGCGCTCTGCCTCGCCTACACCGAGCAGGCCCGGCGCTTCCTCGGCCGGGACAACCTGGAGATCTTCGTCCCCGCGCCGAAGGGCTCCTCGCTGGTCGAGCCGGGCATCACCCCGGCCGCCGACCTGACGCTGCACTGGAGCAGCCTGAGCGCCTACGCCGGCGACTGCGGCAAGAGCCGGGTGCAGGGCGGCGAGAACTTCCCGTCGTCGGTGGCGGCCGCCGCCACCTACGGTCCGCAGATCGGCGACCTGGCCTACGACTTCATCCAGCGCAAGCTGAGCGGCGACTGACCACAGCACCCCGCCGGCTGGGGGGGGGGGGGGGGGGGGGGGGGGGGGGGGGGGGGGGGGGGGGGGGGGAGTGCGCTAGAGCTGTAAACCCCCGCGGCTGGGGGGGGGGGGGGT
>NZ_JBVJIU010000010.1:0-410184 GCF_055586105.1 Actinoplanes sp. NPDC051537
AGAGGGCAGCCTCCCCCACGGTCCCCTCCTCCCCTTTCGCCCCGCCCTGTGGGCCCCCCCCCCCCCCCCCCCCCCCCACCCCCACCGCGCCACCCCCCCCCGCTCGGCCCCGCGACGCCGCCCCGCGACGCCGCCCCGCGACGCCGCCCCGCGACGCCGCCCCGCGACGCTGCTCGGCCTTGCGACGTCGCTCGACCCCCGCGGCGCCGCCCGGCTTCGCGCTGCGTGAGGCGGCCGGAATGGAGGTGATTAGACGGTTACTCGGGAGGCGGCGGTGTAGACGTTCATCGTTTCGCCTCGGAGGAAGCCGACCACGGTCATGCCGGCCTCGTCGGCCAGCTCCACGGCGAGGGTGCTGGGGGCCGAGACGGCGGCCAGCAGGGGGATGCCGGCCATCCATGCCTTCTGGGTCAGCTCGAAGCTGGCTCGGCCCGAGACCAGCAGCAGGTGGCCGGTCAGCGGGAGGCGACCCTCGCGGACGGCCCAGCCGATCACCTTGTCCACCGCGTTGTGCCGGCCGACGTCCTCGCGCAGCACCAGCAGGTCGCCGGTGGGGGTGAACAAGCCGGCCGCGTGCAGGCCGCCGGTGCGGTCGAAGGTGCGCTGGGCGGCGCGCAGGCGGTCGGGCAGGTCGGCCAGGGTGCGGGCGGGGACGGTCAGCGGGTCGGCCGACACGTCGTAGGCCGACCGGGTGCGTACGGCGTCGATGCTTGCTTTTCCGCATACCCCGCAGGAGCTCGTCGTGTAGAAGTTGCGGCTCGGGTCGGTCACGGGCGGTGGCACGTCGGGGCCGAGCACGACGTCGACCACGTTGTACGTGTTCGGCGTGTCGGTGCCGGCGCACAGCTGGGCGGTCACCACGTCGGCGGCCGTGGCGATGATGCCCTCGGTCAGCAGGAAACCCATGGCCAGGTCGATGTCGTTGCCGGGGGTTCGCATGGTCACGGCCAGCGGACGCTTGCGCACGCGGATCTCCAGCGGCTCCTCGGCGGCCAGGTCGTCGGGCCGCCGGGACGTGGATCCGGCGAGGTTGATCTTCACTACCGGTCGCCGGGTGGTGGTGCGCGCCATGACGCGAGCCTATGCCCGCCCGATAGTGATCCACGACCGTGAAGTGAGCGCGCGGTCACGCTCGACACGCGCTCGGGATACGGTACGTACGTGGGGGGATTTGCGGCGGTGGTGCTGGCCGGTGGTGCGGCACGGCGGATGGGCGGCGCGGACAAGCCGACGCTGCCCGTTGCCGGTCAGTCCATGCTGACCCGTGTGCTGGCCGCGGTGCACGACGCGGACCCGCGGATCGTGGTCGGCCCGGTGCCGCCCGACCTGCCGGTTCCGGTGCACTCCACCCGGGAGGATCCGCCCGGCGGTGGCCCGGTCGCGGCCACCTCGGCCGGTCTCGCGCTGGTCCCCGACGACGTGACCTACACGGCGCTGCTCGCCGCCGATCTGCCGCTGCTCACCGGTGAGGCGATCGACGTGCTGCGGCTGACCGCCGAGTCCGCCCCGATGCAGGGTGCGGTCTACCGGGACGCGGAAGGCCGCCGGCAGATGCTCTGCGGCGTGTGGCGCACCTCGGCGTTGCGGGAGGCGGTCGGCCGGCTCGAGGAGAAGCGCGGCGACCTGCACGGCGCGTCGGTTCGCGAGCTGATGGAGTTCCTGCGGGTGGCCGAGGTGTCCTGGCGACGCCCGGGCCCGCCGCCGTGGTTCGACTGCGACACCGACGACGACCTGCGCACCGCCGAGGAATGGGCGCGATGATCGATCAGCCGGGCGACTCACCGCGCGGCCGGCGAACGGGCGCGCTGAGCGGTCAGCCGGGCGACTCACCGCAGGGCCGAGGAACGGGCGCGATGAAAGACGGCGGGAACGGGGCGCGATGACGGGCGAGATGGGCGATCTCGAGGCCTGGGTCGCGGCGGCGGGGGCTGAGCTCGGACTGACTCCGGCCGAGGTGCCGACCAACGCGGTGCTCGACCTCGCCCGGGACGTCGCGCGTGGCGTGGTGCGGCCGGCGGCGCCGGTCACGGCGTACCTCATGGGGCTCGCCGTGGGTCGGGGAGCGGACCCGGCCGAGGTCGCCGATCGTCTCAGCGAACTCGCCCTCTCCTGGCCCGAGCCCTCTCGATAGGGTGACGGTAACGGAGGTGCGGATCATGACGGCAGACAGCGCCGCAGGCGAGTCGAACGACAACAGCATCCTGCTCGACGAGCCGACGACGGCCGATCTGAAGGCCAAGGTGACCGAGGCCTGGCGCGAGTTCGCCGGCGCGCTGGCCTCGCTGCTCACCGGCCTGGCGACGGGTTCGCACGTCGACATCACGCTCGACCCCACGGCGTCGGGCACCGGCCTCGCGGTCTACTCGGTGAGCCTGCGGGTGCTGCCCGACGGCGTCGTCGAGGCGCTCGCCGTCGGCAACGCGGGGCTGCCGGAGGGCTACCGGATGGATCGCGCCGCGGTCGCGGGGCTGGTCGCGCTCGGCTGGTCGCCGCCCGGCGTGCTGGCCGGCTCCGGCGACTCGTTCGGCCTGCGGTCGAGCCAGGACCGGGCCAACCAGCTGGCCACCGTCGTCTCCCGCACGCTGCGCGACGTCTACGGCGCGCCGCACCCGGCGTTCCTGGTCTACCTCGTGCACGACGAGGAGGACGAGCCGATCGAGGCGGCGCCGCTGGCCACCGCCCGGCACGAGCCGGGCCTCGAGGGCGGCATCGACCTCGACGACCTCGACGCCGACGGCGAGCTCACGGCGGCGCTGGCCACCGCGGCCGAGTCGGCGGTGCCGCTCGAGGAGCGGGTGCGCACGGTCGTCGCCACGATGTCCAAGACGGCCGTCGACCAGCTGCAGGTCGACACCGACGGCGATATCGGCATCCGGGCCGGATCGGCGATGGTCTTCGTCCGCGTACGGGATAACCCGCCCTTGGTCGATGTTTTCTCGCCGATCCTCACCGAGGTCGAGCCGACCGAGGAGCTCTACGTGAAGCTCTCGGAGCTGACCAACCGGATGCCGATCGGCCGCCTCTACTGCGCGCAGGACACGGTGTGGGCGTCGATCCCGGTCTTCGGCCGGAACTTCCAGGCCACCCACCTCATGCTGGCCGTGCAGGTGATGACCGGCCTCGCCGACGAGCTCGACGACCGGCTGCACGGCGAGTTCGGCGGCAAGCGCTTCTTCGGCGAGGGCGACAAGCCGACGCCGGCGAAGCAGCCCGGCGACGATCACCGAACGGGCATGTACCTCTAGGAGAGCGCGACCCGGCCGATCGGTTCCAGCGTGGACAGATCGGCCGCGGCGAGCTCGTTGTCGCTCAGCGTCCACAGCCGGTCCCCGATCACCAGGGACCGGTGGATGTTGTCGCCCGGCAGGTAACCGGCCTCCTTCACGGTGCCGCCCTCGATCCGCAGAGCGAGCGCCCGGTCGAAGGTGGGCAGGACGAGCAGATGCGTCGCCGGCCACCACAACAGGGCGTGCGGATCGAACTCGGCCTCCGAGCCGGCGCCGGGCACGACGTGTTGCGCGAGCCGCGTCGGGCGCGCCGGATCGGCAACATCAAAAAGCGACACCTGCAGCCCTTCCCGTACGCCGTGCGCGTCGGCTTCCTCGCCGATGCCGACCACCTGGTCTTCCCCGATCTGTTGCAGATGCGCGGAATAGCCGTTGATCTTCAGATCGCCGGTGACGCGCGGCCGGGCCGGGTCGCTGAGGTCGAGGCTGTAGAGCGGATCGGTCTGGCGGAACGTGACGACGTAGCCGCGCGGGCCGAGGAAGCGGACGGCGTAGATCTGCTCGCCCTTCCCGAGCCCGTCCACGACGCCCCGCTGGACGAGCTTGCCGCCCTGCTGCCCGAAGATCCGTACCGCCGACGATCGTTGCGCGAAGTCGGTCGTGGCCACCCGCAGCCAACCGTCCCATTCGGACATCGAGTACTGGTTGAGCAGCACGCCGGGCACGGTGCCGGTCGCCGCCAGGATCGGCTTGCCGGCCGGCGGCAGCGCGAACTTGAAGATCTCGGAGCCCGAGCCGCCGGCCTCGCCGTCGCGGAAGGAGTCGATCCGCCAGCGCTGGTCGTTGGCGATGTAGAGGCTGGTCGGCGTTCCGTAGACGATGTCGCCGTCGGCCACCACCGTCACCGGGCTGCCGTCGGTCAGCGCCGGCCCGCTCAGGTCGAAGGTGAGCACGTTCAGCATCGACATGCCGGAGTACGACCCGGGCCGGCTCACATCACCGCAGGCGGCACGGCCCTTGGTCGTCACACCGCCGGTGGTGACCGCCCACGACGGCAGCCAGGCGTCCAGCGAGGAGTCGTCCGGCGAGGCGGTGAACCGCGGCCGGCTGCTCAGCACGACCCGGGCCACGCTGCCGGTCTGGCGGGCGTCGACGACCCGGCCCGGCGCGCGGTAGCGGCTGATCACCCGAGGCCGGCCGGTCAGATCGACGAGGACCGCCTCGGCATCGGTCTGCGCCGGGATCAGGGTGCGCCGCTCGATCATCGTGCCGTACCCGGAGATCAACACCAGGGCCCGGTCGCCGGAGAGCAGCAGGTCGGCCTGGCCCGGGTTGCCGAGCGACAGCCGCCCGGTCTCGCGGCGGGCGGCCGGGTCGATCACGTGCAGGACGCCGTTGGCGACGGTGACGATCCGCCGACCGTCGGTCTTCACGATGTCCGGCTCGTCGACGCCCTGCTCGTGGACGTTGGTGCCGGAGAACGGCGTGGCGGCCGGCGCCGGGGCGGCGAGCGCCCGGTCGGCCTTGTCGGCGGCGATGCCCGCCTCGGGAACGGGCAATGCGTAGGACTTGCGGGCGGCCGCCTTCAGCTCCTTGAGCAGCTGGGCGCAGGAGTCGAACGCGACCAGATCGAACTTCGGAGCGGTCGTACGGCTGGGGGCCGGGACCGGATCGGGCCCGGGGTCGGTGGAGGTGCAGCCGGCGAGCGGCAGCACGGCGAACACGGCGCAGAGCCACAGTCGAGGGCGCATGCCGGTTGGACGGCCCGGCGGCGGGCGCGGTTCCTACTGCGGCGCAGGGACCACGGTCGGGGTCTCGACCAACCGGGACAGCACGATCATGCTGCGCGTCGAGGTGATGAACGACTCGGCGCGCAGCCGCTCGAGGGCCTGCTCGAGGTGCCCGATGTCGGCCGCCCGCAGGTGCACGATCGCGTCCGCCTCGCCCGAGACCGTGTAGGCGCCGACCACCTCGGGGTGCCGCCGGGTGGCCACCGTGATCTGGGCCGGGGTGGTGCGGCCGGTGCAGTAGAGCTCGACGAACGCCTCGGTGGTCCAGCCGACGGCGGCCGGATCGATCACCGCGGTGAATCCCTTGATCACCCCGCTCGATCGAAGCCGGTCGACGCGCCGCTTCACCGCCGGGGCGGACAGCGAGACCTTCGATCCGATCTCCGCGTACGACGCCCGCGCATCGGCCACCAGCAACGCAATGATTCGCTGGTCAACGGCGTCCATCTGCAACGATTCGCCTCCAACACACAAGATTTCTCGCTGTTTCGTGCACCGAAGCCTACCTACGCTCTACCTCATGAACCACACGGAGCGCATGCCGCGAGTCAGGACATATCTGATGTGTCCCCCGGCGCACTTCACCGTCGAGTACGCGATCAACCCCTGGATGGACACCACCGTCCCGGTCGACGCGGCGCTCGCCGGCAAGCAGTGGGACCTGCTGCGCACCACGCTGGTCGACCTCGGCCACACCGTGCACCTGCTCGACCCGGTCGCCGGCCTGCCCGACATGGTCTACGCGGCCAACGGCGCCTTCTCGGTCGACGGCACCGTCTACGGCGCGCGCTTCCGCTACCCGCAGCGGGCGGCCGAGGCCGTGGCCCATCGCGGCTTCTACGCGGACTGGTCGTTCGTCGACCCCGAGCACGTCAACGAGGGCGAGGGCGATTTCACGTACCTGCCGGGCGCGCACGGTGGCGTGATCCTCGCCGGCTACGGCTTCCGCACCGAGCCGGCCGCGCACGCCGAGGCGCAGGAGGTGCTCGGCCGCCCGGTCGTTTCGCTCCGCCTCGTCGACCCGGCCTTCTACCACCTCGACACCGCCCTGGCCGTGCTCGACGACCACAACGTCACCTACTACCCGGAGGCGTTCTCGCCGTCCTCGCGGCGGGTGCTGGCCCAGCTCTTCCCGGAGGCGGTCATCGCCGACCGGGCCGACGCCGAGGCCTTCGGGCTCAACCTGGTCAGCGACGGCCGCTACGTGATTCTCAACACCGAGGCCACCGCCATGGGCGAAAAGGTGCGGGCCGCGGGCTATGTCCCGGTGCATGTGGAGCTCACCGAGCTCAAGCGCGGCGGCGGCAGCGTCAAATGCGCGGTGGCCGAGCTACGCCGGTGAGCGCCGGTGCGCGAAGATGGACCGCATGACCGACGACAACCGCACCGATGAGAAGCAGCAGGACGGCTCCGTCATCGTGGTCGGGCCCGACGGGCGTCCGATGGGCACGGTCGAGCCCGACGGCACGCTCAGTCCCGAGGAGCCCGGCAACCTGATCGAGCAGCCGGCCAAGGTCATGCGGATCGGCAGCATGATCAAGCAGCTCCTCGAGGAGGTCCGGGCCGCCCCGCTCGACGAGGCGAGCCGCGGCCGGCTGCGGGAGATCCACCAGCGGTCGATCACCGAGCTCGAGGACGGCCTCGCCCCCGAGCTGCGTGAGGAGCTCGAGCGCCTGTCGCTGCCGTTCGAGGGCGACACCCCGCCGAGCGAGTCCGAGCTGCGCATCGCGCAGGCTCAGCTGGTCGGGTGGCTCGAGGGCCTCTTCCACGGCATCCAGGCCGCGCTGGTCGCGCAGCAGATGGCGGCCCGGCTCCAGCTCGAGCAGATGCGCGGCGGCGGCAGCCGGCCGGCCCTGCCGATGGGTCCCGGCGGCATGCCGGGCATGCCCGGCACCCCGCCCGGCCCGCAGGGCGGGCCCGAGGGCCGCACCGGCCAGTACCTCTAGAGGCCGAAGACGCCTTCCAGATAGACCGCGACGCCGTCCTCCTCGTTCGTCCGCCCGACCTCATCGGCCACGTCGCGGACGGCGGGGTGGGCGTTGCCCATCGCCACCGAGTGGCCGGCCCAGACGAGCAGCGGCAGGTCGTTCGGCATGTCACCGAAGGCGATGACCTCGCTCGCCCGGATGCCCTCCTGCTCGCACAGCCAGGCGAGCCCGGCCGCCTTGGTCACGCCGCTCGCGGAGATCTCCACGAGCGCGCTGCGCGACGAGTGCGTCGTCTCGGCCACCCCGGCCAGCATGCCGCTCACCAGCTCGCAGAACGCGTCCGGCTCGTGCGACGCCGAGCGGGCCAGCAGCTTGACGGCCGGCGCTGAGAGCAGCTCCTCCGGGGTGGCGAGCACGCGTACGTTGTCGTGCTCCTCCGCCCAGCGCACCGGCCACGCCTCCTCGTACCAGAACCTCCGCCCGCCCTCGACCTCGACGGCGAGAGCAATGTCCGGGATGGCCTCGCGCAGCCGCTTGCTCACGTCGAGCAGGATGTCGACCGCGAGCGGCTCGGCGCGCAGGATCTGATCGGTGGCGGGGTCGTACACCACGGCGCCGTTCGCGCACACCGCCGGCATCGGCTCGGGCATCTGGTCGTAGAGCTGCCGCAGCCAGCGCAGCGGCCGCCCGGTCACCAGCACCAGCGGGACCGGCAGGGCGTGGATGACGTCGAGGGTGCGCCTGCTCAGCGTCCCGTCGTCACGGATCAGGGTGCCGTCGATGTCGGAGGCGACGAGGCGATAGGGGTGCATCACCTCGACAGTAACTTGTCCAGATAGACCGCCACCCCGTCCTCGTCGTTGGAGAGGGTCACCTCGTCGGCGACCGCCATGAGCGCCGGATGCGCGTTCGCGACGGCCACCCGGCTCCACCCGGCCCAGGCGAACATCGGCAGGTCATTGGGCATGTCGCCGAAGACCAGCACGTCCTGCGGGTCGACGCCGACCGCCTCGGCGACCACCGCGAGGCCGGCGCCTTTGTTGGCATTCGCCGGAGTGATCTCCACGTAGTCCAGGCCGGCCTGGGTGACCGATGCCACGTCGGTCGGCACGATCCGCCGGGCCACGTCGAGCAGCTCGTCGACGTGATGGTCGAACGAGCGGACGAACGCCTTGATCACGTCGCCGGTGAGGCAGTCGGCGCGCGGCCGCTCCTCGACCACCACCGGGTAGCGCCAGGTCGGGTCGTAGTCGCCCCACAGCGGTGACTCGTCGTGCTCGAGGGCCTCGATCATCACCGACAGCCGGCCCACCTCGGCCTCGATCCGCGCCAGCACGTCGGCGACGACCGGACCGGCCAGCCGCAGGCGCTGCAGATAGGCCGACTCCGCCTGGTCGAGAACCCAGCCGCCGTGCGCCAGAACCAGGAAGTCGGCGGCCCGGATGTCGTTGCGGGTGAGCGACGTGAGGCGCGGTCCGCGCCCGGTCGCCCCCACGATCCGGATGCCGGCGGCCCGGACGCGATCGAGAACCTCGTGGGTGTACGCGGACACGGTGTCATCGCTGTGCACCAGTGTGCCGTCGAGATCCGTCGCGATCAGCTTGGGCAGTCCAGGCTTGACCATCGATACCTCCGAGGGTGGGGCTTACCCCCGCGGAGGGCGGAAGGAAAACGGTACACCTGCCCCACTACCTGCGGCTATGACTTTTGGTAGCGGGCAGATGTATTGCCCGTAGCGGGACGCCTTCAGTCCGTTTTTGGGTGGCGGGCGGGGCGGTTGGATGGGGGCTCGAGGACGTCGCGGCCGCCGAGGTATGGCTGAAGAGCCTTCGGCACGCGCACCGAGCCGTCCGGCTGCTGGTGGTTCTCCAGGATCGGAATCAGCCAGCGGGTGGTGGCGAGCGTGCCGTTCAGCGTCGCGGCGGTCTGCGGCTTGCCGTCCGCGTCCCGGTAGCGGATGTTGAGCCGGCGGGCCTGGAACGTGGTGCAGTTCGACGTCGAGGTGACCTCGCGGTAGCGGCCCTGCGACGGCACCCAGGCCTCGCAGTCGTACTTCCGCGACGCGCTCGACCCGAGGTCGCCGGCCGCCACGTCGATCACCCGGTACGGGATCTCGACCTTGGCCAGCATCTCCTCCTCCATGGCGAGGAGGCGACGGTGCTCGTCGGCGGCCTGGTCCGGCCGGCAGAACGAGAACATCTCGACCTTGTCGAACTGGTGCACCCGCAGGATGCCGCGCACGTCCTTGCCGTACGACCCGGCCTCGCGCCGATAGCACGACGACCAACCGGCGAAGCGCTCCGGACCGCCCTCGAGATCGATGATCTCGTTCGAGTGGTAGGCCGCGAGCGGGACCTCCGAGGTGCCGACCAGATAGAGGTCATCGGCCTCGAGACGGTAGACCTCGCTGGCATGGGCGCCGAGGAAGCCGGTGCCCTCCATCGACTCGGGCTTGACCAGGCTCGGCGTGATCGACGGGGTGAAGCCGTGCTCGACCGCCTGGGCGATGGCCATCTGGAGCAGGCCGAGCTGCAGCAGCGCGCCGACGCCGGTCAGGAAGTAGAAGCGCGAGCCCGACACCTTGGCGCCGCGCTCGGTGTCGATCGCCCGCAGCCCCTCGCCGATCTCGAGGTGGTCCTTCGGGTTGTCGATCTCGGGGCGGTCGCCGACCTCGCGCAGCACGACGAAGTCGTCCTCGCCGCCGGCCGGCACGCCGTCCTGCACGACGTTGGGCACCGCGAGATGGGCGGCGCGCAGCGCCTCGTTGGCCGCGCCGGCCTCCGCCTCGGCCGCCTTGACCTCGGCCGCCAGCTCCTTGGTGCGGACCAGCAGCCCCGCGCGCTCGTCGGGCGAGGCCTTGGGGATGCGCTTGCTCAACGAGTTCTGCTCGGCCCGGAGGGACTCGAACCGCTGGGTCGCGGCCCGGCGCTCCTCGTCGGCGCGCAGCAGCGCGTCCACCAACTCGGTGGGCTCGCCGCGCAGTCGCTGGCTGGCGCGGATCGGCTCGGGGTCCTCGCGGAGCAGGCGCAGGTCAATCACGATTGCCGAGCCTACCGGCGCGGACATCCGATCAGCACCCGGATATGCCCTGTCGTCACGACCGGGTGGGCTTGTCCCGGTCGTCGCCGAGCGAGGTGAACGGCTTGGCCGGGCCGACGGTCAGCTCCAGGGGCTGGTCGGCCGGGGGTTCCTCGCGCGGGGCCGGCGGACGCCGCCACGACCACGCGGCCTCGTCGTCGGTCGCGACCACCGGTCGCGCGGGCCGGGGCCGGGGCCGGTGCCGGTCGGCGAGGTAGAGGGCGACCATGGCCAGGGCCACCGCCACCACGGCGCACCACAGCCCCCGCCCGTACGACCATTTGACCTGGTCTTGATCGAACTGAAGGGTGTAGAGATCGGGCACCGGCCGGCTCTGGTCACCGAGCGAGGCCGCCGTCGCGAAGAGGATCGCGAGCACGGTGCCGCCGATGCTCAGGCCGATCAGCCGCACCCACCGCCGCCCGGCCGGCGGACCGAAGAGGGTCAGCACGACGGCGGCCACCAGCGGGAACAACCCGACCAGATAGCCGGTGCCGAGCGCGCCGAGGTCGGTGATGTCGGTGGCGATGGGCTTGGCGGCGACGTTGCCGCCGAACACCACGGGGTCGACCGTGGTCACCTGCCACTCGGAGATCAGCGAGGCGAGGCCGGCGACCGCGGCCAGCACCGCGGCCAGCGGGACCATGCGCCGGTCGGTGGCGAGGGACCGGCCGAGGCCGGACACGTTCCACCGTCGCCGGGGCGCGGGCTTGTCGCCGCCGAACTCGACGACCTCGCCGGCGGGCGGCAGGCCGAGATCGATCGGATCACGCTCGGGGGGCATGTGACCCATGATGACCCCTGCCCGGTCGCCCGGCCAGCGGCCGTCCCATGGACTAGCGTTCGGATATGCCTATTCGCACTGCCACGGCCCGCTGGGAAGGGAACCTCACCGAGGGTTCCGGCACGATGAAGACCGGTAAGGGCGGTTACCAGGGGAACTACTCGTTCAAGTCGCGCTTCGAGGAGGGCGAGGGGACGAACCCGGAGGAGCTGATCGCGGCCGCCCACTCCGGCTGCTTCTCGATGGCGTTCTCGAAGGGCCTCGCCGACGCCGGCTTCACGCCGACCTCGGTCGAGACCGTCGCCAAGGTCCACCTCGACAAGGGCGACGCCGGCTTCGGCGTGACCCGCATCGACCTCGAGACCGTGGGCAACGTCCCCGGCATCGACGAGGGCACGTTCCAGAAGATCGCCCAGGGCGCCAAGGAGAACTGCCCGATCTCCCGGCTGCTCTCGCCCGGCGCCGAGATCACTTTGACGGCCACGCTGGCCTGACCCGCTGGCCTGACCCGCTGGCCTGACCCGCGAAACGCCGATGCGTCAGGGTCCGTTGTCGGATCCCTGACGCACCGGCGTGCCCGGCGGCATGGCGCACAATGGTCGCGTGCCGGTCGAGATGGGTCGCGAACGCTTCGAGGAACTAGTCGGTGAGGCGCTCGACGAGGTTCCGGTCGAGCTGCTGTCGATGATGAACAACGTCGTCTTCATGGTCGAGGACCGTCCGCCCGACGGCAGCGACGACCTGCTCGGGCTCTATGAGGGCACGGCGCTGACCGACCGCGGGTGGGACTACGCCGGCGTGCTGCCCGACCGCATCACCATCTACCGCCTGCCCACGCTGCTCGTCTGCGACTCCGAGACGGACGTGATCGACGAGGTCGCGATCACCGTCGTCCACGAGATCGCCCACCATTTCGGGATCGACGACCACCGCCTGCACGAGCTCGGTTGGGGTTGATTGTTGGCGGCGGCCCCTACCCTGGTGGCACATCTCAATCAGGAGGACAGCGTTCATGCGCAGCGAGCTCTTTTCGGCCGAGAACCTCGAGAAGGAGTCGGCCCAGCCCGGTTTGCGGTTGCAGAATTCGAAGCTGCTCAAGGCCGAGCTGAACGGCGACTTCATGGCCCGGGTCGGCTCGATGGTCGCGTACCAGGGCAACGTGCAGTTCGAGGCGCTCGGCTCCGGCGGCATCGGCAAGTTTCTCAAGCAGAAGCTGACCGGTGAGGGCGTGCCGCTGATGCGGGTCCGCGGGCAGGGCGACGTCTTCCTCGCCGACCGCGCCGCCGACATCCACCTGATCGACCTCGAGCAGGGTGACGCCCTCTCGATCAACGGGGCGAACGTGCTGGCCTTCGACTCGACCCTGTCGTACGACATCAAGATGGTCGGCGGGGCCGGGATGATGTCCAACGCCGGGCTCTTCAACTGCGTCTTCAGCGGGTACGGGCGGATCGCCGTCACCACGAAGGGCAGCCCGGTCGTGCTGTCCGTCGACCAGCCCACCTATGTCGACCCGCAGGCCGCCATCTGCTGGTCGGCCAACCTGCAGACCGGCTACCACCGGGCCGAGCAGATGGGCCTGGGCACGCTGATGGGCCGCACCACCGGCGAGCGGTTCACGATGAGCTTCGCCGGCCAGGGTTTCGTGGTCGTGCAGCCGTCCGAGGAGCCGCCGGGCGGTCTGGCCGGCGCCGGTGGCGGCCAGCAGGCGGGCCAGGGCGGCGGCCTGCTCGGCAACCTGCTCGGCAACTGAGCTGAGCGGGGCCGGCTCGGCGGCATCGCGCCCCCGCTAGGTGATGTCGCCTTCGCGGAGGCGTGCCAGCCACGCGGCCGAGTCGGCGAAGTCGGTGTCGGAGAGGCCCGGGGGCGACGCCACCGGGTCTTCCTTCGTCAGGCGGTGCCGCGGGTAGCTGCCGAGGAAGCGCACCTCGGCGCAGATGCGGCGCAGGCCCTTGAGCGCCTCGCCCATCCGGGTCTCGGCCACGTGGCCGGTGCAGTCGAGGAAGAAGAAGTACGTCCCCAGCTGCTCGCCGGTCGGCCGGGACTCGATGCGGGACAGGTTGACCCCGCGCACCATGAGCTCGGTGAGCACCGCGAGCAGCGCGCCCACCTGGTCGTGCCGGATCGAGACGGCCAGCGAGGTGACGTCGTCGCCGGTCGGCTCGGCCGGCGGGCCGGGCCGGGTGAGCAGCGCGAAGCGGGTCACCGCGTCGGCGTGGTCGGCCACCTTGTCGGCCAGCACGGTCAGCCGGTTGCGCCCCACGCCGATCGGCGCGCAGAGCGCCGCGTCGTAGTCGCCGGCGGCGGCGTCGATCGCGGCCGTCGCGTTGGACAGCACGTCGACCACGGCCGCGTCGGGCACGTGGGCGAGCAGCCAGTTGCGGCACTGGGCCGACGCCTGCGGGTGGGCCGCGATCGTGCGGATGGCGGCGAGCGGGATCGGGCCCCGGGCGGCCAGCACGAACTCGACCGGCAGCACGACCTCGCGGGTGATCACCAGTGGGCCACCGGTGACCAGCTCGTCGAGGGTCACCGGGATGGCGCCGCCGACCGAGTTCTCCAGCGGGACGAGCGCGGCGTCGGCGTCGCCCGAGCGCACCGCCTCGAGCGCCTCGGGCACGCTGCGCGCGGGCGTGCGCACCCCGCGCTCGGCCGCGGGCAGGGTGCGCAGGGCGGCCTCGGTGAAGGTGCCCTCGGGACCGAGGTAGACGAAGCGAGTCGGCGGGGTTCCCGGCATGCCGGAAGTCTATGCGCCCCTCAGGACCCGCAGGCCAGCACCCGGATGCCGGCCGGCGCGTTGGCCACCACCTTGTTGAGGCAGACCTCGGAGCCGGCCGCGACCTTCTTGAGCGTTGCGTCCGCGCCGGTGGCCACCACCATCAGCGGCTCGGTCTGGTCCGCGCTCTCGCCGACGACCTCGACCGTGGCGAACGACCAGCCGGTCTGGCAGAAGGGGCCGTCGGCGACCCGGAGCGGCTTGTTCGGAATGCCGTCCTCGCCCTTGATCAGCGTGATGATCTGGGCGGCGGTCGGGGAGCCGGTGCACTTGGCGGCGTGCGACGGGGTCGGCGTGGGGGAGATCGTGGCCGGCCCGGTCCCGTACGTCGGCGTGGTCGTCGGATAGGCCGGGTAGGCCGGATAACCGTTGGGGTAGCCGGGCAGCGTCGGCGGCGTGATGCCGAGCGGGGGCACGGTCGGCGTGGTCGCGCCGGCGGCGGGCATGCCGGGCAGCGACGGGGGCAGGGAGAGCGGCGCCGCGCTGGGGCCGGCCAGTGGTGGCGAACTGGGCAGCGCCTTCGGCGGCTCGCCGCACGCCGCGAGCAGCAGCGTCAGGGCGCCGGCCAGGGCGCCCAGGGGGATGAGGCGTGTGCGGGGGGACACGCGGACATGGTAGGCGTGTCGGCGTCAGGAGGCGATGCGGTGCCCGGCGGCGTGCAGGGTGTCGACCGCCTCGTTCAGCCGCACGGCCGGCACGAGCAGGTAATCAGTCGTATAAGTCGAAAATGTCACGATATTTACGCGTGCTTCGGCCAGCGGGCCGATCAGCGAGGCCAGCACGCCGGTCAGCGCCAGATCGAGCGGGCCGACCACGCGCAGGCAGCGCCAGGCGGTGTCGGCGACGGCGCCGTCCGGCACCCGGTCGGCCGGGCAGATGATCGACAGCTCGTCGGGGGCCCAGCTCAGCGCGATGACGCTCTTCTCGTCCGGACCCGCGGCCAGCGAAGCCGGAATCGGCGAGCCGGCCGGCAGCCGGCACACCGCGTACTCCTCCGGTAGCAGATCTAGATCGAGCATGAGGGCAGACTACGGTTCGAGATCAGCCCTTGCCCAACCCCTGAGGGTGCGGCAAACGCCACAGGTGCGGAATTTTCAGCGCACCGGGGAGAAAAACGTCAGCGAACCGGCCACCCGCTCGCCGTTCAGCAGCGGCGTGGTGATCGCGTCGACGGTCAGCGGCGGCTCGCCCGGGCTCGGCACCACCCGCATGAGGCCGCGGGCCAGGCGCTCGCTGCGGATCGCCAGCAGCGGCGGGATCTTCTCCGCGTCGGACCCGTCGAGCTCGGCGGCGCCGGCCGTGAAGTCGATGAGGCGCATGGCCTCGCCGAGCGACTGGCCGACCACCTCGACCGGCTTTCCCAGGCCGAACAGCTCGCAGCAGGCGGCCGAGACGGCCAGGATGGTGGTGGACGTGTCGATCACCAGGCAGGGCTCGGCGGCCGCGGCCACCGTGGACGTCCAGCGGTCGACGCTCGGGACGAACTCGGCCTCGGCCGGTGTCCGCGCCTGGGGCACGAACGCTCCCGAGAGGGAGAGCTCGACGTGTGCCACCCGGTCCTCCTCGTTCCTTCGCCGGCGACGGGCCGCCACAAACAGCGGCGGCGACCCGTCGACTACACCGGGAGGAACGTTACCGGCGTGCTGGACGCTTGTCAGCGGCCGTTTGTCCGTCAGCGTGCCACCGGTAGTCCCCAGTCGGACGATAGGGCGCGTTCGCCCAGGTCCCGGGGTGGTTGGCGACAGCTGAGAGCTTGCTGGCGGTGGCCGGCGAGATGCGCGCGCCGCCGGCGATCAGCAGGCGGTCGAGCTCCTTGTCGGTCGCGACGAGGACCTCCTTGGGCAGCCCGTGGACGCTGATCACGCCGGAGCCCACGAACGTGAGCACGGGGGTGACCGGCACCGCCAGGCCGACCGCGGCGGAGAGCGCCTTGCTGGCCCGGCGGGCCTCGCGGCGCGCCTCGGCCACGTACTGCGGGCGCTTACCGTTGATCTGCACGACGTCCCCGGCGATCAGCACGCGGGCGCGGCCGTGGTCGGCCACGGTCACCGCGTAGACGCCTCCGGGGCCGATGGCCAGGAATCCGGCGCGGTCGTCGGCGAGGTCGGGCTCGTAGTAGGCCTGCGAGTCGGCGTGCGGCCACGCGACGATGTGCCAGTTGGGGCCGAGGCGGTCGAGCCGGGACAGGGCGCGGCTACCGGCGGCCTCGACGCGACGTGCGTCACGCTCGGCGCGACGACGGCGGGCCCAGTCGGCGGGATTGGGGCGAGTGGGTTCGATCGCGGTCGGCGGGGCCGTACGGCGGTCCGCGGGACGACGGTCGACGGGCGTGAGCGCCTTTGCGGGCAGAGCAGGGCGCGGGAAGACAGTCACTTTTTCGACCTCCGGCAAAAGGTCTGTTAGGGCTCTCTAGTCACTACCGTACGTGCTCGCCCCCACACGGAAGCAAGACATCAGAGTGAAAGAGGCGGGAGTGAGTGGGGATGAATCCGACATTCACGCACCACTACTTCTTGCGGATGGTGCATCTTGACGTCTGTCTCCCCGGTTCGGCAGCTTCACGCACAAAGTTAGCCTCACCTTGGCTCGCGTGCACCGCTGTCCCATGATCTAGTCAGAACGTCATCGGTCGAACGCGAGGAGTACCGAGATGGTTCACTACGTCGACAGTGAAGTGAGCCCGCTCCGCACCGTGCTGCTGCACCGCCCGGGCCTCGAGCTCGCCCGGCTGACCCCCCGGAACAACGACAGCCTTCTCTTCGACGGCATCCCGTGGGTGGGCCGCGCCCAGGAGGAGCACGACGCCTTCGCCGGCGCCCTGCGCGAGCGCGGCGTCGAGGTGCTCTACCTCGGCGACCTGCTGGCCGAGACGCTCGCCGTCGAGCAGGCGCGCGACGAGCTGACCGAGGCCGTGCTCGAGGATCGGCGGCTGGGCGACGCGCTGCGCGCCAGCGTCGGCCGCTACCTGGCCGATCAGGACCCGCGCCGCCTCGCCGACGTGCTGATGGCCGGCCTCGCCCACCGCGAGCTGAAGCCGGGGCCGGCCGGGCTCGTCTACGAGCTCATGAGCCCGCACGACTTCGTCATCGACCCGCTGCCCAACCTGCTGTTCACTCGCGACTCGAGCGTGTGGATCCGGGACCGGGTGGCGGTCACCAGCCTGGCCATGCCGGCCCGCCGCCGGGAGACGACGCTGACCCGGGCCATCTACCGCTACCACCCGCGCTTCGCCGGGACCGACCTGCTCTACGACCCCGCGCTGGAGCACGTCGAGGGCGGGGACGTGCTGGTGCTGGCGCCGGAGGTGGTGGCGATCGGGGTCGGCGAGCGCACCACCCCGGCCGGCGCCGAGCGGCTGGCCCGGCGGATCTTCACCGAGGGCCTCGCCCACACGATCCTGGTGGTGCCGATCGCCCAGGAGCGGGCCACCATGCATCTCGACACGGTGTGCACGATGGTCGACGTCGACGCCGTGGTGATGTATCCGAACGCCGCCGACAGCATGAGGGCGTACACGGTGACCGCGGGCGACGACGGCGAGCCGCACGCCCGGGCCCCGCGCCCGTTCCTCGAGGCCGCCGCCGAGGCGATGGGCATCGAGCGGCTGCGCACGATCGAGACCGGCCTCGACCCGGTGACGGCCGAGCGCGAGCAGTGGGACGACGGCAACAACACGCTCGCCATCGCCCCCCGGCTCTGCGTGGCCTACGAGCGGAACGTCGAGACGAACGCGCAGCTCGAACGGGCCGGGATCGAGGTGGTCCGGATCAGCGGGTCGGAGCTCGGCAGCGGCCGGGGCGGCCCGCGGTGCATGAGCTGCCCGGTCGAGCGCGCGCCGCTCAGTCGGCAGCCCGGGTGAAGTCGGCGGTCCAGTTCGTCTCCCAGGTCTCGCCCTGGTCGGTGGAGAACGCCTGCTCCCAGCGGCACGAGTCGGCGGTGAACACGGTCCACTGGTAGCGGACCCGGATCTGCCGCCCGTGCCACTCCTCGTCGTCGTAGAAGCGGCCGACGCCGTCGTCGTCGAAGCGCCCCACGGTCGGCGGCAGCCCCAGCCCGGTGTCGTTGCGCGCCCAGTAGATCGACCACAGCTCGGTGGCCGGGTCGAACAGGCGCAGGGTCAGTCCCGTGTAGCCCTGCTCCGGGAAGTCGACCTCGTCGATGTTGCCGCCGCCGCCGAAGACGCTCCAGCAGCGGGTGTTGCCGCTGAACTCGTACCACTCGTCGCAGTCGGCCAATATCTCGCGCAGCCGGCGCTGCTTGGAGGTCCAGTTGCCGACCAGGAAATCGAAGTTGTTCGCCATGCCGGGAACGCTAGGCGGGGGTGACTGACATCCTTTGTCAGCTAACCGCGACGTGCGTGACGATCAACTCGGGCGTCGGAACCTCGCCCGGCACCAGGTGCGCCTTCTCCGGAAAATCGAAAACCGCGATCTGCAGCTGTACGGGGTAATCGGGCGCCTGACCGACCCGCTTGGCCACCGAGCCGTCGACCGTGAACACCAGCTCGTCCCGGCGCCAGTCCACCGCGTACGTATGAAACTCCGCGACGTCGATCGGCAGCTCGACCACCGACCAGTCCTCGGTCAGCCGCGGGTCGCGGAAGCGGTGCAGCCCCATCCCGAAGCCGTGCGGCGCGCTGCCGAAGACCTCCATGACGCAGATCTCGCCGGACAGCTCGGGCGCGGTCTCGATGCCGGAGAGCCAGAACGCCGCCATCGACCGTGGCGTGATGACCGCCCGCATCCGGATCTCGATGTGCCCGGAGACCGGGGTGATTCCCCAGAACTCGGGCTGCTCCTCGCGTACCCGCTGGTCGTCGAGGAACGGCTGGCCGCCGTCCGTGCTGCCGACCGCGCCGGAGTAGTTGGCGCTCTGGACGCCGGAGACCCGCAGCGGCGTCTCGTGCACGCCCTCGGCCCACAGCGGCTGGCCGGGCGGGATGCTGAGCCGCAGCTCGCCCCCGCCCACCTCGTACGTCGCCGCGGACTGCGCGCGCGAGCTCCAGTGCGGCAGATACCAGGGCACCCAGCGGGAGCGGTCCAGCTCCGGGGAGTCGAACCGCTCCGTGACCATCAGCGGAGGGTCAGCTGCCGGCCGATCAGGCCCTGCTTGGCCCGCCGGGCGTCGGCGTCCAGCGGCCCGGTCTCGGCGAGGATGTCGGCGTAGCGCTTGGCGAAGTCGGCGAGCGGCGCCTCCCAGTCGGCCGCCTCCGGCTCGCCCGGGATGTCCCACACCGGCACCAGCAGGCCGTGGGCGCGGAACATGCCGGCGAACTTGGTGTTCTCGCCGAGCAGCAGCTCGCCGGCGGCGGAGAGCCGGGCCAGCGCGTCCAGCGCCCGGTCCTCGGGCTCGGCCAGCACCCAGCGCACGTGGCCCTTGTCCGGCGCGACGCGGCACCAGTACGCGGCCCGGCCCGCCGCCAGACGCACGGTCGGGTAGATCGACGAGTTCGCCCGCTCGAGCGACGCCTTCACGTTCGGGTCCTCGGCCTGCTCGGCGTCCAGCCAGTACTCGAAGCCGTCGTGCATGGTGATCTCGAGCGGGCCGTCGTCCAGCACGTCCTGCAGGCGGAGGCCCTCGCCGGGCAGCGCCGGGACGGAGACCGTGTCGCCGGGCTCGGTGCCCAGCGCGCTGATGATCGCCACCGCCAGGTCGCGGGAGACGTCGCCGGACTGCACGTGCCGCTGGAGGCCGATGAACACCCGGCCGTCCGTACGCGTCATCGCCGGCCAGGCCATCGGCAGCACGGTCGACAGCGTGATCGGCCGGTCGCCGTACTCCTCGATGATCTCGGGCTTGAGGGTCAGCGGGGCCGAGGCCGCCGGGACCAGCTCGCGCAGGGCGATCCACTCCGGCTCGTCGGCCAGTCCCTCGAACGGCCGGGCGACGAAGATGTCGCGCACCTTTTCGCGCTTCGGTGCGTTTTGGCGTTGGTTGCGGCGCTTGCTCACGGCGAGACAGCCTAGGCGCTGCTCTTCGATCGGGGCCAGTCAGGCGCGCGGAAGGCGCACCTCGGCCGTGGTTCCGCCGCCGTCGCGCGGGCGCAGCGAGACCCAGCCCTGCTGCCGCTCGACCAGCCGGCGCACCAGGTAGAGCCCGAGGCCCGCGCCCGGGTGCCGCCGATCGCCGGCCTCGGCCTGCCAGTAGCGCTCGAAGGCGCGCTCGACGTGCTCGGGCCGGATGCCGATGCCGCGGTCGGAGACGCGGAAGCGCAGGGTCTCGCCGTCGGAGGCGGCGCACAGCTCGATCGGCGTCCCGGGCGGGGAGTTCTTCTCGGCGTTGGTGGCGAGCTCGGTGAGGATGGTCGCGATCGAATCCTTTTCCCCGTACGCCTTCGGCAGCTCGGCCGGCAGCTGCCCCTCGCGGATCCGCCGCCGCAGATCCTCGGGCAGCTCCTCGACGGCCGCCCGCAGCGTCTCGGGCAGGTCGTACGGGCCGGCCGGGGAGACGCCGACCTCGCCGTCCTCGCTGACCGCCGACAGCAGCCGGTCGACCAGCCGGGCCAGCTCGCCGGCGCGGGTGCCGATCACCCGTACCGCCTCCTGCCGCCCGGCCTCGCCCAGCGAGTCCCAGTGGTTCGTCAGCGTGTCGGCGTAACCCTTGATGACGGTGACCGGCGTGCGCAGCTCGTGGCTCGTGACGGCCACCCAGAGGTCGCGGTTCTCCTGGCGGCGGGCCTGGTCGGGATCGCGCGGCTGGGTCGCGTACAGCCGTCCCAGGTACGCCGCGAGCAGCTCCAGCACGGAGTCGTAGCCGGGGCCGGGATCGTCGCCGAGGTAGACGTGCAGCGAGCCGATGATCGTGTCGCCGATCTCGCAGCGGGCCCCGATCACCCGGTGCAGATCGCCGCCCTCCACCTGCTTCGCGAAGATCTCGTTGAGCGAGCTGAGCGGGATCGCCGTGGCCCCGGCGCGGTCGACCCGGCGGCCGATGGCCCGGGCGCAGGCGCCGCTGGCGGCCACCACCCGGCCGTGCGCAGCCGCGTACTCGACGAAGCCCGCGCCGTCGCCGCCCAGCACGTCCTGGGCGAGGCGGACGATCTGCTGCACGACAGGCAGTCCCGCCTCGCCGGCGTTGAGCCGATCGAGGACCGCGATCTGACCCCGGGTCAGCGCGGCGTAGTCGGGACGCTCCGGCATGACTGCGAGTCTGCCTCGCTTCTGGAGTTTTCGGCAGATGGTTGCCTGCGGATCTTGGCGCGATTCACCGTACCGTGTCGGACGTCACATCTCGGCCAGGCGGTCCAGCACGAACTTCGGCCGGTCGGTGATCACGCCGTCGACCCGGTGGTCCAGCACTATTTCCAGGTCGGCGGGCTCGTTGACCGTCCACACGTACACCTGATGGCCGGCCTGCTTGATCGACGGAACCAGGCCGGGCCGGGCGCGTACCAGGCCGACGCCGGGCCCGGCGATGCGCGCGCCGAACGGCAGCCGGCCGCGGCCGACCCCCGGCGGGAGGATCTCCAGCAGGTAGACCGTGGGCACGGTGGGCGCCTGGGCGCGGACGCGGCGCAGGGCGAGCGCCGCGAACGACATCACGGTGACGCGCACGCACTCGTTCGGCAGGTTGTGCCGGCGCAGTGTCTCGACCAGCTTGCGCTCGACCTCGGCGCCGTAGCGTGACGGGTGCTTCGTCTCGATGAGTAGCCGCACCGGCCGCCCGCTGTCACGCAGCGCCTCGAGCAGGCGGTCGAGCGTGAGCAGCCGGGCGAGCTCGGGCAGCTCCTCGTCGGCCGGGTAGCCGGGGTGCCAGGAGCCGTAGTTCAGCGTGTCGAGCTGGGCCAGCGTCTTGCTGCTGACCAGGCCACGGCCATTGGTCGTACGGTTGAGGTTGCGGTCGTGCACGCAGACCAGGTGACCGTCGCGGGTGAGCCGCACGTCGCACTCGAGGCCGTCCGCGCCCTCCTCGAGGGCACGCAGATAGGCGCCGAGCGTGTGCTCGGGAAGAGCGTCCGCGCCCCCGCGATGGGCGAAGACCAGCGGGCGATAGTCGTTCACAGCACCTGCGCTTGCTGACCGTTCTCGCTGGCCATGTCGCGCCCCGCGGCCGCCCAGGACCGCATGCCGCCGTCCAGGTTGCGCACGTTGTCCCACCCGTTGCCCATCAGGTAGGAGACGACCTGGCCCGAGCGGCCGCCGGACCGGCAGACCACGACGACCTCGACGTCGGTCGGCACCTCGGCCATCCGCGCCGGGATCTCCATCATCGGCAGGTGGTGGGCGCCGGGGGCGTGGCCGGCCTCCCACTCGTCGGGCTCGCGCACGTCCAGCAGGTAGGCATCGGCTTCGACCTCGGCGGGGGTCACGCTGGGAACTTGTGGTCCGAACACGGCGTACAGCCTACTTGGGCTACTTCTTGAGGTTCGCGGACATCCAGGCCGACATCTTGTCGGCGGCGACGGCCTGGTAGAGCGCGATCGCCTTGTCCCGGTCGGAGACCACGACCGACTGCCCGGAGATGGTCTCGCTGCCCTTGTTGGGGCTGGTGATGAAGGTGAGGTCCTTACCGCGGATGCTCTTGAACTTCATCATGTCGCTGAGCGAGAAGTCCTGGTCGACGGTGACCGCGGCGGTGACCGACTTGAGGAAGCTGTTGAGCTTGCCGGGGTTGGCCAGCACGCCGCCGCTCGCCGCCTTGTCCATCACGGCCTTGAGGAACTCCTGCTGGTGCTGCATGCGGGCGAAGTCGCCGCGCGCGAACTGCTTGCGCTGGCGCACCCAGTCCAGGGCCTGCTCGCCGTTCATGTGCATCATGCCCTTGGTGAAGACCCGGTGCGGCTTGTGGATCGACGTGATGGTCTGGTCCACGTTGAGGTCGACGCCGCCGATCGCGTCGGTGACCTCCTTGAAGCCGCCGAAGTCGATCGCCATGACGTGGTCGACGCGTACGTCGGTGAGGCACTCGACGGTGTGCACGGCGCGCGGGAGGCCGCCGAACGCGAACGACGCGTTGATCTTGGCCCGGCTGCCGTCGCCGCACGCGGCGTTGTCGCTCTTGGGCACGATCACCCACAGGTCCCGCGGGATCGACACCAGCTGGGCCGTTTTGTGGTCGGCCGGGATGTGCATGAGGATCAGCGTGTCCGCCCGCCAGGCGTTGGCCTGGTCCTCCTTGGCATCCGGGTCGCGGGAGTCGCTGCCGACCAGCAGGATGTTCTGCGCGCCGCCGGTGGCGGCGGCCGGCCGGTCGCCGGTGAGCTTGGAGAACGCGTCGGTCCGCTTGAGGTCCTGGTCGAGGTTGCTCGCGTACCCGTAGAGCGAGATGCCGACGATCGTCGCGATGATCAGCACAGCCAGGCCGGCCAGCAGCGCGATGCGGCCCCACCGCGGCTTCAGCCGGGGCTTGTAGGTCTTCCCCGGCCGACCATCGTGTCCGGGCCGGTCATCGTGGTTGGGCTGGTGAACCGAGGCTCGTCCGACGGTCGTAGACATGGAACCCAGGTTACGTATCCGGGGCCGTCACGCCCGGTTATCGACACCCCTTCGGCACAAAGGGGGGAGTCCGGGGGCCGCGGCGGGCGGCCCCCGGATCCGTCAGTGCGCGCCGTACCCGGTCAGCGAGCGGACCTCGAGCTCGGCGTACTTCTGGGTGTCGTCCTCCTTCGAGATCACCGTGCCGATCCAGCCGCAGAGGAAGCCGAGCGGGATCGAGATGATGCCGGGGTTGGAGAGCGGGAACCAGTGCCAGTCGTGGTCCGGGAACATCGCCGTCGGGCTGCCCGAGACCACCGGGGAGAAGAAGACCAGCGCCACGGCGCTGATCAGACCGCCGTAGATGGCCCAGACCGCGCCGGAGGTGTTGAACCGCTTCCAGAACAGGCTGTACAGGATCGCCGGCAGGTTGCCCGAGGCGGCCACGGCGAACGCCAGCGCCACCAGGAACGCCACGTTCAGGCTCTGCGCGAAGATCGACAGCGCGATCGCGACGGCGCCGATGACCAGGGCGGAGATCCGGGCGACCCGGACCTCGTCCCGCTCGGACGCGGTGCCCCGCTTGATCACGTTGGCGTAGAAGTCGTGCGCCACGCTCGACGACGACGCCAGCGTCAGGCCGGCCACCACCGCGAGGATCGTGGCGAACGCGACCGCCGCGATGATCGCCAGCAGCACCGAGCCGCCGGTGTCCCCGCCGAAGTAGCGGATGCCGAGCTCCTGCGCGAGCTGCGGCGCCGCCGTGTTGCCGGCCTTGTCCTGCGCGGTGATCGCCTTGCCGCCGACCAGGGCCGCCGCGCCGAAGCCGAGGGCCAGGGTGAACAGGTAGAAGACGCCGATGATGCCGATCGCCCAGAGCACGCTCTTGCGGGCGACCCGGCTGGTCGGGACCGTGTAGAACCGGGTCAGGATGTGCGGCAGGCCGGCCGTGCCGAGCACCAGCGCGATGCCGAGCGAGACCAGGTCCATCTTGCTGTAGAAGGTCTCCGCCGCGGTCGCCTTCTCCACGCCGTACCGCAGGCCCGGTTCGAGGAAGGCCGAGCCCTTGCCGGATTGCGCCGCGGCGTCACCGAGCAGCGTCGACAGGTTGAACTTGTAGTGCACCAGCACCAGGAACGTCATCACCAGTGCGCCGATCATCAGCATGAACGCCTTGACGATCTGCACGTAGGTGGTGCCCTTCATGCCGCCGACCACCACGTAGACGATCATCAGGGCGCCGACCAGGATGATCGTGGCGACCTTGGCGGTGTCGGCGTCCATGCCGAGGAACGTCTGGCCCGGCTTGATCCCGAGCAGCAGCGAGACCAGCGCGCCCGCGCCGACCATCTGCGCGATCAGGTAGAAGATCGACACGACGACGGTGGAGATGCTCGCGGCCGACCGCACCGGACGCTGGCGCATCCGGAACGCCAGCACGTCGGCCATCGTGTACCGGCCCGAGTTGCGCAGGAACTCGGCGACCAGCAGCAGCGCCACCAGCCAGGCCACCAGGAAGCCGATCGAGTAGAGGAAGCCGTCGTAGCCGAAGAGCGCGATCAGTCCGGCGATGCCGAGGAAGGACGCCGCCGACATGTAGTCGCCGCCGATCGCCATGCCGTTCTGGAAACCGGAGAACTGCCGGCCGCCGGCGTAGAAGTCGGTGGCGGTCTTGGTCTGCCGGCTCGCCCAGATCGTGATGCCCAGCGTGATGGCCACGAAGATCAGGAACAGCGTGATGGTCAGGCCGCGGGACGAGGAGGCGGTGGCCTCGGCGGCGATCAGATGCGTCTCCATCACTCAGCACCCTCTTCCATCTTGTTGCGGATGCTGTCGGCGGTCGGGTCGAGCTCCCGGCTCGCGTAGCGGGAGTAGTACCAGGCGATCAGGAACGTCGAGACGAACTGCAACAGGCCGAAGATCAGGGCAATGTTGATGTTGCCGACGACCTTCGTGCTCATGAAGCCGCGGGCGTACGCGGAGAGCAGCACATAGAGCAGGTACCAGAGGAAGAAAGCGATCGTCATCGGGAAGATGAACCGACGGAGCTTCGTGCGCAGCCGCTGGAAATCCTCGGATTTCTGGACGGCCTCGTATCTCGCGGTGGAGGACTCGGAAGGCACTTCTGTCGTCACCGGGATTCACCACCTTCGTGGGGGCGGGCGGACTTTCGGGCAACGTACGAAGCCCTCAGCCGCGGTGACGAGGCCCGGTCGGACCCTGCGCCGAGTGGCGGTCTGACTGCGCCGAGTGGGCCGGCGGTCAGCCGTTCAGCTCGCGGTAGCGCCCGCGGTAGTGCACGAGCGGCGCCGGCTCGCGATTCACCGTGATCGTCTCGATGACGCCCTCGACCAGCCGCGCCCAGCCGCACTCACGGCTGCTCTCGAGGCGGCAACCGGCCCAGGTGCCGGCGTCCGCGAGGACCGGGCCGTACTCGGTAGCGGTCCAGTCGCCGGTGCTGAAGAGGCCGCCGGGCGCGGGCATGAGTCCGGCGAAGCGGTCGGCGAGCTGTCGATCCGGTGGTGAGAGCGGGGTAATGGCGAAACGTCCGCTTTGTTCGACTGCGTCCCAGAGGTCGCTCTCCTCGTCGATCAGGCCGAGCACCCGGCCCGGATCACCGTCGGCGACGAGCATCGACGACACGGTCAGTCCGCGCGGTCCGGGGGCCGTCCAGAGGGTGACGGGCGCGGCGAGCCGCCCGCGCAGCCGCCGGACCGGGGAGCGATCCTCCTCGGGGGTGGCGAACGGGTCGGTCGAGTGGATGCGGCCGCCCGCCGCGTCAGCTGTCACGAGGAACATTCTGGTCGGTCAGCGGCACGTCGTAGCGGATCTCGAACCGCTGACCCGATTTGATCATCACGGTCGCCTCGACGGCGCGGCCGCCGGCGGCGTACGCGACCCGGAACTGCCGCAGCACCGGGACGTCCCCGGGCAGCTCGAGCGCCACGACCTCGGCGACGGTCGCCGGGCGTACGGAAACATGATCGATCGCATGATGCAGTTCCGGGAGAACCGCCGGGGAGCCGCCCGGGATGAGGCGCGGCGCGGCCAGCGCGGTGCCGCGGGCCAGGTCGACGGGGTAGTAGTTCCAGACCAGCTCGGCCGGCTCGCCGTCGAGCAGGGCCAGCTGCGAGCGCACCACCACCGGGTCGCCCGGGGCCAGGCCGAAGACCTCGGCGACCCGGGCCGGGGCCGGGCCCTCGGCCACCTCGAGCAGGCGGGTCGACGAGCTGCGCCCGGCGGCCCGGATCGGCGGCGAGTGGGCGGCCCGGATCGTGGCCGGCAGCCGGCCGGTCGCCACCACTGATTTGCCCCGGTAGCCCTCGACCAGGCCCTCCGCCTTGAGGATCGCGAGCGCCCGGGTCACGGTCATGTTGTTGACGCCGTACCGCTGCTTGAGCTCGGCGGTGCTCGGGAGGCGCTCGCCGGCCGCGATGTCGCCGGCCAGGATCAGCGCTCGGAGGTCGCCGGCGAGTTGCTGCTGACGGGATCTTCTACCGTCGTCCGAGACCGTCACGGGGTTACCCGGAGGCGGTATTTGATGGGGTCGCTGCGTTTTGCGACGATTCTGTTGACGGCGTACTCCGTTGGCATTTCGCCTTCGCCATAACTTATCCGTCGGTGAATTAGTATTACGTCCGTTTCGGAAATTTGCAGAATTTCCGTTTCTTCTGTTTTACCCCGCTTGGGGGGGCGCGCGGTGATGGTCTCCTCGACAATTCGGGCATTTTTCCCGAGCGATGTGAGTACGGCGACCGCCCCGCCCGGGATCTTGCCCGGTGTCGCGAGGGGTGTCGATGCCGCGAACGAGGCCGGGTAATAGGAATCGGCGATCTCGACCGGCACGTCGTCGAGCAGCATCAACCGGCTGCGCAGCACCACGAGCTCGCCCTCGGCCAGCTCCAGGGCCGCCCGCACCTCGTCATCCGGCGTCAGCGTGCGCACGTCGAGCAGTCGCTGCGTCCCCCGCCGGCCGGACGCGGCGGCCTCGGCCTTCCACGCGTCCCCGGCGCCGGCCACGACATACGGGTTGCCCATGTCCGATCATGCTGCCCCATCCGGCCCCGAATGTGGACCGTCACCTTTCGGCTACTCGCCATTACACAATTTGTGTAACGTAATCCCGTTCCGTAGCCGGACACGTACTCGGCGATATGGGGAGGCATGCGGATGAGTGAGACGTTGCCGCAACCCGGCGACGTGCTCTACGTGGGAGGTGCCGCCAGCGTCCAGTTCCAGGGCGAGCGCGCGCTGACTTTCCGCGTCATCCGAGTCGACCCGCGCCGCACGTACGACGGGTGGCTGTGGATTGACGGCTATGTGCTGGGCCCTTCCGGTGACGCCATCGAGCGGCGTGTGATCTTCGTACGCCGGGACGGTCTCCGGATACGACGCTAAGCCGGCTGGCGTCTTTTGTGGGTCTTCGGACCGCGGGCGCATTCCGCGGCCGGTCACCACCTCCACCATCCGGGCCGGACTGCGCGGCGCGAGACTGGCCGCAGCCGTGGTCCCGGCTCGGCCGTCGCCACCCGATAGCCCGGGCGATGGCCGGATCGCCGTTTTGCGGATCGCCCGCCCGGCGGTGCGCCGCGGCCCGATCCGGGAGCCGGGGGTGGCCCGCTGGCAGGCTCGGTGGGCGGCTGAGCTGGGCCAGCCATGGCATGGGTGGCGCGTGGGTCGCGCTCAGGGCGGCCCGTCGCGGCGTTTTAGGAAGTTTGTCCGCTCGGGCCGGCTCGCCTCGTAAGCGATGAAGAGTTACTGCGTCCTACGAGCACGAACTCTTCATCGCTTACTGCGGCGGATCGCTCGCTCCCGTCGCGGGGCTGCAGCACACTTTGGCGATCACTGCCTGCTTTCCACATTGGCCGGTTATCCACAGCCGGGCGCGGCAGATCCGCCTGACCTTGGGCTTTTCCGCCACAATCGTCGGCGGGGGGAACCCCCTGGGTGGGCGGGCTCTGCGGGTGGGCGGGCTCTGCGGGCGGGCGGGCTCTAGGAGCGGGCCGGGGGGTCTGCGAGCTGCGAGCGGCCGGCCCCCCACGGCAGAATCCAGGCGAAGTGACAGCCAGGAGGGCGGGATCTGTGCTCAGGAAGATTGACTGCGTCATGGTTCGCGTGGACGAGCTTGACGCCGGGATCGCCTTCTACGCGCGGGCCTTCGGGCTTCGTGAGCTCTGGCGCGACGAAACCTCGGCGGGGCTTGGCATGCCCGAGACCGACGCCGAGATTGTGCTGCACACGTTTGCGCTGCCGGACGGGCGGGCGGTCGGCTACCTGGTCGACGACGTTCGCGCGGCCGTCGCCGGTGGCGAGCACATCGTGCTGGAGGCGCCCTTTGAGATTGCGGTGGGGTGGTGTGCGGTGCTGGGGGATCCGTTCGGCAACTCGGTGTGCATTTTGGACATGACGAAAGGCGCGCGCGGCTAGCGGTTTGGTGTGACGGCGGCCAGCAGCTCCGGCATGCGGCGATCCAGGAGGTCGGCGGCGACGCCCGAGCCGATCAGGTAGGCGGCCGCGGCGTAGGCGATGCCGACCGGCAGGCCGATCCACAGCCACACCGTGCTGGCCACCAGGGCGATGATTTGCAGGGGCAGGCTGACGATCACGGCGCCGAGCAGGACCGCGAGCGCGAGCAAGCCCTTGGCCGGGCCGCCGCCGGAGGACATGGCGAACGGGTTCGACGAGTTCGGCAAGGCGTAGGCGGCGCGGATCGACAAAGGCAGAACGAGACCCAGGCCGACGCCGTACGCCGCGACCAGCAGCCCGAACGTGCTGGGAATCCGCCCGGGGTTCGCCGAGAGCGCGCCGACCAGCACGGCGATCGTGAGCAGCAGCGGCAGCGTGTAGATCGCGTGCGCCGCGGCCCGCGAGTGCACCTCGACCCGGCCGGGCACGCCGGCCGTGATGTTCGCGGCGTAGGCGCTGCCGTCGAAGCCGTACTGGTTGGCCAGCGCGATCGCGGCCAGCGAACCGACGAAGATGACCATGCTCCCGGGCGAGCCGGCGCTGATCGTGAGGCTGACCGGCAGGAACAGGCCGGCCATCGAGAACGTGATGAGGCTGGCCCGGCGCCTGGTCTCCCGCCACCAGTAGCGGACCTCGCGGGCGACGAGCGCGCCGAAGCGGGTGCGCGGCATCCGGCGGAACAGCAGCAGGTCGACGGGGCTGCGGTCGGTCGCGCCGCCGCGGCGGCCGCCCTCGGAGGCGGCGCCGAGCATCGCGCTCTCCAGCGACGTGCTCCACCACCAGAGCAGGCCGCCGATCGCGGCCGCGGTGATCAGCAGCTTCAGCGGCACCGCCCAGGCGCGACCCTCGGCGACGTCGAGACCCATCGAGTACGGCGAGCCCAGCGGGGTCCAGCCGATCACGTCGGCGACCTGGGCGAACGTGTCCCAGTCGGCGCGCTCGGCGCCGGCCAGGGCGGCGAGCTGCAACGGGCCGAGGGCGGCCGCGATCAGGGCGAGCGCGACGGCGGCCAGGTCACGGGAGCGGCGCGAGCGCAGGGCGGTCGCGAATCCGCTGGTCACCGAACGGCTGACGGCCACGCACAGGATCAGGCCGAGCAGCACGCCGGCGAGCTGGGTGAGGGCCGCAGCCGGGCCGCCGAGCCGGGCCGCGGTGTCGACCATGCCGGCCGTGGCGGCGAGCGTGGCCAGCGCGGGCAGGCCGGTCAGGGCCGCGATCGACAGGCCGGTGATCAGCGTGCGGCGGCGCAGCGGGAGCAGCGCGAAGCGGGCCGGGTCGAGCGACTCGTCGACGCCGAAGAAGATCAGCGGGAGGAACAACCAGCCGACCACCAGGCCCGCACCGCCGAGCGGCAGCAGCAGGCCGGCGGCACGCGGGCTGTCGGCCACCCCGGGGACCGCGAAGATCGCGTACCCGGAGATGGCGAAGAAGCCGGCCGCGAGCACGCCGAAGACGAAGAGCGCGATCCGCGCGGGCCGGCCGCGCAGGCCGTTGGCGGTGATCCGCAGCTTGAGACGGACGAACGGCCAGACCCCGGGCTGGGCGGTCACAGCCAGGCCAGCTCGGAGCCGGTGGCGACGCGGCCGCCGACGACCTGGACGAACACGTCCTCGAGCGAGCGGTCGCCGCGCACCTGGGCGAGAGTGCCGTTCAGGCGGAGCACGCCGTCCGACATGATCGCGACGTGGTCGCAGAGCCGCTCGACGACCTCCATCACGTGACTGGAGAAGACCACGGTGCCGCCGCCGGCGACGAACCGCTGGAGGATGTCGCGGATCAGGGCGGCCGAGACCGGGTCGACGGCCTCGAACGGCTCGTCGAGCACGAGCAGCCGCGGGCCGTGCAGCAGCGCGCAGGCGAGGCCGATCTTCTTCTTCATGCCGGCCGAGTAGTCGACCACCAGGGTGCGGTTGCCGGCGCCGAGCTCGAGCACGTCGAGCAGCTCACGGGCGCGCTGGTCGACGGTCGCCTGGTCCATGCCGCGCAGCAGGCCGTGATAGGCCAGCAGCTCGGGGCCGGTGAGCCGGTCGAACAGGCGCACGCCGTCGGGGAGGACGCCCAGCCGAGCCTTCGCCGCCGCGGGATCGGCCCAGACGTCGTACCCCAGCAGGAAAGCCTTGCCCTGATCGGGGCGCAGGAGGCCGACGGCCATGGAGAGCGTGGTGGTCTTGCCGGCGCCGTTGGGGCCGAGAAGTCCGTAGAAGGAGCCGGCCGGCACCTCGAGGCTGACCCCGGAGACGGCGAGCTTGGTGTCGAAGTGCTTCACCAGGCCGTGCAGCGACATGGCCGCGACCTGCTCATCCGTTCGTTGCACCGGCACCGTCATGAACCCGAAGGTAGCGGTCCGCGGCCAGCCCGGACCACCCCGTCACCGGTGTGGCCCGGGCCCGATCGGACGAGCCCCCCTCACCCCACCCGTTCGATGACCGCGCGCCGGATCAGGAACTTGCCCGCCTCGCGGACCTCCTCGAAGGCCGCGTTGTTGAGCAGGACGCAGCTGCCCGACGTGGTCTCGACCTTGACGGTGATGCTCTTGTTGTTGTCCAGGTTCGTCACCTTGAGGACCGTGCCGAGCGGGAACGTGCCGCTGGACGCGAACGGCGCGCCGGCCTCGCCGGAGAGCGTGACCGTGGACCCCTTGCAGACGACCTCGCCGGCCCCCGTTCCGGTCGCCGGCGGCGCGGTGGTGGCGGCCGGCGCCTTGGTCGGCGGAGTGGTCTTCGGGGGCTTGGTGTGCTTGGCCGGCTTGGTGTGCTTCGGCGGCGCCGCGGGCGCCGCCGGCGCCGCCGCGCCCGGAACCTCCGCCGCTACGTTCGCATTGCAGCCCGCCACCTGGCGACGCTGGTTGATCAGATCGACGACGGCCTGCCGGTTCTGGATGCGGGCGTCGGAGAGCGCGTCCGGGTTGGCCCGCTGACCGGCGATGAACTGGAGGTTCTGGCGCAGCGCCTGGTCGAGCCCGACACAGTTCTCGCCGGCGCTGCTCACTCCGGTGCTGATCGCGAACGCCCCGCCGGCGATCGCCAGCGCGACGCCGCCGATGGCCAGCTTCCTCGTACGCCCGGACATCGCATTCCGCCGGTACCGCCTCATGGCCCGCTCCTTTGCTCGGTGGCTGCCCTTCGATACGTGGGCGGGCGCAGAGGGAGATCGGGGGTCGCACCTTAAACATCCTTAAATGCGCAACGACTCCGGCGCGTGCAGTCGCAGCATGGTCGCGCCGACGTCGTGCGGGACGCGGCGGCTGGTCAGCAGCGACCCGATGATCATCACGAGGAAGGCGAGCGGCACCGTCCACGCCGCGGGCTGGCCGATCAACTGGGCCGGCCATCCGCTCAGCGGCGGCCCGAGCACGGTGATCAGCACGGCCGCCATCGACGCGCCGCCGCCGATCAGGACGCCGGCGGCCGCGCCTACGGCGGTGAGACGCCGCCACCAGATGCCGAGCACGAGCAGCGGGCAGAAGCTCGACGCGGCGACGGCGAAGGCGAGCCCGACCACCCGCGACACGTCCATGCCGGAGACGTAGAGCGACAGCGTGACCGGGAGGATCGCGGCGATCAGCGTGGCCACCCGGAAGTCGCGGACCGAGCCGGTGCGGCCGGCGTGCAGCACGTCGGTGAAGACCACCCCGGCGACGCTGGTGAGCAGCCCCGACGAGGTGGACAGGAAGGCGGCGAGCGCGCCCGCGGTGACCAGGGCGCCGAGCAGGCGGCCGAGGTGGCCGCCGCCGAGCGCGGCCTCGGGCAGGGTGAGCACCACGGCGTCGGTGCGGCCGGTCATCAGCAACTGTGGGGTGTAGACGCGGCCGAGCACGCCGTAGAGGGTGGGCAGCAGGTAGAACAGGCCGACCAGGGCGAGCACGACCAGGGTGGTGCGGCGGGCCGAGGCGCCGTCGGGATTGGTGTAGAAGCGCACGAGCACGTGCGGTAAGCCCATGGTGCCCAGGAACGTGGCCAGGATCAGCGAGTACGTGGCGAACAGGGTGCGGTTGCCGCCGGGCAGCAGCCAGTCCGTCCCGAAGTGGGCGTCGACCGTGCTGACCGCGGGCACCGGATCGCCCTGGTCGTAGTGCAGCTCCTGTCCCTTGTGGACGGGCCGGCCGTCGATGATCGCGTCCTGCTGGATGACCACGGCGGTGGCGGCCGGGAAGACGGCGCCGGCGGGTGGGGTGATCGGCGGGCGCCCGTCCGACTGCCACTGCAGGGCCAGGAAGATCACCGGTACGGCGAGGGCCGTGAGCTTGAGCCAGTACTGGAACGCCTGCACGAACGTGATCGCGCGCATCCCGCCGAGGGCCACGTTCGCGGTGACCACCACGCCGACCAGGAGCGCTCCCCACACGTACGACCCGCCGGTGACCGTGGTGAAGGTCAGCCCCGCGCCCTGTAGTTGCGGCACCAGGTAGAGGCAGCCGATGAAGACGACGAAGACGCTGGCCAGCCGCCGCAGCGCGGTCGATCGCAGCCGCACCTGACAGAAGTCGGGCAGGGTGAACGCCCCCGACCGGCGCAGCGGCGCGGCCACGAACAGCAACAGCGCGAGGTATCCGGCCGCGAAGCCAACCGGGTACCAGAGCACGTCGACCCCGTACCGCAGAATCAGACCCGCCACGCCCAGGAACGACGCTGCCGAGAGATATTCGCCGCTGATCGCCGCCGCGTTCCACGATGGGCTCACCGAGCGCGACGCCACCAGGAAATCCGACGTCGTGCGGGCGAACCGGAGCCCGTACACGCCGATCCCGACGGTGACCACAACGACCAGGATCAAACCCGGCACGAGGTACGGATTCACTGCTCCGGCTTCCGGATCAGCGCGATGAAGTCCTGCTCGTTGCGTTCGGCCCAGCGCACGTACGCCCAGCCGACGCCGACCAGGAACGGGAAGGCGGCCACGCCGAGCAGCAGCCACGGCAGGTTGACCCCGAGGAGCTTGACCGAGCCGACCGTGGGCGCGGCCACGAACAGCAGCGGCAGCGCGCCCAGCCCGGTGACCACCACCAGCGCAAGCCGGAGAGCGAGCGCGAGCTGGGCGCGGACCAGGCCTTTCACCAGCGCCTCGCCCAGCGGCGTCTGTTCCGCGAGGTCGGCGTGGCTGCGGTCGGTGGGGCGGCGCTGGGCCGCGATCTCGCCCAGCACCACTCGCGTACGCCGCGCCGGCTGCTCCTCCATGCCCGGAGTCTTACGGTCCGGGCGTAGATGTCAAGGGCAGAACCAGCCCGAACCCGATAGATCACGAGCAATGATCGTCCGGGCCCGCTCGCGGCCCAGGTTCCAGCCCCGCCAGTCGTCCGGGTGCTCGTCGAGCCAGAGGTCGATGTGGCCGAGCACGCAGTTGCGGCGGGCGGCGTCGAGCCCGGTCAGGCCCGGCACCGCGTCCGGCGAGAGCGTGCCCAGGTAGGCGAGGTCGAGGTTGTGGTCCTGCCGGACGTTGTGCTCGGCGATCACCCGGTCGGGGTTGGCGACGGCCAGGCCGAGCAGCGCGAGCACCCCCGCGGCGATCGCGACGCGCGGCAGCCAGGCGGCCCGGATCCGGAGGCCGGCGACCAGGACGAGCACCAGGACGAGGCCGAACCAGGCCTCGCAGCAGGCGACCAGCAGCCGCAGCCGGGTCAGGCCGTAGGTGTCCGCATACAGGTTGATCCGGTGCAGCGCCGAGGCGACGATGACCAGCGTGAGGACGGCCAGCGCGCCGAGGACCAGGCGGATCGTGGTGCGGTCGGCGGCCGTTACCCGCGGCGCCCAGCGAGCCGCGCCGGCCAGCACCACGAGGGTGAGCGCGGTGACGACGGAGAGCTGCCAGAAGCCGCTGCGGGCGTACTCGGCGTAGGTGAGGCCGTCGGTCTCCAGCACGTGCCGGTTGCCGCCGAACAGGACGGCGAGCTGCACCGCGACGAAGCCGGCGAACAGCAGCACGAGCAGGCCCAGCGGGATCGCCCACTCGAAACGGCCGACCTTGCGGCCCTCGGTGGCGTCCAGACCGGACAGATCGGGCGGGCCGGCGTGCAGGAACGCGGCGCCGCCGAGGGCGAGGGCCGCCACCACGAAGACGAAGATCCAGCGGGCCGTGGCGCCGATGCTGACGCTCGGCGAGAGCGTGGAGAGGGCGTCGGCGAACGCGGCGTCGGCCGAGGCGAACAGCGCGCCGAAGACGGTGAGCAGCGCGATCGAGACCGCGATGGTGGCCGCGACCCGCACGTTCGCGGCCGCCTCGGTCGACCTGCGCAGCCGGGACGTGCCGCGGGCGAGCCAGGGAAGGGCCCGGAACGCGGCGACCGGCGGCATCGTGAAGCCGGCCACGATGCTGCGCATCGAATGGCCGCCGACCAGCGCCAGGGTGCCGGTGAGGGCGGCGGTGGCGAGGCAGAGCAGGAACAGCCAGCCGGCCGAGCGGAACGTGCCGACGGCGAGCAGCGCCACGGTGGCGGCCGACCAGGCGTAACGGTCCAGGCTCTTGAGCGCCGGTGGGCCGGTCACCAGCGGCGTCGGGGCCCCGGGCGGCGTACGGGCGGGAAATGCTTGGGCCACGATCAGCGCGACCACGCCGGCCAGCGCGGTGACCAGCCAGCCGATTCCGGCCCGGTCGAGCGGCAGGCTGACGCCGGCGATCGCGGCGCCGGCGCCGATGGCCAGGATCGTGGCCGTGGTCGCCGGGCGGCTCGCGCCGGACCAGTGCCGTCCCCAGGGGGCGTCGGACGGCCACGGTCCGTGGATGACCGGCGGGTAGGCCGGTATTCTAGCGGTGGTCGCCATGACCATTTACCTCCATATTTCGGGCAGCGTGAGTCGGCCCGAGGTCGTCGGACTTGCTTGCGGTGTTTTCGGGCGGCCTTGCGGCTCTTCGTCAGGCGCCGAGCGGCAGGGTCACGTGGATGTGGCAGCCGCGGTGCGTGCGGTCGGGGTCGACCACGGCGATCGTGCCGTGGTGCAGCTGGACCACCCAGCGGGCGATCGCGAGGCCGAGCCCGGTGCCGCCGCCGGCGCGCTCGCCCCGGGTGAACCGCTCGAAGACCCGGTCCCGCTCGGCCTGCGGAATGCCGGCGCCCTCATCGGCGACGGCGAGCAGCAGGTGGTCGTCGCGGCGCTCGGCGCGAACCAGCACGGTGCCACCGGGCGGACTGTGCCGGGCCGCGTTGTCGAGCAGGTTGGCGAAGACCTGGTGCAGGCGTTCCCGGTCGCCGGGGACCATCATCACGACCGGGGGTGTGGACACTTCGAAGTGCACGCTGCGGCCGGCGCCGGCCGCGTTCACCTGGGCCTCCCGAACCACCTCGTCGAGGAAGGCCGGCACGTCGATCGGGGTGCGGGCCAGCGGGATCACGCCGGCCTCCACCCGGGATAGGTCGAGCAGCTCGGTGACCAGGCGACCGAGCCGCTCGGTCTGGGTCAGGGCGGTCTGCAGCATCTCGGGGTCGGGCTCGGCGACGCCGTCGACCAGGTTTTCCAGCAGGCCCTGGAGCGCCGTGATCGGAGTGCGGAGCTCATGGGAAACGTTGGCAATCAGCTCGCGCCGCTGCTGATCCGCCGCCGCGAGGTCGGCGGCCATCTGGTTGAACGCCTGGGCGAGCTGGCCCACCTCGTCCTGCGAGGTCGCGCGCACCCGGCGGGTGTAGTCGCCCATCGCCATCGCCTTGGCCGCCGCCGTCATCTCCCGCAGTGGCGAGGTCATGCCGTGCGCGAGAAACTGCAGCGTGGTCAGCGCGACGACGATCGCGGTGACCGAGGTCCAGACCGGGAACCAGCCCAGCCACAGCGTGAACCAGGCCATACCGGCCGCGCCCGCCCCGATCAGGATCATCCCGATCTTGATTTTGATCGACCGCACGGGGTCCAGCGGGCGGGGAAGCGGCAGGCGGATCATCGCTCGACCTCCAAGGCATAACCGACCCCGTGCACCGTACGGATGAGATCCGAGCCAAGCTTGCGCCGCAGGCCCTTGATGTGGCTGTCCACCGTGCGCGTGCCCGACGCATCGGCCCACCCCCACACGTCGGCCAGCAGCCGCTCCCGGGGCAGCACCGTCCGCGGGTGCGCGGCGAGATGCACGAGCAGATCGAACTCGGTCGGCGTCAGGTGCGCCTCGATCCCGTCCCGCAGCACCCGCCGCTCGGCCTGATTGATCTCCAAATCCCCGAACCGCAGCGTCGGCGGCCCCGTCTCCGCCGGCGCGCTCTTCACCGCCCGTCGCAGCAGCGCGTGCACCCGGGCCGCCAGCTCCCGCATCGAGAACGGCTTGACCATGTAGTCGTCCGCCCCCACGGCCAGCCCGACGAGCAGGTCGGTCTCATCATCGCGGGCGGTGAGCATGAGAATCGGCACGGGCCGCTCCGCCTGAATCCGCCGGCAAACTTCGAGCCCGTCAAACCCAGGAAGCATGACATCAAGGACAATAAGGTCAGGCGGCGTACGCCGAGCCGCCGCCACCGCACCCGGCCCGTCCCCCGCGGTCTCCACGCTGAACCCTTCGGCCCGCAGCCGCGCCGCGACCGCGTCCGCGATGGTCCGCTCATCCTCGACGACGAGCACCCGCCGTTCGGCCGTCTCCACGCCCGCTGCCTCCCGCCGCCCTTTGCTCTGCTTACCTATACGCGCCGTGCCGGCCCGCCCTGCTGTGCCGTCCCGCTTCGCGCCGTGCCGTCCCGCCCTGCTGTGCCGTCCCGCTCTGCTTACCTATACGCGCCGTGCCGTCCCGCGCTGTGCCGTCCCGCTCTGCTTACCTATACGCGCCGTGCCGTCCCGCGCTGTGCCGTCCCGCTCTGCTCCGCGCCGTGCCGTCCCACTCCCGCGCTGCGCTGCCCCGCGCGCTGTGCCGCCGTCGCGTCGTTGTGCGCCGTGCCGTCCTGCGCCGTGCCGGCTTGCGACGCCGCACTGCACCGTGCCTGGTCATCGCATTCAACCTGGTTGCGGCAAGCCGAGCCGGTGCGCCCCCGTGGCTCACCGGCCCAGCCTTCCGGCGAGGAGCCTAAAGATCAGCGGTGCAGAGGCGGCGGTGAGTTTGTGAACAAACTGTGCAGATGCCGAGCCTGTGGATAACCCTGTGGAGAACCCTCTGAGGCTGTGGACAACCGTGTGGAGAATGTCGTACCCGCGCTCTAATCTCACCCCACCCAGTGCCGGGGTGGGGGAGGCGGTGGGCTTGGGGTGGGACGGGACAGGCTGAGCGGTGACATCTGCGGGGGCGGCGGCGCGGGCTGAGCAGTGGGCGCGGCGCGGGCTCGCAGGCTGGGCGGCGCAGGCTGGGCGGCGCAGGCTGGGCGACGCAGGGTGGGCACCGACTGGGCTGAGCTGGGCGGCGCCGGTGGGCTCAGATGGGCGGCGCGGGCGCGCTGAGCTGAGCGGGGCGGCGCGGGCGCGCTGAGCTGAGCGGGGCGGCGCGGCGCGGCGCGAGCTGGGTGAGCTGGGCGGCGCTCCACAAGCTGAGTGCTGGCGGCGGAGGGCGTCGCGACCCAGGGCCGATCCTCAGCGGGTCCAATCGTGCTTGGCGGCTCTGATCAGCTTGTCCTTGAGCTCCCGAGTATGGCGCCGGCTAACCGGCAACTCGACCCCGTCGACGGCGACCACGTACCCGGAACCGGTCAACCTCAGCTCGGCGATCAGGCGGATCTGCACCAGATATGAGCGATGGATGCGCACAAAACCGGCATCCGCCCAGCGATCAGCCAGTGTGGCCAGCGAGACCCGGACCAAATGTGAAGCGTCGGCGGTGTGCAGGCGGGCGTAGTCGCCCTGGGCCTCGACCCAGCGGACCGAGGAACGGGGGAGCATGCGGGTGGTGCCGGCCAGTTCCACGGGGATGGCGGGCTCGTCGGAATGGGTGGTGGGGGCGGCGATGGGCGCGAAGCGGGTGCCGGCCACGCGGCGCAGGGACTCGCCCAGGCGTTCGGCTCGGACGGGCTTGCGGACGTAGTCGGTGACGCCCAGGTCGAAGGCGTCCACGGCGCCGTCGTCGTAGGCGGTCACGAAGACGATGGCGGGTGGGCGGGCGAAACGGCGCAGGATGCGGGCCAGCTCCATGCCGTCGAGGCCGGGCATGCGGATGTCCAGGAACACGGCGTCGACCTCGGTGTCGCGCAGCACGCGCAGCGCCTCGGTGGCGTCGCCGGCGCGGTGGACGTGTGCCACTCGCCCGTCCGCGTTCAGCAGGTAGGCCAGCTCGTCCAGGGCCGGCGGCTCGTCGTCCACCGCCAGCACGACCAGGGTCACGCTCGTACCCCGGGATGGAATTTCGGAACCCGCATGCTCACCTTCGTCCCCGCGCCGGGCGCGGTGTCCACCACCAGCCCGAAGCGGTCGCCGAAGACCGACCGCAAGCGCTCGTCCACGTTGGTGAGGCCGACGTGCTGGCCGTCGTCGGTCTCGGGGCGGCCGGGGGCGAACACCGCCGGGTCCATCCCCACGCCGTCGTCCTCGACCGTGATGTGGCACTCGGACCCGGCGTCACGAGCTTCGATGCTCACCATACCCACGCCCGGCTTGCGCGAAAGACCGTGCCGGACGGCGTTCTCGACCAGGGGCTGGAGGCAGAGGAAGGGCAGGCCGACGGGGAGGACCTCGGGGGCGATCTGGAGGCGCACCTGGAGGCGGTCGCCGAAGCGGGCGCGCTCGATGGTCAGGTAGCGGTCGATCGAGCGCAGCTCCTCGGCGAGCGTCGTGAACTCGCCGTGGGCCCGGAACGAGTAGCGGGTGAACTCGGCGAACTCGAGGATCAGCTCGCGCGCCCGCTCGGGGTCGGTGCGCACGAACGAGGCGATCGCGGTGAGCGCGTTGTAGATGAAGTGCGGGCTGATCTGCGCCCGCAGGGCTCGCACCTCGGCCCGGGCCAGCCGCTCGCGGGACGAGTCGAGCTCGGCCAGCGCGATCTGCGACCCGGCCCAGCGCGCGGCCTCGGCGGTCGCCTGCACGAGGCCGGGGGCGGGCTGGTCGTCGGCGACCGCCACCAGCGCGGCCGTGGCCCGGCCGTCGGGGCCGGACAGCGGCGACACCACGGCGCCGCGCACGACGCAGTCGACCCGGTCGCAGGGCAGGTCGGCGGCGGTGAGCACGACCGAGCGGTGCGCGGTCAGCGCGCGTTTGGCCGCGGCCGTGAACTGCTCGCCGTGGTGGCCGCCGCGCCCGTCGAAGGCCAGCGAGCGCGTCCCGTCGTCGATGGTCAGCCCGACGGCGCCGACCAGCGAGCGCAGGTGCCGGGCGGCCTTGCCGGCGGTGGCCGTGGTGAGCCCGCCCCGCAGCGGTTCGGCGGCGAGCGCGGCGGTGTGCAGCACGTCGTAGGTGGCCCGCTGCATGGCGGTGGCGATGCCGCGGCGGGCGCGCAGCCGGACGACCGCGACGACGGCGGCGGCCAGGGCCGCGAGCACGGCGATCACCGCCAGCGCGCTGCCCACCTGACCGGCCATGCGCAGATAGTAGGGGCGAAGTGGGATTACCGGCTGGTAACAATTGGATCAAACATTTAACAATATCAATGGCCTGTACGTTGGGAGACCCCCATGCGTCAACGGATCCTGGTCGCGGCCTTCGCCGTGATCCTCGCCCTGATCGGTGCGCCGGCCCAACCCGCGCTCGCCGCCAACCCGTACGAGCGCGGACCCGCACCGACCACCGCCAGCATCGAGGCGACCCGCGGCTCGTTCGCGATCGCCCAGGTCACCGTCGCCCGCTCGAGCGTGAGCGGCTTCGGCGGCGGCACGATCTACTACCCGACCAGCACCGCCGAGGGCACGTTCGGCGCGGTCGCGATCGTGCCCGGCTTCACCAACACGCAGTCGGCGGTCTCGTGGCTCGGCCCGCGCATCGCGTCGCAGGGCTTCGTCGTCATGGTCATCGACACGCTCAGCGTCTACGACCAGCCCGACGCCCGCGGCACCCAGTTGCTGGCCGCGCTCGACTACCTGACCCGGACGAGCACCGTGAAGAGCCGCATCGACGCCGCGCGCCTCGGGGTGATGGGCTACTCGATGGGCGGTGGCGGCGCCCTGTCCGCGGCCCGCACCCGGACCACGCTGAAGGCGATCGTGCCGATGGCGCCCTATCACGGCACCAAGAGCTGGTCGGGCGTCCGGACGCCGGCGTTGATCATCGCGGGCGAGAACGACACCGTCGCGCCGCCGTCGTCGCACGCGTCGGTCTTCTACAACAGCCTGCCGTCGACCCTGGACCGGGCCTACCTGTTGCTCAACAACGCCACGCACAGCGCGCCGACCTCGGCCAACGTGACCATCGCGAAGTACGGCATCTCGTGGCTCAAGCGGTTCGTCGACGCCGACACCCGCTACGACCAGTTCCTCTGCCCCAACCCGTCCGGTACCGCGATACAGGAGTGGCGCAGCAATTGCCCGTACTAGCTGATCAGTAGGCGCCCTTGCGCTTGAGCACGACCCAGATCGTGCGCCACAGGATGCCGAGGTCGTACGTCAGGGACCAGTTGTCGACGTAGTACAGGTCCAGGCGTACGGCCTCGTCCCAGGAGAGATCGGACCGGCCGGAGACCTGCCACAGACCGGTCATGCCCGGCCGCACCAGCAGGCGGCGGCGGACGTCGCCCAGGTAGTCGCCGTCCTCGGCGGGCAGCGGGCGGGGGCCGACCAGCGACATCTCGCCCCGCAGCACGTTGATCAGCTGGGGGAGCTCGTCCATCGAGGTGGCGCGCAGCTTGCTGCCGAAGGAGAAGATCCGGGGATCCTCCTTCATCTTGAACATCATGCCGTCGGACTCGTTGAGCTCCTCGAGCGTGGCCTTGCGCTCCTCGGCGTCCACGTACATCGTGCGGAACTTCCACACCCGGAACGTGCGGCCCTCGTGGCCGACCCGCGGCTGGCGGAAGAAGACCGGGCCCGGGTCGGACAGGCGGATGCCGAGGGCGATGAACAGCAGGAACGGGCTGAGCACGAGCAGGCCGAGGCCGGCGGCGACCCGGTCGAGCAGGTTCTTCGCCAGCCAGCCGGGGCCGGAGAGGGTCGGCTCCTCGACGTGCAGCAGCGGCAGGCCCTCGATCGGGCGGATGTGCACGCGCGGGCCGGCGATGTCGGTGAGCTGCGGCGCGACCACCAGGTCGACGCCGGTGCCCTCGAGCTGCCAGGCCAGCCGGCGCAGCTCGCCGGGCTCGGCGCTGGCCGAGCCGCACACCGCGATCGTGTCGCCGCCGACCTCGCGCACCAGCGAGAGCACGTCGCGGGACGCGTAAACCGGGACGGGCGTCTCGATGCCGCGGGCGGCCGCGAAGCCGTCGGTCAGGTGGATGGCCACCGGTATCAGTCCGGCGGCGGGGCTGCGGGTGACCGCCGTGTAGACCTCGAGGGCCTCGGGCAGCGTGCCGACCAGGATCATCCGGTGCGCGCCGTGTCCGGTGCGACGGCGGGCGAAATGCAGCACCTGCCGGGCCAGCACGCGGCCGAGCAGCAGGAAGATCAGCGCGCTCAGCGAGACCAGGGCGACCGTGCCACGGGAGAGCTGGGTCTTGGTGGCGAACGCGAGCAGCGACACGCAGGCCACCACGGTGACCGAGCACCGCACGATGCGCTTGAACTCTTCGCTGCCCAGGCCCAGGTAGCGGCGGTCGTAGGTGCCGTTGGCCCAGAGCAGGATCAGCCAGCCGAGCGGCAGAATCACGTACGCGAAGAAGTAGAAGAGCTGCGCGTCGTGCAGGAACAGCCAGTCCTTGCCGCGGAAGCCGGTCTTGGCCTTCTCCAGCGACGCGGTGGTCAGGTAGGACGCCAGCAGCACCGAGACGATGTCGAGAATGACCAGGGCCAGCGTGTACGGCCGGTGCCAGCGCGACAAGCGCTTGTGCGTCCGATTCCAGGCCGATCGGGGTACGCCGTTGCTCGGCGGCTGCTCTTGCTGCCACTCGAAGCTGTCGTACGGCACCTGTTTACTCCGGCTGCTGTCGGTAACCGGGCGATGCAGGCTTGTCGTCACGTCGCCTACGTCCTCCCGCATCCGGAAAAGATTACGCACCGCCACGAGTGCCTGGGACCGGGCCACTATACCGATGGAAGGCGCGGAAGGGAGGGTACGTCACGTGCCCTGTACCGGACCGAGTTGTACGCACACAGACAGTAATAAATTGGCCTATCGAATCAGCTTCGACAGCCGTCGATCGGCCAACGGTTTGCCACCGGTCTGACACGTAGCGCAGTACTGCAGGCTCTTGTCGGCGAACGACACCTCACGGACCGTGTCGCCGCAGACCGGACACGGCAGCCCGGTGCGCGCGTGCACCCGCATGCCGGCCCGCTTCTCGCCCTTGAGCTCGGCCGCCTTCTGCCCCACCGAGCGGGCGACCGCGTCCGTCTCGACCTCGCGCATCGCCTGGTAGAGCGTGCCGAGCTGCTCGTCGGTGAGCTTTCCGGTCAAGGCGAACGGCGACATCTTCGCCACATGCAAGATCTCGTCCGAGTACGCGTTCCCGATGCCGGCCAGGACCTCCTGATCGGTGAGGACGCCCTTGATCTGCCCGTTGCGGGAGCGGATGCGCTCGGCGAACCCGGCCTCGCTCAGGGCCAGCGCGTCGGGACCGAGCCGCGACACGCCCGGCACCTCGGCCGGGTCGCGAACCAGGTAGGCGGCCAGCGACTTCTGCGTGCCGGCCTCGGTCAGGTCGAAGCCGGAGCCGTCGTCGAGCCGGACGCGCAGCGCGATCGGGCCGCTGCCGGGCTTGAGCGGGGCCGGCGACTTGAACGCGTCGCGGTAGTGCAGCCACCCGGCCCGGGCCAGGTGCACGACCAGGTGGAAGTCGTCGCCGATGCCGATGTCCAGGAACTTCCCGTGCCGGCCGGCCGAGGTGACGGTCAGGCCGGCCAGGGCGGAAGCGGGCGGATCGTACGTCTTCAGGGCGCTGAACGAGGAGACCTCGACGCGCTGCACGGCGTGGCCGACCGCGCGCTCGCGCAGGTAGGCCGCGAGCGCCTCGACCTCGGGGAGTTCGGGCACGCGTTCAAAGGTAGCGTTTCCTGCCGTGAAGGTGGTCGTTGCGCACAACCGTTATCGGGAAGCGATCCCGTCCGGCGAGAACGTCATCGTGGACACCGAGATCGCGCAGCTTCGCGCGGCCGGCGTCGAGGTGCTGCCCTTCCAGCGCAGCTCGGACTCGATCGGCGAGCTCCCGGCCGTGCAGAAGGCGCTGCTCCCAATCGCCCCGATCTACGGCCGGGCGGCCCAGCAGGATCTGTCCCGGCTGCTCGACGACGAGCGCCCGGACGTGCTGCACCTGCACAACCCGTACCCGTTGCTCTCGCCCTGGGTCATCCGCACCGCCCACGCGCACGGCGTCCCGGTGATCCAGACCGTGCACAACTACCGCCAGGTCTGCTCCTCGGGGCTCTACTTCCGCGACGGGCACAACTGCCAGGACTGCCGGGGCAAGCTGGTCGGCTGGCCGGCCGTGAAGCACCGCTGCTACCGCGGCTCGGCGGCGCAGAGCGCGCTGATGGCCACCACGCTCGCCGTGCACCGGCCGACCTGGCGCTCGGTCGACAAGTTCATCGCGCTGACCGACCGGATCGCGGCCCACCTGAGGGACTACGGCATCCCGGACGAGCGGATCGTGCTCAAGGCCAACGGCCTGCCGGACCCGGGCGATCCGGCGCCGCTCGGCGAGGGTTTCCTGTACGGCGCCCGGCTGTCCCCCGAGAAGGGCCTGGCGCTGCTGCTGGACGCCTGGCGGCGGCACCCCGAGGGCACGCTCGGCCCGCTGCGGATCGCCGGGGACGGCGAGCTGCGTCCGCTGGCCGAGAAGGCGGCCGCCGAGCGGTCGGACGTGACCTACCTGGGCGGGATCAGCCGCGACGAGATGGCCGCGGCCCGGCGCGCGTCGGCCGTCGTGATCGCGTCGCCGACCTGGAACGACGTGCTGCCCACGGTGATCCTCGAGGCGATGGCGGACGGCCGGCCCGTGCTCGGCACCGACGTGGGCGGCATTCCCTACCTGGTGGGCGACGAGGCCGGCTGGGTGGTGCCGCCCGACGCGGCCTCGCTCGCGGCCGCGCTGCCGGTCGCCCAGGACGAGGCCGGCGCCCGGGCCAAGGGTGCCCGAAATCGCTATCTGCGCGATTTCCACCCCGACGTTCTTACCGGTCGACTCCTGGCGGTTTACCGCGAAATCTCAGGGAACTCTGACCCAACCCCCAGGTAGAAAGCACTGCCGTCGGGGAAAGGTTGGCCCGTGACGGAATCTTCGCGTGTCTCACGGCGGACGTTGCTGTTCGGTGTCGGCGGCGCCGCCCTGGTCGGCGTGGCCGGCGGTGGCGTCGGCTACGCCCTCGGCCACGACAAGGACGGCAAGACGGACAAGCCGGTCGGCGCGACCGAGGCCGCAGAAGCCGGGCCGCCCAAGTTCCGCTCCCGCCCCGACCTGCGCACGCTGCCCGACGTCACGATCACCACCGCCGCGAACGGGACCGTCGGCGGTTTCATCTGCCTCACCCCGGCCTCCGGCGCCGGCCTCTGGGGCCCGCTCATGGTCGACGAGAAGGGCTCGCCGGTCTGGTTCAAGAAGGTGCCCGACCCGGCCACCGTGGCGATCGACTTCAAGGTCCAGCAGTACCGCGACCAGCCCGTCCTGACCTGGTGGGAGGGGACCATCGGGGGCACCGGCGGGCAGGGCGTGGGCCAGGGCGAGTTCGTGATCGCCGACCGGACGTACCGGGAGGTCACCCGGGTGCGCGCGGCCGGATCCGAGCAGGCCGACCAGCACGACTTCGTGATCACCCCGCGGGACACGGCGATCTTCTGGGTGTACGACCCGGTGCCGTACGACCTGACGGCGCTGGGCGGCCCGAAGGACGGCGTCCTGCACGACGGCGTGATCCAGGAGATCGACATCGCGACCGGCAAGAAGCTGTTCGAGTGGCGGGCGCGCGACCATGTCGGCCTGGACGAGTCCTACGCGCCGCTGCCGCAGGGCGACTCGGCCCACCTGCCGTACGACTACTTCCACGCGAACTCGGTGGGGCTGGCGGCCGACGGCAACATCATCATCTCGTCCCGGCACACCTGGACCACGTACAAGATCGATAAGACCAGCGGCAAGGTGATCTGGCGCCTGGGCGGCAAGAAGTCCGACTTCGTCATCGAGGAGAAGGCGAGGTTCGCCTGGCAGCACGACTTCCGGCAGCGGCGGGACGGCACGTACAGCGTCTTCGACAACGGGGCCGGCGTCACCAAGGTGCACGACTACTCGCGCGGCCTGGTGATGAAGGTCGACGAGGCCGCCCGGCGGGCCACCTTCGTCGCCGAGTTCGTGCACCCCGACAAGCTCTCGGCGCCGACCCAGGGCAGCTTCCGCGAGCTGGGCGACGGCGGCTCGTTCATCGGGTGGGGCCAGATGCCGTACTTCACCGAGCACAACGCGGACGGCACGGTACGGCTCGCCGGGCACCTGCCCCTGGACAACCAGTCGTACCGCGCCTACAAGGCCGACTGGACCGGGCAGCCGCTCGATCAGCCCGCGCTCGGCCTGCACGTCGACGGCGGCAACGTGATCGTCAGTGCGAGCTGGAACGGCACGACCAAGGTGAGCAAGTGGCGAGCCCGGTCCGGCACCCAGCCGGGGGCCCTGGAGGGCGCGCCGGTCGAGGGCGAACGGTCCGGCTTCGAGACCACGCTCACGGTGCAGGGCACTCCGCAGTACGTGGTGGCCGAGGCCCTGGACGCGACCGGCAAGGTGCTCGGCGCCTCGTCGGCCATCCCGGTGCGCGTGTAGCGCTCGGGGCCGCCCCACCCCGAACTGGGTGGGGCGACTTTAGGGCCGCGGTACGACACTTTTGTCGCGTCGTCCACAAGCCGGGGATTCAGCCGCGGAGGGCGGCGCGGGCCGAGAAGACCACGCTGGCGGCCAGGAACGCGGCGTTCACCAGCGTGAACAGGCCGACGAACCAGATCGTCCACTGTGGGGCCACGATCAGCACGATGCCGGCCAGGGTGATCACGGCGCCGTAGTCGCGGACCAGCTTGACCAGCCGGACCGGCAGCGACCGGCTGGTCACCATGCTGGCGGCCTGCTCGCCGCCCTGCATCACCGAGGTGACCAGGTTGACCATCCAGGTGCCGGCGAACGCCGCCAGCAGCCACGCGGGCGTGTCGCTGACCTGGGCCTCGGCCGTCGCCGACAGGGCCGCGACCAGGGAGATCTGCACGGCCACGTCGCAGAGCACGTCGAGCCGGCCGCCCGCGATGCTGGCCTGGTGGGTCACGCGGGCCAGCTGACCGTCGGAGCAGTCGAACGCGTACGCCAACTGCCAGCCGATCAGCGCGACCAGGCCGATCGGCCAGGCCCAGATCTTGCCGTCGGCGACCGGCCCGGCCGTCGCGATCACGACGAACGACACCAGGCAGCCGAGCCCGAGATTGAAGACGGTCAGCACCGACGGGGCCAGGCCGCGCTTCTGCGCGCCGACCGCGATCCGGGCGCCGATCCGCTGGCTGATCGCCTCGCTGAACAGACCGCCCCCGCGATTCACCGCGTAATAGTCGGCCGCCGTGGGCGTGCGCGCAACCGACGGGTCAGGGGGTGTCTGCCCCGATTCAGTGGTCCTCGACGGCTTCGACATACTCGGCCAGCTTTCGACTGATCTCGTCATGGCTCATGGCGAGGTGTTCCAGGATCGTGTAGCGGTCCGGACGGGTGCGCGGCGCGAACAGCACGGCCTCGACGAACTGCTCGCCGGTGAGGGCGACGTCGGCCGGCAGCCGCGGCAGCTGGTGCCGGGCCAGGCACGCGGACATCTGGGTGAAGCGGCGCTCGTCGCCGCGCAGGAAGGTGCAGAACAACGCGCCGAGGCCGGCGAGCTCGCCGTGCGAGCCGGTGCCGGGGAAGAGCGAGTCGATGGCGTGCATGATCTCGTGGCAGCCGCCGCTGGCGGGCCGGCTGCTGCCGCAGACCGCCATGGCCAGGCCGCTGGAGATCAGCGCCTCGGCGAGGACCGTGACGAACGCGTCGTCGTTCATGTCGCCCGGCATCGTCAGGATCGCCTCGGCGCCCATCCGGGCCAGCGACGCGGCCAGGCCGTCGACCGGCTCGCCGCGCACCTCGCGGGCCAGGTCCCAGTCGGCCAGCGCGCTGATGTTGCTGAGCACGTCGCCGATGCCGCCCCGGTTGACCCGGTCCGGCCCGTTCTCCACGAAGTCCAGGTCGACGATCACGCCGAACGGGATGTGCACCCCGTACGAGCCCTTGATGCCGTCGTTGACCAGGCTCGCGACCGGGGAGGCGATGCCGTCGTTGGCGAGGCTGGTGGCCACCGAGATCATCGGCATGGCCCAGCGGGTGGCCGCGTACTTCGCCGTGTCGATGGTCTGCCCGCCGCCGATCCCGACCACCGCGTCGTAGCTGCGGGCGCGCAGCTTTCCGGAGAGCTCGAGCGCGGCGTCGAGGGTGCCGCCGCCGGTCGTGTAGATGTCGGCCGAGCCGAGCGTCGGGCGGATCAGGTTGACCACCCGTTCACCCAGGCCCGGTCCGACCACCACCGCCACGTCGCCGCCCGCGGAGATCCGGCCGTCGGCCAGGATGCGGCCGAGGTCGGCCACCGCACCGCGACGTACGTCGATGTGCAGCGGCGTCTGGATCGAGCGGGCTAGTAGCGGCATGCGATCTCCCGGGCCTTGGTGAGGTCTTCGTGGTTGTCCACCTCGACCCAGCTGACCTGCCCGATCGTGGCCGCGCGCACCTGACCGCCGCGGTTCGCGTACTCCTGGAAGCCGTCCTCGTAATACAGGTTCGGGTCGCGTTCCCAGGTCGCTCGCAACGCGTCGGCCAGATCGGCGGCCGCGGACGCCTCGATGACGTTGGCGCCGATGTACTCGCCGAACGCGTCGGCGGGATCCATCAGCTTCGTAATCTTGGTCAGCTGTCCATCTGCGTTGAAGACGGTCTTCATCTCCTCGTCAGCCAGCTTCTTCAGATTGTCGATGGCGAGCAGGATGCTCGGACCACGACTCGCGAGGAGGGTCTGCTCGACGCTGACGGGATGCACGGTGTCGCCATTGACCATCAACGCGCCCTGCGCGAAGTGGTCACGGGCAAGCCAGAGCGAGTAGGCGTTGTTCCATTCCTCGGCCTTGTCGTTGTGGACGAGGCTGATCTTGACGCCGTACTTGTCCTGAAACGCGGGCACCCGATCCTCGACGGCGCCGGCGCAGTAGCCGACCACGATCGTGACGTCCGTGAGTCCGGCCGCCGCGAGGTTGCGCAACGAGATATCCATGATCGTGATATCGCCGTCCACCGGGACGAGCGCCTTGGGCAGGGTGTCCGTGTACGGACGCAGCCTGCGACCGGCGCCTGCGGCGAGTACGAGTCCGATCATGCGATAGCTCCTGTCTTGGTGCGGCCACGGCAGGATAACGGTCGGTGTCGCGCATCCCCGACCGCCCGAGGCACCGAAAAATTCTATAGAGGCTGCTCGTAAGCTGTTGGGCATGACCGCTGAGCAGCTGATCTCCTTCGCCCGTGGCGCTCCGTCGCTGGACATCATCGACGTCGAGGGCCTGAAGGCCGCCGCCGCGCGCGCCTTCGACGCCGACCCGGCCGGTGTGACCGCTTACGGCACGTCCGTCGGTTACGTCCCGTTGCGTGCGTGGATCGCGAAGAAGCACGGCGTCTCCGCTGACCAGGTCATCGTGACGAACGGGTCGCTCCAGGCCGACGCGTTCCTGTTCAACCACCTGGTCCAGCCCGGCGACGACGTGATCGTCGAGAAGCCGACCTACGACCGCACCCTCCTCAGCCTGCAGAACCTCGGCGCCAAGGTGCACCAGGTCACGCTGCGCGAGGACGGCATCGACGTCGACGAGTTGCGCGCCCTGCTCCAGGGCGGCGTCCGCCCGAAGCTCGCGCACATCATCCCGAACTACCAGAACCCGGCCGGCATCACGCTGTCGGCGGAGAAGCGGCGCGCCCTGCTGGCGCTGGCCGTCGAGTTCGGCTTCACCATCTTCGAGGACGACCCGTACGTGGACATCCGGTTCCGCGGCGACGCCCTGCCCTCGATGCTCTCCCTCGACTCGGACAACGTCGTCGTGCACGCCTCGAGCTTCACCAAGACGGTGTGCCCCGGCGTCCGGGTCGGCTACCTGGTCGGCCCGGCCGCGCTGATCGACGCGATCGCGAAGAAGGCCACCAACCTCTACATCTCGCCCGGCATGGTGTCCGAGGCGATCGTCCACCAGTTCTGCGTGTCCGGCGACATCGAGCGGTCCGTCGCGACGGTCAGCGCCGCGCTGGCCGAGCGGGCCTCGGTTCTGGCCGACTCGCTGCGCAAGCACATCCCGGGCGCGACCTTCACCGAGCCCGACGGCGGTTACTTCCTCTGGGTCGACCTGCCCACGGACGTGGACGTGGACAAGCTCTTCCCGGCCGCGATGAAGAAGGGCGTGGCTATCGTCAAGGGGACGGACTTCCTGCTCGACGGCGGGAAGAGCTCGGTGCGCCTGGCGTTCTCCGCGGTCACGGTCGACCAGATCGACGAGGGTGTCCGGCGACTCGCCGCGGCCATCGACGAGGTACGTGCCTGATCCCCGCCGCTCGTCTCCGGGCGCCGGACGGGGTATGCGTATCCCGTCCGGTGCCCGCCCGGCCGTGAGCTAGCCTGCTGCGGGCCCGTCGTGCGGTTGTGGGGAGGTCATTCATGAGCGAGCGTGAGAACGGCACCAGCCGGAACAAACCGCTGTCGCGAGCCTTCGCCGTCCCGGTGCGGGCCATGAACCGCTTCCTCGGCACGGCCGGCGAGCATCCCGACGGCGCGGGCACGCGGAGCGTCGCCAGCTCGGTGGTCGATTGCGGGGTGTACGTGGCCGGCAAGCGCCTGGCCGGCGAGTTCACCCCGGACGAGGCCCTGCGGGTGGCCTGCTCGCACGAGGACGGCTTCGTCTGGCTGGGCCTGCACGAGCCCGGCGAGGAGGAGATGACGGCGATCGCGCAGACGTACGGGCTGCACGAGCTCGCCGTCGAGGACGCGGTCAAGGCCGAGCAGCGCCCCAAGCTGGAGAACTTCGGCTCGGTGCACTTCCTCGTCATGCGCACGGCCCGGTACGTGCCGCACCACGAGATCACCGAGACGTCCCAGGTCGTCGAGACCGGGCAGATGATGATCTTCGTGGGCGAGCAGTTCGTCATCACCGTTCGCCACGGCGACGCCTCCGAGCTGGGCTCGGTGCGCCTCGACCTGGAGACCGAGCGGGCCGGGCTGCTCGAGCAGGGCCCCTGGGCGGTGGCGTACGCGGTGACCGACCGGGTGGTCGACCACTACGTGCTGGTCGCCGACCAGGTCGAGGCCGACCTCGACATCATCGAGGAGGGCGTCTTCTCCCGCGGCGCCGGCAGCCCGATTCAGGCCATCTACCAGATGAAGCGGGAACTGGTGGAGTTCCGCCGGGCGGTGGTGCCCCTCCAGCGCCCGCTCGCCATGATCGTGGCGATCGTGCCCAAGCGGATCGGCAAGTACTTCCGCGACGTTCAGGACCACCTCACACGTACGGTCGAGCAGGTCTCGTCCTTTGACGATCTGCTGAACTCGATCCTCCAGGCGCGGCTCGCCCAGGTGACCGTCGACCAGAACAACGACATGCGGAAGATCGCCGCGTGGGCGGGCATCGCGACCGTGTGGGCGGCCGGGGCCGGCATCTACGGGATGAACTTCCCCAACATGCCCGAGTTCAAATGGATGTACAGCTATCCGGCCTGGTGGGCGCTGATCGTCCTGGTCTCCGTTTTGCTCTACCGCGCGTTCCGCCGCAACGGCTGGTTGTGAGGGGCTGCCCCCTGAGCATCGACGCCGACCCCTAAAGTGACAGGGTGCCGTCGCGTCAGGACCAGCTCCACTCGTACCAGTACTCGCTCCAGCGGGTGGTGGCCGCGCTGGTTTCGCACGATCCCGACCCGGCCCGCTCGCCGCTGCGCCGGGCCGGCACGACGGCCCTGGTCAGCCTGCTGATCGCGAGCCTCGCGGTGGGCGGCGCGGCGATCTACGGCCTCCTCACCGGACACAGCAATGTGGATCCCAAGGACGCGAAGGTCGTTTTCCAGGAGAAGGGCACCGGCGCCCGCTACGTCTACCTCGAATCGGACGCCAAGCTGCATCCGGTGCTGAACTACACGTCCGGCCTGCTGCTGGCCAATGCCGAGGCGCCCGAGCTGAAGAGCATCTCGGCCGACAAGCTGGCCACCGTGCCGGAGGGCGCGACGCTCGGCATCCCGGACGCGCCCGACTCGCTGCCGGCGAAGGACGCCCTGATCACCGACCGCTGGTCGGTCTGCACCGACAACCAGGGCGAGGAGGACACACCGCGCAGCACGCTGCTGGTCGGTGACAAGCTCACCGACGGGGCGGTGGCCGCCCGTACGGGCGAGGCGCTCTTGATCCGTGAGCCCGAAGGCCGCACCGCGGTGGTCTACAACAACCGCCGGTTCAGCATCCCCGGCGACCGGCTCACCGCGACGTTGCGCGTGCTCGGCTGGGCGGGCAAGGACCCATGGCCGGTCTCCACCGCCTGGGCCAACGCCGTGCCGCTCGCCCGCAACCTGACCGCGCCCAAGATCCCGCAGGTCGGCACTCCCTCGCAGGTCACCGGGTTCCGGGTCGGCGACCTGGTCACCGACTCGGGCAAGGGCTTCGCGGTGATCATGCCGGACGGGGCGGCCGACCTCACCGAGGTGCAGGTCAAGCTGATGCAGGCGGTGCCCGGGGTCGAGGCGCCCAAGGCGATCGGCAACGAGTTCATCCAGCTGCCGCCCTCGAAGACCCGGATCAGCGACGCCGGCGCCCCCGACGGCCTGCCGGTCACCGTGCCGAAGCTGCACGACACCGCGCCCGGCCGGGTCTGCGTGACGCTGCCGATCGACGACAAGGCCGGTGACGGCGTCCGCATCGACCCGACCGTGCCGGCCGGCGTCGAGGTCACGTCCACCGCGGCCGACAACGGCGCGGCGCTCGCCGACTACGTGCACATCCCGCGCGGCAAGGGCGTCCTCGCCGTGCTGGCGTCCTCGCCGACCGCGCCCGCCGACAGCGGCACGGTGAGCATCGTCACCGACACCGGGCGCAGCTTCCCGCTGGCCAGCCGCGCGATCGTCGCCAAGCTGGGGTACGGCGGGGTCAAGCCCGTCCAGATCCCGTCCGAGCTGGTCGCGATGCTGCCGCGGGGCCCGTCCCTCGATCCGGCCCGGGCGCGTCAGACCGACGTTCAGTAGGAACACGTTCGGGCGGGTGCCGCGATGGCGCCCGCCCTGACGTGTCTTGTCGCTCTACCGAGGGGTTTGCGGCGCCGTGTCCGGCACCGTGCCGTTCGGCGTGGTGTGGATCGAGGGCTCCGTCGGCTCGAAGGCGGCATCGTCGGCGCCGCCGACCTGAGCCGCCGGCGTCGCCGGGTCGTACTCGTCCCACTGTGCGGCCTTACGGCGCTTGGCCACATATGCGGCGCCCACGCCCACGGCCGTGCCGATCAGCGCGAAGCCCAGCAGCCGCGACTTGCGCGACTTGCCACGGTCGCGGCTCATTGCCGAGCCGGCCCGCTTCTGCAGCTTCTTCGCGTTCTTCTTGTTCTGCTTCGCGGTCTTCTTCGCCTGTCGCTTGCTCACCTTGCCGGCCTGCCGCACGTTGTCCGTGGCGGCGGCGACCAGCGGGGTGATCGTCGCGAGAGCGCTGTCCCAGCCGGTCGACGCGGCGTCCTTGGCCTTGACAGCGGCCGGTTGCACTCGGTCGACGGCTGTCTGCAGCTTCGGCCCCACGGTCGCGCTGGTCTCCTGCGCCGCGAGCGACGCCGCGCGCTTGAAGTGGTCAACGCTCTGTCCGAGCTCGTTCTTCATTCGCCGGTTACGGCTCTTGCGGCGCATCGTTGCGAACACCAGTGCCCACCTCCTGAGGTTCTCTCCCACGTCATGGTGCCCTCTATGGGTACCCCGGCGCTGCCGGATCAGACACATGGGGGAGGATCCGAATTGCAAGAGAACTGTCCCATCGCCCCATCGAGGTACGCCAAGGGGCGACCGCGACACAGACAGGAGTACCCGTGGCCGAGACTCTTTACGCCACCCTGCACACCAACCATGGCCCGATCCGGCTGCAGCTGTTCCCGGACCACGCCCCGGCGACCGTGCGCAACTTCGTGGAGCTCGCGGAGGGCAGCAAGGACTACGTCGACCCGCGCACCGGTCAGCAGGGCAAGGGCACGCCGTACTTTGACGGCACGATCTCGCACCGGGTGATCGCCGGCTTCATGATCCAGCTGGGCGACCCGACCGGCACCGGTCGCGGCGGCCCCGGCTACAAGTTCGCCGACGAGTTCCACCCGCAGCTCCAGTTCGACCGGCCGTACCTGCTCGCGATGGCGAACGCCGGGCCGGGCACCAACGGCTCGCAGTTCTTCATCACGGTCGCGCCGACCCCGCACCTCAACCGGCGGCACACCATCTTCGGCCAGGTGGCCGACGAGGCGTCGGCCAAGGTCGTGGACTCGATCGCCACCACCAAGACCGGCCCGGGCGACCGTCCGGTCGAGGACGTCGTCGTCGAGCGCGTGGAAATCGAGCGCGTGGAGGGCTGACGTACCTTTGATGGCATGAGTGAGGCTCCCTCGACGGTTCCGGTCTGTTACCGCCATCCGTCGCGGGAGACTTACGTCCGCTGCACGCGATGTGGCCGGTCGATCTGCCCCGATTGCATGACCGAGGCGTCCGTCGGCCACCAGTGCCCGGAGTGCGTGTCGGAGGGCAAGCGCAGCCAGCGGCCGGCGCGGACCGCCTTCGGTGGCAGCCGCGTCGGCCGGGCCGCGTACGCGACCCGCGCCCTCATCGCCATCAACGTCGCCGTCTTCGTCCTCTCCGCCATCGTCGGTGGCAGCCGGGCGATCGCCGGCGCGGGTGGCTGGTTCGGCGCGCTCGGCTCCGGAACCTCGGTCACCTCATGGGGCGAGGTGCTCGGCTACGCGTCCTACACGGCCGGCGGCCCGGTGCACGGCATCGCGGCCGGCGAGTGGTGGCGCCTCGGCACCGCCATGTTCCTGCACTACGGCGTGCTGCACCTGCTGCTCAACATGGTGCTTCTCTGGCAGCTGGGGCGCTATCTCGAGGGCCACCTCGGCCCGATCCGGTTCGTCGCCCTCTACCTGCTGGCCGGCCTCGGCGGCAACGTGGCGGCCTACGTCTTCACGGCCCAGAACCAGCCCGCCGCGGGCGCGTCGACGGCCATCTTCGGCCTGGTCGGCGCCATGTTCATCATCAATCGCCGGCTCAAGCTCGACATCACCGCGCTGATCCCGCTCGTGGTCGTGAACCTGGTCTTCACCTTCGCGGTGCCGAACATCTCGGTGGCGGGCCATCTGGGCGGCCTGGTGGTCGGCTCGGTGGTCGCGCTGATCCTGGCGTACGCGCCGGCGTCGCGCCGAACTCTGGTCCAGGCGGTCGGCTGCGGGGCCGTCTTCCTCCTGCTGGTCGCCGCGGCCGTCATCCGCACCCAGGCGATCCTCGCCTAGACCGTTCCAACGTAGAGCCGCACGAGCGTCACGCCTGGTTCAACTCCGGGTCACAGGAGCGTACGGTCAATTCGTCACCCTGGCCCCCGGTGGCGCTCGCGCTTCGGGATCTCGTGCGGGCGAAACTCGTCGGTCGGTCCAGTAACACGATGGGAGCGGCGGGCCGAATCGAGGAGGATCCTCATGTCCGCACATCTGCAACCGGCGCCGATCCTGCTCACCTCCGATCCGGAGTCGCCGCCGCACCGCTGGGGCCGCGACGGCCGGCGTCTGCTGGCCGTGGCGATCGTCGCCGTCCTGGCATCGGCGACGCTCGCACCGGCCCCGGGACGGGCGGCCGGCCGTGCGGCGTCCGGTGGTGGGTTCTCGTCGTTGACGTGGGGAACCTGCCCGCCGGCACAGGTCGACCGAGATCCCCGCCAGCAGTGCGCCACGCTGGCGGTGCCTCTGGACTACCGGTCGCCGCACGGCCGCAGCATCGACCTGGTCATCTCCCGGATAGCGACCGCGACGCCCGGCGCCCGCCGCGGTGTTCTGGTCATCAACACCGGTGGCCCGGGAGACATCGGCGTCGACGCGCCTTCGTTCCTCGCACCGCTCATGCCGCGGGCGCTGACGGACCGCTTCGACCTGGTCAGCTTCGACCCGCGCGGCGTCGGTGCGAGCGCGCCGATCAGCTGCGATTTCCCCGACGTGCCGGTCGAGATCGCTCAGCGTTACCCGGACGTGGACGGATCGATCGACCGCAACGTCGCCTACGCCCGTGATCTCGCGCAGCGTTGCGGCCGGTCGGTCGGCCACGTCCTGCCGTTCATCACGACCGCCAACACGGCCCGGAACATGGACCGCATCCGGGCGGCGCTGGGCGAGTCGCGGATCTCGTACCTCGGCTACTCCTACGGCACGTACCTGGGCGCGGTGTACCGGACCCTCTATCCGCACCGGGCCGACCGGTTCGTGCTCGACAGCTCCTACGATCCCGCCCTGAGCCGCTATCAGCAGCTCCGGCTGCCGGGCCTGGGCGCCGCACTGCGCCTGCCCGACTTCACCGGCTGGGCCGCCGCCCGCGACGACCGCTACCACCTCGGCGCCACCCCGTCCGCGGTACGGGCGACCTTCGACGCGCTCACCGCACGGCTGGACGCCACACCGCTGACCCTGCCCGACGGCACCGTGGTCACCGGCAATCTCCTGCGCGGCGTGACCTTCGAGGGCATCTACAAGGACGCGGGCTTCCCGGCCCTGGCCGAGATCTGGCAAGCGCTCAACGGTGCGGCTCCCGCCGTCCGAGCCTCGGCCGCGCTGAGCCGGATCAACCTGGAGCCGGCGCCGCCACCCGCCGACAACCAGCCATCGGTGCAGGTCGCCGTCCACTGCAACGACGACGCGTGGCCCCGGGACATCGCCACCTACCAGCGCAACGTGACGCTCGACCGCCGGACGTTCCCCGCCACGGCCGGCTTCCCCGCCAACATCTGGGCCTGCGCTTTCTGGCCGGCGATCCGAACCGAACCGCCGGTACGCGTGCACGCGACCGGCAGCCGCAGCGTGCTCATCGTGCAGAACCTGCGCGACCCGGCAACACCCTGGATCAGTGCGGTCGGCATGCGGCGCGCGCTCGGATCCGACGCGGTGCTGCTCAGCGTCGACCAGGGCGGCCACACGGCCTACCTGACCACGGCAAGCACCTGCGCCAACGAGACCACCACCGCCTTCCTCACCCGTGGCGTGCTGCCCCCGGGTCCGAGGCTCTGTCCCGGCCAACCCCTGCCCGCCTGACCACCGTCAACCGGCACGAACGCGGGTCGACGAGACTCGTCAGGGCCGGGGAAGGGTGGTAACGAGCAGCAGGGCGTCAAGCAGCCGCAGCCAGTCCGTCTCGCTCAGGTCCCGCCCGGTGACCGCAGCCATCGAGGCGAGTGCGGCCAGGATCGGCCCGGCGACGTTGGACGGCTCGTCGCCGACCGCCTCGGCGATGACCCGGATGTCACGACGAAACCGCGCACTGCGGCTGAGTCTGACCAGCGTTGCCGGCAGCGCCGCGGAATCCTGCGCGCCATCGCGCCGGGTCTTGTCGCCGAGTTCGACGGCGAGTCGCGTCTGCAGAGCATCGGCGATCCGGTCCAGTACGTCGATGGTCGGGTTACCCCGTCCGTTCTCCAGATTCGCTACGTAAGGCACCGACAGGCCGGCGTCCGTGGCGACGGCGGCAACGGTGCGTCCCTGGGCCGCGCGCAGCGCGCGCAGCCGCCGACCGAGCTCACGTTTGTCCACGACCCTCTGCCTCCGACTAGCTCTATTGACAGAATAGTAGTCACGAAAATTATCCTGTCGAGAGTGAGAGGTCGGGCGAGCGAGGCATGGCGTATCCCCGACTTCCGCCGTCTCTGGTCGGCCCGTCTGGTCAGCAATCTCGGGTCCTGGCTGCTGGTCGTCGCGGTGCCCGCGCACGTCTTCGATCTCACCGGATCGGTGACCGCGACCGGGCTGACGCTGGCCGTGCAGTTCGTGCCGCCCGTTGTGCTCGGACCCTTCGCCGGCGTGCTCGCTGATCGCTGGGATCGACGGCGCATCATGATCGGCGCCGACGTCGCCCGGGCCGTCACGGTCGTCCTGTTGTTTGCTGTGAATCAGCCGGCCGATCTGTGGCTGTTGTACGGCGTGCTGTTCACGGAGAGTGCCGGCACGGTGGTCTTTCGTCCCGCCGCCCAGGCCCACACGCCGACCGTGGTCGGCACCGCGTCGACGCTTACCAGCGCCAACGTACTGAATGCGGTCTCCGACGGTGTGGTGCGCGTGGTCGGCGGTCCACTCGGCGGAGCGCTGCTGATCGGGGTCGGTTTCGACCCGCTCGTGGCCGTCGACGCGCTCAGCTATCTCGTGTCGGCCGCCTGCATCCTGCGCTGCGCCGCACCGATCGGCGGAGCTGGTCGCGGAAACCGCCGCGTCGGCGCCGACCTGCGAGAAGGACTGGCGTTCCTGCTCACCGAGCCGATCGCCCGGAACCTGTTGCTGATCAACGCGTTCTTCCTGGCCATCAACGCCGGACTGTCGGCGTTGCTGGTGTCCTACGGGATGACCGTGCTCGGCGGCAGCGCGCAGACCGGCCTGGTGATGTCAGCCCTCGGGGTCGGCTTCCTGCTCGGCGCCGCCGGCATCCGACTGCTCATCGACCGGATGCCACCCGCCTACCTGCTGGCCGGGTCGCTCACCGCGACCGGGGCCGGGTTCACCGCCCTCTTCACGTCCACGACCCTGATCGAGGCACTGCTCGCGGCAACGCTGATCGGCGCTGTCGGATCGATCACCCTCACCAGCGTGCAAACCATCCTCCAGCGCGTGACGCCCGCCGCCGTCCTCGGACGCGCGAGCTCGACCGTATTCACCGCCGAAGCCGTCGCCACCGTCGCCGGCGCACTCGCCGGACCAGCGCTCGCCCAAGCTGCCTCGCTCACGACGCTCGCGATCTCAGCCGGAATTGCGGCCGGCGTCGTCGGAGGTGCGGCCGCCCTGACCCTTCCCCGCCGCCGCCCCGAATTCCGCAACGCCCTGCCGTGAGCGGGCCTGGGCGGGGCCGCGCGTATAGGTGAGCAGAGCAAGGGGAGTGTGGGTCAGGCGGCGAAGCGGGTTCGGCCGCGCTGGGCGGGGTCGCGCGTATAGGTGAGCAGAGCAAGGGGAGTGCGGGTCAGGCGACGAAGCGGGTTCGGCCGCGCTGGGCGGGGCCGCGCGTATAGGTGAGCAGAGCAAAGGGAGCGCGGGTCAGGCGGCGAAGCGGGTTCGGCGACGGCGGATCACGAGGATGCCGACAGCGCCCGCGGCCGGTGGCAATGCGGCGAAGCCGGCGAGCATGACGGCACGGGCTAGTCGATGCCGGTCCACTGTGGGGGGCGCAGGTCGGCCAGCGACGCGGCCACGTCCTCCGGCAGTGCGCCGAGGTCGTGGGCGCTGAACTGGTAGATGGCGTCGCCCGCGTCGAGCTCCAGCATCTCGGAGCGCAGGCCCCGATGCGTGCGCCGGTCTACGCGTACGCGCTCGATGGAAGCCCACGCCAGATGCCGGCGCCGGGCGAATCCCGCCACCACCGTCACGCCCGAGGCGTCCGCTGCCAGGCGGACCGGCGCGATGAGATCGCGCGCCGCCCAGAAGGTCAGCGCGACCGCCGCCACCACCGCGATGGTCCAGCGGATCGGGTCGCCGGCCGCGAAGGCCGCCGCCAGCACCACGACCGCGACCGCGCCCATCAGCTTGGTGACCGGCAGGACCGGTTTGATGCGCCACTGCATGCACCAACTATGCCGGGTCGGGCACAGGATATTCGACATTCATCGGCCGGTGGCCGCTGCCGGTCGGCGGTCACCGCCGTTGAACGCCATATGGACGTGTTCTCCCGTACGTTCTTGCCCGCTGCCGCCGAAGCCGGCGTGGCCATTCCGACCGTGAGCCGGCACATGCCGATCTTCCGTCGCTGCGTCGAGCCCGACGACACGACCGTGCTGGTCAGCCGCTGCTACCGGCCCGACGCCCCGCTCGCCGGCGAGTACATGATGCTGTTGACCTACCGCCGCCTGGTGGTGACGCAGGAGACCAAGGTTCTGCACCGGCTCCGGCTGCACCTCAACGCCAACCTGCGGCACCTGAGTAACGTTGCCTGGCGCCCGGATCTGGGCCGCACCGCCGTCGAGGTGACGGCCACGGCGGTGGACGGGGTCCGCGAGCGTTTCCGGCTGCGGCTCGGCGAGCCCGAGACGGTGTGGCACTTCGACTCGCTGCTCCAGCACGTGTTCCGGACGCCCAAAGCGGCAGCGGCGTAGGGATCACCACAGGAACTCCGTGATCGGCGCGCGCAGGCCGGCGGCGTCGAGGCCGTGCGCCCGCGCGTGGTCGTGCCAGGTGCCGTAGCGACGGACCTCCTCGCGGGACACGCCCAGGTGCAGCGCCCGGTGCGGAACGCCGCCGAGCGCCTCGGCGACCTGTCGCGCGGACGTGCCGGCCAGGTACGGCTCGACCATGACCACGTCGCCCTCGGTGAGCAGGCGCAGGCCCTCGGCGTCGAGCGGGCGCGGCGTGTTCGTGTAGGCGACCGTCACGTCCAGGTCCCGGGTGGCCTCGAGCACCGGATCGAGCATCGGCCCGACGGCGACGACCAGCGGGCCGCCGCGCTTGATGACCCGGAGGCGGGTGCTGTCCGCGTACGGCCGCCGATTCTCCTGCTCGGAAAGACGGACATAGACCCGGTCGTCGTGCCGAGCCGCGTCCCGCAGCAGCGGCGGAACCTCGTCGTGATGACCGGGCACGTGCACGGTCCAGCCCTCGAGGGTGTCGAGCAGTTGCACGTCCCCCGGCGACTGGTGGGTGTAGCCCGAGGCGGCGCCGTCGTAGGAGGCGCCGATGCTGACCAGCACCGCGCCCACGTCCTGGTGACCGAGGTCCAGCTTGATCTGTTCGTAGGCCCGGTCGACGACGAACGGCGCGTACGAGTGGACGTAGGGCCGCATGCCGGTGAGCGCGAGCCCGCCGGCCACCCCGGTCATCAGTTGCTCGCGGATGCCCACGTTGAGGACCCGGTCGGGGTGGCGCCGCATGGCCGGCTCGAACGCGTCGGCCGAGATGTCGGCGAGCACGAGGGCCGTACGCGGCTCCTCGTCCAGCAGCTCGGCGGTGGTGGCGACAAAGGTTTCCCGCATCGACAACGGCATCGGGCTCAGCCTCGCTTCGGTTCGACGGTGGCCACGACCAGGTTGGGCCGGTCGTGGTGGCGCTCGGACAGGGCGCGCTCGATCCGCTCGTGGTCCCGGCCGTCGAGCACCGAGGTGTCCCAGCCCGGGAAGCGCGCCGCGATCCCGCCCGGCCAGCCGTGCGTCGCCGAGCGGTTGTCGATCACGATGGCCGTCATCGGCAGGTGGACGGCCGCGGCGTACGCGATCGCCTCGTGGTTGGAGCCCTCGTCCAGCTCGGCGTCGCCGACGAGAACGAAGGTGCGCGTCCGGGTGAAGCCCTGCGCCCGCAGGCCGAGCGCCACGCCGACGCCGATGCCGAGTCCGTGCCCGAGCGAGCCGGTGCCGATCTCGACGCCGGGCACGCGCAGGCGGTCGGGGTGGTTGCCGAGCGGGCTGTTCCACCCGCCCATGTCGTCGAGCCAGCTCTCCGGGAAGAACCCCTTCGCGGCCAGCACCGCGTAGTACGCCGCCGGGCCGTGGCCCTTGGAGAGCAGGAACCGGTCGCGGTCGGGCTCGTCCGGCCGGCTCGGATCAATGCGGAGGACACGGTCGTAGAGCACCCAGAGGACGTCGAGCGTCGAATACGAGCTGGGCGCGTGTTTCTCGTCCCCCGACATGCGCCGGACCAACTGGCGGATCCGGTCGGTGGGCAATGCGGTCACGGTCATGGGGATAGGCTGCAACTTAAAGTGCACTTCAACTCAAGGGTGATGTGATGGAGTCGCTCACCATCGGTGACTTCGCGGTTCGCAGCGGCGTCGCGGCCTCGGCGCTGCGCTACTACGAGCGCGAGGGTCTGATCCGGTCCACCCGCACGGCCGGCAACCAGCGCCGCTACCTGCGCTCGGAGCTGCGCCGGGTGGCGTTCATCAAGATTGCCCAGCAGGTCGGCGTCTCGCTCGACGAGATCCGCGAGGCGCTGTCCGAGCTGCCCGACGAGCGCACCCCGACCAAGGCCGACTGGGCCCGGCTGTCGGCTCACTGGCGGGGCAAACTCGAGGAACGCATCCTGCTCATGCAGCGGCTGCGCGACCAGCTGACCGGCTGCATCGGCTGCGGCTGCCTCTCGCTTCAGCGCTGCAACCTGATCAACCCGGCCGACCGGCTGGCGGCCCGGGGCGCCGGCCCGCAGATGATCGTCAACCCGCCGGATTAAGGTATGGCCCACAAGAGACGGACCCGCTTACGATCTCCCGCGTGAGCCAGCCTGATGCTGAGACGAACGACGCGCGCGAGCTCGCGGAGCTGCGGGCCCGGTTCGAGCAGGAGAAGCGCGTCGAGGCCGAGCGCGTCGACGGCATCTCCCGGCTGTGCCGCAAATTCGGCGGCTGGGCCGAGCAGCACGACATCGAGACCAACTTCCAGGTCGGCGGGAAACGACTCTTTTCCCGTACGCGCGACGGCTGGGCCTTGAGCTCCTGGCGCGAGGACATACCGGCCGCCCGGGACGGCGCCGTGATGGCCGGGCGGCGGGTCGAGTCGACGCTGGTCGCGTTCGCCGACGGCTCGTGGACCGTGCACGAGTCCCACCCCGGCGGCCCGCACCACCGCTTCACCCCCGACGACGTGCGCCGGGGGATCGCCGAGTACGCCAAGAGCCGCGAGCTGCCCTGGCTCTACTGAGCCTCCACGGTGGACATCCCGGTCAGGATGAGCCGCAGGCCGTACTCGAAGTTCGCGTCGGTGTCGTCGGCGTAGAGATCGCCGGCCACGCTCGCCGTCAACGGGTACCGCTCGGCGTCGACCGTCAGACCGCCGGCGTAGGGGTTCCGCTCATATGCCACCCCGGTCCGCGCCTGCTCCTCGATCGTGAAGCCGATCGTGTAGTGCAGGATCACCGGAAACGCGCGTGCCGCCGTGGCCGGCTCGAAGCCCGCGTCCTGCAGCGTGCGCAGGATCAGCTCGACCGTGCGGGCAACGGCCGGGTTCGCCGAGTAGGCCCCGGCCGCGACCCGGGCGCCGTCGCGATAGCGCAGCAGCACGCGCCGGTTGCGGACGGCCAGCCCGGTCAGCCACTCCTGCCAGCTCTCGCCCCGGCGCGGCGCCTCGAGGCCCTCGGCGGACTCGGCCGTGAGCAGGTCGGCCATCGCGTCGAGCAGCTCCTGCTTGTTCTTCATGTGCCAGTAGAGCGTCGGCGCCTGGACGCCCAGCTCCTTGGCGAGCACCCGCATGGTCAGGCCGTCGAGGCCGACCTCGTTGAGGGCGGTCAGGGCGGCGCGGGCGATCGCGTCCCGGGTCAGCTTCACGCTTGACACCCTAGCATCGTTAGGCGTATCCCTAACTTAGTTAGAGAATTCTCATGGGGGGGCCGAAATGGAACAGGTTGTCATCGCGGGCGGCGGCCCGACGGGGCTGATGCTGGCGTGCGAGCTACGGCTGGGCGGGGCCGACCCGCTGGTGATCGAGCGGCTGGCCGGGCCGAGCGGCGAGTCGCGGGCGGGCGGCATCCACGCCCGCACGATGGAGGTCCTCGACATGCGCGGCATGCTCGAGCCGTTCCTGGCCGAGGGCCGCCGGCTGCCGCGCGGGCACTTCGCGGGCCTCCCGCTGGACTTCTCCGGCCTGCCCACGCGATATCCGTTCCTGCTGAACGTCCTGCAGCGGCGGATCGAACGGCTTCTCGAGGCGCGGGCGCGCGATCTGGGCGTACGGCTGCGGCGCGAGGTGGCCGTGACCGGTCTCCGCCAGACGGCCGACCACGTCGAGATCGAGACCACCGAGGGTGGGCTCGCCGCGGCCTACGTCGTCGGTTGTGACGGCGGGCGCAGCACGGTCCGCAAGCTCGCCGGCATCGACTTCCCCGGCACGCCGGGCACGATGACCGCGATCCTCGGCGACGTCACCCTCGACACGCCGCCGCCCGGCCCGGTGTTCCAGGAGCGCACGCCGTCCGGGAACTGGTCGGTGCTCAACTTCGAGCCCGGGTGGTACCGGGTGATCACCAACGACTTCGACGAGGTCGCCGACCGGGACGCGCCGATCACCGTCGAGGACCTGCGCGCCTCGCTGAAACGGCACGCCGGCACCGACTTCGGCCTGCGCGATCCCCGTTGGGTCTCGCGCTACAACGACGCCGCGCGCCTCGCCTCGCGCTACCGGGAGGGGCGGGTCCTGCTGGCCGGCGACGCCGCGCACATCCACTACCCGGCCGGTGGTCAGGGCCTCAACACCGGCGTGCAGGACGCGGTCAACCTCGGTTGGAAGCTCGCCGCGGTCCTGCGGGGCGATCAAAAGCAAAGCCTGCTCGACACGTACGGGGCGGAGCGCCGTCCGGTGGCCGAGCGGGTACTGGAGAACACGCGGGCACAGACCGCGCTCACCCGGCCGGACGCGCAGACGTCGGCGCTGCGGCAGGTGCTGGCGGGCCTCACCGCGTTCGGTGACGTGAACCGGTCGCTGTCCGAGATGATCGCCGCCCTCGACATCCGCTACCCGCTCGGTCCCGGGGCCGGTCATCGGGTGCCGGATCTCGATCTCCCCGACGGCAGCCGTCTCTACGCGCACCTCCACGACGCTCGCCCGGTCCTGCTCGGCGACGCCGCGGTCCCGGCCTACGTGCGCCGCCTCTACCACCCCGGCCCGGCCACGCTGATCAGGCCCGATGGCCACGTCGCGTGGGTTGCCGACCAGGGCCCGGAGGCTCTCCGCGAGGCCGTCGACCGCTGGTGCTGATCAAGCTTTAACGAGTAAGTTGGGCGGCGTGACGACCATCGACCTCGACCGCCCGCGGCTCGAGCGGGCCAAGGTCGCGGTCGCCGCCACCTTCGCCACCAACGGGCTGGCCTTCGCCGGCTGGCTCGCCCGGGCCCCCGCCGTCCGCGCCGATCTGCACCTCACGCCGTCCGGGTTCGGGCTGCTGCTGTTCTGCATCTCGGCCGCCGCGATCCTGTCGATCCCGCTCTCCGGGCCGCTCGTGCAGCGGGTCGGCCCGGCGCGGGCGATCCTGCTCGGCAGCGGCTCGCTCGTGCTCGGCCTGGTCGGCCTGGCCACCGGCACGCTGACCGGCTCGGTCCCGGTCGCGGCGGCCGGCCTCGTGCTGGTCGGCGCCGGCAACAGCGTCTGGGACGTCTCGATGAACGTCGAGGGCGCCGCGGTCGAGCGTCATCTCGGTCGCACGATCATGCCGCGCTTCCACGCCGGCTTCAGCCTGGGCACGGTGCTCGGGGCCGGGGCGAGCGCGCTGGCGGCGGCGGCCGGCCTGCCGATCTGGGCGCAGCTCTATCTCACCGCGCTGCTCGCGGCCGCGGTGACTCTCCCGACCGTACGGCGATTCCTGCCGCACATCCCGCTGCCGCCCGGCGAGCGTCCGCCGATGAGCGTCGGCCGGGCCTGGCGCGAGCCCCGCACCATCCTGATCGGCCTCATCATGCTCGGCTTCGGCTTCACCGAGGGCACCGCCAACGACTGGCTGGCCATCAGCCTGGTCGACGGCTACGGCACGAGCGAGACCATCGGCGCGATCGGCTACGGCACGTTCGTCACCGCGATGACCCTCGCCCGCCTCTTCGGCGGCCAGGCCATCGAGCGCTGGGGCCGGGTCCGCGTGCTGCGCGCGACGGTCGCCCTGGGCGCGGCCGGCCTGCTGCTGGTCTACTCGGGCGTCGCGGTCCCGCTGGCCCTGCTGGGCGGCCTCCTCTGGGGCGCCGGCGCGTCGCTCGGCTTCCCGGTCGGCATGAGCGCCGCGGCCGACGACCCGCTGCGCGCGGCCATCCGCGTCTCGGTGGCGGGCTCGATCGGCTACGGCGCGTTCCTGGCCGGCCCGCCCCTCATCGGCGTGCTGGCCCAGCACCTGGGCGTGCTCGACGCGATCCTGTGCGCCTTGGCCGCCCTGCTGATCGGCCTCCTCGCCTCCGGCGCCGCCAAGCCTCTGAAGTCGAAGGCATAACCGCCGACCTCGCCCTCGACACGACTCTCGCAACCTGGCCGAGCGCCGGGAGGCGGCTACGACACGACCGTCGACGGCCTTCGATCGTCGAGGTCGGCGGCGGGTTTCGCGGTTGATCAGGGTGCGGAGGGCGTGGGATTCGAACCCACGATGAGTTTCCCCATACCGGTTTTCAAGACCGCGAGCAGCGGTGCTCTGACCTGCTGAAACACCAGAAGAGCGCTCGCTGTTGTCGCGCGGGCGTCACGCCCCTATGTTTCAGCATGCCAGCCGACCTCAGCGTTCGAGCCTAGGCCGCTCGCGGCTTACCGAGCTGCGTTCGAGGCCAGAAGCGCCACAAGATCATCGAAGGTGAGCCAAGGGGACGTTCGATGGATCATCCGATGACAGTTCGAGCAAAGGAGGACAAGATCGTCCGGCCGCGTCGTCACGGGGCCGCTGACGTGGAGCGGTGTCCGGTGGTGGACCTCGATGTAGTCCGCCCCCCGGGTGCCGTAAACCTGCCCGAAATCGAATCCGCACGCCTCGCAATTGACTAGCTTGTGCCGACGCTTGTAGGCGTCGATGACCTTACGCCGCAATCGTGGGTCGCGCTCACGCCGTAGGTGGCGTCGTTCGAGCACGGCACCCTCGTCAGCGCTGACGCCATCGAGATCGAGATCTGCGACGCTGACGGGATCGTTAGCTTCTACGAGGATTGCAGCGCGGATCGCGGCCGCCTCGGCCGCCATCTCCGCCGGCCGCGCGAGGAACGCCTCGACGACTGCCCGGTCGTGCTGGCCCCCCTTCGTCGGTTTGCCCGCGTACTCCGGATGCTGGGTAGCGATGTCGGCCGTCTTGCGGGCGACGCCGTTGCGGTTGCGGAAGTCAGCGCCGCGTGTCTCGACGGAGTGGGCCGAGTTGAACTGGAGCAACTCCGACAGCTTGCCAACCCGGTCGTCCTCCGTGTCGAGCCATCGCCAGCCGTTTTCGCGGACGAGTTCACAAGCGAGCACAACCTCATCTCGGGTCCACGGCGGGTTGCGGTGTGCACGGACAACGAAGCCGAGAGCCTGTAGGCGTCGTACCACCGTCGCTTCGCCACCGGTGAAGTCACCGGATCGAAGATAGTCGCCGGTCCGAGTGCCATGGGCGTAGCCAACGATGGCCTTGGAGTCGTAGCGAGTGCCGTTCAGTTCCAGAAAGTAGGTTCGCGCGTTGCCGAAGCCGTTGTCGGCAAGAAACCGATCGCGGCCGAGCTGGTCGAACTCGGCAACGGGTGAGGAGCAGCAAGGTTCTGACCTCCTGAAACACCTGGCTGTGTAAACCGTCGCCGGATCCTCGTCAGCCCTCACAGGTGATTCAGCCGCGCGGAGGCTTGCTGCGGCCCTGGCGGGATTGCATCTGGCGTTGCTCGGCTTGTATCCTGGCCGGCTGCCCCGGCGTGATGGGCGGCATACTCCCGAGGAGGCCGCCATGGATGGGCAACCACGACACCTTGAGCCGCAGAAGCCCCTTAAAGGCGTTTACGGCTTCACCGATCCCGGAGCTTCAATCCCGCTCTATGAAGGTCCGATCAGCGGTCTGGCAAGTGGCGACCTGGAAGGTTCGATTCACCTCGACTTTGGCGCGGGGCCGTCACTACGGTGGCAAGTCAACGCCGCCACCGATCTAATCCATAAGGTTGGGCCGTGCGAAATTTCTGTCCAGAGGGGCGGCCATAGGTGGAAGATCGAAGCCGCGCGACGGGATTTCGTTAGTGGTTGGATAAATCACGCCGAGTACACCAAAGACCAAGAGCTGGATCGCGTGATAGTGCACTGGCTTAACCTTCCAGATATCACACGCGACATGCCGCTTACCGAGGATCGTCGAACATGGGCTGGTCGAGCGGTGCTCGCGCACGAAGGCTGGATGATCACGATGGACGGGCGCCGTGATCTCTCCTCGGTTCTAGACGACACGCACTCGTCTCACGTATATGCTATTACGCATATCATGGAGGTGAGAAGGGCTGACGGTCAGGGGTTCTCGGTTGATGCCGTCACGCACCTTCTTGAGAATCTTAGGGTTGCCTTGTCGTTCGCGCTGGGCCGCTGGGTTTCCGCGACGCTTCCGGTGGGATATTCCAAGTCAGGCGAGATTGTTTGGGAATCCTGGTCTTCCCCACTATGCGATCCCGCAAAGAGAGTCGGCCAGACGCTGCTCTTCTACCACTCTATCAATGACGTCACTCGCTACCTTGAGCTGGCGTTGAGTGCCCTCGGCGCAGAGGGTCGTAACGGCTCTCTCCGATTTCAAATGGCGTCCGCAGTGCAATCTGCGCAGGCTGGATTCCTTGAACAGCGCATCGCAGTTGCCTTTGCGGCGCTTGAGAATTTAGCGTGGATCATCCTTGTTCTCGGAAAAAGGGTGTCCAAGTCGGAGTTCGAAAATCGGAATAAGTGGCCAGGTGCGAAAAGGGTCCGCGAAATCCTGAGTCTGGCCTCAATACCGACAAGCCTCGATATAGCTGACCTGCCCGCGTTGGTGAAATTCGCAAGCGATGATGGAAAGAAACTCGACGGGCCGGCCGCACTCGTGCAGGTACGCAACCGGCTGGTACATCCTAAGTCGCCACGAGACGAGGTGTACCATATTCCGGGCCTCATGCTCGACTCATGGTACCTTTCCCGCTACTACCTAAATCTGTTAATCCTTCACTTCATCCGATACGACTGCGACGTATCGACGGGCCAACTCCCACCAATCGGTTGGTTCGGCAGCCAGCCCGTCCCCTGGTCCTCGACGCACGGCCCGGGTCGCTAGAAGGGCCACGCACGAATTCGCGGCAAGAGACGCGAGGGATCGCACTGTCACTCTCGTTTGTCCAGCTCAGCAGGATCGGGTGACAGCGGCGTCGGCGGTGACGTCGGCCCCATACGCCCGGTCCGCCCCCCACCAACCCAGCCATAAGGGCAGCCTAGGCGGACATCTATTAGATCCGAGTGACAGGCGAAGGCGGAGCTGTCACCTACATTTCAGCAGGTCAACGCCTGTCGGGTGACAGTAGTGACACCGGTGACAGGGGTGACGTCGGCGCGGTTACTACGACACGCTCTCAGCAAGATCTTGCATCGAGGTGACCACGGCGTCAGCGCCGGAAAAAGCATTGACTTTCCATGGTCGGTTTGCGTAGCCGACCACGTGAACGCCCGCCGCTCGGGCAGCCTCGATGTCCGTGATCGAGTCGCCGACCAATGTGCAGTTTGCATGCGAAGCGCCGAGGGACTGCACGGCTTCCAGGATTGGTCCGGGGTGAGGCTTCATCCTCGCCGGATCGGCGTACGCCCTGCCGACGATCGGCGCGACCAACGGCAGGAGGCCGTGGGCGGCCAGATACGCCTCGACGGCCGGTGCCGAGTTGTTGCTGACGACCGCGACCGGCAGGCCGCGCGCGTGCGCGTTGACGATCAACTCGTGTCCGAACGGGGTGGCCGCCGCGACCTCAACGGCGCTTAACTCCGACTCGCAGAGCGCATCCTCAACAGCGGTGATCACCTTCGCCGAGCACTGTTCGCCCGCCCACCGCAGAACCTCCATCGGGTCCGGCTCGCCCCGGACCGCGACGGGCACCGTTACGTCGAGCCCCGCCAGGACCGTGACGAGTTTCGCCGCCACCCGAGGTGCTGGGTAACCCGCAAAGACAGAACAGATGGGGCCGTCGAAGTCCATCAGAAGCGGCCCAGCCTTGATGAGCCTGGCAAGGTCCGCCCTGCTCACGGGCGATACTCCCGAGCGACGCTATTCCACACGGCGTCGAACCAGACCTTGGAGGACTCGACGAACTGTGTGCCGTGCGATCCTTCGTCATCGTCCGCGGCGTAATGGAACAAGGTCACGTCCTTGCCCATCGGGTCGAAGATCTCGACCGGATTGCCGCCGATGGTGACCTCACGTTTGACCACGGAGTAATACCCGAAGAACGCCTCTCGGCCGTTCAGCAGGTAGAGCTTGAAGGTTGGGGCGATGCTGTGCATCCGCGCCTCCACCGTCGCTGACTTCACGAGACCGAGGTCTCCCAGCTCCTCCACCTGGTCGATGATCCCATCAGTCGATCGGCGCGTGATCCGTTCTTGCCGCTTTCGTACAGCAGCGTCGTCGCCGCCGGTTGCTGCCAGCGCGGGCAGCGCCATGGGCACCGACATGTCCGAGATCAGCAGACGGACGGCGATCGTCTCGGGTGCCATGCGGCCGGCCCGGACTAGGTCTAGGGCTTCGGCGATGGCGTCCCGCAGGGTCTCGCCAGCGAATCCGGCAAAGTCGATGGTCACATGCGGGTGCTCGAATGCCGCCTCGATCAGCGGGCGTAGCTCAACTGGGCGCTGAGTCTGCGCGCGGACGTAAGCGCCACTTCCCTGTCGGGTGACGATCAGCCGCTCGTTGCGCAGAATTTCAAGCGCCCGCCGGATCGTTTCCCTGGCAACGCCGTACCGACTCGCCATGTCCTGCTGCGCAGGCAGCTTGTCACCCGGCGCGAGCTTTCTGGTCAGGATGGCCGCTCGCAGCACGTTTGCGATCTGCTGCGACGCCTGACGTGGGTCGTCGGGATCTAGCTCACCGAGGAAGTCCGAGTTCGAGGTCACGCGTCCGACCTTACATCCTGCCTAGACAAGCGAGAAAAGCTGTCGGCTGAACATTGACTTGTCTAGGCAAGCTGGTCTACCTTCAAGGCGTCGGCAGGATGCCTAGGCAAGCGAGGCAGATTCTCGACGAGCTGCGTCGACCCACTTCTTTGGAGGACATCCCGTGAGGAAGCGTCGCCCCGTCACCGACGGCCCGTCGCCGGCAGACCTGTCCGCGATCGAGGCCGAGTGGCCGCTGATCGAGGCGGAGTTGGCCGTGTTGGACGCCGAGATCACCTACCTCTGCGCCACCGAGTGCGGCGGCCCGTCGCCGCTGGATTGGCGGCGTCTGCGCCGGGCTGAGGCCCGCGTCGTTCGCGTGGCCGCCGAGCTGGCCGCGCGTCCCGTCGTTCGCCGGGCGGTGGCGTGATGACCCAGGACATCACGCGTCTGCGCCGGATCGGGTGGGGCACCCGAGGTGTGTTCGCCCTCGGCATCTCTGCGTCCCTGGCCGGCAACGTGCTGCATGCCGCGGATAACCCGGTCAGTAAGGCAATTTCGGCGTGGTCGCCGCTGGCGCTGCTGTTGACCGTCGAGCTGATCTCCCGTATCCCCACTCGCCGCGGCTGGATGACCGTCGGCCGGCTCGGCGCTACCGCGGTTATCGCGGGCATCGCCGCGTGGGTGTCGTACTGGCACATGGCCGGCGTCGCGGCCCGTTACGGCGAGACCGGCGCGAGCCCGTTTCTGTTGCCGTTCAGCGTGGACGGTCTGATCGTGGTCGCCTCGATCAGCCTGGTTGAGATCGGTGGCCGGATCCGCGCGCTGAGCGCACCGGACTCCAACGCCGCACCGGTCACCGCGCCAGCCACTCTCGCCGCGCCAATCGCCGAGGCCGGTACCGCCGAGGCCGACCCGGTCATCGTCGCCTCGATCGCCGAGCCCGCGCTCGCGGCCGCTCCCGCTGTACCGGTGCCGGTCAAGAAGTCTCCCGCGAAGCGCGTCACCCCGCGGCCGGCGTCGGCCGACAAGGTGGCCAAGGCTGCCGCGAAGCTGCCCGACGCGAGCGTCGCCGAGATCGCCAAGAAGGCCGGCGTCTCCGTCTCCACGGCCCGGCGTCACCTCCCCGCCGCCCGCATCGCCGATGCGTCAGCATCTGCCCCGGTTCCTGCGGAAACGCCCGCACTGCTGGCCGCGTGAGGAGCGATCCCGATGACCGAGCCCGAGATCTTCGAAGCCTGTGCCGAACTGCACAACCTGCGCACCGAGCTGGCCGAGCTACACGAGTGGGCCGAGGCCGCGCTGAACGACGAACACGACCGGCAGTACATCGCCGAGCACCTGTCCGACGCGCTCGACGCCCTGGCGACCGGCAACGACGTGCCGGCCCATCCCTTTCTAGTTCTGCCCGACGGCACGGCTCCTACCGACCAAAGCAGCGCCGTGCCGTCGGTCTCCACCCCATCGGTCCCGCAAGACCCACAAGGAGAGACCCCCATCATGGCAAGCAACCAGAACTGCGCGGCAGACCCGGTCAAGAACGAGATCGGCAAGTCCGACCGCGCCGAGCGCCGCGACGCCGCCATGGCCGCCGACTCCCGCCAGCAGCGTGCCGCGCACGCCGCCGGGCAGGACCGCCGCTCGATCGGCGTGACCCGTAAGGCGTTCCGCCGATGACCGGCCGCGAATACACCCACCCCGACGTGTTCGGCCGCGGGATCGCCGAGGGCTGGGCCGACCCCGAGACCGACCCCACCCGCATCGACTGGCCGGCCCGACAGGCCGCCGCCGCGATCCCGTTCAAGGTGGTCGACGGCCGGCCGGTCAACCCGTGCGAGCGAACCGGGATCCGCTACGGCCGCAACGAGTTGGGCCACTGGGGCGAGGCCCTAGCCGCCGATGCGCTCGTGACCGCCGACGACCTGGCCGGGCACCGCTGGATCCTGATGGTCGAGCGCGACGACGGACACGGCTGGGCACTGCCCGGCGGACACGTCGAGCCGGGCGAGACCCCGGACCGGGCCGCCGTGCGGGAACTGGCCGAGGAAACCCACCTGAGCCTGCCGACCGGCGGGTGGTGGCAGGTCGAACCGCCCCGCTACGTGCCGGACCCGCGCGGCAGCGATGAGGCGTGGATGGTCACCGTGCTCGCCCGCGCCGACCTCGGCCTCTGGCCGACCCATGCCGACCTGCCGGCCGTGCGGGGCGGCGACGACGCCGCCCGCGCCGCGTGGGTGCGCGCCGACAGCTACGCCGATCTCGCCGCCCACCTCGCCGAAGCGTACGCCGGCGAGATCTTCCCCGCCCATCGAGCGATGCTCGCCGACGCGCTCGCCGAGCCGGTCGTGGAGGGCTGAACGCCATGGCCAAGCGCGAGTTCACCTGGACCACCAAGAACGGCCGGCCCGCGGTCGTCGAGACCCCTCGGCACCTGCGCGGCCGGTCGGAGTACGACGCCGGCACCTACACCGAGAACGTGATCGCTCGCCGCGCCGGGGACGCCGCTTCGGCGCTCGTGCGGGGCCTGCTCGGAGGGAAGCGCTGATGAGAACCACCTGTCGCGGGTGCCGCGGTACCCGCATCCAGTACCGGCAGTGCGGCCGCTGCAAAGGCTCCGGCCGCGTGCGGCTGGCCTGCGAGATGTGCGGAGGTTCCGGCGAGACCAGATGGGCCGGAACCAAGTGCACCGAGTGCCGCGGGGCGAAGACCAACGTCTACATCTGCCGCGAATGCGGCGGCAACCGCCAGATTCCGCATCAGTGTCATGGCTGTGACGGCAGCGGCAGCGTGGAAGTGCGCTCGTGATGGCCGCGCATCGGTTCGCCGCCCGCGGCGGCAACGTCAACTGCCCGACCTGCCGCGGCGCGGGTGAGGTGCTCGCGGGCCGCGACGGCCGGCCCATCAGCAACATGTTGCAGATCACCGGTTGGGTGCGGTGCCGCACCTGCCGCGGATCCGGGCTGGTGGCCCGATGATCCGCCGGCTCACCGGCTGGTTCCTGCTGGCCGCCGCCGCGCTGAACCTGTTCGCCGCACTCGCTGATCCGTCTCGACTTCGCACCCTGGCCGCCGTCGGCCTCGCCGCCGCGGCCGGTGCCACTCTCGCTCGATCGGAGGACCGTTCGTGAGCACCAACCCTAACCACGAGCCGGAAGACTTCGACTGGACCGCCGCCGAGGCCGACGTCGCCGACCCCGCGGCGGCCGAGGCCGACGTGGTGGACCTGGACGCCGCCCGCGAGCGGCGCGCCAACTACACGCCCGCCGACCTGGCCGCCGAGGACCTCGACGGTGACGGCGGGGCCGGGCCGGTGCTGGTGGACTCGATCGCCGCGCAGCGGCGGCCGCGGTTCACCCTGACCGGGTTCCGCGACGCTACCCGGGTGCCGATCGTGCCGTCGTGGCTCAAGTCGTCCGCCGAGTTCGGCGGGAACCTGGCGTGGGCGGCCGGGTTCGGTCTGCACGCCCTGGCGTATCACGGGCTGCGGTCGCCGAAGTACGCGATCAAGCTCGCGTGGCGCACGCCCCGCGGGTTCGCCCGGATCTGCGGCGGCTACAACCGGTGGCTGTGGGACCTGGAAGGTGAGCCGGTGCGGCAGTCGATCGTGCGCGCCGCGGTCGACCGGCCGGACGAGGCCAAGGAGTACCTGCGGCTGGCCAGCAAGCGGGACCGGCGGGTGCGGTGGCGGGGCATGGTCACGGTGTTCCTGACCGTCGCGCTCGTGCTGGCCGTAGGGGCGCTCATGCTGGCCCCGCACGCCGCGCAGTACGCCGCCCTGGCCGCGCTGCTGATCCTGTTCGGCGTGGTCGGTGCCCCGGCCGATAAGCCGCTGTTGGACACCGCGGTCGTGCGCAACGACGCCGCGCCGCTGACCTCGATCGAGGTGTTCACCGCCCTGGTCGCGCTCAACATTGCGGGCATCAACCAGGCGGTGCGCCGCGGCGACAACGGCAAGAAGTGGTTCCCCGCGCCGATCGCCCGGGAGAACGGCATCGGCTGGCGCGCCGAGGTGGAGCTACCCCGCGGGGTCACCGCGTCCAGCGTGGTCGACAAGCGCGAAGAGTTGGCCGCCGCGCTGACCCGCCCGCTCGGCTGCGTGTGGCCCGAGGCCAACGCCGAGGTGCACCCGGGCCGGCTCGTGCTGTTCGTCGCGGACAAGGACATGTCCCGGGCGAAGCAGGCCGCGTTCCCGCTGGCCAAGTCCGGAACGGTGAACCTGTTCAAGGCGTCACCGTTCGGCACCGACCCCCGCGGCCGGCTGGTGACGCTGACCCTCATGTTCGCCTCGATGATCATCGGCAGCATCCCGCGGATGGGTAAGACGTTCGCGTTGCGGCTGGTGCTGCTGATCGCCTGTCTTGACCCGCGGGCGCGGCTGCTGGCGTTCGACCTGAAGGGCACCGGTGACCTGTCGCCGTTGGAGCCGGTGGCGCACCGCTACCGGGCCGGCGACGACGAGGAAGACATCGCCTACGGGCTGACCTCGATGCGGGAACTGCGCGACGAGATGCGCCGCCGTACGAAGGTGATCCGGGAGCTGCCGCGGGACTTGTGCCCCGAGAACAAGGTCACCGACGAGTTGGCCAACAACCGCAAGCTGGGCCTGTTCCCGATCGTGGCTGGCGTGGATGAGTGTCAGGTGTGGTTCGAGCACCCGAAGTACGGGGCCGAGTTCGAGGAGATCTGCACCGACGTGGTCAAGCGCGGCCCGGCGACCGGGATCAACCTCGTGCTGGCCACCCAGCGGCCGGACGCCAAGAGCCTGCCCACCGGCATCTCGGCGAACGCGGTGCTGCGGTTCTGCCTCAAGGTGATGGGCCACACCGAGAACGACATGGTGCTCGGTAGCTCGATGCACAAGAACGGGATCAAGGCGACCATGTTCTCCCGCCGCGACCGCGGGATCGGCTACCTCGCCGGCGAGGGTGATGACCCGGTGATCTCCCGGACGTTCTTCGTCGATGCCCCCGGCGCTGAGGTGATTGTGCGGCGGGCGCGGGTGCTGCGGGAGAAGGCCGGCACCATCACCGGCCACGCTGCCGGCGTCACCATCGACACCGCCGCGGTCCGCCGCGACACCGTCCTTGAAGACGTGGTCGCGGTGATGGCCGAGGCCGAGCCGAAGCTGTGGACCGAGGTGCTCGCCGAGCGGCTGACCGCGCTGCGGCCCGACGTCTACGCCGGCCTGACCCGGGATCAGCTCACCGCGGCGCTCAAGCCCTACGGCGTGCGCACCGGGCAGGTGTGGGGCACCGACCCCGCGACGAACCGCGGCGCGAACCGCAAGGGCATCACCCGCGCCGACATCCTCACCGCCATCACCAAGCGTGACCGTGAGAACGGTGGCGGCAAGAACACCTAGCCGAAGATTCGCCGCTAGGTCTAGCGGCCACCCCCGCTAGACCTAGCGGCCCCGCTAGCGACCCATCAAATCCCTGATCAGCGCCCTAGCACCTAGCGGCGTCGGCCCCGCACACCCTCAAACCGGCTCAGGAGGCGTCCCGATGACCACCGCGGTTGCGCTAGCTAGCCTCGCCACCCTCGGTTACACAGCGTTCTACATCATCAACTGCGCGGTCTTCCCGTTCGGCCGCTGCCGCCGGCACCGGTGCGACAACGGACGGATCTACTCCCGCATGTCCCGCAAGGTCTTCCGCGACTGCCCGCGGTGTGAGGGCACCGGCCGCCGGGTGCGTGTCGGCCGCCGGATTTACGAGCACCTGCGCGACGAGCACAAGGCCGGCAACCGATGAGCCGGACCATGGCACGGCTTCGCCGCGAGCCCACGCCGCACACCGCGTGGTGCGCCCGCGACCACCGGTGCGGTCTCGCCGAGCACCGCGGGCCGGGCCTGATCGCCGATGCCATCGGCGGCCGGGCCGTCGTCACCCGCGTCCGTGCCGGCGACGTCGAGTACATCGAGGTGACCGCCCGGATCCGGTTGCACCACACCGAAACCGGTGCCCGCTGGCAACTCGACGAGACGTTGCGGCTGATGCGGGAGCTGCTGACCGCGGTCGCGATCCGCCGCGGCGTGCTGCGCGGCCGCACCGACCGGCCGGCTCTCGATCGGCGGTCGGCATGACCGCCGCGGCCCGGACGCGGTCCGGCGACACACGTCGCGTCTGCAGCGGCCCCTCCGGAGACGACGCGTCGCGCGTCGACCAGACGCGACGGCTATGCGCGTGGTGCCGAGACCCGATCCCGGCCGCGGCACGGCGCGACTCGATCTGCTGTTCCGTGCGCTGCCGGCAGGCCCGCCACCGGTTCACCCGGGCCGCCGGCCGGCCCGTCGCCGACACCGCCGGACGGCCGTTGCGCCTGGCCTACGCCGATCCGCCGTATCCGGGCAAGGCGTGGCTCTACCGCGATCACCCGGACTACGCCGGCGAGGTCGATCACGCCGCGCTGATCCATCGCCTCACGTCGTACGACGGGTGGGCGCTGTCCACCTCGGCCGCCGCGCTGCCCGCCGTGCTTGCCCTGTGTCCGCCCGACGTGCGGGTGGCCGCGTGGCACCGCGGGGAGCGGCCCAACCCAAGCCGGTGGCCACTCAACGCGTGGGAACCGGTGATCTTCCACGGCGGCCGGCCCGCAGACCCGTCGCGTTGCGAGCATCCGCTCCGGACGCGACGCGTCGATTCCCTCGTGCACGGCGTCGCCGTCATGACCACCCTGCCGGGCCGGGTAGTCGGCGCCAAGCCCGCGGCGTTCTGCCGCTGGGTTTTCGATCTACTCGGCGCGGCCACCAACGACACGCTCGACGATCTGTTCCCCGGCTCCGGAGCGGTCAGCCGCGCATGGGCCGCCTACACCACCGAGCCGTCGTCCGCGGCCCGAAACGACGCGTCGCATCCAGATGGAAACGACGCGTCGCGTTCCGCCGGCGCGCGACGTTATGCGCCGCCGGCCAGCGGCATCGGCCGGCCAAAAACCGAAGAATTTCCCGCCGATGGCGTGGAGCTCCACACCCCGCGCCGCAAATTCTTCGGCGGGCGGTCCTGATGTCCCGGATCCGAGTCGCGTTCTGGGATCCCGAGGGCACTCGGTACGGCGGGCTGCCGACCTACTGGTGGCGCGGCGCTCCCACGGGCTACGCCACCCGCCGGCAACTACGCGCCGCCGGGCTGTGCCCCGGCCGGCAACCGATCGCCGCGCAAATCCTGTGGGCCGGCGTCGGCGGCGTCCGCGCCGCGTACCTGTACCGGCTCGACCTCGCACGGCCCAAACGCACCCCGACGCCCGCGCAGCGTCGCGCGATCCAGGCCGCGCTCCACGCCCGGCGCACCTGCCCGACCTGCCGCCGGGTACGCGGCTACTACATCCCGCGCTCGCTCGGCGAGTGCCTGACCTGCCACGACCGATGACCAGCGCCGCGGGCTGGCTCGACTGGCGCAACCACGCCGCCGGGCCGCCGCTGCCCTGCCGGATCTGCGCCCGGCCGGCGATCTGCCGCGACGGGAACGGCCGGCCCTGTCACAAGACCTGCGCCGAGCGCGCAACACCGCTATCAACGGAGGCGATTTCCTTGCACGGCAACGAAATGCTGACCGTCGCGCTGTCGGCCGCGGCCCGCGGCTGGCATGTGTTCCCGCTCCGCCCGGACGACAAACCGCCCGCGCTCGATCGGTGGGAGCAGCGCGCCACCGTCGATCCCGACCGGATCCGTCGGTGTTGGGCGGCCGGCCCGTTCAACGTCGGCATCGCGTGCGGGCCGTCCGGGCTCGTGGTGCTCGACTTCGACGCCCGCAAGACCGGCCAGAGCGCGCCCGCGGGACGCGAGGGCTATCTGCACGGCTGGGGCGTGTTCACCGACCTGTGCGCCGACCTCGGCCACCCGGTGCCCGATGACACCTACGCCGTGGCCACCGGCCGCGGCGGACTCCACCTGTATTTCCGGCACCCGGACGGCGTCGAGCTGCGTAACACCGCCGGCTCGTTGGGCTGGCTGATCGACACCCGCGGGCACGGCGGCTACGTCGTTGCCGCGGGCTCGATCGTCGCCGGGCACCCCTACACGGTCCGGCAGGACACCCGGGCCGGTCTGCTGCCCGGCTGGCTCGCCGAACGGCTCCAGCCCGCGCCGCTGCGGCCCGCGGGACCGCCGGTTGTCGTCGAGCTGCCCGCCGACCGGCGCGGCGCGTACGTGCGGGCCGCGATCGCCGGCACGCTCGAGAAACTCGGCGAGGCCCGGGAGGGCGGCCGGAACCGGGCGCTGTACATGGCCGCGCAGACCCTCGGCCAACTCGTCGCCGGCCACGCGGTCGCCGAAGAGACCGTGACCGCGGTGCTCGCCGACGCCGCGGCCCGACTCGGCCTCGGCGAGCGGGAGACCGAGACCACCATCCGATCCGGGCTCGCCGCCGGCGCGCGTCGGCCGCGGCAGGTGGCGTGATGACCGCCCCGACCCCGGCCGAGCGGCCCGCGCTGCGGGTGGCCGGGCCGGACGACGCCGCGGCGGTGCTGTCCGCGGCCGGCCAGCCCGCCCGGCTGCGCACCTCATGGACCGCCGCGGACATCATGGCGATGGAATTCGCCCCGCCCCGGTGGGCGGTGCCCGGCGTGATCTCCGAAGGGTTCAGCCTGCTCTGCGGCCCGCCCAAGGTCGGCAAGTCCTGGATGTCCCTCGGCCTCGGCGTGGATGTCGCCCGCGGCGACCGGGCATTCGGCGTGATCGACGTCGAGCCCGGCGCGGTGCTCTACCTCGCCCTGGAAGACACCGCCCGGCGGCTGCAAACCCGCCTGCGGAAGGTTCTCGGCGACCGGGCCGCGCCCGCGGGCCTAACCCTGGCCACCCAATGCCCGCCACTGCCGCAAGGCGGAGATCAGGCAATCGCCGCCTGGCTCGATCGGCACCCCGGCGCGCGGCTGGTCATCATCGACGTGTTCGCCAAGCTGCGCGGCAACTCCGCCCCGGGCGCGTCCGCCTACGACGCCGACTACGCCGCGGTCGGGCGGGCGAAGAAGGTCGCCGACGATTACGGCGTCGCCGTCGTCGCGGTGCACCACGTGCGTAAGGCCGGCTCCGATGACTTCCTGGCCGAGGTGTCCGGCACCAACGGGCTCGCCGGCGCGGCCGACGCGACCCTCGTGCTCAAACGAGCACGCAACCAGGGTGACGGCGTTCTGCACGTCACCGGCCGCGACGTCGACGAGGCCGAGTACCCACTGACCTTCGACCCCGCCGCGGGCGCGTGGCAGATGCTCGACGGCCCGGCCGGCGACTACCAACTCAGCGACACCCGCGCCGCGATCCTGCGCTGGCTGCGCGGCGCGCCCGGCTCCACCCCGAAGGTCATCGCCGAGGGCGTCGGTCTCAAGGCGGACACCGTCCGGCAGACGTGCTCGCGGATGCTCGCCGACGGCCAACTCACCGCCGAACCCGGCGGCCGGTACCGGGTACCCGGTGTCACCGCTGTCACTCCTGTCACCGCTGTCACTCAACCCACGCTGACCAGCGGAAACGACAGTGACAGCCCGAGTGACAGTTCCGCGGGTAACCGACCATGACAGACCGGCTGAAACACAAAAAATCCGCCATGATTCAGGACGGATGCATAGGAACACCCCAGGGTGTCCGAGATCTTGGCTCAGCGTTGCTCTCAGCCGGCCGTTCTCCGCCTCTCCGGCGAAGCGCTGCCCGCACCGTCCACGGAAGACCCCCGCTCGGCCGTGAGGCCGGCACAGAGCCACTGAGAGCCCCGCATCACCACGCCAGGGAGGCCGGACCCATGGCAACGCGCACCTTCCTCACCCTCGACGAGTTCCTGACCGAATTGGCCGTTCCCCGCTCGACCTTTTTCCGCTGGAAGGCGCTGGGGCAAGCGCCGCGCACATACAAGATGCCCAACCGGCAGATCCGCATTCGCCGCACCGACTTCGAATCCTGGCTGTCCGCGCGAGAGGAACCGCAAGCGGCATGAACACCACCTATGACGTCAAGATCTGGGGAATCCAAGAACATAAGGGAAAAGATCGGAAGACCGGCAAGCCGCGCAGCACCTATCGAGTTCGATGGGTCGTAGCCGAGAACGTCTTCGGCGAAAGCTTCCAAACCAAAGCACTCGCGGAAAGCTATCGATCGAAGCTGGTGACCTACCAGCGGGAAGGTGTGGCGTTCGATGTCGCGACCGGTCTGCCCGAACCGATGGCACGGGCACGCAGCACCCGCTCGTGGTACGTACACGCCATCGCGTTCGTAGACATGAAGTGGCCGCGCGCCTCAGCAAAGCACCGCAAGAGCATCGCCGAGTCACTGGCCCACGTCACCCCTGCCTTGCTCGCTAGCGACCGCGGCGCGCCCTCGGACGCCGAAATTCGGCGCGCGTTGTACTCGTGGTCATTCAACAAGACGCGGCGGGAGATCGGGCCGCCGCCGGACGACATAGCCGAAACGGTGCGCTGGCTGGAAAACAACAGCGTGCCGTTGACGGAACTGGAAGACGCCGCGCTGATCCGAAAAGCGCTCGATTTGCTCGCTCTCCGAACCACGGACGGCCGATCGGCAGCCGCGACGACGATCGCCCGCAAGCGTGGTGTTTTCTACGGTGCGCTTCGCTACGGCGTCGAATTGCGCCTACTGCCGACACACCCGATGGACCACGTCCAGTGGGTTACGCCGAAGTCGGAAGACGAAGTGGACAACCGCTCGGTCATCAACCCGCAGCAAGCGATCGGGATGCTGTCCGTTGTCGCGACCATCGCGCCGCACCTCGTCGCCTTCTTCGCGTGCCTGTACTTCGCGGCGCTGCGACCGGCCGAGGCCCTGCATTTGCGCGTCGATGACTGCGACCTCCCTGAGAAGGGGTGGGGCATGCTCCGGCTCACCGGATCCACTCAGCATGTCGGGCAGGATTGGGGCGACGACAGCAGTGCTGTGCGCGAAGACCGAGCCTTGAAGCATCGCCCCGAGTCGGCGACTCGACCGGTGCCGGCAGCGCCGATGCTCGTGCGTGCCCTGCGCTGGCACATCGCGGCCTACGGGCACGCGCCGGACGGGCGACTGTTCGTCACCCGCGGCTACGGCAATGGGCCGGTGTCGAAAGAGACCTACTCGCGGACCTGGCGACGAGCCCGCGGGATCGCGTTCACGCCCGCGCAGCTGCGCTCACCGCTCGCCCGCCGACCGTACGACCTGCGGCACGCCGCGGTGTCCCTGTGGCTCAACGCGGGCGTGCCGGCGACCCAGGTAGCCGAGTGGGCCGGGCACAGCGTCAACGTGCTGCTCAAGGTCTACGCCAAGTGCATCGAGGGGCAGGACGAGGCGGCCCGCCACCGCATCGCCGAAGCGCTCGGCGAGCCGCCCGACCAGGGCGAGGAGTAAGGACGGCGGCCGGCGTTCGTTGTCGCGTATTTGTCGCGACGAGTGAGATCAAGCGGTCCTGAGTGAGACCGAGTGAGACCGAGCGGTGAGGTGCGATGACCGCCGCCGACCTGCGTTCATCGAGGTCGGCGGCGGTTTTCGCTGTTCATCAATGTGCGGAGGGCGTGGGATTCGAACCCACGATGAGTTTCCCCATACCGGTTTTCAAGACCGGCGCCATCGGCCACTAGGCGAGCCCTCCCGGCGGTGCCGTCCCAGTCTGCCAGACCCCGTCACGGGGCTCCGCAGGCACTCTTAACCGAAACTTGTATTAAGACTCTTAACAGGCATCTGAGCTGCCCAAACGAGGTCAATTCGGCGATCGTTGGCGGTTGACAAGGTATCGACCGGGGTGTTTATTGTTCACTTGCCTTACCAATCCCCAGCCACGGCCCCCACCAACGGCAAGGGAGTCCCCTACCCATGTCCATCCCCCGACCCATCCCCAAAACCCGAAGAACGCTGCTCCTCGCGGCCTCCACGGCGGCGCTGGTCACGTCGATCGTGGTGGTCGCTCCCCAGGCGTATGCGGCCGGCGAGTCGGTCAACGTCTACCTGACCACGACGAGCGACGGCGGCGGGCGCACGGTGACGCGCGGCCTGCAGCAGCAGACGCCGGTCGCGTTCGCGAGCAGCAGCGGCAGCGCGAACCAGACGATCACCGTCAACGAGAACACGACCTACCAGCAGTTCGAGGGCGCCGGCGCGTCGATGACCGACACCTCCGCCTTCGACATCAAGGGGAGCGGCGCGCTGTCCGCCGCGACCCAGAACGACGTCATGACCAAGCTGTTCAGCAACAGTGGCGGGATCGGCGTCAGCGCCCTGCGCAACGTGATCGGGTCCTCCGACCTGGCGCAGAACAGCTACTCGTACGACAACACCTGCTGCGACGTGAACGATTTCTCGCTCTCGCGGGATGCCGACATCATGGCGCTCACGAAGCAGGCGTACGGGCTGAATCCTTCGATGTTCGTCATGGGGTCGCCGTGGTCGGCGCCGCCGTGGATGAAGGACAACAACGCCTACAGCCAGGGTTACCTGCAGGCGCAGTACTACAAGGCCTACGCGCAGTACTTCGTCAAGTACATCCAGGGCTATCAGGCGCAGGGCGTGCCGATCCGGTACGTCACCGAGCAGAACGAGCCGGGCTGCTGCGCGGGCTACCCGTCGATGCAGTGGCCGGTGTCGGGGCTGCAGTCGTTCGCGAAGAACGACCTGATGCCGGCGCTTCAGTCGGCCGGGCTCGGCACCAAGCTGCTCATCGGCGACTGGAACTTCGACACGTACGACACCTGGGTCTCGCCTTTGATCAATGACACCGCGATCCGGAACCACCCGAACTTCGGCGGCATCGCGTGGCATGACTACGGCGGCAACCCGTCGACCGAGACGTCGGTGCACAACCAGTTCCCGTCGGTGAACATGTACAACACCGAGCACTCCGGCGGCACGTGGGTCTCGAACCAGCAGTCCGAGGACATGGGCGACCTCATCGACTACTTCCGCAACTGGGGTCGTAGCTGGACGAAGTGGTCGCTGGCCGTGGACGAGGCCATGGGCCCGCACAACGGCGGATGCGGCACCTGTACGGGTCTGGTGACCGTGCACCGCAATGACGGCCGGCGGGGCCAGGTCGACTACACCATCGAGTACTACACGATGGGCCACCTCACCAAGTTCGTGAAGCCGGGCGCGGTGCGGATCGACTCCTCGGCCAACGGCACGGTGCCGAACGTCGCCTTCAAGAACAGCGACGGGTCCAAGGCGCTGATCGCGCACAACACGAGCGGCTCGACCCAGTCGGTCAAGGTCAACTGGGGTGGGCAGTCGTTCACGTACTCCCTGCCCACGAAGACCTCGGCCACCTTCACCTGGAGCGGCTCGCAGTCGGGATCCGGCGGCGGGACCGGCACGGGCAAGACGGGCACGATCACCGGCCTCGGCGGCAAGTGCCTCGACGTCACCGGCGGCTCGACCGCGAACGGCAACCAGCCCCAGCTCTGGGACTGCACCGCCGGCAACGCCAACCAGCAGTGGACGGTCGGCACCGACGGCACGATCCGCGGGCTCGGCAAGTGCCTCGACGTCGCCAACAACTCCACCTCGGACGGTGGGGCCGTGCACCTGTGGGACTGCATCTCGACGGTCGCCACGCAGAAATGGACCGCCTCCGGCGGCGCCCTGATCAACTCCGCGTCCGGCAAGTGCCTGGACGTCAAGGACAACAACACCGCCAACGGGGCCAAGTTGCAGATCTGGAGCTGCACCGGCGCCGCCAACCAGAGATGGACGGTTCCGGCATGAAGCGCCTTCTAGCAATCGCGGCCGGGGTCGCGGTCGTCGCGACCATGGGCATCCTCGGCATCACCAACGCGTCGGCGGCCAGTGCCGGGGCCCTGGTGAGCTCGCTGAACAGCAAGTGTCTCGACCTCACCAACGGCTCCACCGCCAACGGCAACCAGCCGCAGCTGTGGACCTGCTACGCCGGGTCGGCCAACCAGACCTGGACGCTGGCCGACAACGGCTCGGTGCAGATCCAGGGCAAGTGCCTGGACGTCGCGAACAACTCGGCGGCCGACGGCGCGGTCGTGCACATGTGGGACTGCATCTCCACGGTGGCCACCCAGAAGTGGAGCCTCTCCGGCGGCTCGCTGATCAACTCGAACGGCAAATGCCTGGACGTCAAGGACAAGAACACGGCGGACGGGGCGAAGCTCCAGCTGTGGACCTGCACCGGCACGTCCAACCAGAAGTGGACCTTCGGCGGTGGCTCGACGCCGCCGACCACCACGCCCACCACGCCTCCCTCGTCGGGCGGCCCGGGCATCAAGGCGGTCGCGCCGTACTACTACACCGGGTGGGGCAACCCGCCGAACCTGACCACGGTCACGCAGTCGACCGGCGTCAAGTGGTTCACGATGGCGTTCATGCTGAACAGCGGCAACTGTGACCCGAAGTGGGACGGCAGCCGGGCGCTGACCGGCGGCCAGGACCAGAGCGCGATCAACACGATCCGGGCCAACGGCGGTGACGTGGTGATCTCGTTCGGCGGCGCCTCGGGGCCGTGGCTCGAGCACTACTGCACGAGCGCCTCGGCGCTGGCGGCGGCCTATCAGAAGGTCATCAACGCGTACGGGCTCAAGGCCATCGACATCGACATCGAGGGCACCCCGTACAACACCGCCGCCGACCAGCAGAAGACCGTCGACGCGCTGAAGACCATCAAGGCCAACAACCCGGGCATCACCACCTACATCACGCTGGGCAGTGGCACGGGCGGTCCGGACGCGTCGCTGATCAACCGGGCCGCGTCGGCCGGGCTGGTCGTCGACGGCTGGGGCATCATGACCTTCGACTGGGGCAACACGACCGGTAACCAGGGTCAGCTGACCATCCAGGCGGCGGACGGGCTGAAGAACAAGCTGAAGACGGCCTATGGCTGGTCGGACGCCGACGCGTACAAGCACGTGGGCATCTCGTCCATGAACGGGATCACCGACGAGCACGCCACGGTCACCCTCGCGGACATGCAGACCATCACGGCGTACGCGCAGCAGCACACCATCGCCCGGCTCACCTTCTGGTCGCTCAACCGCGACCGGCAGTGCCCGAGCGGGTACCCGAACGACGACACGTGCAGTGGCGTGTCGCAGTCGGCCTACCAATACACGAAGATCATCGGCGCCTACAAGGGCTGATCTTCCCCGGGCAGGGAGCCTCGCGAGCTGCGGTGGGCGCAGCTCGCGGGGCTCCCTCGTTTTTTGTCGCACCCCTCGGGCAAGCTGATCCCATGCACGCGATCGTGATCGAAGACAAGCGGCTGGTCCTGCGCGAGGTGCCCGACCCGGTGGCGGGCGACGGCGAGGTGGTCGTCGACGTGACCGCCGCCGGGGTCAACCGGGCCGACGTGTCCCAGCGGCAGGGCTTCTATCCGCCACCGCCCGGCGCCTCCGACTACCCCGGCCTCGAGTGCGCCGGCGTGATCAGCGCGGTCGGTCCCGGTGTCACCGACCGGCATGTGGGCGAGCGCGTCGCGGCGCTTCTGGCCGGAGGGGGGTACGCGGAAAAGGTCGCCGTCCCGGCCGGGCAGCTGCTCCCGGTGCCGACCGGTCTCTCGCTTCAGGAATCGGCGGCGTTGCCCGAGGTCGCGTGCACAGTGTGGTCGAACGTGGTGGATCTGGCCCGCCTGCGCAAGGGCGAGACGCTGCTGGTGCACGGCGGTGGCAGCGGCATCGGCACGTTCGCGGTCCAGCTCGGCAAGGCGCTCGGCGCGACCGTGGTGGCCACGGCTCGCGCCGCCAAGCACGACAAGGTGCGCGCGCTCGGCGCCGACCACGTCATCGACTACACGACCGACGACTTCGTGGCGGCCACAAAGGACGTCACCGGCGGCCGCGGCGCCGACGTGGTGCTCGACATCGTGGGCGCGAAGTATCTCGCCCGCAACGTCGACGTGCTCGCGCCCGACGGCCGCATCGCCGTGATCGGCATGCAGGGCGGCCGCAAGGGCGAGCTCGACCTCGGGCTGCTCATGGCCAAGCGCGGCCGCATCTCGGCGACCGGGCTGCGGGCCCGCTCGCGCGACGACAAGGCGCGCGTGGTCGCCGGCGTGCGTCGCGAGGTCTGGCCGCTGGTCGAGGCCGGCGCCGTCAAACCGATCATCCACACCACCCTGCCGCTGGCGGCGGCGGGCGAGGCGCAGGAGCTGATGGAGTCGAGCGACCACCTGGGCAAGATCCTGCTGCTGCCGTGAGGCGGGCAACACCCGGAACGTAGCACTTTCGAGTGTATTGAGAGGAGGTTTATGCGGCGATAGGTCCGATATGCGGCGTGGCGACGCCTCGAACGAGCGGGGGATGCCGAGCATGGTGGCCGCGACCCGGGCGCTTGCCGGGAGATTCGGTGTCGCGTCGTTGACGCCTAGCCCGGTTCGGGAGCCCCGCCATGACCACGAAGCCGCTACGCCCCGCCGCCGCCGATGAGAACGCCCGGGCGCGGGGGTCGGAGAGTGCGCCGGCCGCCGAGGGTGGGCGGGCTTTCGAGAGCGCGCCGGCTTCCGAGAGTGGGCGGGCTTTCGAGAGCGCGCCGGCTTCCGAGAGTGGGTGGGCCTCCGAGGGTGGGCGGGCTTTCGCGAGCGCGCCGGCTCCTGAGCGTGGGCGGGCCTCCGAGGGCGGGCGGGCTTTCGAGAGCGCGCCGGCTCCGGTGAGGGAGCGGGCTCCTGAGGGCGGGCAGGCCGTTCAGGGCGCGGCGGCCTCCGAGGGCGCGCTGGCGTCTGGGAGCGCGGCGGCGGCTGGGGGTGCGCCGGCGTCGGGAAGCGGCGACTCGCCGGAGACGGGCCCCGCGACGGGCGGGCGAGCCGGCGGGCGTAAGCGCGGGCGGTGGATCTGGGCGCTGGCCGGTGGGCTTGCGGTCATTGCCGCCGGGTCGGGCGCCTATGCGATGGGTGGCGGGAGCGGTCGGGCCGTTGCCGAGCCCGCCGCGAGCGCCTCCGGGCGGGTCGAATCGGGGACGAACGGCGCGGAACCGGGCGTCGAGGACGCGATTCTCAACCGGACGGGGGCGGACGGCGCGTTCATCGTGACCGTTTCCGGCCTTCGGTGCGGTGTGGCCACGGTCGGCGCGGCGGCGGAGCTTCAGGAGCGGGCCAAGGGGCAGTTCTGCCTGGTCAGCGTCAGCGTGGAAAACGCCGGGCGGGAGGCGCGACTGCTCGACAGCGGGGCGCAGCGGGCCCTGGACGGCCACGGGCGAGCGTACGCGCTCGATGACCACGCGGCGTCGATTCTGAGTGAGCAGAGCCTGCAGGACGGGTCGCGGACGCTGCTCGACGAGGTGCCGGCGGGGGCGACCGTGCGCGGGGTGCTGCCGTTCGACGTGCCGGCCGGAACCAGGCTCACCGCCCTTCTCGTGCACGAGTCGGCGGGCAGCCGGGGCGCCCGGATCGGTCTCACGTAGCGGACACGCCGGGCCGGACACGCCCGAAGCGGATGCAATTTTCTGAATCGAGAATCGTATATTTACAGCTCAAAAATCGTTTCTTTCCTCGATTGGGTGAGGGCGATTGTTGGAATTCGGCCCCAAAGGATTCCGGTTCTGTGTTGGCATGGTCGACGGAATTAACGAGTAGTCCGGGTTCCCATTGCTGTCCATCGACGGGCGGTATGGGCGCGGCCGAACGTTATGGCCGTGCCGATGGGATTCGCGCGAGTGCCCCGGGCCGATTTCGGAGGCAACGCTGCACCGTCCGTCCGCGAGCCGGGCGCTGACTGCCGGCGCTATTGCGCTGGCCGTCGTCACGCCGGCCCTAGAACCCATTGAGCAGGCCAACGCCGCCCTGCAAGCACCGGTCGCCCCCGTCCGGAGCGGGCCGGTCGTCCGCCCGGAATCGGCCCGTCTCGACCCCGATAACGCTTTTGCCGCCCGGGCGGTGCTCGCCCAGCGCGCCTCGCGCGCGGCGATCCGCCGGGCCGCGGGCGTCCGCCCGGCCGTCGCGTCGCCCTCGCGCCGGCCCGCCCGCGCCGTCATCCGCCCGATCCGGGCGACCGACCGGAACACCTTGCCGGCCCGGGCCGGCGAGCGCCCGGACGCCGTCACCCGCACGGTGTCGACCAGGACCGTACGTGCGAAGACCGCTCGCCGGGTGGTCACGCACGTCCGGGCCGTCGTCCGGCACGCCGCCCCGCGCACTCAGCGGGTGATGCGCCTCGGCAACATGACCGCGGTCATCGCCTTCGCCAAGTCGCAGGTGGGCCGGCGCTACATCAGCGGCGGCGAGGGCCAGAGCGGCTTCGACTGCTCCGGCCTCACCAAGCAGGCGTACGCCCGGGCCGGCATCCGGCTCCCGCACTCGTCCGGCGCTCAGGCCGCCCGCGCCCGTCGCATCTCCCGCGCCCAGGCGCGCCCCGGCGACCTGGTGGTCGGCCCCGGGCACGTGGGCATCTACATGGGCAACGGGATGATGGTCGACGCGGGTAACCACCGCACCGGCGTCGTCTATCGAAAGCTCTATTCGGGGCTGTCGGTGGAGCGCCTGTAAATATATAAACCGCTCGCGGCCGCCCGCGGCACCGGAGACAATCGCGTTCATGATTGCCGATCAGTGGCCCCTCTTCGGGCTGGTGTTGCGGACGCCGCGACTGGAATTGCGCGTACCGGATCTGGATCGTCTCGCCGAGCTGGCCGCCCTCGCGGCCGCCGGCGTGCACGATCCGGGAGTGCAGCCGTTTGTCGCGGAATGGACCGACCAGCCGCCGGAGAGCGTCGCCCGCAGTGTTCTGCAATGGCAGTGGCACAGCTGGGCGGCGTGGCAGCCGGAGAAATGGTCGCTCGGCCTGGTGGCGGTCGCCGACGGCCGGGTGGTGGGCACGCAGAGCATCGACGCCGCCGGCTTCGCCACGTTGCGCGAGGTCGGCACCGGCTCGTGGCTGGGCCGGGCCGAGCAGGGGCGCGGCTACGGCACCGAGATGCGGGCGGCGGTGCTCGAGCTGGCGTTCGCCGGGCTCGGGGCGCAGTTCGCCACGTCGGAGGCGTTCGAGGACAACCACGCGTCGTACGGCGTCTCGCGCAAGCTCGGCTACGCGGACAACGGCGTCGAGCGGCACGTGATCCGGGGCAAGGCCCTCGTCGGGCGCCGGCTGCGGCTGGATCGCGAGGCGTGGGAGAAGGCCCGGACGGTCCCGGTGCGGATCGAGTGCCTCGAGCCGTGTCGGCCCCTGTTCGGCATCGGCTGAGCTGGCAGGACGGCTGAGCTGGCGGGACGGCTGAGCTGGCGGGACGGCTGAGCTGGCAGGACGGCTGAGCTGGCAGGACAGCTGAGCTGGCAGGACGGCTGAGCTAGCAGGACGGCAGGGTCATGCGGACGGTCGTGCCGAGGCCGGGCGAGCTCTCCAGGTGAACGCTCCCGTGGTGGGCCTCGATGATCGACTTCACGATCGCAAGGCCAAGACCCGGTCCCGGTACGGCCATCACGTCGGCCGATGCGCACCGGTAGAAGCGATCGAACACGTGCGGCAGCTCGTCCTGGGCGATGCCCACCCCGGTGTCGGTGATGGTCAGCTCGGGCTCGCCGTCGTCGGACGACTCGACGGCGATCCGGCCGCCGGCGCCGGTGAACTTGATCGCGTTGACCACGAGGTGGTTCAGGGCCTGGGTGAGGCGCTTGGCGTCGCCCCGGGCCGGCACCGGCACCCGGGTGCGGTCGGACAGCTCGACCTGCTTGTGCTCGGCCAGCGGCCGGCACGCGGTCACCACCTGGTGGGTGAGGTCGGCCAGATCGAGCTCGGTGATGTCGAGCTCCATCGTCTCGTCGCTGAGCCGCGCGACCAGCAGCAGCTCGTCGATGAGCCGGAGCAGGCGGTCGGAGTTGCGCTGCATCACCGACAGGAACCGGTGCGACGTCTCCACGTCGAAACCGCCCTCGAGCAGGATCTCCAGATAGCCGCGGATGGTGGACAGCGGCGTACGCAGCTCGTGGCTCACCGTGGCGAGGAACGAGTCCTTCATGCGGTCGAGCTGCCGCATCCGGTCGGCGATGTCGCCCGCGTTGCGCGCGTATCGGCGCAGCTCCAGCTGCACCGCCGCGTGCCGGGCGAGACTGCGCAGGGCTCGCCGCTGCGAGTCGGTGAGCTCGCGTGGCTCGCGGTCGGCGACGCAGACCGTCCCGACCGAGTAGGTGCCGTCGAGCACGACCGGCGCGCCGGCGTAGAAGCGCAGCCCGCCGTCGGCCACCACGACCGGGTTGCCGGCGAAGCGCTCGTCCTCGGCCGCGTCCGGGACCTCGAGCAGGTCGTGCCCGCTGATCGTGTGGGTGCAGAAGGACAGCTCGCGCGGGGTCTGCACGAAGTTGACGCCGATCTTTGCCTTGAGCCACTGGCGGTTGGAGTCGACGAAGCTGACCAGACCCATCGGGGTGTCACAGATCTGCGACGCGAGCAGGGCGATGTCGTCGAAGTCCTCTTCGGGCTCGGTGTCGAGCACCCCGGCGTCGTGCAGGGCGGCGAGCCGGCCCGGCTCGTCCGCGGGCACGGGGGCTTTCATGAGAAAATCGTCTCATTCCGGGCGTACGAAATCGGAAAAACCCGGATACAGCAGTCGGCACCCGCCCCGTGGGCGAGTGCCGACTTGCTGATCGCCACCGGGCGCGGGGATCTCTGCCGCACACACCCGGTCGGATGTCAGACAGAAGCATCGCCCGGCCCCGGGGACCCCCCGCGCACCGCGTGTGCGGCTACCCGAACGAGTGAAGGAGCGGGCCGGGCGGGGCGCAAAGCGACGTTCAGGTCAACCGGTTACGCTCGGCTTGGTTTGGGAAAGCGGAGAAGGTTTTCACCATCTCGCCGGAGGACATCGCCATGAGTCTCGACCGCCCGGTTGCCCCGGATCCGTACGATCACCTGCCCTCGGTCCCGCACTTCACGGTGACCAGTGCCGACGTCACGGACGGCCAGCCGCTCGACGAAATGTTCGCGCACCCCAGCGTGGGCGGAAAGAACCTGTCACCCCAGCTGTCCTGGTCGGGCTTCCCGGCGGAGACGCGCGGCTTCGTGGTGACCTGCTTCGATCCCGACGCGCCCACGGGCAGCGGCTTCTGGCACTGGCTGGTGGTGAACCTGCCGGTCGGCGTGACCTCGCTGGAGCGCGGCGTCGACCCGCTGCCCGGCGACGCGTTCTGCGTGCGCAACGACTACGGCGAGCGCAACTACGGCGGCGCGGCCCCGCCGCCCGGCGACCGTCCGCACCGGTACGTGTTCGCGGTGCACGCCCTCGACGTCGACAAGCTCGAGGTCGGCGCCGACGCGTCCCCGGCGTACGTCGGCTTCAATCTCGCCTTCCACACGCTGGCCCGGGCCACCATCCGCCCGACCTTCCAGGTTCGCGGCTGACCGGATCGGCGCACGAAAAAAGGCCGCCGGTGATCCGGCGGCCTTTCGTCTGTCCCAGCTGAATTTACGTGACTCGCACCCGTCAGCCGGGGGTGCGCGCCACCACGAAGACGGACTGGCCGAACGGCGGCTTCACGACCCGCTCGGCGGCCTTGGTCACCGGGAGCACGAGCGAGTCGTACACCTTGACCATCGGGCCTTCCTTCGGCGCCAGCTTGAAGATGCTGGTGGCGCCGTAGTAGCCGATGAGGCCGAGCGCGTTGGCGTAGTGCAGCTTCTCGATCTGCAGGCCGGCCTCGGTCATCGCCGAGCGCATCGACTTCTTCGTGTACCGCCGGATGTGGCCGGTGGCGATGTCGACCTGGCTCATCGCGAACATGAACGCCGGCACGATCAGGATGACTCGCCCACCCGGGCGGACCAGCTCGGCCATGCTGCGCAGCGCCCCGACGTGGTCCTCGATGTGCTCGAGCACGTTGTACGACACGGCGGCGCTGTACTCGCCCGTCGCGTCCGCGGCGGGCAGCAGCATCTGCCGCACTTCGATGTTCGAGTGGCCGGCCATGCGCTCCTTGAGCTGCACGAGCCGGTCGGGGTCGGCTTCGGTCGCCGTGAACCGCGGAAGGTGCTCAGCCCATTCGAGCGCGTAGTCGCCGAGACCGCTGCCGATCTCGATCGGGTTGTCTCCCAGGTACGGGAGCGCGAGCTCGACGAACCACCGGCGGTGGTTCACGGCCATGGCGAGGCCCTCGAGCACTTCGGACTGGATCCGCTGGTCTCCAGTGATGTCTGCCATAAGTAAGGTTCCCTCGTCTTGCCGATCGAAGCTGACAGCGGGACCGAACGAGTTAACCATCCGGCGCGCCGAACCGAAAGTTGAGCGGTGCCCGGCCCCGCATTATTTGCCTGATTGAGACATAGGTGTACGGGGTACAGGGTCCGGTTGGCGTGCCTGTGCTCCGACCTGTGGATGCCCGGAATACAACGTTCATATCGGCTCGATCACGCATGGCCCGCTCGACACAGCACTGTTACCAACCTCGGTTAGGCTCGCCGATGCTATGACGATTACGGGTATTGACTCGACAGGCCAGTCGGCCGGCGGGAACGTTCTGCCACCCCGTCAAGTGACCGACCCGGGGGACCTGGACGCGGAGCTGGCGGCGCTGGACACGGAGGTTGAGGCGACCGCACCGGTCTCCGTCGTCCCCGATGTCGAGGCGGCCCCTGAGCAGCAGCAGGAGCCCGCCCGCCGCCTGCGTGTGTGGCGCCGGCTCAACTGGCGGGACGTTCTTGCGGTAGTGACTTTCGTCGCTGTAGCGCTCTACCTCACCGCTCCGTTGTGGCTCAATCTCGGTCACCAGTCGGCGGACGATCCACAGGATCAGGCATTCTTCGAGTGGATGCTGGCGCATGGCGCGAGGGTCATCTCGGACGGCGCCTATCCGTTCTTCTCCGATCGCATGAATTACCCCGATGGGGTGAACATGATGGCCAACACCTCGGTGTTGGCTGTTTCACTGCCGTTGTCGCCGGTGACTCTGCTCTTCGGTCCGCATGTGGCGTTCAACCTATTTCTTACTCTCGCGTTGTCGCTCACCGGCATCTCGTGGTATTTCGTGCTCTCCCGACAGTTCGTGCGTTCTCGGCTGGCGGCTTGGGTCGGTGCGCTTTTCTGCACATTCGCGCCGAGCATGGTGTCGCACGCCGGCGGCCACCCGAACATCGTCTCGCAGTTCCTGGTTCCGCTGATCATCTGGCGTACGCTGCGGCTCCGCGTGCCGGGACGGGCCCTGCGCAACGGGTTGATCCTCGGCGGCCTGCTGGTCTGGCAGGCGTTCATCAACCTCGAGATCCTGTTCATGACGGCGGTCGGCCTCGGCGTCTTCTGCGCCATCATGGCGATCTCCCGTCGCAAGGGGCATCGGGGTGAGGCGCGCGCATTCCTGCGTGGCCTGGTGGTGGCCGCCGTCGTCACGGTCGCCGCGCTTGCCTATCCCCTGTCCGTGCAGTTCTTCGGGCCGCAGAGCTATCACGGCCTCCCGCAGTTCGTCCGAAACTTCGGCGCGGACCTCGGCTCGTTCACCGCCTATTCCAGTCGATCGGTCGCCGGAAACTCGGTGCTGGCCGAGCGGCTGGCCCAGAATCCGCAGGAAGAGAACGCATTCTTCGGCTGGGGACTGGTCATTCTGTTCTTCGGCCTGATCGTCTGGATGCGACGCACGGTCGCCGTCGTCGCGCTCGGCGTGGTGGCCCTGCTGTTCGCGGCGATGTCGCTCGGGCCGCGAATTTTCCTCAACGGCGTCAACACCGGCGTTCCGGGCATCTGGGCGGTACTGCACAGCGTTCCGGTGCTCAACTCGGCCGTGCCGACCCGCTGGGCGATGGCCGTCGCCCCGGCCGTCGGCATCCTGCTCGCCCTCGGCGTGCAGCGCGCCATCGACCTGGTGCGGGCGCAGCCGTCGGCCCGTGGCCCGGTCCGGGTGGCGATGATCACCGCGGTCGCGATGGCGCTCGTGCCGCTCGCGCCGACGCCGCTCAAGACGGCCCCGATGGCGCCGACCCCCGAGTTCGTCACGTCCGGCGCCTGGAAGCACTACGTCGACGACGACCACACCGTGGTGACCCTGCCGCTGCCCGACTCGAGCTACCCGGACCCGATCCGGTGGAGCGCGGCGACCGGTCAAGACATGCGGATCGCCGGGGCGTACGCGCTGCTGCCCAACCAGAACCCGCTGAACCCGGCCGACCGTACGGCCCTCTTCTCGCCGCCGTGGCGGCCGACCAGCGGCCTGATGGCGTCGATCAAGCAGGGCAACCCGATCCCCGAGATCACCGACACCCGGCGCGAGATGACGCTCGCCGACCTGCGGTACTGGAAGGCCGGCGTGATCGTGCTGACCCCGCAGATCCGCGACATCGAGATGCTGCGGGTGATGACCGACCTGCTGGGCTTCGAGCCCACCTGGAAGGGCGGCGTCTGGATGTGGGACGTGCGTCAGCTGGTCGACGACCCCGACGCCGTTCTCACCGGACCCGACATCAGTTGACCGTTCCGGATCAGATCCGCTACATGGATGCCGCGGCCGCGACGGCCGTGGGTCTGGACTACAAGCACCGGTCGGTGGCGGTGCTCGACGTGCGCCCCGGCCTGACCGTGGCCGACCTCGGCTGCGGGCCGGGCACCGACCTCGGCCGGCTGGCCGACGCGGTGGGCGAGACCGGCACGGTGCTCGGCGTCGACCGCGATCCGGCGATGCTGGCCGAGGCCCGCCGCCGCTTCGCCGATCAGCCGCGGGTGTCGGTGCGTGAGGGCGACATCCACGACCTTCCGCTCGAGTCCGGCTCGATCGACCGGGCCCGCGCCGATCGGATGCTCCAGCACGTCGAGTCGCCGGCGGCGGCCATCGCCGAGGTGCGCCGCGTGCTGCGTCCGGGCGGGCTGTTCGGCATGGCGGAACCGGACTGGGACACCATGGCGATCGCCGACGAAGATCTCGCGTACAGCCGCAATTTTGTCCGCTTTTCTGCCGGTCGCGTGCGTAACCCGACCGTCGGCCGCGAGTTGCCGCGTCTGTGCGCGGCGGCCGGTTTCCGGGTCCGCGCGGTCGTGCCGATCCCGGTGCTGTTCCAGGACTTCGCGACGGCCGACGGGATGCTCGGGCTGCGCCGCAACTCGCAGCGCGCGATCGAGGCCGGCGTTCTCGATCGGGCGGATGCCGCGGCGTGGCTCGCGCGGCTCGAACGCGGGCCGCTGGTCGCCGGCTTCACCTTCTATCTCGTGATCGCGGAGGCCTGAGATGCGGAACACGACGCTGGGCGATGGCGGACCCTCGGTGGGCGTCATCGGCCTCGGGTGCATGGGCATGACGCACGCGTACGACATGTCGGCCGCGCGCGACGACGAGACCTCCATCCGGGTCATCCACGAGGCCCTGGATCGGGGCATGACGCTGATCGACACGGCCGACGTCTACGGGCCGCACACCAACGAGGAACTGGTCGGGCGCGCGCTCGCCGGCGGTCATCGCGAGCGGGCGGTGCTGGCGACGAAGGTCGGCCTGGTCTCGGCCCTGGGCTCGACGCCCGGCGACAGCTCACCGGGCATGGTCCGCAACGGCCGGCCCGAGTACATCCGCGAGTCGATCGACGCCAGCCTGCGCCGCCTCGGCACCGACCACGTCGACCTCTACCAGCTGCACCGGGTCGACCCCGAGGTGCCGATCGAGGAGACCTGGGGAGCGATGGCCGAGGTGGTGGCGTCCGGCAAGGCGCGCCGGATCGGCCTCTCCGAGGTGGGCGTCGACGAGATCTCGCGGGCGCAGTCGGTGCACCCGGTGGCCTCGGTGCAGTCGGAGCTGTCGCTCTGGACCCGCGACGCGCTGGCCGAGGTGCTGCCGTACTGCGCGGCGCGGGGGATCGCCTTCCTGCCGTTCTCGCCCCTGGGCCGCGGTTTCCTGGCCGGCCGCTTCGCGTCCTTCGACGACCTGCCCGAGGACGACTTCCGCCGCCGCCTGCCCCGCTTCCAGCGCGAGACCCTCGAGGCCAACCTGGCGATCGTCGGCCGGGTGCGCGCCGTCGCCACCCGAGCGGGCGCGACGCCGGCCCAGGTCGCGCTGGCGTGGGTGCTCGCCCAGGGCGACCGGGTCATTCCGATCCCCGGCACGAAGACCCCGAAGTACTTGCTCGACAACGCGGGCGCGGCCGACGTGAAGCTCGCGGAGGCCGACTTGGCCGAGCTGAACGCGATCCCGGCCCCGGAGGGCGGCCGCTACTAGCCGCTCCGCTCATACGGTCCGCAGGGCGACGGTCGGTGGCATGCGGGACGCACGGATGGCCGGCAGCAGGCCGGCGAACGCTCCGATCAGGAGGGCCGAGGCGATGCCGCCCGACCATGCCTCGACCGGGACCACGACGGTCCAGTTCTTGGCGCCGGCGTAGACCGCCGTTGCCAGAGCGCCGGCGAGCACGCCGATTGCGCCGCCGATGACGGCCAGCAAGATGGACTCGGCCAGGAACTGGGTTCGGATCTGGGCCTGTGTTGCGCCGAGGGCGCGGCGCAAGCCGATCTCGGAGCGGCGCTCCAGGACCGAGATAATCATGATGTTGGCGACGCCGACGGCGCCGACAATCAGGGCTACCACGCCCAGTCCCAGGAAGAGGCTGTCGAACGCGCCGGCCGCGGCGGCCCGCGCCGTGAGCGCGTCGGACGGCTGGCTGACGTTCACCTCGTTCGGCGCCGAGGGGTTGGCGGTCGGCGCGAGCAGCGACTGCACCGCGGCGACCCGGTCGATCGTGGCACGGACGTAGATCGAGCTTGCCGGGCCAACCGTCGTCCCGCCGTCGGTCACGCTGAGGTAGCCGAGGTACGTCCGGGCGGCCGGATAGCCGACGAGGGCGCTGTTGTCGATGTCCGGCTCCAGCGGCGCCGGCCCCAGGACGCCGGCGACGTTGAACCACTGGTCGCCCAGCCAGATTCGCTGATCGGGGTGGATCCGCTCGATGCCGAGCCGCTGGGCGGCGACCGCGCCGAGCACCGCGACCGGCTCGCCGGCGGTGCCCTCGTTGAGCCAGCTTCCGCGGGCGATGCCGGTGCGCAGCACGGACGGCAGGTTCAGGCTGGTGGCCCGCACCTGGAGGCCGCCGGTGTTGCCCTTCGGCACCACCGAGCTCCGGTAGACCTTCTCGTCCTTCAGCACGGCGGTGTCCGCCACCTGCTCGACGTCGCCGAGATGCGTGATCCGCGCCTGCGCCTCGAGCGGCAGCTTCGCCGGGCCGCCGGTGAGGCTCTGGCCGGCCTCGGCGGTCAGCATGTTCGTGCCGAGCTGGTCGATCTCCGCCAGCAGCCCGGCCTGCGAGGACGCGGACAGCCCGAGGACCCCCACGATCGCCGCCGTCCCGATCGCGATGCCGAGCGCGGACAGCGCGGCGCGCAGCGGCCGGGCCCGCAGCCCGACACTGGCCACCCGCAGCGCGTCCTTCGGCCGCAGACGGACGCTCATCGGGCCACCTGCCCGTCGAGCAACCGGATCCGGCGCGGCAGCCGGTCGGCGAGGGCGGTGTCGTGCGTGATCATGACGATGGTGGCGCCCTCCGCGTTGAGCTCGCGGATGAGCTCCATGATCGATGCGCCGGTGGCGCTGTCGAGGTTCCCGGTCGGCTCGTCGGCGAGCACGATGGCCGGGCGCCCGACCAGGGCCCGGGCGATCGCCACCCGCTGCCGCTGCCCTCCCGAGATCTTGGTGGGCTTGAACTTCGCGCGATCGGCGAGCCCGACGCGTTCGAGGGCCTCGTCCGCGCGCCGGTACCGCTCGGCGGCCGGGACGCCGGCGTAGAGGAGCCCGTCGGCGACGTTCTCCCGTACGGTGGCGTGCTCGGCCAGGAAGAACTGCTGGAAGACGAATCCGATCTCCCGCGCTCGCAGCAGCGACACCTCGCGGTCGCTCAGCCGCGCCGCGTCGACCCCGCCGATCCGGACCACGCCGCTGCTCGGCCGCTCCAGCGTGCCCATGACGTGCAGGAGCGTCGACTTGCCCGACCCGGACGGCCCGACGATCGCCACCAGCTCGCCCCGCTCGATCGAGAACGACACCCCGCGGAGGGCGGCGACCGGGGGCTGCTCGCCGTAGACCTTGGTCACCCCGTCCAGTTCCAGGACGCTCATAGCGACGGCACCACCACTTCGTCGCCCTCGTGCACATCGCCCTCGACCTGGACCCGGCCGCCGGCGGTGTCGAACAGGCCCAGCTTCACGGCGACCAGCCCTCGCGTCCCGCCGGCCCGCACCACCTCGACCGCGAACCCGCCGCCGGACTTCCCGACGATCGCGGTGACCGGGACGCTCAGCGCGTTCTCCACCCCCGTGGTCGTGATGCCGACCTGGACCGGGGCCCGGTCGAGTCCGCCCGTCTTCGGCGGGTCGTCGAGGCTGAGGTAGGCGGGGATGGTCGCGGCCCCGGACTGGCCGTCGGGAACCTGGGCGACCCGCCCGATCCGGTCCACCCTTCCCGGCACGGTCTTGTTGTCGGGCAGCGTGATCTGCGCGCGGACGCCCTTCGTCACCTCGGCCTGCTGCGAGGGGTCGAGCGCCAGCTGCACCTCGAGCGTGTCGGAAGTGGCCTGCGCGACCTCGGCTCCCGAGCGCGCGGGGCCGCCGGGCGTGCCGATCACCTTGGCGATCCGCGCCGGCCCGGGCAGGAAGACCGCGTTGCCGGCGCCGAGCTTTCCGGTCGCGTCGGCGCCTCTCTCGCGCTGGAGAGCCTCCAGCGCCTTCCGCGTCTTGCCCGAGAACGCGGCGGACCGAGGGTCGGCGTCGAAGCCGAGCTGATGCAAATTCCCATTCAGCTGGCGTACGTCGTTCCCGGTCACGCCCTCGTGTAGGTCGCGGTAGGCGGGGACGTCGCCGCACAGCAGCAGCACCGGTTTGTCGTCGACCCGGTAGAACACATCGCCGCAGCCGATCTTGTCGCCTTCCGCGGGCAGCGACGTGTAGGTCCCGCCGGCCTTGTTGATCACCGAGGAGGGGGAGCGGTAGGCCAGCGTCCCGTACATCAGGATCCGGGCGGAGAGCGCGCCCTTCGTCACCGGCGCGGTGTTCGCGGCCGCTTCCTTCGGCGCTGCCCGAGTCTCCTGCCGCGGGATCACCAGAGCGGCGACCACGAGGACCGCAGCGCCGGCCGCCAACCAGGTCGTCCGCCTCACTTCTGCTTGTCCAGCGCGCCGGACAGGAGATCGCCGCACTTGTCGGTCGCGGCCGTGAACCCCGGGATGTCCTTGGCACCGCGCCCGGCGGCGGACGGGATGCGGTTCGTGTCGATGAGGGCGCCGTCCGGCGTGGGATCGGGGAAGTCCTTGATGCCGTTGTCGCGCATGCACTGGGCGAACTTGAGGGCGTACTGCTGCTGCTCGGCGGTCCGCTTGTGGCCGGTGAAGCCGGCCGGCACCAGGTCCTTGCAGGCGTCCATGGCCTTGTTCCACGCCGCGCTGCTGGTGTCGACCGACGAGTTGTTCGCCACCCCGTCGGCGGTCAGCTCGCCCGACCCGTCCGGATCCGGGAAGTCCTGGACGCCGTTGTCCCGCATGCACTGGGCGAACTTCACCGCCCGCTCGTGCGTGCCGTCGGCGGAATCGGTCGTCGCGGGCGACTTCGAACAGCCCGCGGCGATCAGGGTGGCCAGGACGACGACGGCCAGCGGTCGTAGTTTGCGACTCATACCGCCAGTCAAAAGGGCGTGGTGTTGCCGAGCCGTATGCGGTTTTCCATACGCCCGCGATATGCGCCGGCTCGTTAAAATCGCACGTGCGCGTGTTGATCGTCGAGGACGAGCCCTGGATGGCCGAAGGCATTCGCGATGGCCTGCGCCTCGAGGCGATCGCGGCCGACATCGCCGGTGATGGCGATACCGCTCTGGGGCTGCTGAGCGTCAACGCGTACGACATCGCCGTTCTTGATCGCGATATTCCGGGTCCCTCCGGCGATGAGATCGCCGAACGCATCGTCGCGTCCGGCACCGGCATGCCCATCCTCATGCTCACCGCCGCCGACCGGCTCGACGACAAGGCCTCCGGGTTCGAGCTCGGCGCCGACGACTATCTGACCAAGCCGTTCGAGCTTCAGGAGCTCGTGCTCCGGCTTCGGGCGCTCGACCGGCGGCGCGCACACCATCGACCTCCCGTACGCGAGATAGCCGGCCTGCGTCTGGACCCGTTCCGCCGCGAGGTCTACCGCGACGGCCGGTACGTGGCGCTCACCCGCAAGCAGTTCGCGGTGCTCGAGGTGCTGGTCGCCGCCGAGGGTGGCGTCGTCAGCGCCGAGGAGCTGCTGGAACGGGCGTGGGACGAGAACGCCGACCCGTTCACCAACGCCGTCCGCATCACCGTCTCGGCGCTGCGCAAGCGGCTCGGCCCGCCCTGGATCATCGCCACCGTGGCCGGCGTCGGCTACCGCATCGACGCCGGAGACGTCCGGTGAGCGCCCGCCTCAAACTCACCCTCAGCTACGCCGGATTCCTCATGGTCGCGGGCGGCCTGCTGCTCGCCGCCGTCTGGGTGTTCCTGCTGCGCTACGTCCCCGACCGCGCCCTGATCGTCAACGCCGACTCCATCACCCACGGTGTCTTCCCGGTCCGGTCGGTCCTGCTGCGCGTGTTCGCGCCGCGGGCGGCCGCGGTGCTGGGGTTCCTGCTGGTCTTCGGGCTCGTGGGCGGCTGGATCCTGGCCGGCCGGATGCTCGCGCCCCTGACCCGGATCACCGAGGCGACCCGCAGGGCCGCGACCGGATCGCTGTCCCACCGCATCGAGCTGCAGGGCCGCAACGACGAGTTCCGCGAGCTCGCCGACGCCTTCGACGGCATGCTCAACCGGCTCGAGGCCCAGGTCGCCGAGCAGCAGCGCTTCGCGGCCAACGCCTCCCACGAGCTGCGCACCCCGCTGGCGATCACGCAGACGCTGCTCGATGTCGCCCGCAAGGATCCGGCCCGGGTGACCGGCGAGCTGGTCGACCGCCTCCAGGTCATCAACACCCGGGCGATCGACCTGACCGAGGCGCTGCTCCTGCTGAGCCGCGCCGATCAACGGTCCTTCACCCCCGAGCGGGTCGACCTGTCGCTGGCCGCCGAGGAGGCCACCGAGACCCTGCTCCCGCTGGCCGGCAAGAACGGCGTCACCGTCGAGGCCGCCGGCGAGGTGGCTCTCACCAGCGGATCCCCGGCACTGCTGCTGCAGATGACCATGAACCTGGTGCACAACGCGATCGTCCACAACCTGCCCGCCGAGGGCACCGTCCGGGTCACGACCGCGGTCGGGCCCACGGCGGTGACGCTGACGGTCGAGAACACGGGCGAGGTCCTCACCCCGGAGCTGGTCGAGATGCTGGTCGAGCCGTTTCACCGGGGCAGCACGCGCCTCCACACCGACCACGCGGGCGTCGGCCTCGGCCTGGCCATCGTCAAGAGCATCGTGCAGGCCCACGACGGGACGCTGTCGGTCGCCGCCCGACCGGCCGGCGGCCTGCGCGTGACGGTGGAACTGCCGTCACTTCGCTAGCGCCAGCAGGCTCTCGGCCGTCTCGGCGATCGTGTCCTCGATCGGGCGGGCCTTCCAGCCGAGCAGGCGCTCGGCCTTCGCCGACGTCGCGTCGAGGTTGCGGCCCAGCAGCTGGCGCAGCGCCCGCATCCGAGGATCGACCCGGGCCAGCCCGCGCGCGACCCACACCGGCATCTCCCGGGCCGGCACCTTGGCCGCCCGCTCGCCGAGCCGCTCGCGCAGGACGGCGGCGACGTCGCGCTGCCACAGGCTGTGGCCGGCGGTCGCGATGAACCGCTCGCCCGCGGCGGCCGGCTCGGTCATCGCCAGCAGGTGCAGGGACGCCACATCGCGTACGTCGACATAGCCCGACGCGAACGGCAGGAGCGTCGGCATCGATCCGTCGAGCATGCGGGCGATGCCACCGAGCGACGGCGAGTAGTCCGGGCCGAGGACCGGTCCGAGCACGGCCGTCGGGTTGACCGTGGCCAGCTCGAGCCCGCGCCCCTCGCCGGCCACGAAATCCCAGGCGGCGCGCTCGGCCAGCGTCTTCGATCTCTGGTACGGCGCGATGCCGCCGTCCACGTTCGTCCAGTCCCGCTCGGTGAACGGGGTGTCGCGCGGCGGGTGACCGTAGGCGACCGCGCCGATCGCCGAGGTCATGACGACCCGCCGCACGCCCGCGCCGTGCGCCGCGCGCAGCACCCGCAGAGTGCCGTCGACGGCCGGCCGGACCATCTCGTCGGCGGTGCGCGGCAGCCGGGTCAGCGTGGGCGACGCGACGTGCAGCACCGCGTCGCATCCGGCCGCCGCCTCGCGCCAGCCCTCGTCGCGCTGGAGATCGGCGCGTACGACGCTCAGCCTCCCGCCGCCGGCCAGCGCGCGCACCTGCGGCTCGCGCGCCAGGTCGCGCACCGTGGTGCGCACGGAGTGGCCGGCGTCGAGCAGCGCCAGCGTGCACCAGCTTCCGATGTAGCCCGACCCGCCGGTCACCAGAATCTCGGCCATCTTGCCCTCCTCGAAGTGTCTGCTTCAAGGTAGCGGAGACCTCTCCACTTATTCAAGGGATAAGCGGAGACTTCTCCGGAAGAGTGCCGAGACCGTCCAGGATCAGCGCCAGCATCGGCTCGGTCCGCTCCGGATCGGCCCGCCAGAGGGCGCCCGTGAGCTGCAGGAAGTCGCCGGGCTCGGCATCGGCGCGGACGCTGCCCGCGCTCTTGCCGGCCGCGAGCAGCTGAGTGATCGCGGCAATGACCGGGTCGTAGGTCTGCTCGGTGATCGACTTGTGCGCGTTCGGGCTGAGCGCGGCGCCGAGGGCGTGCTTCTTGCGCATCGCGTCCACGAGCTCGACCGTCCAGCGCCGCAGCGCCTCCACCGGCGTCAGCGTGGCGAGCAGCTCCGGCACCGAGCCGGTGAGCCGATCGACCTCGTCCTGGTAGATGTCGAGGATCAGCGCCTCGCGCGAGGGGTAGTTGCGATACAGCGTGCCGGGCCCGACGCCGGCCCGCTGCGCGATCTGGTTCATCGAGGTGTCGCTGTCCTCGGCGAATGCCTGGCGGGCGGCCGCCAGGATGCGAGCCCTGTTCTCGCGAGCGTCCGACCGGACCATGCCGCTGCCCATCGTTAGTGGAGACCTCTCCACAAAACTACTTGATGCAGCAGCCCCGGCAGACCTTGGGGTTGGGCAGCGTAAAGGCCAGGCAGCACGTCTTGCGCTGCACGTCGAGCTTGCCCGCCGCGTCGGGGACCAGGTCGATCAGGTCCTCGACCCCCAGCGCCTCGTGCAGCCGGGCGATCGTCTCGGCCGAGGGGCCGGGCAGCACGTCGGCCGACCGCAGCACGCCGTAGGCCACGCCCGACGAGAGCGAGCCCAGCAGCGTGCGCGTGCCCAGGCGGACCCGGGTGTGGATGGCGTTGAGCAGCGGCGTGAGGTGCTCGTCGAGGAGCGACCGGCGCAGCTCGGCCAGCAGGGCGTCCTCGTCGGGCACCACGCGTACGTGCGAAAGACCGCTCAGCGCGAGGGGATCGGTGGCCAGGACCGCCACGGGGGTGTCGGCGCGCAGCCCGAGCGTGATCAGCGGGCGCGGGTCGTCGAAGTGCACGAGCACGTTCTCGCCGGTCAGCAGCGGCACCCGGCGGGCCGAGGCGTAACCGAGGACGGCCGGCAGCGCGACCCAGTAGGTGTACGCCTTCCAGGCCATCGCGGCCGCGGCGTGCGGCTGCGCGTTCCACCGCTTGCCCGCGGCGTTCAGCAGGAGATCGAGATCGGCCACCAGGTCGACGGCGGGACGCCAGCCGGCCGGGTCACGGACGAGGAGGCCGGGCGCGAGACCGGGGATCGCGGTGCTCGTGCCGAACATCGCGTCAAGGGTCGCGGTGACCGGGGCCAGTGGCTCGTGAAGGGTGCGGTGGCGGAGGGCGGTCGTGGTCACTGACGGCTACCACTCCGCGGCGCGGCGGGCGACATGCCGGACTGGGTCATCGCTCTCACCTCGCCATACCTCGTCACACAGCCTGGTGTCCGGAAGCTTCAAGACGACCCACCGTACACCTCTAAGGCTAGCCTAACCAACGGGGCCAACCCGATCTTTCGGACGAATGCCCTCGGCAAGGGTTGCCTAACCGTGCGTTGATGCGTTGCCGGATTCGTCAAGGTATCTGTCGGCTACGCGCTACTAGCACCTTGCGGACACGAGGCGGCGGTGACACTTAAATTCTCGTCGCGAAGGGGACATCGATGATGACCACCTCGCCCGTCGAGCGGGCCGCTGACCAATTTGTTACGGCGCTGGCGCATTGGCGGGTCGAGCGCGGGATGAGCAAGAAGCAGCTTGCCGCGCGCATGGGATTCGACCCTTCCTATGTAAGCCACGTCGAGGGCCGCCGACATAAGCCGACCGAGGACTTCGCCCGCCGGGCAGAGGCGGTCCTCGGTGCGGGTGGAGTGATCTGGCAGCGCTTCCAGGAGTACGACGAGCTGCGCCACGCCCGGGGCACGACGTTGCACCGCGACCCGCCGGTGCCGGTGCAGTGGCTTCCCCCCGGAACCGGGCTGATCGTGGAGCAGGAGGTCGCCGAGCTCACGTACGCCGACGGCGCCTACCGCTGCCGGATCCGGCGCAACCTCTACAACGCGGGCGCCGAGCCCGTCACGCGATACCTCGTGAAGATCGCCGTGGACCGCTACCCGCACGATCCGGCCGGCTCGAACCGGCATCACCGCGAGCACCCGCTCACCTTCGAGGAGATGGATCTCGAGGCCGTGGCCGGCGAGGGTGGCGCGGGCGAGGCGATGCAGTGGCGGGTCAAGCTCGACCGGGACGCGGCCAAGGAGGTGTGGCTGCTCTTCGCGAACGAGCACGGGCAGTTCCCGCTCTACCCCGGGCGGCGGACGGTCATCGAGTACGCGTACACGGTCGGCGCCGAGAAGTGGGGACAGTGGTTCCAGCGGGCCGTGCGCCTGCCCACCCGGCGGCTGACCGTAAGCCTGAACTTCCCCGCCGTCTTCGACCCGCAGGTCTGGGGCGTCGAGACGTCGCTGGCGGCCGAGGTGCCGGTCCGCACCCCGCTCGAGCGGCACGAGGAGGACGGCCGGGCCATCTTCGAGTGGTCCACCGACGCGCCCCTGCTCAACGCCCGCTACCGGCTGGAGTGGCGGTTCCGCGGGCCGGGCGCGCCCTCGTACGCGGAGTTCGCCCCGGCCCAGCACAACGGCCACCGCCGCGCCTCCAAGCAGATGCGCGGGATCGGGATCGTGCAGCGCGGCTCGGACCTGCTGCGGCAGCGCGCCCGGCACTTCCAGCTGCCGCGCGAGGAGGCGGAGGCCCGGGACGCGGTCAACGCGCTGCTCGCCTCGCTGCGCCGGCTCGAAGACCTGCACGACTTCAGCAAGGGGGTCGGCCTCGCGGCGCCGCAGATCGGGCGGTCGGTGGCGGCCGCGGTCGTACGCCCGACCGACCGTGGCGCCGAGCCAGTGGTCCTGCTCAACCCGAGGATCGTCGGGGAGTCCGGCGACCGGGACGAGCAGTACGAGGGGTGTCTGTCCTTCTTCGACTACCGCGGCCTGGTGAAGCGGCCGCTCCGGATCGAGGTCGAGCACGCCCGCTACGACGGCGCGCGGGTGATCACGTCGTTCGAGCGGGCGATGGCCCGGCTCGTGGCGCACGAGATCGACCACCTCGAGGGTCGGCTCTACGTCGACCGGATGAGCGCCGAGTCGAACCTGGTGCCAGTGGCGGAATACCAGCAAACAGGGCAGCCGTGGGATTACTAGCCCATGTTGCTGAAGCTGTCGTATTTTATCCGGATTGACGGGACCTGAAGCTCGGCCAGCGTCTTGAGCGTGGCCTTCACCATCTGGCCCGATCCGGAGACGAAGAAGTCGTGATCGCTCCACGGGCCGTAGCGCGCGACCACGTCCGAGATGTTGCCCGCCTCGCCGGGGAACGTCGGGTCGTCGCTGCACGCGGTCACCACCGACAGCCACGGATAGCGGGCGGCGAGCCGGTTGAGGTCGGCCAGGTCGTAGAGGTCCTCCCGGTTGCGGGCGCCGAAGAAGACGTGCACCCAGCGGGTCCGGTTGTACCGGGTCAGCTCCTCGAGCAGCGACTTTATCGGGGCGAGTCCGGTGCCCCCGGCGATGAAGACCGCGTCCCGGGTCGAGCGGCGATCCAGGTTCATGCTGCCCATCGGTGCAGCCAGCTTGATCATGTCGCCGACGGCGAGCCTTCGCACGAGCGCGCTCGACACCCAGCCGGCGCCCAATGCGCGTACGTGAAACTCCAGGGTGTTGTCTTTTCGGGGCGCGTTCGCCACCGAGTACGTGCGCCACATGCGCGGCTGGTATTTCGGGCACTCCAGGCTCAGGTACTGCCCGGCGCGGAAGTCGAGGGGCTGCAACGGCTGGACCGTGAAGACCGCGATGTCCTGAGCGCGGCGCTCGTGCGCGACCACTTCGCCGTACCAATAGGGCGGGTTGGGATCGGCATCGGCGCCCGCGAGCATGCGGGCGGCGATCACCGCGTACGCGTCGGCCCAGGCCTGGTCGTACTCGATGCTCCACTGCTCGCCCGCGTGCCAGCGCATCGCCTCGATCAACGCGCCGCCGACCACCTCGTAGTGCTCGGGTTCCACGTGGAACTTCCGGTGATCCCGGCCGAGCCCCTTCAGGTAGTCGTCGAACTTCTCCGGGTCGTCCAGGGTCTGCACCGCGGTGACGATCGCGTTGAGCAGGCGGGAGCGCTGCAGGTCCATCTGGACCGGGAACAGGTCGCGCAGGTCCGGATAGGACAGGAACATGCGGGCGTAGAAATAGCCGGCGACCTTGTCCTGCTGCTCCTCGACGAGACTCCAGCTCTCCTTGAGGATGCGTGCGAGGTCTCCCATGCCATTCAGGGTGGTCAGCTCAATCGGTTACCCGACGCACCAAAAGTGCGACTCATCTCAATACGCGGCGCGTCGCTTGCCCGGATAGGTCCGTTTGTGCTTAGGCGAGCGGTCTCCTTCGGGTGATCGCCCCTAGAGTTGTCGCGTGACCCTAGATCGAGTCCAGCCGGGCCGGCGCGTCCTCAGCGTCGAAATCGCCATCGTCCTGCTGCTGTCGCTCGGCCAGTCGGCCATCTACGCGGTGGTCTCGCTGATCGCGAAGCTCACGGCGGGCAAGCCGCTCTCGTCGCAGGCGGCCGTTCTGAACGCGTCGGTGTCGCCGCGGCCGTACCTCGATCTCACCTATCAGCTGCTCGGCATCTTCTTCGATCTCGTGCCGGTGGCCCTGGCCCTCTATCTGCTCATGCGCGACCGCATCTCGGTGCGCCGCACGCTCGGCATCTCCCTCGACCGGCCGGGCTTCGATCTCGGCTGGGGCGCGTTGCTGGCCGCCGGCATCGGGATTCCCGGCCTCGGTCTGGTGTACGTCGCCAAGCTGCTCGGCCTCAACGCCCAGATCGTGCCTTCGGCCCTGGCGGCGCACTGGTGGTCGATCCCGGTCCTGATCCTGTCCGCCCTCGAGAACGCGGTGCTCGAGGAGGTGATCGTGGTCGGTTACCTGATCACGCGCCTCAAGTCGATGTCCGTCCCGCTGGGGTGGATCGTCGTGGCGTCGGCGGTGCTGCGCGGGTCGTACCACCTGTACCAGGGCTTCGGCGCCTTCGCCGGAAACGCCGTGATGGGCGTGGTGTTCGCGCTGTTCTTCCTGCGGTTCAAGCGCGTGATGCCGCTGATCGTGGCGCACAGCTTGCTGGACATCACGGCGTTCGTCGGTTACACCTTGTTGCCGCATTCCTGGCTGACCTGGGTCTAGGCCCCTTTGTAATAGGTGTAGGCCTCTTTGCAATACGTCTAGGCCTCGTAATACCTCTAGGCCTCGTAATACGTCTCGGCCTTGTAATACGTCTCGGCTCGGGCGGCGATCGTCTCGGCCGAGGCGGTGCCGGTCAGCACGGCGGCGAGCAGGCTGGTGCCCGGGAACCAGCGGTTCACCAGACGCAGCACCGCCCAGCCCCCGGTCTGCGTCGCGATCATGCGACCCAGCCGCCAGACCGCCCCACTGAGCCCGCCGTCCTCGTAGGCCGGCAGCCGGGCGGCGGCCAGCGCGGCCTCGGCCTCCGTCCGGGTCGGGTGAACCTGCGTGATCAGCAGCAGATCAACGGCGCGGGCCGGATCAACCGGATCTTTCCCGTACGCCGCGGCCACGTGCAGAACGAGCTCGGCGTGCGTGACGGCGGCCGTCCCGAGCAGGGTGACCGGGGCGTAGGAGCCGGCGACCGCCCCGAGAATGCTGGTCAGGCTGCCGAAGCGAGTGAACTGCCGCCGAGCGAGGCGAGCGACGGCCCGATCGTCGGCGGCGGGGTAGTCGGCGCGGGTCCGGTCGGCCCAGTCCCGGGCCCGGGGGCCAAAGGTCTGCACGGCGGCCAGGGCTAGTAGCTCGGGGGCGTGGCCGGGGGCGGCTATGAGCTTGGCCCAGGTGTCTTTGGGTTGGTCGGCCTGGGTGGGTGTGGGGTTCGCTGGTTTCCGGTCGGCCGGGGCCGTTGCCGCTTGAGGAGCAGGCGTCTCGTTTGGCGTCGGCTCGGCGGGCGTCGGTTCGGCGGGGGTTGGTGCGGCGGCGGGCGTCGGTTCCGCGGGCTTCGTCGCTGCCGGCTCTGTCTCTGCGGGCCTTATCTCGGCCGGGAGGGTGGCCTTGGCGGGCGGGATGGCTTTGCGCGGGGCTCGCTTGGCCGGCGTCGTCTTCTTTGCCGGGGATGCCTTCTTGATTGGAGCTGCCTTCTTCACCGGGGCGCGCTTCGCCGGGTGAGGGGCGGTGGCCTCGGCGGGCGGCTCGGGCTGGGCGGGGATCTCGCGGGCCGGGGTCGCCTGGGTGGGCGTCTCCTGGGCGGGCGGCTCCGGGGTGGCCGTTTCTTGGGCGGGCGGTTCCGGGGTGGCCGTTTCTTGGGCGGGCGGCGCGGGGGTGGCCGTCTCCTGGGCGGGCGTCTCCGAGCTAGCCGTCTCTTGGGCGGGCGGTTCCGGGGTGGCCGTCGCCTGGGCGGGCGGCTCCGGGGCTGGTGCGTCCTTGGCCGGGGCGTCCTGGGCTGCGGGGCGCTCGGGCTCGGGCTCGGGGCGCGCGGGGCGGGCCTTGCGGGGCGTCGCCTTCTTGGCCGGCTGGTCGGCGTCGGCGGGCGGGCGGGGACGCGTACGGGATGGGGGATTTTGGGGCGAACGGCCCGGTGTGGAGGCAGATGCCGGACCCTCGCCCGGGTGATTCTCGGCACTCGGCGGCTGGAACATGACCGCGGGGGCCGATTTCGCAGCTCGGCGCGGCGCCGGCGCGGCCGGCTTCTCCTCCGGCGAGGCCTGCTCGGGAGCGCTGAACGCGGGACGCGCGGATCGACCACGACGCTCGGTGGGCGGCTTCTCCTCCATGGGGTGGCAGCCTAGTCGTAAGTCACGCATTTCACCTGCTGGAGTCCGGTGCGATGGCCCGGACGCGCGCGAGTGGGCAACCTCTTTGTGCGGCCCTGACCGGGTCCGGTATCCTCAAGCGTCGGCAGCTGAGGGCTGCCGTGGAGACTTCGCCTAGTCTGGTCTATGGCGCCGCACTGCTAATGCGGTTGGGGTTTTAAAGCCCCTCCCGGGTTCGAATCCCGGAGTCTCCGCGTGTAAGGCCGGTGTGTATGCTGGCGGAGCACTGAAGCGCCCGTAGCTCAATGGATAGAGCATCTGACTACGGATCAGAAGGTTAGGGGTTCGAGTCCCTTCGGGCGCGCAGGATTGGAACGGCCCGTGAGCTGCGGAAACGCGGAGCGTGGGCCGTTTCGTTGTCCGCATGATGGTCCGACTTTCCCGCCTTGCGGGCGGTGGTGCTCCGATGGTGCTCCGTCGATTCGTGACGGTGTGTCGCCGCCGCTGTCGTGAGCGCGCCGCCGGTCCTCCCCCCTAGCCTCCAGAGACTCCGCCGTCCCCGGCAACGAAGAGAACCTTAATTCCGGTCCGGTGCAAGCTGGTCTTCGTGCGCTGGAAGAGGCTGCGGTAGGCGGGCACGTCGGGAAGGGCCATCGCGACGTCGACGTCCGGCTGTTCGTCGCGGATGAGCATGCACTTGAGTACGGCTTGGGCGTACCAGTGCCTGGCCTGCGTGGCGGGTTGGGTGGGCTTGACTTCGCCGGCGCGTCGGGGGTCCGCGTAGGTAAGGCTGGGGTATCCCTTGACCTCTACGGCGAGGGTGCGCTCGTGGCGGGTTGCCAGCACGTCGGTCCCTCGTTCCCGGGTGGCCGTATGGGCTACCCGGAGGATTCGCCACCCCTCCTTGACGAGGTACGCGACGAGGCGGCCCTGCACGGTCTCCTCGGTCGTGTCGGAGCCGAAATCTTGCCCGTTGGCCTCTCCGCGCGTCCATGGCATGCCGCCGGTGGCCGGTTCGGCCTGGCGGGTCAGGAACGATCCGCCGACGGTTCCTCGGGCGAAGGTGACCCGTCCAGTCGTCTGGTCAATGGCCGCAACGTGCCATCCCGCCGCTCGCCACGCCTGCGCCTGCACTTTGGAATCGTTCGCCCACCAGGCTCGGTGTTCGTGCGCGGAGGGCGGTAGTGGCCCGACCAGCTTCTCGACCTCGCCGAACGTAAGCACGACCTCGTCGAGCTGCCGGGACGCGAGTAGATCTCGGAGAGGGTCGTACTTGCCCATGTGCTTCCCTTCAGGCCCAGGCGTGACTTCGCCCGCGGACTACGTCTGGGTGGCGGTCAAGCTGGCCGTGAGGCGCACGGTGGCGTGGCCTGACCACCTCACTCGCCTGACGGAACGGTGCGGGCAGGCCCAGCGGCCTCCTCGTACGCGGACGTGAGTGCCGCAAGTAGTCCGTCAGACACCTCGTGGATCCGCCGGCCCGCAGCCATCTCGGCGCCTAGTTCCCTGTTGACCGCGGGAATGCTGGCGGGTGCTCGCCGTTGGAAGACGCTCGGCCAGAGCTGGATGCAGGCGGTCTTCGGATCCAGGTAGATAGTGACCAGTCCCGCGTTGTCGCTGCGGATTCTCGGCAGCAGCGTGGTGATCTGGTTCTTGCCGCGGTAGGTCTCCAGCTTGATCATCGGCAGCGCGTTGAGGCTCTCCGCCCAGGCGAGCAGGCGCTCCAGCAAGGGCCGGAACTCGCTTGGAGCCTCCGCTATCGCCGCGCGGAACTCCTGTGACCCTGGTTGAGCAGCGTTCGCTTGGCGTGCTGTCGCCTCCGCGGACGACAGCTCAGCTTGCCGGCGGCCAGGGTCGATCCGTTGGGGTATCAGGACCTTCGACGAGCCGACCTCGTACGAGGAGATCGTGAGCAGATCGATGATGACCTTGTCGGTCACCAGTTCGAGATAGCCGACGAGTTGGACCAATTCGTCCGGCACCTGATCGAGGACGATGACCAGGCGGAAGGCGCCCTCGGACAGGCTGTCGGCTAACCCGTCAGCGAACGCCGCCTCGTCGAGTGCGGCTTCCTGATCGTCGTTGCGGACGGCTTCCCAGATCGTGCTGTTGCCCAGCCGCGACAGGTGCGCGGCCAGCGTGGCCGACTGGAGGTACTGCGGATCGAGGCCTTGCAGGTAGGCGGCGTAGGCGAGGATCTGGGACACCACGGCCCGGCGGGCTTCGGGATTGTCGGCAAGTTTGATTTCGATGACGACAAGGCGGCCCGACGACTCCACCGCCACTATGTCGGCCCGCCCCGCCCCGAGCTGCACCTCAGTGCCGAGGACGGTCAACCGGGGCGAACCCGCCAACGGCAGCATCTGTGGGCTCTGTGCGACAAGGTCTTGCAGCACCTTCTCGGCGGCGTATGGGCTCGCCGCCAAAGGCTGCCAGGCACCGGCATGGTCGAGTCCCCAGACGACCGTCATCGACGGAAGGTAACACCTTTCGTCCCTTTTCGGCGGGCCGTGGTGCTGCGCCGTTCCTCTGTACGCGCGTGCTGGGATCAATGTTTTCCGTCCGCCGTAGCTCTCGGCGGTCGACTTGACCGTTGCGAAGAGTGGAGCGACTGTTCGTGCACCCGGTCGCCTGGCGGCCGGCACCGTGGCGGGCGGTCCGCGAGATGGACGTCGCTGTGGCAGCGTCGCCGGTCCTTCCGCTCGCCGGAGGGCCGGCGCGTGGCGCTTGTCGATGGCTGGCGGCTGTTCTCGAATCTACGATCGGTGCAGGAGATGGGGACGATGACGAGGGCAGTGCGGGCACCGTCGGGTTCGCGGTACGCCGATCAGCGGCACTGTGCCGTGCCGGCGCGGCTGAGCGATTTGCGTGGCCCTCGCGGTGGGATGGTGAACCTCGACCGTTCGCTGGACTGGTCTGGCGATGCCATTTACGACCTGGACGATGCTAGGGACCTGCAGCTCATGTACCAGACTGTCCTGAACCAGGCGGTATCCAGCGAAGACTTGAGTCGATGGCTCGACAGTGCCGTTCTGCGGCGCTTGTGGCCGCACCTCTGGCTCCCTGCCCGCTTGCGAGCGCTTTGGCAGGCACGCTTCCCGGAACTGGGCACGCCGGATATCGACTGAGCGCGTGGGCTATCGACGGAGGAACTCGGCGGCGCGGTTGTATAGAACGTCAAAAGTCTGTTCCGGGTCTAGAGCCTTTGCCACGGTGCGCACGCGCGTACGTTGATCTTCGTGCGCGTGCCAGTAGGAGTCGGGCACGCGTCGGATTAAGGCGTCGAGGAGATCACCCGGATAGAAGTCGCCTTCGGCCAGCGGCTCGCGTTCGACTCGTTCGACCGCCAAGGGGACGATGGTGTCCAGCCCGATCTGCTGCGAGATGAGCAGGCGCAGACCCTCGGCGTCGAGCGCACCGACGGGACGCTTGCGCAGCGCGTACGCGGTGCTGACCAACCGGGTGGCGTCGGCTGGCGGGTCGCCCCAGCGGTCGTCCTCGATCTCTTCGAGTGACCGGCTCTTGTCAGGCTCGGACACCGGCTCTCCCTAACGTGTCTCAAGTCCGGGGAACGAATTGCTCCGAGTGGTCGAGCAGCCGGCTCGCCTCGGACAGCTCGGCCTCGTATTGCGCACGGTCCGCGGGCGACACTCGCGAGTCGCCGAGTAGGCGCTTGAGTTGGCCGATGCGGTTGACGAGGCCGTCCTGGGCGTTCCTTACCTCGTCGACATGGTCCCACGGCACGCCGTTCGATTTGGTCGCCACCACCTCGCCATTCAACTCTCGACGTGCCGCGTCGAGATCCCGGTCGGTGAGGTGTTCCTTCATGTTGTCCGTCTTCGTCGGCCCGACCGGCTCCGAGCGGCCGGTGCGCACCGGTGTGATCGCGTCGTCCGAAGCGGCGTGCTGCATCAGCAGCCCGCTCGCCGTGGCCGTCATCCCCGCGCCGATGGTGATGCCCGCCGCCGAGGCGATGTTCAACGGAACACCCCCGATCGCGCCGACACCGGTCGCGTCGAGGACAACACCGGTGCCCTCGCCCAGCATGCTGACCTCGGTCAGCAGAAGGCCGCCGACGAGCGTTGCGGTCTCACCGGGGTGGTGCACCATCGCGTTACCGAACGAGGCCAGCCCGTTGACCACATGTGCGCCCGCGGTCTCGAGGAAGCCACCCACCTTGTCCAGCCAGCTTGACTTCTTGGGCGCCGATTCCGCCTCCTGGTCGAGGAAGCGGGCGGCCACGTCACCGGCTGAACTGACCTGGTTGCGAGCGTTGTTCAGGGTGTCGATCGCGTTCTGTCGACCGGATGCGCCGCTGTCGAGGAACGGGCCGATTGGGTGTCCAGGCGGCGCCTGGGCGGCCGCCTGCTGGTAGGCCTGCTCAGCCCGTTGGGTCTCCGCCTGCGCTTCGTCCCAGAGCCGTATGGTCTCGGCCGCCTGCTGCTGCGCCCACTCCAGCACGTGCGCGTACGTATTGAGGGCGCCCGCCGCAGTCGCGAGCGAATCGGCAGCCACGTACCACTTGTTGGGTTCGTAGCTGAATTTGTCCCGGAAGTCGTCCGCCGCCGGGCCCGTCCACGCTCCGGTGTCGATGTTGACGAGTCCGTCGCCGGCCTTCTCCACGTGCTCCGATCGCGTCTTGAGCGTTGTCGCGTTCGCCCGGATGGCGCTGGGGTCGCCGGGGATCAGCGTTCGCGGATCGTGCGTCTGCCCGAGCTCAGTCATCGACGGCCGGCTTACCGGGATCGGTGGTCAGCCGACCGGCCGCGGCATTGTCGGCTGCCTGGTATGCGTCGGCAACCTTGCCCAGCAGATCCCCGATGACCTTGGCATCCTTGGTCAGGATGTCGATGCCGTCGCTCCACCGATCGCAGAAGTTCTCCATCGACTTATGCAGCCGGTCGTGGCCGTAGACGCTCTCCGCTCGATCGAGGTGCGAGAGTGCCGAGCCCTTCTGGTCGGCCACACTCTCCAAGATCCCGGCGGATGCGGACTTCAACGTGTCGATCTCGACGTGAAATCCAGGGCCGTCCATGCCAACCCTCCCTCCGGCTGGAATCCCGAGAGTAAGACCGTCTCGCCAGATTCCCCTCCCCTCTTGGGAGGCGTGGTGCTCCGCTGCTCTCCGATATAGGCCGATTGCGCGTTCCATGAGCTCTCCGAAGAAGGGCCTGTCGGCAACGTCGACCGGAATGGTTGTGTGGCTGCGCAGGTTCGTGCCGAGCTCGGCGCAGAAGCCGATCCGTAGCGGAAGGGTGCGGTCAAGCCAGGCTTCAGCGCGGCTCTCCCGTGCTGCGCGCGGGTTTGGTGACATGGTGTTGCTCCTCTCGCATGGGCGGCGGCGGTGAAGCCGCACGCGGTGGCGAGACGAGCGATCCGTCCATGTAGACGAAGTCGTCGAAATGAAGAAGAGAGTGCCGCGAGCGGGTTCTTCAGCCCTCGGCACGATCGGCCGTGACGGGCTCCGCGAGAGGAAGCGGCGAGCCGAAGCTCGGCATGTCAGATATAGGATGCGAACGGACCGCTGTCCCTCGATCACCGTAAGCGAACGTCGTTTCCCGCGCAATGCCGATTACGGTGTTGGCACTTAACGTCCACCGCTCTCGATCTTCGAGCGATTGCGGCCCTCTGTAGTAGCGGCCATCGCTCGCAGTGGTTGATGCTGGTATCCGGCCGGTCAACGGCAGCGGGGAAGATCATGCAGCGCACCGACTGGGAAGATCTCAGCAGCTCCACCCGAAAAGCGATCGAGGCCCACACCGGGCCCGTGCGAGGTGCAGTCACGGCGTCGGCTGGTCGAAACTCCGCCATTGCCGCCCTGTTGGAGACCGACGCCGGCCGGGTCTTTGTCAAAGGGCTCCCAACTGGGCACACGATGGCCGCCGCTCAGCGCCGCGAGGTGGTGGTCAGCCCGTACGTCGGCCCCACTGTCGCCCGAGCTGCTTTGGCACACCGAGGCTGACGGCTGGACGCTGCTCGGCTACCAGGCCGCAACCGGACGACACGCCGACTACACACCAGGCTCGGAAGACGTGCCCAAGGTCGTCGACGTGCTGCGCCGCCTGGCATTGATCTGGTGTCCGGCCGTACCTCAGCTCAAGCGGGCCGAGAAGCGCTGGGCGGCGTACATGGACCCGGCCGACCTCAGCCTGCTGCACGGCCACACGCTGCTGCACACCGACTACGCCCCCGACAACGTGCTCATCGACGGCGTTGATGCCTGGCTCGTCGACTGGGCTTGGCCGACGCTCGGAGCGGCTTTCGTCGACCCATGCTGCCTCATCGTGCGCCTGATCCACGCCGGGCATGCTCCGAGCAAGCCGAGGCATGCGTGGCTCCGACGATGGCCTGGCAGGATGCCCCTGCGCGCTCGGTGGACGCCTTTGCCGCAGCTCTGGCCAGGATGTGGTCAGAGATCGCGAATCGAACCCCTGCTCCTGAAAACAGCAGATGGCCGCGTCCGCTCGGTCCTGGCAAAGGCACCGCCAGCAGGACTGAGCGCAGCACTCAGCCCGCCCTGCGGGGAATGAGATTGGCGGCGGCGTCCGCGTTCGGTCGGCGCAGTTCAAGGATCACCGAGGTGTACGTGTCCGAGGTGAGCTCGATCGTGGAGTGCCCGAGTACCTCCTGGATCTCCTTCATGTCGGCGCCGCCGTGCCGGAGGTACGTGGCGGCACAGTGGCGCGGGTCGTGCAGCCGCACCGGCGGCAATCCGCTCGCGTTGACGAGGTAGTTGAAACCGGTCACTGACGACCTGCGGATGCCATGGCTGCCCATCCGGCCGGACGAAGAAGAACCCGGTGTTCGCCCACTCTTCCCCGCTCGCCTCTTGGTGGTGCTCCGCTGGTGCTCGGACGTTTGACGACGACCCAGCGCCGACGGAGACGTTCCGGTACGGCGGTGGCTGATGGACCTGGAAATGATCATGGACATGTATGCGGATGGCGCGGACCAGGAAGGACGCGACGCCAACGAGCCGGACCGGCGACCTCCGAGCTAGCACGACGCGCGACTAGCCGGGAGGTAGGTTGCGGAGCGGGCTACGGATCAGAAGGTTAGGGGTTCGAGTCCCTTCGGGCGCGCCGAGTGTCGGGGTGGCCTCTGCTCGCGGAATTCGCGGGCCGGGGCCACTCGGCATATCTGCTCCGGGGGCCGAGCCCTCGGACGCCCCGCGTTGCGATGGGGGCCTGGGTGGATCTGGTCGGGGCTGGGGTCGGGACGGCGAAACCTAACCCCCGAAACCTGACCCCGAAACCTGACCGAATCGCCGCTTGCGGTTGTGGGGGCCTACTGCGCCGTGTCTGCTCTGGGCTTTGTGCGTGTCAGGATTAGGCGTGCGGACGCTGCCGTTGAGCGGGAGAGAGTTCGACAGTTTGGCGTCTGGGCAAGGGTCTGCGTCTGCTCTTGCTCGGCTTGTTGCGGGGCAGGTGGCTAAGCGGCGGCTGCTTGTCTGGGGGGCGGTTCGGGATGCTCGGCGGCTGGGGCTGGCCGTTGAGGAGCCGGTCGGCTTGATTTTGCGGGTGCTTGAGCGCTCCGAGGCTGCCTTTGATGAGGTGGTCTCTCATCCGCAAGTTGATGCTTGGGGAGCTGGGTTTCCGGGCGACGGCGACCTTAGTTATCTGTGTGGGCTTGCGGCGGTGGCGGGGCTGCGGGCTGGGCTGCCGTTCGGCCTGCGGATGGTGGCGGCCGACGGGGTGGTGAATCTGCCGGGGCTTGGGCTTGTCGACACGGATCGTGACTCGTGCCGGCTGGAGTTCGACGGGAGCCGGCTCACCGTTGACGGGGAGCCTGCTCGGCTGCGGCGGCGTCGGATGCTCGATCTCACTGAGCTGGCGGGGCCGGTCGTCGCGCTCGAGGAGCTGGATCGGTATCGCGACCGCTATGGCGAACCGGTGGCGGTGTCGCCGGTCGATGTCGAAGGGTTTGGCGCGCGCTGGCGCGACGCTTGGCTGCTTCTGGCCGGTGAGTTTCCCGGACAGGCTCGGGCCGTGGCGGTGATGCTTCGGTCGTTCGTTCCGCTGGAACCGACCTCGGACGGCATGGAACGCAGCGGCGTCAGCAGCCGGGCCAACGGGTCGATCGCCATCGCGCTGCCGGGCACCTCGTCGGCGATGGCGCGGCTGGTACTGCACGAAGTGCAGCATCTCAAGCTCGATGCGCTGCTCGATCTCGTCGACCTCACCCGGGGCGACGGGCGGTCCCGCCACTACGCGCCCTGGCGAGGCGACTTCCGGCCGGCGCGATCGCTGCTTCAGGGCACGTACGCCCACCTCGGCGTGACCGAGTTCTGGCGGGGCCGCGATGCCCGGCTCTTCGCGTACTGGCATCGGCAGACGACCCGGGCGGCCGCGACGCTGACCACGTGCGGCGAGCTCACCGACGATGGGGAACGCTTCGTCGCCGGGATGCTTGCCACCCTGAGGACCTGGGCGAGCGACCCGGTGTCGGCCGGTGATCGGCACGTGGCCGACGTGTGCGTACGGATGACCGAGCTGGTGTGGCGGCTCGGCCATCGAACCCTGACCGAGGCTGACCTGGTCGCGCTTCGCGCGGCGTGGGAGGCGGGTTCGCCGGCGCCCCCGGGTGTCGAAGGCGAGCTGCGCGCCGGCCGGTCGGGGGACGCGCGCGTGCTGTCGGCGCTCAACGGCGGCCGGCTCACGGACGGCGACCGGGCGCTGCTGGCCGCCGACGATCGTGCCGCCGCCAGTCATTACGCACGGCTGATCGAGGCGGGCGACGGCACGGACGACGACTGGGCCGGCCTCGCGGTGGCGATGACGGCCACGACGAGGCCGGAGGTGGCCCGGGACGTCTACGACGCCGTGCGGCCGGCCGACCCGCGCGACGTTCTGCGCTGGTCGGCCGGAGCCGGATGACCGATCAGGTCGGCTGCAGCTCGATGTCCACGTCGATGCGGCGGGCCTCGGTGGCGGCCACCGCGTACGGGTGTGACGCGCCCAGGATCTCCACGCAGTGTTCCTGAACCCGCGGCAGTTCGGCCCGGGCTTGCGGCCCGTCCCGGCGTTCCCGGGCGCTCAGGGCCAGGTTGACCTCGGCCGCCAAGGTCGTCGGGTGCCGGTCGCCGAGGCGGTCGGTCAGGCGGCGTAGGACGTCGGAGTCGATGTTGTGCGCTTCCTCGAAGCCACCGCTCTTGAAATGACCGGTGGCGACGCTCATCTGGGCGACCAGCGTGTGTGGATGAGCGGGCCCCAGCACCGATTTCAGGCCGGTGGCGGCCTCCTCGGCCAGCGCGCGGGATCGAGTCAGTTCCCCGCCGGCCCGTTCGATCATGGCGAGATTAGCGGCGGCGAGGAACCGGAACGGGTGCCGCGAACCGTGCCGATCACGGAAGTAGTCATGCACCCGCTGGGCATGCTTACGCCCGTCGGCGGGCCGGCCTGACCACCACAGCGCACAGGCCAGCTCAAGTTCGGCCGCGATGGTGTCGGGGTGCTGCGGCAGGGCGAGCGTGACCAGCCGGTCGTATGCCTCGTCGGCCAGCGTGTAGCCACGCACGGGATTGCCGATCAATCGGAGAACCCCAGCCAGATTGGCCGCGATCCGCCAGGTCTGAATGTCATCTTCGGCCGCCTGGCGCTGACGCCCGAACAACTGCTCGAGCATCTCCATGGCTTCGCGTTGGCGGCCGGCCGCGCGCAGGAGACCGGCGAGATTATCCAAGTGGGCCGAGATGCGATAGTCGTTCGGCGTGTACCGCGACACGCTCGCGACAACTTCCTCCGCGACGGGAAGCGCTGCGGTGAAGTCGCCGGTGAGCCGGATGGACAGCGCCAAGTTGTTCAGTTGCATCAGCGTCCGCTCGTTACTCGGACCGAACGCTTCCCGGGTTAGCGGATTGTTCTTCTCATCGAGCTCGCGTGCCCGGCTGAACTCCCCGATGGCCCGCAGCGAGGCGGCCAGGCCGCCGATGGCCATCAACGTGTAAGGGTGTGTCTCCCCGAGGTCGGGTGCCTTGGTCATTCTCTCGACGACGTCGAGGTCGATTTCGTAGGCCCGTCGGGCCTGTCCGCTCTGCCGGAGGATGTTCCCGAGCTCGGACCGAAGCCGGAGGGTGAGCTTGTCGTCCCGGCCGTGCAGCTCCACCCAGCGGTCGTGGACCCGGGTGGCCAGATCCTCGGCGCCGACGAAGTCATTGCGGTAGCGCAAATAGCTGGCCAGGTCGAGGAAGAGCATCCGGACGTCGTTACGCGACGCCTCAACGGCACCGGAAGCCTCCAGGTGGGCCCGCAGCTCCTCGTAGGCCGACCAATTGTCGCGGTCCTCCCGAGGGCCACGGCGGACGCCGGCCAGGATGCGCCACAGCGTCTCGCGTGTGCTCTTCTGCTCCTCCGGGCTCAGCTCGTCGCGGATGATGCTCTGGGTGAGTCGGTGAACGACCGCACCTCCGCCGGTGGCCGTGCTGACCCGGGCGAGCGCGTACCGGCCGATCACGCTGATCAGGGTGCGCTGCAGCAGCGGATCGTCCATGGCCGGGTCGATCTCGGTCAGATATTCCGAGAGTCGCTCGCACTCGAGCAGTCGGGACGGGATTGCCTCCGGAGCCAGAAACGCGAATAGCCGCAGCAGGCGTGCGGCGGCCGGGTTCTCGTGGCTGAGCCGCTCGTACGACAGCCGGACGCTCGCCGTGGTCGAGGCCTGGTTGGGCGGCGCCTGCTGGTCGAGCAGCTGGGCGGTGCGGGTGCCCAGCTCGTCGAGATAGTCGGCCGGGGTGGAGCCGGTCAGGGTGAGCCACGCCGCCGCTTGCTCGAGGGCAAGCGGCAGGTCGCCGAGAGCCTCGGCGATCCGATCCGCATCGTCGGTGTGGAGCCCGCGCACGCGCCTCTGAAGCAGCTCCACGCTCTCGCCCCGGGCGAAGACTTCGACGTCCAGTCGCGGCACGTGGTACTTCTCGGACCAGTGCGGATTGCGCGAAGTGATGATCACGTGCCCCGTTCCCGCTGGGATGAAGTCGTCAAGATCCTCGGGGGAGTCGGCGTTGTCGAACACGATCAGCCACCGCGACGACGGCTCGCCCCGCCGCAACATCTCGCGGACCGCAAGCACTCGCTCCTCGGCATTACCCGGGACGCCGAGCCGCTCGGCCAGTTCGGCGAGGCTGGTGCGGACACGATCGGTCTGCTCGGCCGAGATCCACCACACCACATCGTAGGTGGCGGCGAACCGGTAGGTGTACTCAAGCGCAATCTGGGTCTTACCGACGCCGTTGATGCCTTCGAGCGCCATTCGGCCGCCCTCGATGGGATCGGCCGCCACCAACTGGTCGCGAAGCGCCTCGAGTAGCCGGTGCCGCCCCGAGAAGCTCGCGTTGCGGACCAGCTGGAGATTCCAGTGCCGGGCCTGCAGACGCGGATAGCGAATGCCCTCGTCGGAGTCGTCCGAGGAGGCACGACTGGGGTCAGCCTGGATTTTGAGCGCGTCGAGCACCACGTCGAACGCGCGGTCGTTGCCGATCCTGGTCAGGTCCACCGAGGGATAACGGCGCAAGTCGGCCGGGAGTGGCACCGCCGCGGTCTGAACCGACAGCGCGAAGTCGTCGTCCAGTCCGCCACCGCGACGGCGAAGGGCCTCGGCCAGCTGATCGTTCTCCGGGAACGTGTCGTAGTCGCGGGAGACCAACGTGACGGCTCGGTCGAATTCGTCGAGATCCGGCGCCGCGGCTCCGGCGAAATGCAGTTGCGGATTGTGTCCGCTGCGCAGCAATTGCTCGCCGAGCCATTCGGCATAGACTCGGTCCAGCGGCACATAGTTGATCAAAATGCGGCTCGGCTCGATCGGGTCCGAGCGCTCGAACAGGCGGAGATACCGCTGCCGTACGTTCTCGTCGATCGGCTGGGCCGACACCGGCTCCTCGGCGATTCGCCGGGCCAGGCGCAAATAGGGGGCGAGCAGCGAGTTCTCGAGGTTTGGCAGATCACCGAAGGTTGCCAGGATTTCCTCGTACGCGTAATAGGCGCGATAAGGCAGCTCGATCGTGCCCCAGTAGTCGTCGAGGTCGTGCACACCCGACTGGGTCATCATCGGCAAGAACGTCCGCTGCGCATACGCCCGTCCCCGCTCCAGCCGACGTTGCTCGCCGTCCTCGACCCGCGTGGGCACCGGCAGGATCCGGGGCGTCGGTCCACCTCGCGCCTCGCGAGCCCGCAGGATCGATCTCGCGACGGCGGCGGAACCCTCGACGCTCTGCGTGTTGAGCGTGAAGCAGGCGATCACCATGTCCGGCATCTCCACCGTGCAGATGCCGGCCGTGTCACTGAGCCCCGTGCGGCTGTCGATCAGGACGAAGTCGTATTCCGCGAGCATCTGGCGGCGCAGCTCGGGAAAAAGCTCGCTGCCCCGGGCGCGCCAGAACGCATCCCAGCCGAACGTGCTGACAACCTTGGAATACGGCGGTCCTTGCCGTCCGGCGCCGAGGAAATCCAGGCAGCCGGTGCCGAAATCCCATTCCAGGGACACCGTGTAGTCGCGGAAGTCAGTGATCGCCAGAGGGTCCTCGTCGTCACCCATGGCCGCGTCGGCGAAACGACGGATCATTTCGATCACGCCGTCGGTCTCCCGCAGGTTCTTGTCGCGCAGGAATGGATGGAAGTATCGATGCAGGCCGGGTGACTCGAGATCCCAGTCGATCGTGAGAACTCGGTAACCATTGGCGGCCAAGATCCAAGCGATATTGGCCAGCGCCATCGTCCGCCCGGTGCCGCCCTTGTACGAGTAGAACGTGACGACCTGTCCGGCTGCGCGATTTTCGGGTGCGGTCACACCTAACTCCTCGTCATCCGTGACGTCATCAGAGTGGGTGCACCTGGGGCACCGAGTCCAGCCTAGGGCGAAAGCGCCACCGGCGGCGGTCGACGCTCGGGGTTACATTCAAGGACCACGCAGAATCGGGCGCTCGGTGGCGTCGGCGCCGGATGCCGGGCTGCTGCGGTAGAGCCGGTTCCGGCCTTCCTCGAGCGCCTCGGTCAACTGGCCGTCGAAGCTCTCCGGGGTGGGCAGCTGCCCGAGGTAGAGAGCATCCGCCTGACCGAGAAACCGGGCCAGCGTCTGCCGGACGTCGAAGAGAAGCTCGTCCCGGCTGAGGTCGCTCTCCGGATCGGCGCTGTTGACCGGGACCAGCACGGCCGCGTCGGCCAGCCCGGACCGGTCGGCCTCGGTGAGCCGGCGTCGGCTGCCCGGCAGCCGGGTGGACCACGGGTCCAGCAGCAGGACGACCAGATCGTTGGCCTCCTTGGCCTGGTCGAGTGTCTGCCGCAGGTCCTTGAGGTCGGCCACCTCGGAGCCGAGCAACCGCCCCGCGGCGACCGCCTTGGCCTGATCGATCAGGGGCTGCGGCTGCGCCGGCCGGTAGGGCGCCCACTCGGCGGAATCCTTTCCGTAGTACTCGACCTGAGCCCGGATCTGTTCCATGTCGTCGCGCGACCCGGCCGCCACCACGAACCGCACGTTGCGCGTGCCCCGGACGAGCGGGCCGGCGACGCCGGACTCGGACGGTGCGAACACGTTCGGCGTCCGGAGCGGCGAGGGCAGCGGCCAATACTCGCGCAGCGGATGCAGGCGAGCGGTCTTCACGATCCGCTCGGCCAGCCCGCCCAGGAACGATCGATACTGCGACCGCATCGCCCGCAGTCGCACGAACTGCCGCAGTGGGCGGCGCGGATCGGCCGGGTCGACGGCGACGAAGTCGGGAAAGCCGGCGGGCAGATCACGCAGAGCCGACCAGCGCAGCGGAAGAAGCGACGGCGCCTCACGCCCGGTCTCGTCGCGGAACCGCCGGAGTCGCTCGCGGAAGATCCACCAGTGTCGGCCGGCGCCGGCATTGAGCAGCAGCCGCGGCGAACACAGCGGCAACCACACCTGGCAGGTGGCCAGGGCGCTGGCATCGGCGGCCGGCCAGGCGGCGACCCCGGGATCGAGATCGGCGGCCAGCACGCCGGCGTCGACCCGGCGGCCCACCCCGGCCAGAGCGGCGACCTCGCGGCAAAGATCGCGAAAGAATTCCTCGACGTACGTGTCGTCGTCACCGCGGACGTAACTGATCATGAAGTACGGTACGTGCTCCTCGGGAGCCGCTGCCGTTTTCGATGTCAGATCACGCATCAGGCAGTCGTCCGCTCGGCGGGGAGAGGCAATGGGACGGTCATGTCCCTGAGGACAATAAAAGGCCGACGCCCCACTTCCCGGGCCATTAGTTTGTCGCACTTCCGACAGCGAACCGGTCGGTCAGCAGCCGCGGCGGCCGACGCGTGGGTTCGACGCTCGGGCGGCCCAGGCGCTCCGAGCCGGTCGGCCAGATGCGGACAACCGGAACCGCGCGTCGCTGCGCCAGGGCGACCGCGTGCGCAGTTGAGCCGGGACGCTCGTCCGCCACGCCGTCCCACACCGCGATCAGAAGCCGGCACCGCTCCAGGAGTTGGATGTTGGCCAGCGCGTAGGCGGCGGGATCGGTGTGGTCGAGCTCCGCCGGCATGACCTCGACGGCGCCCGCCAGCAGATCGTCGAAACGGCGACGTTGGCGGCTCCGAATCACCCGTTCGCGGTAGTCGCGTGCGGGCACGATCACGTCGTAGGTGCCGCCGAGTTCGCGAATCACCTCGACGAACATCTGATCGGGGCCGGGCGCCAGGCAGCTGATGCCATGCAACGGAGCGGATGACCTGCGCAAATGGTCGGCCAGTGCGCGGCGGACCAGCGGTGTCGTACGGCGTCTGAGGTGGATGTGACCGGTGATACCCACACCGAGCACGGCGTCCACCTCCTTCCGGAAATACCGGCCCATCAGCGACGCCTCGCCGCAACCCGTTAACGGAAAGTCAGCGAGTACTCCAACCTTAGACGCTCAATAGTCGCTCCGGCTGTCAAGGTGAGAATTTAGCGATCCGCGTTTGATTTGGCTATCAGCTTGATCTAAATGACATCCATTCGACACCTATCTATAGGCCTTCGGTATGGTCGGCGCTGGACGATCGGCTGGTTGCCGCGTCAGACTCAGGGCGAGGAGAGCCGCCAGCGGGGAGTTGATATTGATGCGCAGCCATGAGGAGCAGAGCCCTCGAATCGTCCTGCCGGACATCAGGCAGGAGTTCGCCAAGCTGCTCGCCGGCGAGGCGGCGTCGGGGACGCCGTTGGACGAAGCGGTGGCACGAATCCGGCGCGGAGAGCACGCGTCCGGATTCACGAGTGTCGCGCCCGACCTGCCGGGTAGCGAGACCGGGTGAGCGGATCGTTCTTCGTCAGGTCGTTCCGGCAAACCACGTCCGATCGGCTTGGCCGGGATGCGGCGTGACTCGATCCGGGCCGGACAGGCCGTTCAGTGAGATCGTGGTCAAGATTCACGGTCGATGCAATCTCGCGTGCGATTACTGCTACGTGTATCGGCATCAAGATCAGAGTTGGCGGCACAAGCCGGCGGCCATGAGCCGAGAAATGATCAATGCGTTGGCTCGGCGGCTCGGGGAGCATGCCCGAGTTCACCATCTCCCCGGCCTTAGGGTGGTTCTGCACGGTGGCGAGCCGCTGCTTGCCGGCGTCGACCTTCTTACCTACGCGGTCGACGCTGTCAGGGCTGCCGTCCCATCCGGAACCGAGGCGCGATTCGTCGTACAGACCAACGGCGTCCTGCTCGACGACCGGGCCCTGCGGGTTCTTGACGATCTGGACGTGCGCGTCGGGGTCAGCCTGGACGGCTCGCGGGCGACCAACGACCGCCATCGGCGCTTCGCCGGCGGGCGCAGCAGCCACCCCGCCGTCGTCAAGGCGCTGGACCTGCTGCGGACCGACCGCTTCCGCCACCTCTATGCCGGGATCCTGTGCACGATCGACGTCCACAGCGACCCGATCGAGACCTACGAGCATCTCCTCACGTACGCGCCGCCGGCTCTTGATCTTCTGCTGCCGCACGGCAATCGGGTCAGCCCGCCGCCCGCCCGCCCGGTCGACGAGCGGCGGTCGGCCTACGGGTCGTGGTTGATCTCGGTGTTCGACCGCTGGTACGGCGCTCCCCGGGTGGAGACCCGGATCCGCCTGTTCGAGAGCCTGCTCGACCTGCTGCTCGGCGGGCACAGCGGCACCGAGGCTCTCGGCCTCGATCCGATCGACATCGTCACGGTGGACACCGACGGCTCGATCGAGCAGAGCGACATCCTCAAGACCGCCGCCGAGGGCGCCGCGGCGACCGGGTTGCACCTGCTCACGTCGTCGTTCGACGAGGCCGCGGCCCATCCGGGCATCCGGGCGCGGCGGGCCGGGCTGGCCGGCCTGGGTCCCGACTGCCGGGCCTGCCCGGTCGTCCGCATCTGCGGCGGCGGCCTGTACGCCCACCGCTACGACGGCGCCGGCTTCGCCAATCGCAGCGTCTACTGCCCCGACCTGTACGACCTGATCGCCCACGCGCACGGACGGCTCACCGCCGACCTCGAGCGCCGCCGGCGCCTCGGTTTTGGGTGAACCACTTCCCGGCGTAGGCGACCGCGTCCGCGACGGCGAAGAGCCGGCATCGAGCCGCCCCGACCTGGCCGGTCACCACCGCGTCGGTCGCCCGCTCGAAGTCGTGGCCGAGGCGAGCGAAGTCGTGATCGTCGAGCACGACGTCCTCGTACTCGAGCCAGCGCCGCCCGCCGTCGGGCGTCCGGACCGCGCACGCGTACGTGCGTCGCGGAGGCTCCGGCTGCCGATACTCGGCCAGGTGGAACGCCGTCGCCTGGGCGAAGCCGACGCCGAGCAGCAGCGTGGCCGCGTTGATCGCGTCCAGCGCGGCGAGCGGGGACTCCTCGCCGAGGTGGCAGTCGGTGTCGTGGCGGCTCATCAGCTCGGCCGCTCGTGGCCCGATGGCCGCGAACGACGTCTGCGGGTGGGTGCTGCGAACGGCGCCGGGCCAGGTGCGGACCTGCTCGGCGATCACCCCGACCCGTACGCTCGGGCTCCGCGCCGGATCGAAGCCCGGCAGCGTGTCGCGAATGGCCGGCCACCAGCTCTCCGGCGGCCGCGGTGTCCAGGTCGACGGGTCCCGGTTGTCCGCGGTCTGGCTGGGCACGACCAGCGTCCCGTCCGGGCCGAGCACGTCCAGCAGCGCCTGCACGACCGCGAGCGCGCCACCGCTGACCCAGCCGAGCGAGCTCAGCGACGAATGCACCAGCAGCACGCCGCCCGGACGGACGCCGAGCGCCCGCAGATCGGCCGAGATCGATTGACGCGTACGCGGCGCCGGACCGCCGTAGTGGATCACCACCAGTGGATTGTGGCATCGATGACGTCGTAAGGTAATCATCCCATCGCTGTACGTTGATCGGCCGAAGCTCGGGGGTGGCGGTGGCGACGTCCGACGAACGACGGGACTGGTCACGCGCCGTCGGCCAGGTCTGGTGGTTCCTCTTCCCGGCCATCGCGATCACCGCGGCCGTACTCGGCTTCCTCGGGATGTCCACGCTGCTGGCCGGCCAGACCGACTACGCCGACGACGTCTGGGATCGGCTCTACTACACCGCCCAGCTGTTCGTCCTCGGCGCGCCGCCCCTCGACAACGGCGGGAGCCTGCCGCCGTCGTTGCAGGTCGCCCGCTTCCTGGCCCCGGCCGTGACGGTCTATGCGGTGATCGAGACGATCCGGCTGCTGTTCGCGGCGGAGCTGGTGCGCCTGCGAGCCCGGCACTCCCGCGATCACGTGATCGTGTGCGGCGACGGCCTGGTCGCCGACGCGTTGACCGCGCGGCTGGCCGGCGGGCGGCGCCGGGTGGTCCGGGTGGTGCGCCCCGAGGAGCGTGCGGTCGGCCGCCGCCGCCAGTTGTTCGTGCCGGGCGACTCGAGCCGTGCCGACCTGCTGCGCCGCGCCGGCATTCTGCGGGCCGAGACGCTCTACATATGTTCCGAGGACACGGCGCGCAACCTCTCCATAGTGCTGACCGTCGCCGCGCTGCCGCGGCGGGTTCCGCTGACGGTGCACGTGCAGGTCGACGACCCCGAGTTGTGCCTGGCGCTGCAGGCGCGCCGGCTCGGGCGGCGCGACCCGGACCGGCTCAACGTCAACTTCTTCAACTGGCACGAGCAGGCCGCGCACCAGCTGCTCACGGTCGGGCGTCCGCCGCTGTACGGGGACCGGGGCACGCGGGTGATGGTGGTGGGCGCGTCGTGGTTCGCCCGCGCGCTGACGGTCGAGCTGGCGCGCATCTGGCGGCTGTGCCAGGCCACCGCTCCCCTCGAGGTGATCGTGGTGGACGCGACCGCGACGTCGGCCGTCGAGCGCCTGCGCCGGCTCTATCCGTTCATCGACGAGGTGTGTCAGTTCACTATCCGTGACCAGGACGTGGTGACCATGCTCGACGGCGACCTGCCCGACGAGCCGCCCGATCGGGTGTACATCTGCTGCGACGACGAGGAGGTCGGGCTCAAGCTCGCGCTGACCATGGACCACTTCTGGCGGGGCGGCCCCCGCTCGGTGATCGTCCGGCTCGGGCAGCTGGGTCGTCTGCGGCAGGCCTTCTACGGTCCCGGCGAACGCCTGCTCGATCCGGTCTCCGGGGCGCTGGACCTGTTCGACGCGTTGCGGGCCGGCATCGACCCCGATCGGCGCGAGGACAGCCTCATCGAACGGCTGGCCAAGGCCATCCACGACCGCTACCTGCTCCAGCAGGTGCGATCCGGCGTCGCCGTGGGCTCGGCGCCGGCCATGCGCGAGTGGGCCGATCTCGCCGAGCCGCTGCGGGTCGGCAACCGGGCCCAGGCCGCGGATATCGGCACCAAGCTGTACGAGGTGGGCTGTGCCCTGGCCCCGAATCCGGTCTGGGGCGACCCGGTGTGCCTGACCGCCGAAATGATCGAGCGCCTGGCCGAGCTCGAGCACCGGCGCTGGTGCGCTTTCCAGCGGGACGCCGGGTGGAAGCGTGCGGGCACCCGCGACGAGATCACGAAAGAACACCCGGATCTGGTCGAGTGGGATCAATTGTCCGAGGCGGCTCGCGAAAAAGATCGAGACACCATCCGGCAGTTGCCCGAGCTACTGGCGGATGCCGGTTTCCGCATAGTGCGGGTGCGCCATGATCCCGAAACGATCCTGCGCCCGGGCGTCGCCGACGGCGAGAGTGCGACGGTCAACTTTTAGACCGCCGTGCTATCCACCAATCGTCCTGATCAATATACTGACCGTAATGCGGCACCGTCCGCCGCCGGGGTTCGAGCCTTAGCCGGAGAACGCGTGCTGTACTTCTTCCTCAGTTACGCTCGCGGGAGCGACGACTTCTACGTGCGCGATTTCTTCAACGATCTGTGCGTTGAGGTGCGCCTTCTCGTCGGCCTGCGGGAAGACGAGGAGGTCGGATTTCTCGACAACGAGAACATCCAGGCGGGTGACCTCTGGGCGGCGACGTTAGTGCAGGCCCTTTCCCGCTGCCGTTCGTTCCTGCCGCTCTGTTCTCCGCGCTTTTTTCAGAGTGAACCGTGCGGCCGGGAGTGGGCGATCTTCGAGGCGCGGATCCGCCGCCATCAGCAGCTTTATCAGACGCGGCCGTCCACGCTGATCCCGCTGCGGTGGGTGCCGTCGAAGCTCATGCCCGACTTCGCCGCCCGCCTGCAGTATTTCGTCGAGCCGCAGCTCGAGGGCCAGCAGGCCAACCCCGGCGTTCGCCAGTTGATGCGGCTGTCGCGCAATCGCGACGACTATCTCGAGTTCGTCACGAGGCTGGCCCGGCGCATCGTGGACGCGGCACACGACGACCCGTTGCAGGACGGACCGAACGATCTCGACTGGCCCGCCCTCCGGAGTGCGTTTCCGCTCCCGGAGCCGGATCCGCTGCCCCCGGCGATCAACGGGGTGCCGGTCGGCGACAGTGCCAAGCAGGTGCATTTCGTGGTGTCCGCGCCGACCGCGGAGTCGGCCGCCGAGCCGGTCGTCGGGCGGCACGACGTCTCCTACTACGGCAACGATCCGACGGACTGGGCCCCCTATCGCCCGCAGTCGCCGGAGCCGATCGCCACGTACGCCATGCGGATCGCGTTCCAGGCCGACCTCCAGTCCCGGGTGATCTCCGTTGACCGGCTGGACGAGACCCTGGCCGAGGCGCGCGACAAGAACCAGGTCGTGGTGATCCTGGTCGACGCCTGGAGCACGAAGATCCCGCAGAACCGCGAGATCCTGCAGCGATACGACGGGCGGACCGAGCCCTCGGCCGCGGTCATGATCCCGGTCAACAGCGCGGACGAGGAAAGCCACAACCACGCCCGGGAGCTGGACGAATCCGTTCAGCAGACGTTCCCCCGCAACTGGCGCCGGCGGGACAACTCGCGTTTTCATCGACGCGTCCTCGACCTCAAGAACTTCGAGCCGGTGCTGCAGACGGTCCTGGCCGAGTCACAGAACCGGATCTTCGCCGATCCGGTGATCCGTCGGACGCTGCCGCCGCCGGTCGAGCGACCGATCCTCGAAGGTCCCTAGGGGGCGACGATGAGCAACGGGCACATCGTGACTTTCTACTCCTACAAGGGTGGTACCGGCCGGACCATGGCGGTCGCCAACACCGCCTGGCTGCTGGCCAGCAACGGCCTCCGCGTGCTGGTCGTCGACTGGGACCTGGAGTCGCCGGGCCTGCACCGCTACCTGCACCCCTTCCTGGTCGACAAGGCCCTCACGGCCTCCCCGGGCGTGATCGACATGGTCCGGGACTTCGCGGCCGCGGCCGTCGAGCCGGGCCACGGCTCGGGCGACGACTGGATCCGCGAGCGGGCCGCCGTCCTCGACTACGCGGTGTCGCTCACCTGGTCCGAGTTCCCCGACGGGGGCGGGATCGACCTGTTGCCCGCGGGTCAGCAGGACCGCTCGTACGCTCGCAAGGTCAGCACGTTCGACTGGGCCAGCTTCTGGGAGCGGCTGGGCGGGGGCGCGTTCATCGAAGCGCTGGTCCAGGACATGCGCCAGCACTACGACTACGTGCTGGTCGACAGCCGTACCGGCCTCAGCGACAGCGCCGGGATCTGCACCGTGCAGCTGCCCGACACGGTCGTCAACTGCTTCACCCTGAGCACCCAGAGCATCGACGGCGCCGTGTCCGTGGCCCAGTCGATCACCGCTCAGCGCGATCGCCATCCGGTGCGCATCCTGCCGGTGCCGATGCGGGTCGAGGACGCCGAACAGGTCAAGCTCGACGCCGGCCGCGACTACGCGCGCAGTGAGTTCCGGCCGTTCCTCACCGCCACCGGGGAGGCGGCCGAGCGCTACTGGGGCGACGTCGAGATTCCGTACAAGGCATTTTTCGCGTACGAGGAGACGCTCGCCCCGTTCGCCGACCGGCCCCTGCTGGAGAACTCGCTGCTCGCCGCGTACGAGCGCCTGGTCGGCTGGATCACCGCAGGCCAGGTTCGCAAGCTTACGCCGATGGACGACAAGCTGCGCCGCGACTGGCTCGTCCAGTTCGAGCGACGCCGCGCGACGGTGACCTCCGAGGTGCTGATCAGCTACGCCCCGCCCGACCGCATGTGGGCCGAGTGGATCTCCGCCGAGCTGACCGCGGTGGGGTTGCACCCGACCCTGCTGGATGCCGAGTTCGCCGGGAGCAGCGACTTCGAGACCGAGCTCGACCGGGTGCTGGCGGGCGCCCGGCACGCGCTGTTCCTGCTCTCCCGGGACATGGTCAACTCGCCGCACGCGCTGTCGGCGTGGCGCCAGATCATTCGCCGGGAGACGGGCAGCCGCAAGCCGCTGATCCCGATCCGGATCGACGGCACCCGGCTGGAACCGCCGTACAACAGCCGGGTCGCCACCGACCTGGCCGGCACCTCGGCCGAGCGCGCCCGGGAGTTGCTGGCCGGCGCGGTCGGCGTGGCGCCGGCCCCGGCCCAGGCGGTGCGGACCGGCCCACGTTTCCCGGGCACGCTGCCGCCGATCTGGAACGTCCCGCAACGCAACGCGGACTTCACCGGCCGCGGCGCGACGCTGGAGCAGCTACGCGACCGGCTGTCGGCCAGCGTGACGGCGGTCGTGCCGCAGGCGCTGTTCGGCCTCGGCGGCGTCGGCAAGACCCAGCTGGCGATCGAGTACGCCCACCGCTTCGCCGCCAACTACGACATGGTGTGGTGGATCTCGGCCGAGCAGCCGCACCTGGCCCGCTCGGCGCTGGCCGATCTGGCGCAGGAACTGCATCTGGAGCGCGGCGAGAACCTCGACGAGACGGTGCGGGTGGTCGGCGAGGCGTTGCGGCAGGGTCGCCCGTACCAGAGATGGCTCTTGATCTTCGATAACGTCGACCAGCCGGAGACCATCCGCGACATCATTCCCCAGGGCGCCGGCCACATCTTGCTGACGTCCCGCAACCAGGCGTGGAACCAGGAGGCGCGGGCGGTTCAGCTCGGCGTGTTCGACCGAGCCGAGTCGATCTCTCTCCTGACCCGGCGGGTGCGGCATCTGGATCGCGCGGACGCCGAGCAGGTGGCCGATCGCCTGGGCGACCTGCCGCTGGCCATCGAGCAGGCCGCGTCGTGGCTGAACACGACGGCGATGGACGTGCCCCGATACCTGGAGCTGCTGGACACCCAGCTGATGCGGATGCTGGACGAGAACCCGCCGCTGGGCTACGAGAAGACGACGGCAGCGACCTGGTTGCTGTCGCTGGACCGGTTGCGCGAGCGGACCCCGGCCGCGGCGAAGCTGCTGGAGGTCTGCGCCTTCTTCGCGCCGGAGCCGATCTCGACCAAGCTGATCTACAGCAGCCGGATGACGCAGGTGTTGCTGCCGTTCGACCCGACGCTGCGCGATCCGATCCTGCAGGGGCGGCTGATCCGCGAGATCGGGCGGTACGCACTGGCCGCCACGAATACCGCACAGACCAGCATCCAGATCCACCGCTTGGTCCAGGCCGTGATCAGCAACAGCCTCGACCCGGCGACGCGCGCGCAGAACCGCACCGACGTTCAGCTCGTGCTGGCGTCGTACGACCGCGGCGACCCCGACCTCCAGGAGAACCACCCGGCATACGCAACGCTGTGGCCGCACCTCCGCCATTGCGGCGCCCTGGAGTCCGAGGATCCCGCGGTACGTCAGCTGGTCGTGGAGATGGCTCGTTATCTCCACCAGGTCGGCGACTTCTCCAGCAGCCAGCAGCTCGCCGAGGAAGCACTGGCGACCTGGCGCGACAGATTCGGCGACGATTCGACGACCCTGCTGATGGACTTCACCCTGGCCAATGTGCTGCGGCTTCAAGCCCGGTTCCAGGACGCCTACGAATTGGACAGACGCGCGTTCGAGTTGCTCAGCGAGAGAGTCGGCACGGATCATCCGTACACGGTGATGGTGGCCGGAAGCCTCGGCGCCGACCTACGCGCGCTTGGTCGCTACGCGGAAGCTCTGACGCTGTCGGAGGAGGCGTCGAGGATGGCCACCGAGGTGTTCGGTGAGGACCATCGTCGAACGTTGATGGCCGGCAACAACGTCGGAGTCTCGCTCCGGCTGGTGGGGAATTTCGCCCGAGCCCTCGACATCGACGAGGAGGTCTACGACCGGAACCGGCGGACCGTCGGTCCCGACGATCGCAACACGCTGAGCTGCGCCGACAACTATGCCCACGATCTGCGAGCGGTCGGTCGTTTCCGCGAGGCACGGGAGCTCCTGGAGACGACGCTCGCGAGGTCCCGGGTGGTACTTGGAGAGAACAGCCTGCTGTCGCTTCGCTTTGCCCGGGGTTTGGCCACGACATTGCGTAAGCTGGGCGAGTTCATAGCGGCCCGAGCGTTGACCGACGACACGCTGCGCCGCTATCGAGAGACGCTCGGCTCCGAGCATCCGGAGGCATCGGCCTGTCTGATGAACCGGGCCTGCGAGGAATCGGCGCTGGGTCAGTTCGTGGACGCCCGTCGCACCGCGGAGCAGGCGACCGCCGGCCTGCGCCGTGCCTACCCCGCCGATCACCCCTTCGTCCTGGCCGGCTTGAACAACGTCGCCGTCTTCACGCGGCAGGCGGGCGGAGCGAGCGAGTCTCGCGCGCTGACCGAGAGCGTGCTCGAAAGCTTCCGGGCTACGGTGGGGTCGGAACACCCCTACACCCTTTCGGCGCAGGTCAATCTGGCCAACGAGCTGTTCGACGCCGGCGAGTACGCGTCGGCGCTGGAACTCGACGAGCAGACATGGCAATCGATGACCGTCGTGCTTGGCCCGAACAATCCCGACACGCTCGCGGGGGCCAGCAACGTCTCGATCAGCCTGCGGACCGCGGGCGACGACCGCCGGGCCGGCGAGATCCGGACCGACGTCCTCGCTCGTGCGCCGGAAGTGCTTGGACGCGACCATCCCAACGTCCTGGCGATGCGTGAGAGGCGCCGTCTCAACTGCGACATCACGCCGCCGACTACCTGACGCGCCGAACTGCCCCTAGGCTTAAGACTAGCTCACGAAAGGCGGAAATCGGACGCTGCGCTCAGGCCGTCAGTTGTCCTATCGGCTGCGCCGAAGCGGGCGTTTAGCGGCCTGAACAGCGACAAAGGCGCGGTCGCCCCTCGCAAGATCTCGATTTGGCCGCTAACTATGATTTGGGTACGACGGAGCACGTCTTGTGATTTACTCAACCGGCTCACTCTGCGCAGCGAGCCGGACAGTTCGCCTGCTCCGCCGTATCAACCTTAAATACTGGGCTCTGCGAGGTTCGATCATGCGTGGCGATACAGATGGTGGACTCGAGGTCAAGTCGGACCTACCGAACGTGTCCCGCTCATCGATACAGACGCTCCAGCAGAGGCCTGTGCTCCGCGGTGTACTCACCCGCCGGTTCTTGCACACCCAGCATTCGTTCTCTCCATTCCAGTCATACCTTGGCGAAGAGTCTGAATCAACCCGCTATGCGAGGTAAGCCGCTATCGAGGTAGCCGAAGTGCCGCCGAGCACCGCGACGGGCCGGCGACGGTGATGAGGCATTCGCGCTGTCCAGCGCCGACCGCCATCGAGTGAACACGGTGGCCCGAATGCGGGGATTCACTGGGCGAAAGCGGCAACGCCTGGAATGATGCGCGGGTGCCCGTTACGGTCCGTCAGATCGTGTTGAAGTTGCATAGCCGATGCAACCTTTCGTGTACGTACTGCTACGTATACCACAGCGTTGACCAGGGATGGACTCGTCAGCCCTTCACAATGAGTGAGGTAACTCGGCAACGAGTTGCCGATCGGATCGCCGAGCACGTCGAGCGTCATCAGCCAACCGACCTGTCCGTTGTCCTTCACGGCGGCGAGCCTTTGATGGCGGGGCACGATGCGGTCGCCGACACGCTCGCCGCTCTTCGAGCGGTCGCACCGTCCGGTATGCGGATTCACTTCGGGATCCAGACCAACGGCGTCCTGATCGACGATCGCTTCCTCGAGATCTTTCACGAGTATGGCGTCCGTGTCGGCGTAAGCCTCGATGGTGGAGCCGCCGCCAACGACAGGCACCGCGTCTACCTCAGCGGTCGAGGATCGTACGACCGGGCCGCGGCGGGGCTGCGGAAGCTGGTCCGGCCGGAGCACCGCGACATCTATAGCGGCATCCTCTGCACTGTCGATGTGCGCAACGATCCGGTCGGGGTTTACGAGGATCTGCTGGCCTTCGACCCACCGGCGATCGACCTGCTGCTGCCTCATGGAAACTGGACCACGCCGCCGCCTCGGCCCGCCTCCGGCATGCCGTATGCGGACTGGCTCATCGCCGTCTTCGACGCCTGGTACAGCGCACCGGTCGCCCGTACGCGAATCCGGCTGTTCGAGTCGATGATGATGCGCATGCTCGGGGGACAGAGCAACACCGAGGCCATCGGCGGCGACCAGCCGGGCGTCGTCGTTATCGAGACCGACGGAAGCTACGAGCGGACAGACTCGCTCAAGACCACAGTGGATGGTGCCGCGGCAACCGGCTTGGATGTCACGCACGACTCGTTGGACGACGTCATGGCACTGCTCGACGTTCCTCGTACGGTGGCCAAGAAATGCCAGGAGTGTTCGGTCTTCGAGATATGTGGCGGGGGCCTGCGAGCCCATCGTTACAAGGATGGGACGTTCAACCATCCGTCGGCCTATTGCGACGATCTGTACGCGGTGATTCGGCATGTTCAGCAGCGCGTCAGGGCCGATCTGACGGCTATCCGATGACGACCAACTTCGTGCTCAGCGGCGAGCAGTTCGAGGGGCTGGCCGCCGGATACGGCACCCCGGACGCGCTCGCGATCCTGCGCGACGGCCAAATGGCCAAGCGCAAGCTTCTGCTGTCCGAGGTAATCGCGCGGCACGGCTCATCGCCGGCCTCGGAGTTGCTGTTTCGAGCCGAGACCGCTTGTCCCGCCGCCGTCGAGCGCGTGCTGGGCCATCCGCATATCGACGCATGGGCAGTTCAGGCCCTGCATACCGATGGCGGCGTCGGCTATCTCGCCCAGGTGGCCGCGGCGGCAGCGATCGGTGCGGCGTTGACCTTCGAGATCGGCGTGCCGGTCATGCACGGTGAGCTTTATCTGCCTGGTCTGGGCGCCGCCACCGTGACGACAGAAGACCAGGTGGTCGTGCGACGCGACGAGTCGGGTGTCGTCACCATCGGGCACGTGCGGCTGGGCGGCTCCGGCTGGGCTGCCGCGCGTCCCGTCGCTCTCGAACGCGACTTCGAGCTCTTGATCGAGGATCAGGAGCCTTACCGGGACGTGTACCAGTGGCGGCCGCAACCGCGTCTGGACGACGGCTTGGCCGATCGCTTCGCATCGCTCTTGCGCGAGGCATGGCAGATCCTGACAGCGCGGCATAGCGAACACGCGGCGGCAATGCGTGTTCTGCTGCGTGTCGTGGTTCCGCTGATGACGCCGGCATCCGGCGGCAACGTCAGCGCAGCCTGCCGCCAGGCTTCCGGTTCGGTGGCGGTCGGGATCCCGCCGACGGCCGAAGACCTCAGCCTTCTCCTGCTCCACGAGTTCATGCACATGAAGCTGGATGCCCTCCGCGACCTCGTCGACCTGCACCACGACGAGGCCAAGGGGCGGTTCCTCGCACCGTGGCGCATGGACCCTCGCCCGGTCGGAGCCCTCATGCAGGGCATCTACGCGCACTTCGGCGTGACCGACTATTGGCGGCGGCGACGTCGTACGCCCGAAGCGCCGTCCGTCGCCGACGTCGAGTACGCCTACTGGCTTCGGCAGAACTGGCTGGCGATCGAGACGCTGGCTCGATCGGGCGAACTGACCCCGCTTGGCGAGCGTTTCGCGGCCGGGCTACGCCATTCGCTCGAGTCCTGGCAATCGGACGAGGTGCCGCCGGAAGTGAGCCGTGCCGTCGACGCGATGGTGCTGGCGCAAACGATCCGCTGGCGTCTGCGCAACTGGCGTCCCGATGAGTCGGAGGTGAACGACCTGGTCGCCGCCTGGGAAGCCGGTCGAAAACCGCCGGCGATCGAACAGTCCGGGTTGCTCAGGGCGGATGCTCGAAGCGAGGCTTCCGGCATGCCGGGCATCGTCGGCGTCATCCGCGGCGCGCTCGCCGGCCGCCGACCGGAGGACGCCGCCGATCAGGCATATGTGGACGGCGACACCGCCAGCGCCTCTCGTCGGTACGCCGAGCGGCTTGTCGCGGTCGACGGCGACGAGGCGTGGGTCGGCTTTGCGCTGGTCGTGGGCGTGCCGGTCGTACATCAACGACCCGACCTGCTCCGAGCTCTGGCGCGCCGAGCTCAGGCGCGCGGAACGGCGGCCGACCCGATAGCCCTGGCCGAGTGGCTCGGCGCGAGCTAGGGCGTCACGGCTGTTTCATGAAGGTTCGGGTGTCGGCCATCGCCCGGGTGAAGGCCTCCCGGTCCAGGTCGCGGGCGCGGAGGATGTCGGTCTCGGTCACCGCCTCGTCGGTGCCGGTGGAAGTTGTTCGCAGGCGGCGCGCGGAGTGTTCGAAGTCGGCCACGTGGCGGGTGCGGGCGGCCAGGAGGGTCAGCGGGACCTGGGCGATCACGTCCATCTCGCCGAGCAGGCGTTCGGCTCGGGCGGACACGCGGGCCAGCGCCTCCTCGGTCGGGCCGATCACGGTGCGGCGGGCCAGCTGGATCGCGACCGCCTTCTCCAGGCGGGTGTCGCGGACCTGCTCGTACTCGGCGGCCGGCGTGGTGATCTTCATGAGGACGGGCAGGATGTCGACGAACACGAAGAAGACGATCATGAAGAGCTCGACGACCAGGACATGCGGTTCGCGTTTCTCCAGCTGGGCCAGGGCGGAGACCCGGGCCAGGTAGTCATGGCTGAAGTGGGCGTCGATGTCGGCGATGTCGTCCGTCGACTGGGTCCGGATCGCGGCCACCCGGTCCCGATACCGGGTGGCCGCTCCCCCGTCGGCCGTGGTGGCGGCCGCGATCTGGCGGTCCAGGGCGGCGATCTCGCCCTGCACCGAGGTGATCTGGCGTTGCAGGTCGCGGCAGCGTGGGCCGCAGTCCGGCTCGCCCGAGCTGATGCCGCACGGCAACGCCTTCTGGACGTTGCTCTGCTCGTACGTCTTGAGCCGGCGCAGGCAATCCACCTCGGCCAGCCGGGCCGTCCGGCGATCCACCAGCGGCGCAACGGAAGCCGCCGGTTTGGCTTCCGAAGCGACGTCGCGCTCGGCCTGCTGCCGGCGGATCTGCACGGCGTCCCGGCGGTTCTCGTCGATCGTCTGGGTGATGCTGTCGTTGAACCACAGCAGTACGAGCGGATGCGCGACCGCGATGCCGACCAGCACCGCGAACAGCAGGCGCGCGATGATCGGCACGGTGCGGCCGTGCCCGGGCAGCGCCGATTTGTGCAGCGTCGCGACGAGGTAGCGGTCGATGGCCAGGACGATGCCGCCCCAGACCAGCCCGGCCGCAATGTAGATCAAAGGGCGGGCGGTCAAGGTCGAGATCGCGTACGTCATGGCGAAGCACCCGAGCACGGCCGGAACCACGGTGAGCGCGCCGAGCGCGGCGAACCGGATCGACTCGGTCTGCCGCAGCGGACCGCAGTCGTCGAGGATCACCGGGTCGGCCCCGGACACCCAGTGGAGCATGCGACGCACTGGCAACCCCTAACGATTCAGTGCTGCTGAACGGCGTTGACGCGGTTGTGCAGCGACTGGTTGAAGCCGTCCAGGAGGGCGGCGTTGTGGCTGAAGTAGACGTCGATCTGGTGAAGCAGCGACTGGTACGCCGGCTTGTACATCTCCGGCCGGTGCTGGAACCGCTCGACCATGTCGAACTGCGGCGCGATCTCGGCCAGGAAGCGCTCCCGGGCCGAGTTGATCGTCGAGTTCAGGTCCTGGATCTTCTCGGCCGCGAACCGGGCGAGCTGGGCCTGCAGATGCATGCCCTGGGTGGCGATCAGCGCGTCGGCCTGCTTGCGGGCGATCTCGATCTGCGTACGCGTGAAGACGGCGAGCAGGTCCCGCTTGGCCTCGCTCATCTGCCGCAGGGTCTGGACGCCGATCCGCTGGCGTTCCTTCTCGTACTGGTTGGGGAAGAGCCGCTGCATGACCCCGCGGCGGTTCATCGACTCGAGCGCCGCGTCGCGGGACTCGGCGGTCGCGGCGCGCATGTACTCCTGCATGCCGGCCGACACCTCTTCCAGTTCCTCGAGGCTGGTGTTCGGCATGTGAGTGATGGGTTGGAGGGACATGATCGACCTTTCCGGGTACGTGTCTTGCTTCGCTAGAAGGATTCGATGCCGTGGTCGAAGGCGCCGAGCTCGACGGCGTGCACGACGAACGCGGCGGCGTTGCGGGCCGCCGGCTCCGGCACGTAGAAGAAGTCCCGGTCGACTCCCCAGTCCGAGATCGCTTTCACGACGATCCACGGCAACCGGGCGCCCGCGGCCGCCGCGTAGAGGCCGTGCGCTTCCATCTCGTACGCCAGGGCTCGGGTGTTCGTTGTTTTGATCTCTTCGCGCCGGGTGTCGGAGTCGAGCAGCGTCTGCGCCGAGAGCAACTGACCGAAGTGGACGCGCGCGACGGTGAAATCGGTCGACGCGGCGGAGAGGCGGCCGGCCATCGCCGGATGCACGGTGATCCGGTCGCCGGTCTGCTCGACGTGATCGGCGTGCCGGATGCACTGGTCGAGGTCGTAGACCGAGGTCGCCACCACGACGTCGCCGAGGCTCTGCGGGGGGCGGTCGTCCTCGCGCAGGCCGCAGCAGATGCCCACCATGATGATGAAGTCGGGCCGCCAGCGCTCGATGACCTCGGTCGCGATCGCCTGCGCCCCGCCGGGACCGCCGGACCCGGGCCGGACGCACTGGGCCATCGCCACGGTGGTCCGGCCGATCGGGCCGCCGTCGTAGATCACGGATCGCCCGGAGAACGACCTCTCCGGCGCCCGGCCGGTGGCGTCGCGGAGCGCGGTCAGCACGGCGTCGCGTTCGGTCGGCGTGACGGTGAGCAGCAGCAGGCGCCGGTTGGCGAGCGGAGCACGGAATGCCTCCACGGCCTGCCGGTGCCGGTCGGCGGCCACCCGTACGGAGACCCCGGCGATCGGGACGGTCATGAGTCCGAGCAGGCTGAACAGCCAGCCGACGGTGATCGCCCGGCCGGTGCCGGGGGCGATGTCCGGCGGGTTCTGGGAGAGCAGACGCCAGGCCAGCCAGTGCGCGGCGGTCCCGTAGGTGACCGGCCGGCCCGCACAGCTCGCGCCCCGGCAGGCCAGGCTCTCCCAGGACGCGAGCAGGTAGGCGGTGACGGCGAGAACCGTGGCCACGCCGCCCATCCAGATCACCAGGAAGCCGCCCCGGTCCGGGGCCGGGCCCCCGGCATCCGGTACCGGGCCGGAGGGCAGCCGGATGGCGATCGGCGAGTCGGGGCCGAACGGCTGGACGAGCGACGCGCGGATCTCGGCCCGCAGCGCCTCGGTCGTCACCCCGCGCAGCAGAACGACCAGGATCTCGCGCGCCGGTGTCGGCGCCGGCTCGGCGTCGAGGCGTACGAGATCGGAAAGCTGGTGGGCAGTGGCCCGGAGCAGCCGCTCGGCCGGCGTGGTCGCGGTGTGGTGGCAGAGCCGGACCGACCAATTCCCGCCCAGGTACGACTCGGCCGCGATCTCGTCCCATCGCGGCGACCGCAGGCCGAGCAACCGGCGCAGGGCCGTCCACTCGGTGACCACCTGGGCAAGCACGAAGAAGGCGACGTACGCGACCGCGGCCAGCGGCAGCGCGACCAGTCCCATCGGCGGGTCGGCGGCGACCGCTTCCGCGACCATGGCGACCGTCAGGGTGACGATCGGTGGTCCGGCGAAGATCAGCATGTCCCAGCGCTGATCGATCAGCCGGAGCAGCCGCAGCCGCGGACCGCCGCGCGCGCCGGCCGGGACCGGCACCGTGAGCGGCCGTTCGAGCAGCGCGAAGCTGTCGGGCCCGTGCCAGACGAGCCGGCCCTCCGCGGCCGCCACCCGCAACATGATCGACAGTGGTGCGCGGGCGCGGATGACGCCCAGGGTGCTCTGCGAGCGGGCGACGTCGATGGCTTCGCGCCCGTGCTCGGCCTGTCGGACAGCACGCGCGGCGGCCCGGCCCTGACCGGCGACGACCGTCCTCATGTTCGACCCTCCATGCGACAACGTGCGAATCGTCGTCCGGGCGTAGCAATTGCCCTATCTCGGACACCGCCCCACCCGAGCTGCGTGACCTGGGTACTCATGCTGGTGATGGGAGTACTTCGAGCACCTTCGGCACTAAGGACGAGAATGGCGAGGAATGCGGCAGTCCGGGTTCCGGGCCGGACGCGGGGCGCGCCGAGGCGCCGTCGTGGCAGGTCAGCAGCCGATTGTCCGGGCCGATGACCGGACGACGGCCGTACGGTCCCGCCGCGACCGACGTACGGGCGTTCTGTCAGCGGCTGGCGCAGCTGCGCCGCGAGAGCGGCGCCAAGGTGTCCGAACTGGCCGATGACCAGGCCATCGGCCGTGGGCGATCGCAGCTCTACGCCGTCCTGCGGGGCGAGATCGGGGCGCCGCCGTCATGGGAGTTCGTGGACGCGTTCCTGACCCACTGCGTGGTCGCCGCCCGGAAGAATCGCAGGACGCTCTCGATCTCGACCGACCGGGAGTACTGGAAGCACGAGCTCGGGCTGGTGGTCGACCTGATGGGTCGCCCGGAGCGGACGCGCCCGGACCGCCCCAACGCGGTGCTGACCACGCAGCGGACGATCGTCCGTGAGCTTCCGGAGTCGACCGACGGCAAGGTTCGCCGGCTCGGCATCATCACCGGCGACATCCGGCAGGTCCACGGCGTCGACGCCTGGGTGAACTCGGAGAACACCGACATGGTGATGGCCCGCATCCAGGACCGCTCGATCTCCGCGGTGATCCGGTACGAGGGCGCCGAGCGGGACGGCGCCGGCCGGGTCGTCGTCGATCGGGTCGCCGACGAGCTGGCGGAGCGGGTCGCCGAGCTGCAGCCGCCGCTCGTCCCGGGCCAAGTCATCGTCACGGGCGCGGGCGAGCTGAGCCGGAACAACGGCGTGCGAGCGATCATCCACGCGGCCACCGTGTACGGCGCGCCGGGCGCCGGGTTCACGCCGGTCCGCGAGCTCGGGCGGTGCGTCGAGAATGCGCTTGTCGCGGCGGAATCGCCGTACTGGGAACCGCCTCTCTCCTCGGTCCTGTTTCCGCTGCTGGGATGCGGCGAGGCCGGGGGCGACCCGGAGCGGGTCGTGCCGGAGCTGATCGAGACCGCGGCCAACCGCCTGGTCATCGCGGCCCGCAACGTCGAGCTGGTCTGGTTCCTGGCCCGGACCGAGGCCGACCTGCGGGTGTGCGAGCGCGCGCTCGATCGGGTGATTCACCCGGGCCGCTAGCGCCGCAGCAGGGTGGCGGCGTCGTGCAGGAAGCGGTCCTCGGCGGCGGCACAGGCGGGGGAGACCTTGCGCATGGTGGGGAAGTTGTGGATCAAGCCGGGTTCCTGGCGGTGGATCACCGGCACGCCGGCCTCCTTCAGCCGTACGGCATAAGCGTCGCCCTCGTCGCGCAAGGGATCGTGCTCGGCGGTGACGATCAGCGCCGGCGGCAAGCCGCGCAGGTCGGCGACCAGGGCGTTGGTCGCCGGGGAGGCCCGCTGGGCGGGGTCGGGGAGCCACATCGCAATCCAGCGCCGCAAGGTGTTCGCGTCGAGCAGCCAGCCCTCGCCCTTCTCCTCGACGCTGGGAGACCGCAGCGTGGGATCGGCGTTCGGGCAGACCAGCAGCTGAGCCAGCAGGGGAACCCGGTCGCGCAGGCGCAGGGCGGTCAGGATCGCCAGCAGGCCGCCGGCGGAGTCACCCGCCACCGCGATCGGCGCGCCGTCGGCCGCCAGGTAGGTGACCACGGCAACCGCGTCGTCGACGGCGGCCGGCCAGGGGTGCTCGGGGGCGCGGCGGTAGTCGACCGCGACCACCGTCGTGCCGGTGGCGGCGGCCAGGCGGCGTACCTGCGGATCGTGCGTTTCCAGATCGCCGATCACGAAACCGCCGCCGTGCAGGTACACGATGACGATTTCGGCGCCCGGCCGGTAGAAGCGGACCGGGACGCCGGCGATCGTCCGGTCGGCGGTGGGCATCTCCGGCTCCGACGAGCGGGGGCGGGGGCGGGCCCGCAACGTCGCCACGTCGGGATCGTCGGCGGTGGGCTGGGCGTAGGCGGCCGTCAGGAACGCGGCCAGCTCGTCGTCGGCGATCACCGGCACATGCTAGGGCGGCGCACACCGATCGGTGTGCGCCGCCCTGGGTTGGTTGTCAGTCGTTCTTGGCGTTGAACTTCGAGGTTGACCAGAAGTAGCCGAGCAACGCGAGCCCGAGGCACCAGGCGATGGCGAGCCAGCCGTTGTAGCCGATGCCGGTGCCGAGCAGCAGGCCGCGGAGGGTTTCGATGGCCGGGGTGAAGGGCTGGTATTGGGCGATCGGCTGGAACCAGCCGGGCATGGTGTCGACCGGGACGAATGCGCTGGACAGTAGTGGCAGCAGGATCAGCGGCATCGCGTTGTTGCTGGCGGCTTCGGCGTTGGGGCTGATCAGGCCCATGCCGACGGCGATCCAGGTGAGCGCGAGGGCGAACAGGACCAGCAGGCCGAATGCGGCGAGCCATTCCAGGATCGTGGCGTCGGTGGAGCGGAAGCCGATGGCGACCGCGACGGCGCCGACCAGCACCACGCTGAGTACGGCTTGCAGGACGCTGCCGATGACGTGTCCGACCAGGACGGAGCCGCGGTGGATGGCCATGGTGCGGAAGCGGGCGATGATGCCTTCGGTCATGTCGTTGGAGACCGAGACGGCGGTGCCGATGACGGTGCTGCCGATGGTCATCAGCAGTAGGCCGGGCACGATGTAGGCGATGTAGGCCGTGCGGTCGGGACCACCTCCTCCGATGCCGGCGCTGAGTGTGCCGCCGAAGATGTAGACGAATAGCAGCAGCAGCATGACGGGGGTGAGGAGCAGGTTCAGTGTCAGGGATGGGTAGCGGCGCGCGTGCAGGAGGTTGCGGCGCAGCATGGTGGCGGAGTCGTGTACGGCGGTGCTCATCGGGTGGCCTCCTGGGTGGTGGTGAGGGCGAAGAAGACGTCGTCGAGGTCGGGGGTGTGCAGGGTCAGTTCGTCGGCGGTGATGCCGTGGGTGTCGAGCCGGTCGAGGATCGAGCGCAGTTCGCGTTGGCCGCCGGTGCTGGGGATCTGCAGGGACAGCGACTCGTCGTCGTGGACGGCGTTGTCGAGGGCGGTGGCCGCGGCGTGGTAGGCGGCCGGGTCGGTGAAGCGGATCCGGACGTGGCCGCCGGGGACGAGCCGTTTGAGCTGTTCGGCGGTGCCTTCGGCGACGATCTTGCTGTTGTTGAGGACGGCGATCCGGTCGGCGAGTTCGTCGGCTTCGTCGAGGTATTGGGTGGTGAGGAAGACGGTGACGCCGTCGGCGACCAGTTCGCGGATGATCTGCCACATGTTGTGCCGGCTGCGGGGGTCGAGGCCGGTGGTGGGTTCGTCGAGGAAGATGATCCGGGGGTTGCCGACCAGGGTCATGGCGATGTCGAGGCGGCGTTTCATGCCGCCGGAGTAGGTGGAGGCCGGCTTCTTCGCGGCCCCGACCAGGTCGAAGCGCTCGAGCAGTTCGGCGGCGGCGCGGGCGCCGTCACGGCGGGGCAGGTGGTGCAGGTCCGCCATGAGCAGCATGTTCTCCTCGCCGGTGATCAGGCCGTCGACGGCGGAGAACTGGCCGGTGACGCCGATCGCGGCGCGCACCGCCTGCGGGTCGGTGGCCAAGTTGTGACCGCCGATCCGGATCTCGCCGGAGCCGGCGCCGGCCGAGATCAGGGTGGACAGGATCTTCACGGCGGTGGTCTTGCCGGCGCCGTTGGGGCCGAGCAGGGAGAAGACGGTTCCCTCGGGGACGGTCAGGTCGACGCCGTCGAGGACGACCTTGTCGCCGTAGGACTTTCGTAGCCCGGTGGCGGCGATGGCCAGGTTCGACATGACTGGTGCTCCTTCTTCTTCGTCGTCTTAGAGGCTGCGGGCGGTGACGTTGCCGTAGGAGGTGGTGGCGCGGATGGCGAGCTGTGGTTCGCCGTCGTTCTTGAGGGTGTTGTGGATGCGGCCGTAGCTGGTGCCGGCGTCGAGGGTGGCGGAGACGCCGGGAGCAGCGTCGATGGTGAGGCTGCCGGCCTGGGTGGTCAGGACGACCTCGCCGCGGACGGCTTCGGTGACGGTGATGTCGCCTTTCTGGACGCTGATCTGGGCGGGGCCGGTGAGGCGGCCGATGGTGACGTCGCCGGCGGAGACGCTGAGCCGGGCGGTGCCGGCTTCGTCGAGCTTGACTTCGCCGTAGGCGCCGTCGAAGACCACGTCGCCGAGGCGGCCGACGGCGCGGAATGCGGCGGCGGCGGTGGTGGCCTGCACGGCCGAGCCGGTGGGCAGCTGGATGGTGACCTCGATCGAGCCGGAGGGGCCGAAGAGCTGGTTCTTGGTGGAGGCGTCGACGCGCAGGACGCCGTCGGTGTAGGTGACGGTGGTTTCCTGGGCGACCTTGACGTCGCGGGTCTTGGTGGGGTCGGCGGGCTGGATGTCGACGACGGTGTCGGTGCGCTCGGCGGCGATCAGCTGGACCCGGCCGGCGGGGATGTCGATGACGGCGGTGATCGGGGCGGTGGTGGGGTAGGTGGTCATCGTGCGCTCCTTGCACTCGTTGTTTCCGATGTGGGAAACGCTACGTTGCGTTCACTATCTCGGCAACATGCTTGTTGCACCTCTGCGCCGAAATAGCAGCTCAACGCCCAAATATCGTTGCAACAGTTTGGATTTCAACGCAACGCCATTCGGCTGGGCCGTTGCATTGGCCGAGACGTGAACGCTATGCTGGCGACATCGGGACGCGGGAAGGGAGATCGCGATGCCGGGAGGCAGGCTCACCCAGCAGGAACGCCAGCAGATCGCGCTGGGGGTGTCCGACGGGCTCGCGTACGCGGAGATCGCCCGGCGCCTCGACCGGCCGACCTCGACGATCACGCGCGAGGTCATGCGTAACGGCGGCCCCACCGGCTATCGCGCCGACCTGGCCCACCGCGCCACCGAGCGCCGCGCCCACCGGCGCAAGGCAGCCGTGCCGCGAGGCGAGGCGCCGGCGGCGGACGGTCTCGGGCGCGATCCCGAGGCCGTGCGCGAGTATCAGGAGACGTTCACGACCCTGATGATGGCCTCGGGCCTGCCGAACATCGCGGCCCGGGTGCTGACCTGCCTCTACACCAGCGACGCGGGCAGTCACACCGCGTCCGAGCTGGTGCAGCGCCTGCAGGTGAGCGCCGCGTCCATCTCCAAGGCGGTCGCGCTGCTCGACCACCAGGGCCTCATCCGCCGCGAGCAGGACGACCGCCGCCGCGACCGCTACGCCGTCGACGACGACGCCCTCTACCAGTCGATGATCGCGAGCGCCCGCGTCAACGCCCAGCTCGCCGACACGGCGCGGCAGGGTGTCGGGATTCTCGGTCCCGGCACGCCGGCGGCGGCCCGGCTGGAGAACATCGCCCGCTTCGTCGACTTCGTGGCCGAGGCCATCATCCGGGCGGCGGAGCAGGCGCGGGCGGTGTTGTACACAAAGCCGGACGAGGGCGGGAAGCCGTAGTTCGCGCGGGCTCGTCTGTGGACAACGCGCGGAAATTGTCGTACCCGCCCGCTTAACTCCACCCCGCCCGGTGACTGGGTGGGGTGGGTTAGAGCGGATGAGGTGGAGGGTGGGCGGCGTCGGAGCGGCGGCGAGCGCGGGCTACGGCCGGGTGCGCTTGGGCGGGGTTGAGGTGCCGGTGCGGGGCGGCCGAGGCCGGGGCGGGGGATGGTCAGGCGGATGAGGCGGGCGGCGGGGGGTCGGCGGCGAGCGCGGGCTACGGACGGTGCTGGTCAGGCGGGGATGATGCGCCAGCGTTGGTTGGGCAAGGACAGGTCGGGCCACTGGCCTACGTCGGCGCCGGCGGTGGGGGACTGGCCCTGCACCTCGAGAACCTTGCCGCTGTGGCGGGCCACGATCGCGAAGACGTTGGCGGACGACCAGGCCAGGCGCCACTGCTGGTTGGTGCCGCCGACGTAGTCCCATTGGACGGCCTTGGCGCCGTCGGCGGTGGACTGGGCGGAAATGTCGGCACATTTTCCGTCCATGTTGCTGATGATTTTGAAGTAGCCGCCGCCGGCGTCCTGGAACTTCCAGACGTGGTCGGCCGAGCCTACGGGCGGGTACTGCTGGAGCTGGGCGCCGTTCGCGGTCGACATGTTGTTGATCGCCAGGACGAAACCGGTGTGCGTGACCTGCAACTTGACGTTTCCGTCGGGGACCAGCCGCCAGTTGTGGTCGGCCGAGCCGTTGTCGGCGAACTGCACGACGTTGGCCGAGTCGGCGGTCGACATTCCGGCCACTGCCAGGACTTTTCCTGAATTCTTGTTCTTTATCCGGGCATAGCCGTTGCCATTGTCCAGCACCTGCCACAGGTGGTCGGCGGTTCCGTTGTCCTCGAACTGCACGACCTGCGCCGAGTCGGCCGTGGACATGGTGTCGACGCCGAGCAGCTTGCCCGAGTTGACGTTCTGAATCTTCACCCACCCGTCGCCGTTGTCGATCAACCGCCACAGGTGGTCGGCCGTGCCGTTGTCGGCGAACTGCACGACCCGGGCGCTGTTCGAGGTCGACATGCCGTCCACGCCCAGCACCTTGCCGCTGTTCTGGTTCTGGATGCGGAACGCGACGCTGCCGGTCGACCAGGGCGTGCCCGCGCCGATCGTCGGGAACGAGGTGATCCGCAGCCGGGCCGCGCCCATCGGGATCAGCGTGATCTGCTCGACCGGCTCGCTCGACGGCGTCGGGCTGTCCTGCAGCGGCGTCACGATCGTGTCCGCGTCCGCCTGCCAGCCCGGGATCTTCCGGGCCGGCGTCGTGATCTTGATGGGCGCGGAAGCAAGCGTGAACGGATCGTTGACGTTGCCGAGCCCGGTCGTCACCGCGAACTGCGTCCCGCCGTCGAGCCCGTAGTTCCAGACCGACCCCGGCCGCACCTCGCGCGTCGGCCAGGTCGCCGAGCCGCCGGTCTGCGCCCAGTTCTCGGTGATCGCCAGCGAGAACGTCAGCGCCCCGAAGTCCACCGACACCGACTTGTGGTTGGCCGTCCAGGTGCGCGTCTTCGCCTGCATCGGCAGCCGCAACACGACCTTGTCGCCACTGACCCAACTGCGGGAGATCTTCGCGTACGCCGGGCCGGCCGCGACCGCGGTCGCCGACCCGTTCACGGTCAGCGTCGGAGAGGTGCACCAGCCCGGCACCCGCAGGTACAGCGGGAAGGACGTCGCCGACGGCGTGGTCACCGTGTACGTGATCGTGTCGCCGAACGGATACGTCGTGTCCGCCTTGATCGACACGGAGACGCCCGAGCCCACCTTGGCCGTGACCGTCGCCGGCCCGTGCAGCGTCGCCGCCAGCCCGCCGTCCGGGGTGGCCACCCACATCTCCTCGACGTAGTAGGGCCAGCCCATGCCGTAGTTGTGCGGGCAGCACCGGTAGTTGTCGATGCCGAGCATGTACGCCTGCATCGCGAACCCGTTCTGGAACTGCCCGGCGTGCCCCGGCCGGTCCAGCAGCGCGACGCTGTTCGCGCTGGTGATGTAGTGGATGCCGCGCTGCTGCGGGTCGAGCGCGGCGGGCAGCGAGTTGAACGCCAGGTTCTCGGTGCGGTCGCCCCAGATCGCGTCGCCGGTGATCCGGGTGAGGATCTCGTGGCTCGCCATGAACTCGACGATCCCGCACGTCTCGAAGCCCTGGCGCGGGTCGCCGAAGCCGGGACGGGCATTCTCGTCACCAGCAAAACCACCACCGGCGAATTGCCCGTACGTGCTCATGATCGTGTTGTAGTCGTTGTAGGAAGCCTGCCGGTGCGCCGCATCGCCGCTGAGCACCGAGTAGACGGCCGGCTCCCGGAAGCCCTGCGCGAGGTTGACGTTGTGCAGCGACGGCAGGTTGTTGAGGTAGTTCGCCGAGTTGGCGTGGATCTTCCGGGCGAGGTCGAGCAGGAACGCGTCGCCGGTCCGGTTGTACGTCCAGAACACGACCTCGAGCGTGTCGGCCCAGCGCAGGCTGCCCCAGCTCTGGTTGAACGCGCTCGGCCCCTGGGCGTTGACGAACTGGAAGAACCGCGTGAAGAACGGCACGATGCGGGCGTCGGCGGTGAACTCGGCGTACGTCCGCAGCGCGTGCAGCATCGGCATGTGCGGCCAGAAGTCGGGGCCGCCGCCGAGGCTCGTGCGCAGTCCCGTGGGCCCGAAGAAGCCGTCGCCGGCCTGGGTCGCGAGCACGCCGTTGACCCACTTGGTGGTCTCGGTCTGCACGCGGGAGTCGCCGGTCACGTACCCGAGGCTCGAGAAGCCTTTCAGCCAGTACGGAAGCTCCTCCCAGCCGACCAGGTTGGGGTGGATCCAGCCGGTGTTGTCGTACTGGAGGAAGTGCGAGATCTCGGTCATCCGCCCGTTGATCCCGTTCAGCTGATAGCCCAGCTGGGTGGCCAGCCAGCCGCCGGCCTTGGTGGCGCCGGGCGGCAACCGCAGGAAGGCGTCGGCCTTCAGCGGCGCCCGGTTGGCGACGTAACCGGGGGCGGCGGCGAGCGCGCGACCGGTGTCGGCGAAGGGAGCGGCGACTGCCACGACGGCGGCCGAGGCCAGGAGCGTACGACGATCCACGGGGAGACCTCCTGTGTGCGCTCGTGCTCGAAAATGTGCGAGCCTTTGCGTACAGGATGTTAAAAGATGAATTCACGCCTGTAAATGAGTGACTACCCGAGCGCGCAGCGAAGCTGCCCTTCCGAACCACCGCAGGTCGCTCCCGGGTGGGGATGAGCCGGTGGCGCCGGTGAGCCGGTCACCCGATGGTGGTCGCCGGAAAGAATGGGGACTCGTCCGTTCAGGCGGAATTCCGCGGTACGAATCGGCGCTACCGACCGCCGCGTGATACGAGGTATGAGCGGAATCGGCCGGACGAAAAGAAATGGCGTCAGCGTTCCGGCGCTATGCCGGTGCCGCCGCATGCGGGGCACAAAGTGGCGGGAGCGTGCCGGTCCTCGAAGCCGTCACCGACGAAGTTCAGGGTTCGCTCCGGCTCGCGGTTGATCCAGCCGGTGCCGCGGCACTGCAGGCAACGCGGCCGGGGGCGGGCCCGATCCCAGCTCGGGCGGCGTAACCGCAGGAAGAAGCGGGTGTCGCCGACCGTGTTGACGACCGCCGCGAGCACGCCCGCGATCAGCAGGAATAGCAGGAGGAGCAACAGCCACTTCATGGGTTTTCATCTCCGCCGTTCGGCCGGGCCGTGGTCCCCGATTGACCAAAAACGTACACCCTAGATGTACGTGGTCTTTTCAACGCGCTTGGTGATTGGCTCCAATGAAATCAAATCCCCGAAAGCCTCGGAAGGCAGCCCGCCCCGATGACCGACGTCGTGCCTCAGTCAAATCCGCTTCCGATGCTCGCCACACCCGGTGAGCGTCTCGGCTGGATCTTCAACGACCGGAATCTCTACCGTCGCAAGTTCATGGAGGCGCCGCCGCAGCCCGGCATGGTGCAGCCGCATCTGCTGGAGCGGCTCAACCGCGCGCAGCGGGGCATGGCCAAGCGGATCCTGATCTCGCTCGGCGCCGGCATCGGCCTCGCGGTCCTGATCAGCTGCTGCGGTGGCATGGCGTCGCTCGGCCAGCAGGGCAGCAACGTCGGCGCGGGTGTGGGGTTCCTGGCGTTCCTGGCCTTCGGGGCCGGTGTCGTCGGCGCGGTCGTCTTCGGCATCATGCCGCAGCTGGCCAAGAACGCGATCCAGGCCGAACAGGAGCGGATCCAGCAGGAGTACGCGCGGCAGTTCGCCGACTGGGACGGCCGGCGCCAGTGGTACGACCAGCAGCAGCAACAGACCGTCGACACGATGTTCGAGTGGGCCGCCGCGACCCCGTCGCCGGGCACCCGCCGGGTCGACATCATCGGCGGCACCACGTACGGCTGGGAGGCCGTGCTCACCGTCTTCGGCGGCTCGCTGCTCGCCACCCGCGGGCACATGACGCTCGTCGACTTCACCGGCGAGGCGCTCTGCGGCGAGCTGATGGACCTGGCCGCGATGACCGAGCGCTCGGTGCAGGAGCTGCGGCTGCCCTCCGAGCTGGCCCGCTTCGACCTGGTCGCCGGGCTCGAGCCGGGCGAGCTGGTCGACTGCCTGGTCGAGGCCATGTACGGCGACGGGCAGGGCGCCAACCGGGCCGAGCGTCACCAGGACAGCCTGCTGCTGCGCGAGATCTGCGACGTGCTCGCCCCGGCCATCACGATGGCCCGGCTGCTGGCCGCGCTGCGGGTGCTCACCGACCGGCCGGTGCAGGCGGCGCTGTCCGCCGATGAGAGCGGCCGGCTGCTCGACCTGCAGCCCGACGAGAGCCGCCGGCAGATGCACTCGCACCTGCGCCGGATCGAGGCGTTCCTGCAGCCGCTCGAGTCGATGGGCAGCGAGTCGTCCCTGCCCGAGCTCACCGACCTGACCTGCCTGGTCGCCGACGGCGAGGGCGGCAACGCGCAGAACGAGCTGCTCAAGGACCTCATGGTGCAGTGGCTGGCCCGCCAGGTGCGGCGCGACGCGGCGCCGATGGGGTCGCTGGTGCTGCTCGGGGCGGACGAGGTCAACCACCGCTCGATCGAGAAGCTCAGCACGCTGTGCGAGCGCCGCGGCGTACGCCTGGTGCTGTTCTTCGGTCATCTGCGGGAGGAATCGCTGCACACCATCGGTGGCGGCGAGGTCGCGCTGATGCGCCTCGGCAATCACCAGGAGGCCAACCAGGCCGCCGAGTACATCGGCAAGGGCCACAAATTCGTGCTCAGCCAGCTCACCCGGACGCTCGGCGGCAACGAGACGCACACGCTCGCCGACACCTACGGCGAGACCGAGACGCACGGCGGCAACAAGAGCAAGAGCTACAGCAAGCACGGCAAGAGCACGTCGTACGGGACGAACTGGAGCAAGAGCCGGAACTGGAGCCAGACCGAGTCGACGGCCAAGGGCACCAACTGGAGCGACGCCAGCTCGGTGCAGCGCGTCTACGAGTACGCCCTCGAACCGCGCGTTCTCCAGGACCTTCCCGAGTACGCGATGGTGCTCGTCAAGGGCCAGGGCCGGGGCTCGGTGATCCAGGCCGTCGAGGTCGACCCCGGCATCGTGACGCTGCCCCGGGTCTCGATGGGCCCGCTCGACCTGCCCCCGCTGCCCGACCCGAACGAGGCGGTCATCCCGGCGACGCGTCAGCCCAGCCAGGTCACCGTCTCCCAGCCGCAGCCGCTGGCCGCGCACGAGGCCAGCCCGCAGACCGCGGCCGGCCCGTCGCTGCAGGGCTGGGGCCAGGCGCCGATCGGGCAGCCGCAGCCGCAGTACCCGCAGCAGCCCTACCAGGGACCCTGGGGCGGCCAGCAGTGACCGGCGCCGCCGAGCTGTTCGCCCGGCTGCCGGTCAACCGAGTGCTGGAGCTGCCACGCCGGCCGCCCTCGTCGTCGCGCGACGACCAGGGCGCCGACGTGAGCCGCCGGCAGCGGCTGGCCGGGATCGTGTCGGCCTACCACGGCGGTGCGAGCCTGCTGCTCGGCTGGCATCGCGGGTCCGCGGGGCGGCCGGTCGAGGTGTTCACGTCCGGCGGCGTGACCGGCGAACCGGACGGGCGGGGGCGGGTGCCGCTCTCGTTGCCGCCGGGGGCGCTCGGTCACCCGTACGGCGAAAGTGATCTTTTTGGGTCGTTGCGGGCGATGCCCCAGTGGACCCGCGTCGCCGGCCTGACCGACGGGCTGCTCGCGGACGATCCGACGCTGCGCGACGAGGACCCGCGGCCCACGCTCGACGAATGCCTGCTGCACGTCTGGCACGCCGGGTTCGCCTGGTTCGTGCTGGCCGAACCGGTGGCGCCGGCCGACGTGCTCGAGGCCGCCCGGCAGGTCGCGCTCGAGGAACGCCAGGCCCAGTCGAAGGCCCAGTCCCCCGAGCACGCGATCGCGGCGGCCCGCCTCCAGCGCCGGCACCGCGAGCTCCAGCAGGGCCGCTCGACCGGGATGTGGCGGGTGCACCTGCTGGTCGGCGGCGAGACGGCACAGGCCGCGTCGGCCATCGCGGGGCTGCTCTGCGCCTCGGCCGATCTCGGGCGGCAGCCGTACGCGCTGGCGCCCACCGGCGTGGTCGGCGACCTGGACAAGGTGCTGGCCCTCGACGAGGTGCCGGACTCGCCGGTGCTGGCCGGCTCGCCGCTGCTCGCCTCGCTCGCCGTCGCGCCCACCGACGAGGTGCCCGGCCTGCGGTACGTTATGCGGTCGGAGTTCGACGTGACGCCGGAGACCGCGGGCCGCGGGCCGGAGTCGCTGACGGTCGGATCGGTGCTCGACCGGACGGACACCGCGGTCAGCCCGATGGAGATCCCGCGCGCCAGCCTCAACCGGCACACCTTCGTCTGCGGCGCGACCGGCGCCGGCAAGTCGCAGACCGTGCGCCACCTGCTCGAATCCGCGACCGCGCAGGGCATCCCGTGGATGGTCGTCGAGCCGGCCAAGGCCGAGTACCGGCAGATGGCGGACCGGATCGGCGCCGACCACGTGATCACGATCCGGCCCGGTGACCCGTTCGCGCCGCCGGCCGGCTTCAACCCGCTTCAACCCGCCGCCGGCTTCCCGCTGCAGACCCACCTCGACCTGACCCGGTCGCTGTTCCTGGCCGCGTTCGAGGCCGAGGAGCCGTTCCCGCAGGTGCTGGCGGCGGCGCTGACCCGCTGCTACGAGGAGCTGGGCTGGGATCTCGCGCTCGGCGAGCCGCGGACGGCCGGTCATCGGCCGCGCTACCCGACCCTGGGCGACCTGCAACGCGTCGCCGAGCTGGTGGTCGACCGGATCGGGTACGGCAAGGAGATCGCCGACAACGTCCGCGGCTTCATCCGGGTGCGGCTGTCGAGCCTGCGCCTGGGCACGACCGGGCGGTTCTTCGACGGTGGTCATCCGCTGGACTTCGCCGCGCTGATGCGGCGCAACGTGGTCTTCGAGATCGAGGACGTGGGCGACGACCGGGACAAGGCGTTCCTGATGGGCGGCCTGCTCATCCAGCTCACCGAGCATCTTCGCGTCGAGACGCGGCAGGATCCCGCACTGCTGACCCGCGGGCTACGGCATCTGAGCGTCTTCGAGGAGGCGCACCGGCTGCTGCGCCGCCAGGAGCAACCCGGGCCGGCGGCCCACGCGGTGGAGCTGTTCGCGTCGCTGCTGGCGGAGATTCGCGCGTACGGCGAAGGTCTCATCATCGCCGAGCAGATCCCGAGCAAGCTGGTCCCCGACGTCATCAAGAACACCGCGGTGAAGTTCATGCATCGCCTGCCGGCCGCCGACGATCGCGAAGCGGTCGGCGCGACGGTGAACCTGACCGAGCGCCAGTCCCAGTTCCTGGTCACCCTGCCGCCGGGCACGGCGGCGACGTTCGCCGACGGCATGGACCAACCCGTTCTCGTACGCCTGCCCGACGGCACGGCGCGGGAGCGGGGCGGAAGCACCCCGACCGCCTCGCCGTCCCCGATCATCGGGCGGCGCAGCTCGACGTGCGGCGCGTCGTGCCTGGCCGAGGCCTGCACGCTGCGCACGATCCGCACGTCGCAACGCGTCATCGAGGACCATCCGTGGCTGACCCTGCTGGCCGAGTCGATGGTCGTGGCGCACCTGACCGGCAAGCCACGCCCGGCGCTCTGGGACGAGCACCTTGTGTTGCTCCGCGAGCTCGACCCGCGGGTCCTCGACTGCGTGCTGTCGCAGGCGGTCGAGACGGCGGTCGGCGTCCGGTCGGCGGTGCTCGGCACCGGGACCGACCCGTTCGCGCTGGCCGCCCACGTGGTCGCGGCGGTGCGCGACGGCTGCCCGGCCGACGAGCCCGGCTTCGTCGCGCCGGCGTACCGCTGCGGTCCCGTCCTTGATCTGCTGCTCGCGCAACCGCAGGATGCGCCGGCCGATCCCCGCATCGCGTCGCTGATCTCCCGCGAGATAGCCGGTGACACCATCGGTGAGCAGGCCGAATGGGTCCGGTTCTGGATGAGCATCGACCTCGGCGCCCCCGATGCCCGCCGGCACATCATCTTCGGCACCGAGACACCGTCGGCGATCGAGAAGGCGGTGGGTTCGACGCTGACCTCACCGGACTGGCCGAACCGGCTGGCGTTGGCGGCGGCCGAGGCCTTCCGCACCGGCGAGTGGATCCAGGACCTGTTCGTTTCGTTGGAAGGCGGTACCCATGCCGGATAACCCCCACCGGCCCGAGAACACCGATCGGACTCCCGCCCCGAAGCCCGACCAGGCGAGCGGCGGCCGCCGGGCGGAGATGACGCAGGCGGCGGTCGAGATGACCAAGCAGAAGAACTGGGAGGCCGAAGTCTCGAAACTGAAGGGGACGGAGTCCGAGGAGAAGCCGAAGCCGACCGACAACAAGAAGGCGGATCCGGGCCCGATGAACCGTGGCCTGGAGCGAAAGCCGCCGGAACTGGGACTGTAGGACCTGTGGCCGACACGCCTACCCGTACCGACACGCCGCCGCCTCCGCCGCCGAAGCCGCCGGAGTCGCTGAAGCCGTCACCGGAGATGCAGCAGAAGCTGGACACTTTCCGGGCGCAGAAGGAGGCTCGGCAGGACGCCGGCCAGGCGGTGGATCACCGTGCCGCCAAGGCGGAGAACATGGCTGCCCGCGAGGCGTCCCGCAATGCGCCGAAGACCGAGAACCAGACGCCGAAGGCCGATAGCGCATCGCAGCGACCGCAGCAGCCGGAGAACGTCGCGTCGGCACCGCGGCACCAGCGCGCCGAGAACGTCGGATCCTCGCAGCGTGCGGAGGTCGTCTCGCCGCAGCAGCGGGTCGAGGGGAATCGGCCGCCGCAGCAGCGGGTGGGCGAGGGCGATGGGGCGGCGCGCCGGACGGAGAACGCGGGGCGGAACGGGTCGCCGGAGCCGCCCGGATTGAAGCCGTCGCCGGAGTTTCAGCAGAAGCTTGATGATTTCCGGGCGCAGAAGGAGGCGCGGCAGGACGCCGGGCAGGCCGTGGACCATCGCGCCGCGAAGGCCGAGAACCAGGCGGCGCGCGAGGCTGGCCGGAATGCGCCGAAGGCCGAGGGCGCGACGCAGCAGCCGCGGGCCGAGGGCGCGACGCAGCAGCCGAAGGCCGAGGGCGCGGCTCGGCCGCCGCAGCGGACCGAGGGGCCTCACCAGCCACAACGGACCGAGGGCGCGGGAAAGCAGCAGGCCGACTCGCAACCGCAGCAACGGCCGGCCGAGGGGACGCGGCCCCATGAGGTTGGCCCACGGAACAATTCGGGCGAGCCGGACGGGCTGAGGCCGTCGCCGGAGTTCCAGCAGAAGCTGGACACCTTCCGGGCGCAGAAGGAGGCGCGGCAGGACGCCGGGCAGGCCGTGGACAACCGCGCGGCGAAGGTGGAGAACCAGACGCCCCGCCCGGAGAACCGGGTCGCGAATGCGGCCGGAACCGAGCAGACGCCGAAGACGACGCGCGAGGCCGGCGGCGGAAACGGCGATGGCAAGCGCACGGCGTCCGGCCATGAGGGCGACGGCACGTCCGGGCCGAAGACGCCGCACGAGGGGGCCAACGGCGGCGAGGGCCCCAAGAAGTCGAACGAGACGGGCAACGGTGACGGACCCAACGGGCCCAAGGGTCCCGGTGGTCCGGGCGACGGGCCGAAAGGACCGGGCGGTCCGGGCGGGCCGGGTGACGGTCCGGGTGGGCCGGGCGACGGGAAGTACACCGGACCCGAGCGGCGGCACTACGAGGCTCGGCATCTTGACCCGGCGCACGACCTGCGGCGGCCGCAACAGACCGAGACCAACCAGGAGAAGGCCGAGCCGCGCAACCGGGCCGACTACTCGGCGGAGACCGGCCAGCGGCTCGGCGAGCTACGCAACGAGGGTCACGGCCCGCAGCGCCACCATGACATCACCGACGACAAGATGGCGAAGCGGCTCGGGGACGCTGTCATGAAGAGTGACGGCACCCCGAAGCTCACCGGCGATGGCTACGTCGAGTCCACGAACAAGATTGATCCGGAGACCAATTCGACCCGGGACGCGGACGCGGATGCGACCAACCCCGACCGGAAGCATCGCTGCGAAGCCATCGCGAGCCGGATCGACTCGGGTGACGACTACGTCGCCGCCGAGAAGTACCTGCGGCAGCACGTGCCCGCGACCGGCTTCCCGATCGTCAAGCGACCGATCAGCGAGGTTCTGGGCCCGGACGCGCACCAGCGGATGTCCGGCGTCTACCTCGATCCGGCGAATCCGGGTCAGGTGAAACCCGCGAACTTCGAAGGCGGGAATATCGTCGCCGTCTACAACCGCGCACCGAATGGCGACCTGACCCTTCGTACGATGTATCCGGAACCCCCGTCCTCGTTCCGGCCGTGACCGTCAGTGAGGAGCACCATGAGCTCGCCCACCCTGGACATGCTCAGCGTCTATTTCAACGAGGCGTTGATCGACGACCGGCCGATGTTGCGCACCAGCCTCTACAACGGTGGCGCGGAGGGTGTGGCGTCGGCCCGCGCGGAGTTCGCCGACCTGCTGCGCAACCGCACGATGACGCACGAGGAGTTCCGCGAGGCGACGTCGGTCTATTTCGGCACGGACGAGGAGATGTACCGCGAGCTCGAGGCCGCGTTCCGGTTCTTCTTCGAGGACCAGTGACGGTTCGAGTGATCCGATGAGCGACAAGCCACCGACCGGCGACGGCTCCGCGCCACGTACCGACCCGCCGCGCACCACCCCCGACCCGGACGTTCAGGGACGGGCGGATCTGATCCGGGCGCGGAAGGAAGCCCAGCGTCAGGGCGTCCGCGACGCCGTGGCGCAGACGAAGCGGGCCGGGCTGCAGGAAGCGGTGGGCCTGCCGCCCGAGCCCGGGTCACCCCGGCGCCGCCCGGCGCCGTTGCCGAGGCCGCGAACAGAGGGATCGGCCGGGTCGCCCATCAGCGGTGGCCCCCGCGAGGGTCCGTTGATCAGGGAAGATCCGGCATTGTCGCCGACCGTGCACGGCCTCGGCATCAACGGGACCCGGCTCGCCGCCCACTACATGGGTCACAGATACGGCGAAGGCGTGAAGTACTCGATGGAGGCCGTCGCCAACGCGTGGGAGGCGAAGGTCACCTCGACTCCGGAGGCGGCCGGTCGCAACGTGGTCACCCACGTCTTTTACGGCGCCGCCGGCGAGCTCGTCAAAGACGAGCTCGGCGTACGGGATCCGGAGCCCAACATCGACGGCGGCCTTGACAAGGGCCGCGACAAGATGGACGACGTGATCGAGCGCCACTTGCCGAGACGCCGCCGAGGGGACGACGGCCCGCTCATTCGGTGATCGGCCGGGGCGGCCGCCGGGCGACGGCCGCCACGGGCGTTACGGGTTGGCCCGGTGCCGGCCCTCGTTGGCCGGGTGGAACTGCTGATGGATCTCCTGCACCGTCTCGGCGAGGCGACTGCTCAAAACCTCCGGCCGGTACTTGTCGGACTTTCGCCTCGCATCGTCGAGGAGCGCCAGATTCAGGCCGGGCAGCTCGGTCTGGTATGCCGGGGTGTCGATCCCAGTCGGCCATCTCAGGTACACCAGCGGCAGGATGATCTCGCCCGCCCGGTCTCGCCGGCCCCGCTCGGCCAACATGCGTGCGCACGCGCGCTCGACGGTGCTGCGGGCCTCGCTTTCGGCGCTGACTATCAACGTGGTCAGGTGGTTCGCGGACTTGACCGCTTCGGTGACGGCCGACCGGGCCGTCGCGGTGTCGTGCTCGACTCGCTTCGACATTCGCCTCAGACCCTTGCCGGCCTCCTCGGCACTGTCCGCACAGGGATTGTGCGAAAGCACCTTGAGAGCGATGGCCGCGATGCTCAGCAGGAGCAGCAGGACGACGAATACCGGTTGCAGGTCACGCAGCGCCGCGAACTGGGCGCCCGCTCGCAACGCGCGGATGTAGGCGATCACGCCGAGCAGGCCCACGGTCGCCACCGCATAGATCAGTGGCACGGTGACCCGGTACCACGGCAGGTCGTCCGGTTCGCGAGTCTGCGGCTCCTCCCGCCACCACCAGAGGACCCGGCGCAGGACGCGCCACGGGGTGAGGGGCCCGCGACGTCGCCGGCGGCTGATCCACATGCGCCGGCGGTACAGGTTCTCGGCCAGGAAGGTTCCGGCGGCCAGCAGACACAGGGCCATGCCGATGCCCGGCAGGTAGGCGAGGTAATAGATCAGGCTGTGCGGGCCGACCCCGAGGATGCGCTGGGTCAGGTTTCCCACGAAGGAGGCGTCGAAGACGGCCGCGGCGACCAGCACGACCCAGACCATCCACGGTCGGAAGAAGCCCCGGCGGCGACGGTCCTCGGGTCCGTCGTCGGCGTGCCGCTTCAGCACCTTCGCGTGCAGATCGGCGGCCTCCTCGACGCTATGCGTGTCACGAAGGCGGTCGAGAGCGTCGATCGCGCCGCCCGCGTTCTGGAAGTCGGCCTCGACCTTGCCGGCGGCATCGTCGATGTGCGGCAGTGAATGCCGCAACGATGCGTTGCCCTGGTCGAAGGCATCCATCAGCGCGGCCGCCTCGAGCGCGTCGATGTTCTCCTCGGCCCCGGCCTCGACGGAGTGCAGGTCGAGGGCGTCGAAGGGCTGCTCGAGGGGAAGCCGCGGGCAGGGGACCGGCGACGGCCAATGCGCGCCGTTGCGATCCGTCGGCGCGGTCATCGGCCGTCCCTAGTCGTCACGACGATCTCCACTCGGCGAGCGCAGGGCAGATCGTCGCCGCTCGCGGGCTCGGCCACCGCCATGGCGTACGGGCAGCTCCTAGTCGCCCCCATGCCGTGGGGTCGCCCATCGAGCCCCGGCCCCAATGCGCGGGCCACCGATTCGGCTCGCTGCCGCGACAACGTCCGGTTGTGCGCCGGGTCGCCGCGCGGGTCGGCATAGCCGTTGACGTCGACCCGCGCGTAGTCCGTGGTGCGGATCGAGACCGAGATGTCCTGCAGCATCGGGACGGCCTCCGGCTTCAAGGTGGAGCTGTCGGTGTCGAAGAGGAAAAGCGAAGGCAGCGCGTACACCTGCTTGCCGCGCTGGAATCCCACCGCCGGATCCTGGATTTCGCGGGCCTTGGCCGCCCGTCCGCCCTTGCCCGCCACCGGGTCGCCGCTCAGCGAGCATGTCTTCCCGCACAGCGACTGCCACAGGGCGCTGAGCCATTTGACCTGCTGCGGTGTGGGCACGGGCTGGTCCGACGAGGGCCGTCCGATCCCGATCATCGTTATCCGCACGCCCCCGAGCGCGGCCGGATCGAGCTCGCCCCGCTGCGTGCACAGCGCGGTGACGGCGCCGATCTCCCGCGATGAGGTGAAGGACGACTTCGTGAGGTCGGCACAGCCCGTCGTCACCAGGCCGTCGGTGGCCACGACCAGGTTTTTCGGCCCAGGACCGGCGTCGAGCCAGGCGATCGAGTTCCGGATCGCCCCGAGAACGTCGGTTCCGGCGGCCGCCGGAACCGCGGCCTGCGCGCCGGCGATCGACCGCGCGGTGCAGGTCAGCGCCTCCGCCCGGCGGTCCTTCTGGTTGTCGGGGTTGTCGTTGTCGGCCTTGTAGTCGGTGGACAGGTCGCGCACCGCCCACACCAGGTCGCTCACCCGGCCGCTGAAGGCCGCGACCGACACCGTGTCCAGCCGGTCAACCGCTTCGGCGATCGGCTCGGCTAGAGCGCCGGCGTAATCCGGGGCGGAACCCGATCGGCCGGTCCCACGCGTCGAGTTCGAGACGTCCAGCAGGAACGCGGTGCGCCCGCCGGAGGCCTCGCCGGACATCCAGTCGCAGGGTTGCGCGGATACCGGTCCCTGGAATCGGTCGCAGCCCACCAGAGTCAGGCCGGCGAGAACGAGGACGGTCGTGGCAAGGCGGAGGGTCGTCACGGGACACGCTCCTGCGGCGGTCTCTCCTCGCCGAAGTCGGAGAGCAGGAACGACGCCGGGCTGACGCCCATCTGCCGGCAGAAGGTCTGCAGCGACTTGTCGTACGCGGCGGCGAACTCGAACAACCCGACCCGCTCGTGGTCGCGCGTGGCTCGACCCAGCACATCGGCGAAATGCGAGTAGAGAACGTACCGGTCGCCGGCCATCTTCTCGATGACCTCGGCGAAGTCCTTGTCGACCAAGCTGGCCGCGTACCGCAGGAGGAATTGTCGTTCGTCCTTGCCGAGTTGCGGGAACTCCTCCAGCCGCTGGAAAGCCTGGAGCCAGTCCTCGGCCCTCTCGCGCAGGTGCTGGTCACGAAGCTGGCCGAGCCGGTGCTGCTCGCGGAGAGCGACCCGCTGCGTCGCGAACGGCAGCAGTTGGTCACGCAGTCTCGGATCCATCAGCACCTGGGCCAGGGGGCGACAGGTGACCATGTGCCCGTCCTCGTCGTAGCACAGGCCGCTGCGCAGAGCCTCCGAGCCGTTGATCACCGCCTGGGCCCGCGCCGGCTGGAAGGGATCGAGCGATCGCGCGAGGTCACGGATGGTACGCCCGATCGAGTAGAGCGCACCCTCGCGGCGCTCGAGTGCCAGCTCCTCCAGCTCCTCGCTGCCGAGTGTGTCGCAGCTCCACTTGAGGTGGACGATGACGTGCAGGTCGAAGACGTCGCCCTGAGCCGGAACGATCAGCGGTGCGGTGTGCGGTGGGGGTTCGTAGGTCGCGGTGCGCTCCGGAGGGGGTGGTCGCCGGAAAACCGCACTGATCCAGTTTCGTAGGCCCATCGCTCAGTTTCCTCTCGAGTTGGACAGCCGACCGAGGAGACGGCCGATGAGCTCGACATCGGGCCGCTGTTTGTGCCACAGGATGAGGTTGAACCGCGCCCGCGGGATCAGCGCGCCGGTGAAGATCTGGTCGGCCATGGACTCCATCACCGCGGACTGGTCCTCCTGTCCGTCGGCGCCGAGGACCCACTCGCGCATCGCGCTCCACGCGAAGCCGCCGACGGTTCGGCTGATCAGCGCCCGGCGCCACATCCGGACGAGGGCCAGCTCGCTTTCCACGCTTTTCGCCGCGAGCTCGGAGAGCTGGTCCCGGGACTGCTTCGCCGCACCCCTCTTGTCGGTGAGGATCAGCAGCGTCCGGACGGCGTGGTGCGGCAGGTAGGGGTTCTCCGAGGTGATCCATCGGCCCAGGCTGTCGACGACCTCGTCGACGTTGCCGTTGAGGAACAGCAGAGACATCGCCTCGGCGATGCTGGCGCCCCGCCGGAGGTCGGGCCGGCTACCGATCGTGCCCAGTTCCTCGACCGCCTTGAGGACTGCCCTCTTGTCCGCGCGCCGGCCGTGCCACCTGGCGGCGGTGTCCTGCTCCGTCACGAGCTTGCTTCGGGTCCACTCCTCGATCCGGCGATTCACCCGGGACTCGAGCGGTGTGTGCCGGGCGATCTGATCCATCGCGAGCGCGGCGGAGTCTCGGAAGACCGCTTTCCCCTGCGCCCAATTCTTGATCATCAGCTCGTAAACGCCCGAGTAGTCGAAAGTCGCGAGCAGACCGGCGATCTGAGCCGCGCGTACCCGGACATCGGTGTTGGGTCGCCCGGCGAGGTCGTTCAGCCATGCTCGCAGCGGCACGCGTAGCTGGGCGTATTCGTGCCACGCCACCTCGAGAACGGAGACCATCAGCGATTCGTCGGCGAGACGGGCGCACCGCGGTTGATCCTCTTCGCTACCGGCGGTCCGGGCCGCCATCCTCGGGTGGATCAGCGCCTCGACGCTGCGATCGAAGACCCGGCTCTTCGCCGGCCGCTTGCGGACCTCAACGCTGATCAGCTTTTCCAGCAGCAGATCGGCGGTCTCGAAGACGTATGCCAGGGGCTGCTCATGGAAGACCGTGTACGCGATGCGGAACGCCTGCTGCTGCGGAATGAGGTGCGGCTTCTCGGGAGGCGCCTCGCCCCGGAGAATCTCTCGGGCCAGCACCCGGGCCGAGTCGTCCCATTCGCCGACGAGCTGCCCGACGCCCCTCTTCGCGATCTCGTGGGCGTTCTTGCCGAGGAAGCGGGCCATCTCGACGATGCGCAGCACGGACGGCGCGAGGTTCAGCCGACTCTGGACGAGGTGATGGTCGAGGATTTGCTTCCGGTGCTCGTCCAGGAGCTCCGGGGAGCAGCATTCTCGATGCTTCCGTAAATGGACGTCGAGGTGCTTGGCCATCACCTCGGTCCGCGAGGCGGGCCAGGGGTGGATTTGCTCGAACTCGGAGGTGGGCGATTCCGCGTCCGCCGCGCTGTCGACGATGACCACAACCCGAGCTCCGGCGGCCTTCACCGCATCGGCGAATCCCTTCAGGGGGCTCTTCGGAATGAAGGTTCCGGTCCACTCGATGATGTAGCCGTCACCGGTCGTCATCAGGGGCTTCGTGCCCGCTGCCGGACTCGTCAGGTGGTCGTGGAGCAGGTAGAACAGATCCTCGTCAGTGCTGACCGACAGGGTTCCGACACGACGGCAATGACTCTCGTGGAACAACATGCGCGCCGTGGCGTTGCGGCCGGTGCCGGGCCCCCCGAGCAGCACGACCAAGCCGGTGAAGTCGAGGCGTTCGTGCATACGGTCGAAGCCGGCCACCGGCACGTAGGTCTCGGACTCGCGTTGGAGGTCATCCTGCTTCTCGAGGATCTGCTTCTGGACGAAGACCCGGCGGCCGGAGTAGGTGATCTCCTGCTTCTCGATGTACGTGGCCGGGCCGTCTCCCTGTGAGATGGCACTGCGCCGGGCCTGATCGATGGTCCGGTCGCCGGACTGTTTCGACTTCTGCAGCGCGCCGACCTGACCGACCGGGTCGCCGTCGTCGTCTCCGCCGATGTCGTCCGGCCGATCCTCACTGCTCGCGGGTTTGCCGCGGGCGTCGTCGGCGGTGCGATCCGGTTCCTCCGACGGCGGAGGATCGCCGGAGGGCTCGGGTGCCTCGGCGGCCGGTGCCTCGGTCGCTTCGGCCTGCTCGTCGTCCGGGGCGCCGTCGGTCATCGCCGACGCTCGTTGTAGGTGGCCGGACCGTGCGTCGAGATCGCGCTGCGGTCGGCCTTGATGCTCGCGACGCCGAGGTCGCCGGCCGACTCCGCGCGGCCGTTCTCGGCGTCGCGATTCTCGGTCGCCTTCGGGATCTCGTCGTCGATGACGGCGACGATCTCCTTGAAGTCGGCCTGATAGTTCCGGCTACGGAAGACTCGGCTCTGCCGGTGTGCGAGGTCGGCGATCTCCACCGGCAACTCGTCGAAGAGCGGAAGCCGAACGGCGTTGAGCGTGACCGGCATTACCCGGATTTTGCGTTGGAGAGACTCGGCGATCTCCATCCGTACGTAGTCACCGGAGTTGTCCAGACGCCGGCGACCGGCCTCGTCCCGAGCCGTCAGCCAGTTCGGCCCGATGATCACCACGAGGACGGTGCAGCGATCCAGGCGTCGCTGCAGTTCACCCCGGAAATCGTGGCCCGCCTCGAGCGATGTCGCGTCGCGGAAGACGCGGTCGTGGCCGTAGCGGCGCTTGAACTTGTCGTCCAGAAAGGCGGCCGGCCATTCGCCGTCCCCGGTGCGGTAATTGATGAAGACCTCAGCCACGTTCGCCTCCGAGCGCCGGTGGTTATTGATCGAGGCGAATGGGGCCTCGGTTCATACATCTACCGGCGCGATCGGAGGGCGGACAACGGGTTGTCCGTGCCCGCTCAGGCGGACAACGGACGACCGTGAGCGCTAGTCGAAATGGCGAGGCATCGGCTCCCGATGCAGAGCGGCGGCCAGGCCGGGCTGGATGCGCCGCACGTGCGGGTCGTTGCCCCAGCGACGCAGCTCGCGGGCGAGCGAGCGCAGGTCGGAACGTGCGGTAGCCGAATCGGCCGTCAGCGTTGCGGCGATGGTCGGCTCGGCCACCTCGCACGCTTGGTGGAGCTCGCCGGCGCTGGCCAGGGCGAGAGCCAGACGGGCGCCGCAGCGGGCGCGGACCCGTATCGCCTCGTCCGAGATCTCGGCGAACTGGGGCTCGAGCGACTCGATCGCCTCGGTCGGCCGGGCAAGGTCGAGCATGCACCAGCCGCGCACGAACGCCGCGGGGTTGGGCATGGTCGTCCCGCCGAGAGGTGGCACTCGGTCCGGCGGGGCGAGATCTTCGCCCGTCTCGTTGCTCTGGTCGAGCGCCCGGCGACAGTCGGTCTCCTCGTTGCGGATCGCGTGGCCCTGGGCGATGCGCTGGTATGCCGCCGTCTTCGTCCGGTTGTCGGACGCATCGCTCAGCGCAAATCCCGCGTACCGCAGCACACCCACCGCGTCGTCCCGATAGATCGCCAGCTCCGCCATCCGGATGTGCGCGTAGCCGCTCATGGTGGTGTCGCCGGAGCGCCCGGCCAATGCCATGGCCCGGCGAATCCACCACACCGCGCCGCTGTCGTCGGTGTTCTCCTGCGCCATCCAGCCGAGGTACTCGGCATAGCGGCTGGCGAGGCGGAGCGCGGTGGTTCGGTCATCGGCGTCCGACAGCTGCGCGATGGTGCACAACGTCTCGACGAACGGCGCGCCAACCGCGAGCACATCCGCGGGCCTGGTGCGCTGGCCCAGCACGCGAAGATCACGGAGCAGGGCCGCGTACGCGTCAAAGGTGCTTTCGCCGACGTTCAGCGGAAGGTCGACGGCGTCCGGATGCCCGGTCGTCATCGCCGGGGGGTGCGGCGCCCAGGCCTCCAGGTCCTCGGCCGACATCGTGGCCGGCGCATCCGGCAGCAAGCGGGCCAGGGCACCACCGGCGGACAGCACCTGATCGAGCCGCCGGGCCAGTTCGCGGCCGGGGCGCTTCTCCCCATTCTCGATCTTCGAGAGGTGGCTCTTGCTGTAGTGCGAGAGCTCGCTCAGCCGGCTCAGAGAAAGCCCGCGCTCGAGACGTCGCCGGCGCAGTTCTTGTCCGAAGGTGCTCACGACTCCCCTTTCCGCATCGACCGACGACGACCGACATTGCCCATGGTGGCATCGAAAGGGGTTGTTCCATCTGTCGGATCAAAGTCGCTACTTGAGCGCCAGGTATGCCCCGACAGCCGCCGCTACGGCCAGCGAACTGCCATACAGAATGAGAATGACGGGCTACGCAACGCACTGACGACCTGTTTGCTCGACGGTTGTTCTATCTCCATCTGCCAGGGCGTGCGACCATCTGTCGCCGTGCGGTGATAGAGCAGCCGATATTGCCGTTCGAGCGCGAGATAATAGGCGTCGAGAACGGCGAAGGCGACGATCACATAGGCGGCGATCGCGGCGACGACGGGCGTGCTGGCGGTCGCAGAGTAGCCGAGCAGGGCGCCACTGACCGTGACCGACCATCCCTTGATGGTCGAGGAGTGTGTCGACATCCGAGCGATCGCCGCCTGGATCATCTGAAGATGGATCTCGATCGCCATGGACGGATTCTTCCAGGTGCTTCTCTAGGCTGGCGATCATGACAGTGCGAGCGCGGCCGTTGCGGCCCGGGGACCTCGTGGCGATTGTGGCTCCGGCCGGTGGGCTCAAGGCGGTCGAGCGGGTCGCCGGCGCCGAGGAGACGCTGGCCGGGTGGGGGCTCGAAGTGCGGGTCGGGGCGCACGCGCTCGGGCGGCACTCGTTCTTCTCCGGCACCGACGACGAGCGGCTCGCCGACCTCAACGGTGCCCTGCGCGACCCCGCGGTGCGCGGCATCGTCTGCCTGCGCGGCGGCTACGGCGTGCAGCGGATCGTCGACCGGGTCGACTACGCGGCCGTGGCCGCCGACCCCAAGCTGGTCATGGGCTTCTCCGACATCACGGCCCTGCACCTGGCGCTGTGGTGCGAGGCGGGGCTGGCCACCGTGCATGGGCCGATGGCGTCCTATCTGGAGCGTGGCGCCGAGGGCGCGCGCCGGGCGCTTATGCTCGACGAGCCGATCGTCGTCCGGGCCGAGCCGGGACCGCGGGTTCCGGGCCGGGCCGAGGGCGTCCTGCTCGGCGGCAATCTCACGATCCTCGCCGCGACCGCGGGCACCCGCCACTCGCCGGACATGTCGGGCGCGATCCTGCTGGTCGAGGAGGTGGACGAGGAGCCGTACCGGATCGACCGGGCGATCGTGCAGCTCGGGCGGGCCGGATGGCTCGACGGGCTGGCGGGCGTCGCGATCGGGCAGTTCACCGACTGCGTCGACCCGGGGCACACCACCTCCGTCGAGCAGGTGCTGATCGAGCGGTTCGGCGCTCTCGGCGTACCCGTGCTGGGAAATTTGCCCATCGGTCACGGTGAGTCGCAGACGGCCGTGGGTCTCGGTGTGCCCGCCGTTCTCGACGCCGACGGCGGGACGCTTACCGTTCGGCCAGCACATTCCGGAGGTCGCGCCGGCTGTTGATGCCCAGCTTGCCGCCGATTATCGCTTCTTCCCAGTGCGCAAGCTGAGGTTGCGCTTCGCGATATCCGTGTCGGGCGAGCGGCTGGGCAGACTGGGGCGATGGCATCCTTCGAGGTCGTGCTGGTTCGCAGCGGGCTGACGCTGACCGTGACGGCGGACCGGTCGATCCTCGCCGTCGCCGACGAGGCCGGTGTGCCGGTGTCGTTCTCGTGCACCGAGGGCACGTGCGGGTCGTGCGAGACGCCGATCCTCGAGGGCGAGGTCGAGCACCGCGACGGCCTGCTCTCCCCCGAAGAGCAGGCCGCGCAGGAAACGATGTTCATCTGTGTGTCGCGGTCGTTGAGGCCGCGGCTCGTGCTGGATCTCTAGCCGTTCTATGTCGCCGTGCAGGTCGGGGTCAGGCCGGCGCCGCTTCCGGTGGCCTGGAAGCCGAACTCGGTGTATCCGCCGGCCGGGATCTGGCCGTTGTAGGCGACGTTGGTGAACTGGACCGGGCCGCTGTTGCCGCTGCGGTTGGCGTTCCAGGCGTTGCTGATGGTGGCGCCGCTCGGCAGGGTCATGCTCGTGGACCAGCCGTTGACGGGGACGGCGCCGGCGGTGATCCGGACGGTCGCCACGAAGCCACCGGTCCAGGAGTTGAGCGACACGGTCGCCGTACAGCCGCGTGGGCTTTGTGTTGGTGATGTTGTCGGTGGTGTCGTGGGCGGTGTTGTCGGCTGGGTCGTCGGTGGTGTCGTGGGCTGGGTCGTGGGGCCGGTGCCCAGATTTGGCGTCGTCCAGTCGGCCCAGTCGGAGAGGCGGCCCTGGGCCTTGCTGGAGATCCGGATCGTGCCGGGGTCGTTGCCGGTTCTGGTCAGGAACTTCTTGATGTTCTTGGTGAGCGGGTCGCGCCACTCGGGCCGGTTCGCGCAGTGCGTGCCGTCCGCGATGTCCGACCAGTAGGTGATGTTGTCGCCCGCGCCGAGCGCCTTGTAGACCTCGGCGCCGCCCAGGGCCGCGACGCTGCCCGATTTCGGCCCGAGGTTGACGATGTGCGGGTTGTCCATGATGAAGAGGCCGCGTGGCGCGACCATCCCCACGATCTCGTGCGTATCGATGGGCAGCCTGGTGGGGGCGCCCGTGTAGGAGCCGAACGCGTCGCCCAGCCACGGCTGCTCGCCGTACGCGCTGCTCAGGCTTTGTGCGCCCTCGCCCGGGATGCCCCGGAAGATCGGCACGCCGGCGCTCCCTGACTCGATCGGCATGGTGAGGGCGATGCGCTGGTCGAACGCGCCGATCACGAAGGCGCCCTTGCCGAATCGCGAGCAGCCGGTCACACCGGTCGCGTCGGCCCGCAGGATGCTGCCGCCGGACTGCTCGATCACGTCGATGATCCGGCTGACGCCCCAGGACCAGGCCATGAGCAGGCCGGTCGGGCTGGACGAGCCGTAGATCGAGTAGAACGCGCCCTGCTTGTTGGTGCGCGGGGTGCCCTCCTTGCCCACGGCGTACGGGTCGTAGTTGATGACCGCCGCGCCGGCCGCCTTGATCGTCGCCGTGTCCGCTCCGAAGCCGCCGAGGACGACGACGGCGGGGAACGGGCCGGTGCCGCTGGGCAGGCTCACCGAGGCCGAGAAGCTGGCGGTCTTGCCCTGGTTGCTGACGTTGACGGTGATGTTCGTGCTGCTCACCGTGCCGGTGACGCTCTGCGGCTTGCCGGGCTTCTCGCCGTAGACGAACTTCTCGGACAGCTTCTTGATCTCTTCGCGGCGACAGGTCCAGTCGGCGGTGGTCGTGATCCGGGTGCCGTCGATCCGCTTGAAGGGGTCGGGCAGCTTGGCGTTGGCGCTGCCCTCGGGAACGTTGGGCACCGAGCAGCCGGCGCCCTCGTCCTCGACGCCGGCCGCGGCTTCGGCCCTGGTGATGTGGGGGATGGTGGTTACCACTCCGCTGATCGTGAGCGTCGCCGCGAGGGCCACGATCGTCGATCGAATCCTGGAGCGGCCCGAGTCGGTGGTCACTGGGCTCTCCTCTCGTTGCTCTTCCGTTTGGGAGCGCTCCCGGATGAGCTCGCCTCAGTCTCCGGGCAACCATCGAAACCAGTCAATACTTCTCGGAAACTTCCGGTGATCCTTCATGCACGTCGCGGGGGGTTGCGGTGCGTCGGTCCGATGGACAACCCGGCATTCGTCGCTGCAAGTTGCCATGGTCGATCGAAACTTCCAGACCGCGGGCGATGGCATTTGCTCGCTCCGATAACGACTTTTCCGATAAGCGTCTGGATGATCACAAGACCTGCCGAATAAGCCTGGGTGTTTGTAATTTCAGACGCCGTGCGGAGAGCGGGAAGATGGGCGGCGGCACTCAGCCTGCTGATCGTCACCGTGCTGTGGATCGGGGGCCTCGGCGACGCACCGACGGGAATTGCCGCGGTCGGTCGTCTGGTCGCCCTCTGGTCGGCCGATCTGCTGTTGATCCAGGTCGTCCTGATGGCTCGCATCCCGTGGCTGGAGCGGTCGTTCGGCCAGGACACGCTGGCCAGATGGCATCGGGTCACCGGCTTCGCGTCGTTCCACCTGCTGCTCGCCCACGTGGTCCTGGCCCTCATCGGCTCGGCGCAACGGGCCGGGACGAACGTTTTCCGTCAGACGTGGGAGCTGCTCACCGCGTACCAAAGCATTGTTTTCGCCTGGTTGTCGCTTTTCGCCTTTGTGCTCGTGGTGGCGACTTCGGTGCGAAAGGCGCGCCGGCGACTGCGTTACGAATCCTGGCATCTCTTGCACCTGTACGCGTATGTGGGCGTCGTCTTCGCGCTGCCGCACGAGATCGGGCTCGGCCACGATTTCCGCTCCCCGGCGGCGCGCGGCTACTGGTGGACGCTGTATGCGGCGGCCACCGCCTCGACGCTGATCTTCCGCATCGGGCTGCCCGTGTGGCGCACGCTGCGGCACCGGCTGACCGTTGACACGGTGGTGACGGAGGCCCCCGGACTGGTCTCGGTCTACCTTCGCGGCCGCCGGCTGGACCGCCTTCCGGCGCGCGCCGGTCAATACTTCGTCTGGCGGTTCGCCGACGGTCCCGGCGTGCTGCGCGGCAACCCGTTCTCGCTGTCCGGCCGCCCCGACGGCGACCGATTGCGCATCACGGTCAAATCGGTAGGCGACGGAAGCGCCCGCGTGGCAACCTTGCGCCCCGGCACGAGAGCGCTGATCGAGGGCCCGTACGGCCGGATGACCGCGGCCAACTACTCCGGCGGCCCGGTGACGATGCTGGCCTGCGGCATCGGCGTGACCCCGCTGCTGGCCCTGCTCTGGGACCTGCCCTACGGCCAGGGCAAGGCGACTTTGGTCTACCGCACCCGCCACCCGCACGACCTGGCGTTCCTCCGGGAGCTCCAGTGGCTGGCCCGCGAGCGGGGCGTGCGGGTGGTCCCCTTGGTCGGCCCGCGCCTGTCCGACACGTCGTGGCTGCCCTCCGAGTACGCCGACTACAGCGACGCCGAGGCCCTGCAGCAGCTCGCCCCCGACATAGCCGACCATGATGTGTACGTCTGCGGCCCCGACCCCTGGACCGACGCGGTGCTGAAGGCGGCCCGGCAGTTGGGCGTCCCGCCGTCCCACCTGCACCGGGAGCGCTTCGCCTGGTAACTCCGGGCCGCCGGCGCCGCCGTCGGTTGGCCGCTCGTCCGGCCGGCGGCTCAGATGGCGAGCGGAGTCGAGCCGCATCAGGCCACCGCCCGGACGCCCATGCCGAGCCCGACGAGAACCACGAGCGCGGCGGTAGCGGTCGGCGCCCCGGCGGAGACGCGGCTGGTCACCCGGGTGAGCAGGCCGCCGAGCCGAGCCGAGCGACCGCCGCGCGTGACGAGCACACCCAGCTTGCGTTGGGCAACGACGAGCAGCAGACCGACGGCGGTGAGCGTCCCGGCCATGCCGATGCCATAGGCCAGCACCAGCAGAACGCCGAGTCCGGCCCGCCCCAGCCCGATCGCGCCGAGCAGCACGACGAGCGCGGACGGGCTGGGCACCAAACCGCCGGCCAGCCCGATCCCGGCCAATCCCAGACGGCCGCCGGGCCGGTGGTGATCGTGCCCGGGGCCGTGAGAGTGGCCGTGACCACTTAGCCAGCGCCCGTGGCCATGGCTGTGCCCGTCGTTGTGGTCGTGGCCCTCGTTGTGGCCGTGGCCCTCGCTGCTGCCGTGCCCGCCGTCGTGGTCTTGCCCGTCGTTATGGCCGTGCGCCGAGGCGTGCCTGTGCTCGTGCCCGTGCCCGTGCTCGTGGTGATGGCCGGTCGGTCGGCGGGAGCGGCGGGCGGAGATGAGCATGCCCACGCCGACCGCGATGACCAGGATGCCGCTTGCGGCGCTCAGCCACGTCAGGAGTTGGTCGCCGGCCAGGGCGGTCGATGTGCTCAGCAGGAGGCCCACGAGCAGCACACCGCCGGTGTGAGCAAGCGTCACCGTGCCACCCACGGCCAGGGCGTCTCGGATGCGGCCGCTGCGACCGGCGAAGTAGGCCGCCATCACCGTCTTGCCGTGGCCGGGCAGGGCCGCGTGCCCGGCGCCCAGCAGCAGCGCGAGCAGGAACGCCAGCGCGACCACGACCGGGGTCAGATGGCCGCCGACCACCGACTCGATGCGGGCCTGGGCGGTCGTCAGCCAGCTCGGGCCGGCGATCGTCGGGACCGTCGCGGCAGGGGCGGGAGCCGCACCCGCCGGGCCGCCGACGCGGATGGTCGCGGTCCGGACATCGGGTGCCGACGTCAGCAGGTCGCGGGGGTAGGAGGTCAACCGGCCGCTCACACTCTCCGCCGGCAGCGAGCTGGATACGCGTACGCCCTCTCCTCGGGCCGTGAGCTCGCGCCAGCCCACCCGGCCGGACCGGTAGCGGTTGTCGAGCCGCACGGTCGCCTCGGCGCCGAGCTTGGCGCCGGCCGAGAGCGAGCAGGAAAGCCGGCTCGTGAATAGGCCGCCCGCCCCGGCCGTCACGCCGAAGGACGGATCGCTCACAGTCCATGTCAGACGGTCGCCGCCCGCGCTGACGACGAACGCGTCGGCGTAGCGGTGACACTCCGCGGCTGCGTACGCCGATCGTTCGGCCTCCGACAGTGAGCCGTCGTGGTCGGTGTCGACCAGGGGCTTCTCCTGCAGGGTGGGGATCTCGGCAATATCGGCGAGCGCCAGCACGTCGATGCGGTCCGGACGCAGGGTGAGCTCGGCGTACTGGTTGATCGAGAAGTTGCCCATCGGGTGCGCCTCGGCAGGCGCGGCGAAGGCCAGCAGACCCGCCAGCACGGCGGCGGCGACGATCAGCGGGCGAACAAGCCGGTTCATCTCGGGCCTCCGAGGGCGGCCAGGGCGCGGCGGGCGGCGGGTCCGTCGACCGGGGAGAAATACGGGTTGGTGGCGAGCGCGCGGTTGAGCTCGGAGCGGGCCGCGGACCGGTTGCCGAGCGCCAGGTTGATCAAACCCAGGTGATAGGCGTACGTCGCGGGATGCGCACCACCGGAGACGGCGCGCCGGGCATAGGTCAGCGCCTCCGCGTCCCGTCCGGCGGCGTGGAGTGACCAGGCCAGCGTGTCGGCGACGTCGGGATGCTGTCGGCGCGACCACTCGGCGCGCGCCGCGGTGACGGCGTCGGCCGGGCGCCCGTCGGCGAGGGCCAGCGCGGCGGTGGCCAGATCGTCGCGGCCGCCGTTCGCGGTGAACAGCTGCTGCGCCGTGGCGGCCAGGGTCAGCTGCTCGCGGCCTTGCGCGGGCCGGCCGGCGGCGTTGAGCAGCTCGGCGTACTCGATGAGATACGAGGGCCCCGGCAACCGGGCGGTGAGGTCGGCGTAGTCGGTGATCGCGCCGGTCAGGTCGCCCCGGGCGGCTCGGACCCGGGCACGTCCGCGCTGGGCGGCGATCGAGGCCGGGTCGGCAGCGAGCGCGGACGCGTACTCCTCGCCGGCCGTTGCGAGGTCGCCGCGGCCGAACGCGAGCTCGCCGAGCTGGGTGCGGCAGAACGCGGCATCGTGCGGGTCGGCCGCGTCGTCGAGCGCGCGCCGCATGAGGGACGCCGCTTCCGGTATGCGGCCGCGCAGCTCTAGGTCGTAGGAGGCGCGGGCGTACGCGGCGAGCCCGGGCCGGGTGTCGAGCATCCGCTGCACGGCCTCGGTGGCGCCCGTGGCGTCACCGAGCTGGGTGAGGGCGTCGGCGAGCACGCCGTACGCGTCGGCGTCCGACTCGTCGATCCGAAGCGCGGCGCGAGCCTGGTCGCGCGCGGCGCCGAAGTCGTGGCGCGCGTTCGCCAGCGCGCCGAGCACGACCAGCGCGTCGCCGTTGCCGTCGCGGCGCAGCTGCCGGGACTTGCGGGCGGCCTGCTCGGCCTGGGGGTAGAGGGCGGGGTCGGCGGTGACGCGAGCCTGTTCCAGATAGGCGGCGCCGAGCGCGGCCCAGCCGGTCCAGTCGCCGGGAACGTCACGAAGGTGCTGCTGGGCCCGGGCGACCCGGTCGGCGAGGACATCCACGGGCTGTGCGACCGGGACGGCCTCTTCGGACGGCGCGGCGTGCGGCCGGGCCACGATGCCGGCGACCGCGAGCACCGTGGCCGCGAGCGCGGCGGCCAGGGCCAGGCGGGTCAGGATGCGGCGCATGTGAGCCTCCAAAGGGGACGCCGGGTGGGCGCGAGAGCTCGCACCCACCCGGAGCCGGTTACATCGGGACGGTCTTGTCGGGGTCGTAGTTACCGGTCGGGGGCTGCGGCTGGACCGGTGCGGGCCGGCGTCGCCGCAGGAAGGCGAGAAGACCGAAGGCGAGGATCAGGGCGCCGAGGCCGGTTGCCCCGGTCGCGTACGCCACCGGCTTGGTCATCCACCCCTCGCCGGTATCGGTGGTCGGGGCCGGTGCGGCCGCCGCCTCGGACTGCTCGGTGTCGGGAATTCCGGCGCCGACCGCGTTGGGATCCGTTCCGCTGCCGGTGCCGGCGCCCGCTTCGGTGCCGGTCGACGGGTCGGTGGACGGCACGGCAGCCTGCGGCTGCACGGCGGCGGGCGGCTGGCTGCCACCGGCCTGGGTGTTCACGCCGACCGCGTTGGGCAGCGCGAGATAGGGGAACCTGCCGCCGAACTGCTGGTTGTTCGCATCGACCCGGTCGCCCGCGGCGAGAGCGTCGACCAGCTTGCCGGTCTGTGCCGCGCCGGCCAGGGCCTGCAGCTCGATGTCGACCACGTCGTCGGTGAGGCGCCGGCCGTTGGGGAAGCCCTGGAGGTCGCCGCCGAGGACACCCAGCCGGTTGGGCTGGCCGGTCACCGGGACCGACAGGTTCAGCCGCAGCTCCTCGGCCGGGGTGAACCGGCCGGCCGACACGTCGGCGTTGTTGAGCTGCGAGTTGAGGTCGGCCTTGATCGGCCCGTTCGCTTTGGTGGTGATGCCGGTCAGGAAGATCTCGACGAGGTCGTTGCGTGGCGTGGCCGGTGCCGGGATCTTGTAGATCTGTTGCAGCAGTTGCGGCACCTCGGGATTGGTGACCCGCTTGACCAGCGCCGGGATCTTCGCGTCCCGCTCGGGCGGGGTGGCGTTGAAGGTGTCCTTCAGCCCGGCCGGGACGACCACCTCGTTGACCAGCGGGTTGCCCAGGCGCGAGACTTGCACCTTTCCGCCGTACGACGAGCCGTCGGCGACCCGGACCCGGTCGCGCTCGGTGGTGGTCCAGACGCCGACCACCGGGTTGCGAGCGGCGTCGCCCTTGAGGGCCACGTCCTTGAACGGGACCTGGAGCGCGATGGTGTTGACGTTGTACCCGGACAGGGTGTCCTGGCCCGTCTCGCTCAGGTCTCCGCCGTACAGCAGATCGAAGACGTGCAGGTCGAGGAAGAAGGGGTCGTCGGCCTGGCCGGCGAAGGTCTTCCAGCCGCCCGGCAGGGTGCGGGTCGCCTGGCTGCGCAGCGTGCCGTAGTCGGGCATCGACGCCTGGCCGACCCGCGACGGCGCGACCGGCACGCCCTGGGCCCGCATCTTGAACGGCTCGCCGCCGAACGACGACTCGAGCGTGTAGGTCTGGCGGAACAGCAGGTTGTCGTCGTCGACCGAGGTGACCGGCCCGTTGTTGTAGAGGAAGGTGTTGTTGCCACGCTTGTCGATGTTCTTGAACTTCCAGCGGAAGACGGCGTCGGGCTTGGCGTCACCGTCGTTGTCGATCTTGATGAGGTACGTCGCGTCGGTCGCGAACGGGTAGAAGTTGGGGCCGCCGTTCGGCTCCTCGAACGGCTGCCAGTTGGCGATGAGCGTGACGTAGCCGGGACGCTCGGGGCTGACGAACGCATAGAGGTCGGTGTTGTCGATGGCCGGGTCGGCGGCGACGAGCGGGGCCTCGCGGTGACTCGACGCGGTCGCGGCGCCGGGACCGAGCCCGTACACCGTGCCGGCGAGCATCGCGGCCACGCCGAGGGCGGCCGCCACACGCCGGCGCCGGGGGGCCGGGTTGACCGTCATGATGGTGTCCTTCCGTGCCGGTGACTTCTTGGCACGAGTTCGCCACCGCGAGTGCCGCGGCTTGGAGCTTGTGAGATTGCTGTCGCCGACCCATCCGGAGCCGGAACGGCGACGAATTGCCTCGATGCGTCAGACCCGGCGACGCCTGAGGTGCTGCCGGACGAGCGTGACGGCACAGGCCAGCGTGATCAGGCCGAATCCGACGCCGATGAACGGGTTGAGATCGCTCATCGACGCGACGCCGTTGGCGACGGCGCTGAGAGCCAGGGTGATCCACAGGGCGGCGCGCTTGGTCTGCTCGGTCATGGCCTCTTCCCTCCGAAGTGGTGGCTTGCGATGCCGACGACGCTAGGGATTGGGGAGGCCGCCGGCGATATAGCCAGCGCCCGTCTTGAGGTATAGCCAGCACTACTTCGCTCGGCGCCGATCCGGTCTAACCTCGGCCGCGGAGGTGACCGATGACGACTTTGACCGGCCGCGCACGCCACGCGATCGATGCCCTGGAGCACCTGGCCGGTGGCCTGGCGACCGCCGTCCTGGCGCTCGCCGCGCTGCTCTGGGTCGTCGCCGTCGCGGTCCTCAGCCTGATCGGGATCGGCCTGCCGCTAGTGCCCGGCACGCTGCACGCGATACGAGTGGTCGCCGACCGGGAGCGGGCACGCCTGTCGCGCTGGGGACCGGAGATGGTCTCGCCCGGGCCGACGCCGAGCGGGCTGCGTGCCGCGCTGACCGATCGGGAGGTCGGGCGCGAGCTCGCCTGGCTGGCCATGCACGCCACCTTCGGGTTCGCGATCGGGCTGCTCGGGCTGACGTTGCCGCTCTATGCCGTGCAGGACGTGACCTATCCCCTCTGGTGGTGGCTCACGACGCCGGGCAGCAGCGGTCCGGGTGTCGCGTTCTGGCCGGTGGACACGTGGGCCGATGCGATCGCCGTCGGGCTGTTCGGCGTGGCCTGGGTCGCGGTCGCCGTGGTTGCCATCCCGCTGCTGGCGCGGGTTCAGGGCGGGCTCGGCCGATCGCTGCTCGGGCCACGGGCGGGCGCCGATCTCTCGCTCCGGGTGGAGCAGCTGGCCGCGACGCGGGCGGCGGCCCTTGATGCGCACGCGGTCGAGTTGCGGCGCATCGAGCGATCCCTGCACGACGGCACGCAGAATCGGCTGGTGGCGGTGAATGTGCTGCTGGGTGCGGCCCGACGGCAACTGGCCCGAGATCCGGCCGCGGCCGACGAGATCCTCGCCCGCGCGCAGGACGCGGCCGAGCAGGCGCTGGCCGAGCTGCGGACGGTGGCGCGCGGCATCCTGCCGCCGGTGCTGGCCGATCGCGGGCTCGCCGAGGCGGTCGAGGGGCTGGCCCGCGACTGTGCGGTGCACTGCCGGGTCGACGTCGAGGCGCCGGGGCGGTGCGCGGCATCGGTCGAGGCGACCGCCTACTTCGTCGTGGCGGAGGCGCTGACCAACGTGTCCAAGCACAGCGGCGCGACGATCGCGACGGTCGCGATCCGCCGCGAACGTGATCGACTGCACCTGCGCATCGAGGATGACGGTCACGGAGGCGCGGACGAGGGGCGAGGGTCCGGGCTGGTCGGGATCAGGCGGCGGGTCGAGGCGTACGACGGATGGCTGTCCCTGACCAGCCCGGCCGGGGGGCCGACGACCATGCGGGTGGAGTTGCCATGCGGATCGTGATCGCCGAGGACGACGCGCTGCTGCGGGAGGGGCTGGCGCTGCTGTTGCGGGCCGAGTCGCTCGACGTGGTGGCGACGGCCGAGGAGCCGGGGGCGTTCCTGGCCGCGGTCGACGAGCATCGGCCCGATGTGGCGATCGTCGACGTGCGGATGCCGCCCACGCACACCGACGAGGGGATCGTCGCGGCGGTCGAGGCGAGGCGGCGGCAGCCGGGGCTGGCCGTGCTGGTGCTGTCGGCCTATGTGGAGCAGGCGTTCGCGACCGAGCTGCTTGGTGGCGGGGCGAGCCGGCTCGGCTATCTGCTCAAGGAGAGGGTCGGGCGGGTGGAGGAGTTCCTCGGGGCGTTGCACCGGGTGGCCGGGGGCGGCACGGCCATCGACCCCGACGTGGTCGGGCAGTTGATGAACCGGATCCGGCCGGACGGGGCGCTGGAGCGGTTGAGTCCGCGGGAGCGAGACGTATTGGCGCTGATGGCGGAGGGGCTGGGCAATACGGCGATCGCCGAACGGCTGGTCGTGACCGAAGGGGCGGTGCACAAACACATACGCAGCATCTTCGCCAAGCTCGATCTCGCGCCTGACGATCAGGCGGACCGTCGGGTGACGGCGGTTCTCCGCTACTTGGAGGACGACCGCCGCCGAGGCTGATCGGGGCCGGGCGAGTGCGTGGGGTCGTGTCGGGTATGCCGAATGCGAACCGCTCGTCCGGTTCGGGGTCGTTGTCGCGGCTGTCCCAACCGAGTGGGGCGCGCGGTGCGGGGTGACGGGCAGTGCCGCGGTTAGATCAACTCGTGCGGTTGGTGATCTCGACTACACCCGCTCCGACGTGCAGAATGCCCTTGAGGTGCACAGCGAGGGTGGCCCTGCCGGGTTCGGTGGGGCCATTCTCTATTCCGGCTGCGACTCGATCCGCCAAGTGCCGCCGGTCGGGAGCAGCAACAGTGCGGCCAGCAGCACGGTTCCGCCCAGCGCGGCCATCATGCCTACGCGGTCGGCGGTCGAGAACATCTCCAGGTGGGCGGCGTGGAACACCAGGTGCTCCACGCCGAAGACGAGCCAGGCCAGGCCGGTCACGCGCAGCAGTTGATCGCTCGGTCGCAGGAAAGCCCATCCGCTCAGCACGAGGAGCGCCAGGTAGAGGCCGCCGACGTCGCGGATCAGGTGCTCGTTGTAGGGGCCGAGGGTGCTCACCCAGGCGCGGCCCGAAAGCGGAAAATCGCGATAAAAGGTGACGGGGGCGGCGGCCGCCCAGCCGCCGACGAACAGGGCGGAGAGGGCGAGTACGAGCGCTGCCGCCCGCTTGATCAGAACAGTCATGCCCGGTGGACGACCCAGCCCGCGCCGGCGTGACAGGGCGTCGGTCACACCAGGCGCGTATAGGTAAGCAGAGCAAGGCTCGACGGCCCGACCGGGCGCGTATGGGTAAGCAGAGCAAGGCGGGCTCGGCGGCCGGGCCAGGCGCGTATGGGTAAGCAGAGCAAAGTTGGGTGCTGGGCGGGTGGGCCGATCGGGGGGTCAGACCTTGCGGGACAGCAACGCCAGGAGGAGGGCGGCTCGGTCGTGGGCCGATTCCAGGTCGAGGCCGGTCAGCTCGGCCACTCGTGCCATGCGGTTGCGCAGCGTGTGGCGGTGGATGCCTAGTGCCCGGGAGGCGGTCTCCCATACGCCGTTGTGCTGGAGGAACACGTCCAGCGAGCGGCACAGCACGGGGCTGTCCGAGAGCGGGGCCAGCAGGTCGTCGGCCAGGTGGGCGACGGCGCTTCGGACTGCCTCCTGGGACAGGAGGGCGGGTAGCCGCTGATCGCCGAAGCGGGCGACCCGTCGGCGCCGGGAGCGGGCCTCGGCGGCGGCTGCCACCGCCGTACGCAGGGCCGCGGGCAAACCGCCGGCCGGGGCCGCGCCGCTCAGGCCTAAGGTCACGTCGGCCGAGTCCAAGGCCGCGACCACGCTTTCGCCATCGTCGGCGCGCACCGCGACCACCACGCCCTCCGAGCGGCCGGCCAGCAAGAAAGGCAGACCGTCGAGGCATTGCTCGACCCGGTGGGCCAGGCCGGGCCGCGAAGAAGTTGCCAGCACCACCACGAAACGGTCGTCGGGGGCGAAGCCGAAGAACCGCAGCGGGCGGTGCGCCACCTCGGCCGGGAGATCGCCGCCGAGCAGCACGCCCAGCACCGCCGAGCGCAGGCCGCGGTGGGCCTCGACCAGCTCGCGCGGACGTTCCAGCTCGAGCGAGAGCAGCGACGCCGCGTGTGTGAGCAGCAGCTGGTCGGGGTGGTGCAAGGCGTGATGGGTGGCGACCGCGAGCAGGCCCTGCCGGGTGCCGCCGATGCCGAGCGAGCGCACCACGAGATGCTCGTCGCCGGCCGAGACGCTGAGCCCGAGCGGGCCGCCGGAACGGGCCCCGGCGCCGAGCTCGGCCGTCGCGCGGGCCAGCAACGCCGCGCCGTCGCCCGGTGCGGCGGCGAGCACGAGGTGGTGCGCGTCGGTCACCACGACCTCGGCGTCGAGCGCCCGGCTCAGGCTGCGGACGATGCCGGCAACCCCGGCGTTGAGCGCCGCCCGGGCCAGTCGTTGCTGGTGCTCGAGCGTACGGCGAACGGCCGCGCTCGCCTGGCGGGCCAGCAGATCGGCGACCGCCTCGCTGATCGCCAGGAACGGCGTGGGCAGCGGCACCTCGATCAGCAGAAGTCCCCGGGCCGTGCACTGGCGAAGGAGCGCCGGCGGAATGCGGTCGTGGCCGAGCCCGACGCCGAAGCCGATACCGGTCACGCCCGCGTCGGCGAGCCGGTCCACGTACGACCGCTGGCCTTCTATTGATCTTGGTAGTCGCAGTCCCGTGGTGAGCACCAGCTCGCCGCCCGCGAGCCACGGCGTCGGATCGGCCAGCTCGACCGCATGCGCCCAGCGGATCGTCGCCGACGGCTTGCCGCACACCAGCTTCAGCCCGAGCGTGGCGAGCTCGAGGATCTCGGCGGCGGCGACCGGCATGGACGGATCGTAGTGTCCGGCGACCGCCAATTCGACAATCCGGCGTGACCAGGTGAAGGTCGCGCGAACTTACAGTGACAGCAATTCAGCGGGGTCGATCCAGGAGGCACCCCCTATGGCCGGAACCGAATCAATCACCCAAGGCGCAAGCGGTGACGACGCCGCCGCTCTTGCCGCCCTCGGATACACCTCCGAATACCGCCGCGAGATGAGCCCGTGGGGCAACTTCGCCCTCGGCTTCACCTATCTCTCGCCGGTCGTCGGCGTATACACCCTGTTCGGCTTCGCCCTCGCCACCGGCGGCCCGCCGATGATCTGGGCCCTCGTCATCGCCGGCCTCGGCCAGCTGCTCGTCTCGATGGTCTTCGGCGAGGTGGTCTCGCAGTTCCCGGTCTCCGGCGGCATCTACCCCTGGGCCCGGCGGCTCTGGGGCCGGCGCTGGGCGTGGCTGGCCGGCTGGGTGTACGCGCTCGCGCTACTCGCCACGATCGCCTCGGTGAGCTACGGCGCCGGCCCGTTCGTCGCCCTGATGCTCGGCTTCGACCCGTCCACGACGACGACCGTGATCTGCGCGATCGTCGTCGTGGCGATCGCGACCCTGCTCAACCTCGGCGGCACCAAGCTGCTGACCCAGGCGGCGATCTTCGGCTTCGCGGCCGAGCTCGCCGGCGCCGTCGTGGTCGGCATCTGGCTGCTCACCGCCCACCGCGAGCACAACATCAGCGCCATCTTCCACACGTTCGGGGCCGGCTCCGGCGGCTCGTACGCGTCGGCGTTCCTGGCCGCGTCGCTGATCGGTGTCTACCTCTACTACGGCTTCGAGGCCTGCGGCGACGTGGCCGAAGAGGTCAACGACCCGGGCCGCCGCATCCCCCGCGCGATGCGGATGACCATCTACGTGGGCGGCGCGGCCTCGATCTTCGTGGCGCTGGCCCTGATCCTGGCGGTGCCCGACTTCGGCAAGGTGATCAGCGGCGAGGACGCCGACCCGGTCTACACGGTCCTGCAGAACGCGTTCGGCAGCGTCGGCACCCGGATCGTCCTGGGTGTCGTCCTGATCTCGTTCCTGTCCTGCGCCCTCAGCCTTCAGGCCGCGGGGAGCAGGCTTCTCCAGTCGTACGGGCGAGACAAGATGATCTTCGGCAGCGGGTACCTGTCGAAATTGTCGCCGGTCCGGCACGTGCCGCCGTTCGCGCTCGCCGTGACGGCCGTCGTCCCGGCGCTGGTGATTCTCGGCTCGACGCTGTCGGCGAGCGCGCTGACCCGCATCGTGTCGTTCGCGGCGCTCGGCATCTACATCGGATTCCAGATGATCGTGCTGGCGGCGTTGCGGGCCCGGCTCAAGGGCTGGGTGCCGTCCGGGAAGTACAGCATGGGCCGCTGGGGCCTGCCGGTGAACGTGGCGGCGCTGGTCTACGGCGTGCTGGCGGCGATCAACATGGCGTGGCCGCGGACGCCGGACGCTGCCTGGTACGACAACTACCTGGTGATCCTGTCGGCGGTGCTGGTGATCGGGGTCGGCCTGATCTACCTGTTTGCCGCCAAGCCGCACGACCGCAGCAACGCCCCCGCGGGGGATGCGATCCCGAAAGGCGACACCGCCGCGGTCGAGTGAGGTGGGTGCCGGGGGCGGACCGGCGGCCCCGGCCGCGGCGGGCCGAATGTGATGAGCGGCCGGGGCCCGTAACCGGTGTCCCGGCCGCTGACAGCGGCGTACCCCCGAAATGGCGTGACCTAACCCGGGAGAGGGCCTGAGATGTCGGAGATTGAGCAGCGCCGGATCGTTCGTACCGAGATTCCCGGGCCGCGGTCCCGGGAACGCCATGCCCGGAGGCAGCGCGAGGTTCCGGCCGGGTTCGGGATCACGCTGCCGATCTTCGTCGAGCGGGCCGGGGGCGGCATCGTCGTCGACGTCGACGGGAACCACCTGGTCGACCTGGGCTGCGGGATCGCGGTGACCAGCGTGGGCGCGTCCGAGCCGCGGGTGGTCGATCGGGTTCGGGAGCAGGCCGGACTGTTCACCCACACCTGCTTCATGGTCACCGAGTACGACGGGTTCGTCGACGTGGCGGCGGCGCTCAACCGGCTCACGCCGGGCGGGCACGAGAAGCGCACGGCGCTGTTCACCACCGGCGCCGAGGCGGTCGAGAACGCCGTGAAGATCTCGCGCGCGTACACCGGGCGGCCGGCGGTCGTCGTCTTCGACCACGCTTATCACGGGCGTACCTCGCTGACGATGGCGATGACCGCCAAGCAGATGCCGTACAAGCACTCCTTCGGGCCGTTCTCGCCGGAGATCCACCGGGTGCCGACCGCCGACCCGTTCCGCGGGACCGGCGGCGAGTTGGAGCGGTTCCGGGACGTGCTGCGCACCCAGATCGGCGTGGACCGGGTCGCCTGCGTGGTGGCCGAGCCGATCGCCGGGGAGGGCGGGTTCGTCGTACCGGCGCCGGGGTTTCTCCAGGGGGTCGCCGAGTTCTGCCGGGATAACGGGATCGTCTTCGTGGCCGACGAGGTGCAGACCGGCCTGGCCCGCACCGGCACGTTGTTCGCCGTCGAGCACGAGGGCATCGTCCCCGATCTGATCTGCACGGCGAAGGCGCTCGGCGGGGGACTGCCGCTCGCCGCGGTCACCGGGCGGGCCGAGATCATGGATGCCGTGCACGTCGGAGGGCTGGGTGGAACGTACGCGGGAAACCCGATCGCCTGCGCCGCCGCCCTCGGCGCGCTCGAGACGATCGAGAAGGAGAATCTGGCCGGGCGGGCCGCCGCGATCGGTGATCGGGTGCTGCCGCGCCTGCACGCGGTCGCGGCCGAGGTGCCGGCCGTCGGGGACGTCCGCGGCCGCGGCGCGATGCTCGCGATGGAGTTCGTGAAGCCGGGCGGAACGACTCCGGCGCCGGAGACGGCGGCCGCGGTGGCCCGCTACTGCCACGAGCGCGGCGTGCTCGTGCTCACCTGCGGCACCTATGCGAACGTGATCCGGCTGCTGCCCCCGCTGGTGATCGACTTCGGGCTGCTCGACGACGCGGTTGACGTGCTGACCGAGGCCGTGCGCAAGGTAGCGGCATGAGTTCCTTCGATCCACGCACGGGCGCGGCCCTGGACGCGCCGCCGGAGTCGACGCCGGACGATGTCGACGACGCCGTGGCCGCGGCGGTCGCGGCCTCGACCGAGCTGGCCGCCGCGACTCCGGATGAGCGGGCGGGCTGGCTTGACGCGATCGCCGACGCCCTAACCCGAAATATCGAGACATTGGCAGAAAAGGCGGATGAGGAGGTCGCGCTTGGCCTGCCCCGGCTGACGGGGGAGTGCGGGCGCGCGGCGGAGACGATCCGGTTCTACGCCGGCGTCGTGCGGGAAGGTGGCTGGCTCGGGGCCGCAATTGATCACGGACCGCCGGATCTGCGCCGGATGAACGTGCCGCTCGGGCCCGTCGCGGTATTCGGGGCCAGCAACTTTCCGTTCGGGTTCGGCGTGCTCGGCCACGACACGGCGACCGCGCTGGCGGCCGGTTGCCCGGTGGTGGCGAAGGCGCATCCGGCCCATCCGCGGCTGTCGGCCGAGCTGGCCGCGCTGGCGATCCGCGCCCTCGACGAGGCGGGAGCTCCGGCGGGCGCGTTCGGTCTGGTCGCGGGCTTCGCGGCGGGCGAGCGGCTGGTCGCGCACCCGGGCATTCGGGCGGTCGCGTTCACCGGATCCCAGCGTGGCGGGCTGGCGCTGTGGCGGGCGGCGGCGGCCCGGGAGGACCCGATCCCGGTCTTCGCCGAGATGGGCACGGTCAACACGGCGGTGGTCACGGTCGCCGCCGGGAACAAAACCGAGGAAATCGCCCAAGGCTTCGTCGCGAGCTTCACCCTCGGGATGGGACAGTTCTGCACCAAGCCGGGCCTGCTGCTGGCCCCCGCCGGCGCCGGCTTTCCGGAGAAGGTGGCGGAGGCGCTGCGAACCGCCGAGCCGCGGGGGTGGTTGCTCACCGAGCAGATCGCGATGTCGTACGCCGATGGCGTCGCACACCGGGAGCAGGAGGCTCGGGTGCTCGCGCAGACGAGAGCGGCCGATGCCGGATGGCGGGCCGAGCCGACGGTTCTGGCGGTGACCACCCACCAGCTGAAAACCGACGAGAAGCTGCTGGAGGAGGTCTTCGGCCCGGTCGCGCTGGTCGCCGAGTACGCCGGCCCCGAGGAACTGGCCGCAGTGATCGACGTCCTCCCGGGCAGCCTCGCCACGGCGGTGCACGCCGCCGCGGACGACCCCGACCTCCCCGGCTTGGTCGAGAAGCTCTCGCGCCGCTGCGGACGGGTCGTGGTCAACGGCTGGCCCACCGGCGTCGCGGTCGGCTGGGCGCAGCAGCACGGCGGGCCCTGGCCGGCCACCACCTCACCGGCGCACAGCTCGGTCGGCGCCGCGGCCCTGCAGCGCTTCGTCCGCCCGATCACGTTCCAGGACGCGCCCGACGCGGCGCTACCGCCCGCTCTCCGCGACGCCGACCCCTGGCGCATCCCGCGCCGGGTAGATGGTGGTTGGCAGCGATAAAGCCAGCGCGCCGGGAAACGACACCGAGACCCGCAGCCCGCCGTCGGGGCCGGGCGAGCAGGCCAGCGAGGCGCCGTGCGCGGCCACGATGGCTCGCACGATCGACAAGCCGAGACCGTGATGACCGGCCCGCCCGGCCGAGCGGTCGAGCCGCTGGAACGGCTCGAAGAGGTCGTCGATCCGGTCCGGCGGGACGGGCGCGCCGGTATTGGAGACCACGAGCACCGCATGGCCGTCGGTGACGCCGGTGGTCACCTTGATCGAGCCGTCCGGCACGTTGTACCCGACGGCGTTGTCCACCAGGTTGACCACGAGCCGCTCGACCAGAGCCGGATCGCCGGTGGTCCAGGCCGACTCGATGCGCGCGTCCACGCGTACGCCCGAAGCAAGCGCGACCGACCGGTAGGCCGCCACCGTCCGCTCGGCGATCTCGGAGAGATCGACGTGATCGCGCCGCGCGAGACCGCGCTCGCTGCCGGCCAGGGTGAGCAGCGACTCGAGCATCGCCGCCTGCTGTTGCCGAAGGTCCAGCAGGCGCTCGACGAGCGACCGGTACTGCGGCAGGGTGGCCGTGCGGTCGGTCAGCGTCTCCTCCATCAGCGCGTGCTCGAGCGTGATCGGAGTGCGCAACTCGTGCGCGGCGTTGGCGACGAACCGCCGGTGCGCGTCGAGCGCGGTCTCCAGCCGGTGCAGCAGCCCGTCGACCGTGTCGGAAAGCTCGCGCAGCTCGTCGCGGGGGCCGCTCGCCGCCAGCCGGTCGTGCACGTTGCGCGCCGAGATCCGCTGGATCGAGGTGACCATCGTGCGCAGCGGGCGCAGGATGCGGCCGGCCAGCAGCCAGCCGAGAACCAAGGCCAGCACCGCCGTGATCGCCAGCGCGACGCCCGAGTAGACGAGCAGGGCGTGCAGCGTGGCCTGGTGCTGCCGCTCGGCCTCGGCCGCGGCCTGGTCGGCGATGTCCTCGAGAGAGGGCGGGGGTGTGCCGAGGGCTTCGACATTGCGGACGATCAGCTTGCGGGGGGCATTCGAGACGAGGAGGTACGTGATGGCGAGCATCGCGGCGCCGGCCAGCACCACGAGAGCGCTGTAAAGCAGGGTCAATTTCGCGCGTACGGGAAAGGTCATCTCGCCCTCAGATCCGGTATCCGGCCCGCGGGACCGTCGCGATCAGGGCCGGCTCGCCGAGCTTGCCGCGCAGCCGGTTGATGGTCGCCTTGACCGTGGTGGTGAACGGGTCGGCGGCCTCATCCCAGACCCGTTCCAGCAGCTCCTCGGCCGGCACCGCGCGATGCCGGGCGGCCAGCAGGTACTCCAGCACGGCGAACTCCTTCGGGGTCAGCGCCAGGCGCACGCCGCCACGGGTGGCCACCCGCCCGGCCGGGTCGAGACGCAGGTCGCCGTGGATGAGCACGGCGGGCGCGGCGGGCTGGGTGCGGCGCGCTATCGCACGGACGCGGGCGATCAGTTCCGCGTACGCGAACGGTTTCGGCAGATAGTCGTCCGCGCCGAGATTGAGCCCCTCGACGCGATCGGCGAGCGTGCCCGACGCGGTCAGCATCAGCACCCGCGGACCGGAGACCTGCCGGCACACGTCGTCGCCGTGGACGACCGGGATGTCCCGGTCCAGCACCAGGACGTCGTAGTCGGTGGCGATGGTCCGGTCCAGGGCCGCACCGCCGTCGTACACCACGTCGACCGCCATGCCCTCGCGCCGCAGCATCCGCCCGATCGAGTCGGCCAACTCGGCCTGATCCTCCACCACCAGCACCCGCATCGGCCCAGCGTGCCGGATCGGGCGTCACACCGAGGTCACTAAATCGCGGACCGTCCTGTGACCGCGCGATCCGTAGAACCGACAACCATGCGAATGAGAAACCTGCTCGTCCTGCTGGTCCTGGTGACGGCCGGCTGCGGCGGCAACGGAGACGAACCCACGGCGACACCGAGCTCGGCCGACCGACAGGCGCAGGCCGTGAAGTACTCGCAGTGCATGCGGGAGAACGGCGTGCCCAGCTTCCCCGACCCGGTCGACGGCCGGATCCAGCTGCGGGCGGAGAAGGGCAGCGACCTCGACCCGGAGAGCGCGACGTTCAAGAAGGCGCAGGAGACCTGCAAGCAGTACCAGCCGCCGGGCGCCGAGCAGCAGGGCCAGGGCGCCGCGCAGCAGGCCCAGGCGCTCAAGTGGGTGCAGTGCATGCGGCAGAACGGCGTGCCGAACATGCCCGACCCGCAGCCCGACGGCCGGATGCTGTTCACCGGCGGGAACGGCGCCGACCCGGACTCGCAGGCCTTCAAGGACGCCCAGCAGAAGTGCCGCGACCTGGCGCCGGGCGGCATGGGATGAGGCGGTGGGCGACGATCCTGCTCGGCGTGGCGCTGATCGGGGCCGGGGCGCTCTACTGGTCCCGATCGGGCGAGGCGGCGCCCCCGGTCGCCCGGGACGGCACGCCGGCGGTGGCGACCGCGCGCGAGGGATCGCTGAGCGGGCGGGTCGATCAGAACGGCACCCTGTCGTACGCGGCGCAGGCCGACGGCAGCGACTACCCGATCGTCAACCAGGCGGCCGGCGTCTACACGAAGCTGCCGGCGGCCGGTCAGGTGATCGCCTGCGGGCAGGTCCTCTACTACGTCGACGACGACCCGGTGTTCCTGCTCTGCGGCAACCGTCCGCTCTACCGCGACCTCGAGCGGGGCGACGACGGCTGGGACGTGGCGATCCTCAACCGCAACCTGCGCGGTCTCGGGTACGACGCCGACGCCGATGACGACTTCACGTGGGCGACCCGGGACGGGCTCGAGGACCTGCTCGACGACGACACGCTGGAGGTCGGCGAGGCGGTCGTGCTGCCCGGGCCGGTGCGGATCGCCGCGGTGACCGCGCAGCTCGGCGGCCGGGCCGTGCCGGGATCGCCGCTCGGCTCGGCGGTCACCACCCGCCGCGAGGTCGTGGTGCAGCTCAACGCCGCGCAGCAGGCCCAGGTCAAGGTGGGCAACCGGGCGCAGATCACGCTGCCGGACAACCGGGTCGCCGGCGGCCGGGTGAGCCGGATCGGCTCGGTGGCGGTCGAGAGCAAGGACGGCGCGACCATCCCGGTCTACCTGACGCTGGACAAGCCGAAAGAAGCGGGCACCCTCGACGCCGCGCCGGTGCGGGTGCAGATCATCACGGCCGGGGTGACGAAGGCGCTGATCGTGCCGGTGACGGCGTTGATCGGGGCGGGCGACGGCGGCTTCGCGGTCGAGCGGGTCGGCGCGGACGGCGGGCGCGAGACGGTGCCGGTCGAGCTCGGCCTCTTCGACGACGGCGCCGGGATGGTGCAGGTGCGCGGCGGCACGCTGCGGGCCGGCGACCGAGTGGTGGTGCCGTCCTCATGAGCGAGCCGGTTCTCGAGCTGGCGGGCGTCGTCAAGCGGTACGAGGAGGTGGCCGTGCTGCACGGCATCGACCTGCGCGTCGACGCCGGCGAGCTGGTCGCGGTGGTCGGGCCGTCCGGGTCGGGCAAGTCCACATTGCTGCACATCATGGGCACGCTCGAACGGCCGACGAGCGGGACCGTACGCATCAACGGCGTCGACGTGGCCGGGCTGGGCAACCGGGGGAGGGGCGACCGCCGGCTGGCCGACGTGCGCGCCCGCGACATCGGCTTCGTCTTCCAGCAGTTCTTCCTGGCCGCCCACGCGAGCGTGCTCGACAACGTGGCCGACGGCATGCTCTACGCCGGGGTCGACGCCGGCACCCGCCGGCGTCGGGCGGCCGAGGCGCTCGACCGGGTCGGCCTCGCCCACCGCGTGCGCTACCGCCCGGGCAAGCTCTCCGGCGGCGAGCGGCAGCGGGTCGCGATCGCCCGCGCGCTGGTCGGCCGCCCGGCGATCGTGCTGGCCGACGAGCCGACCGGCAACCTCGACTCGGCGACCGGCGCCACCATCGTCGAGCTGCTGCACGAGCTCAACGCGGACGGCGCGACGATCATCGTGATCACCCACGACCACGACCTGGCCGGGCAGATGCCGCGCCGGGTGCAGGTGCTGGACGGCCGGATTGTGAGGGACAGTCATGCGGCTGCGATTCACTGACCAGGCGCGGGTGGCCAGCGTCGGGGTGCGTGCCCGCAAACTGCGCGCCGCGCTCTCCGCCCTGGGCATCGCGATCGGCGTCGCCGCGATCGTGGCCGTGCTCGGACTCTCCTCGTCGTCGCAGGCCGGGTTGCTCGCCCAGATCGACCGGCTCGGCACCAACCTGCTCACCGCGAGCAGCGGCCAGTCGTTCGCCGGCGGCGCCGCCCAGCTGCCGTCGGCGGCCCCGGCCCGGGTCGGCAACCTCGACGCCGTCCGGCAGGTCGCGCACACCGCGGCGATCGACGAGGCGAAGGTCTACCGGACGCCGCTGATCCCGTCGATCAGCACGAACGCGCTGCGGGTGCGGGCCGCGAGCCTCAACCTGCCGGACGTGGTGGCGACCGGGATGGCCCGGGGGAGCTGGCTCAACGCGGCGACCGCCACCCGGCCGGTGGCGGTGCTCGGCGCGGTCGCGGCCCGGCGGCTCGGCTTCGACCGGGTCACGCCCGGCCTGCGGGTCTGGCTGGGCGGTCAGTGGTTCTACGTGGCCGGCATCCTCGCGCCGGCCCTGCTCGCCGACGAGCTGGACAGCAGTGTCCTCATCGGATATGCGGCGGCCGAGCACTATCTCGGCTACGTCGAGATCGAGGGCGGCCAGGCCGTCGCCGGGCCGCCGGACAAGCTCTACGTGCGGGCCGACACCGACCGGGTCGCGGCGGTGCAGGCGTTGCTGGCCCGGACGGCGAACCCGGAGTCGCCGAACGAGGTCGACATCGGCCAGCCGTCCGACGCGCTGACCGCGCGGGCGGCGGCCGAGGGCGCGTTCGACAGCCTCTTCCTCGGGCTCGGCGTGGTGGCGCTGATCGTGGGCGCGGTCGGCGTCGCGAACATCATGATCATCTCGGTGCTGGAGCGGCGGTCGGAGATCGGCCTGCGCCGGGCGCTCGGCGCGACCCGGCGGCAGATCCGGGCGCAGTTCCTGGCCGAGGCGGTGCTGCTGACCGTGCTCGGCGGTCTCGCCGGGGTGGCGGCCGGGCTGATCGCCACCGCCGTGTACGCCCGCGGCAAGGGCTGGCAGGTGGTGGTGCCGGTCGAGGCGTGGGCGGGCGGCATCGCGGCGGCCGTGCTGATCGGCGCGATCGCGGGGCTGGTCCCGGCCGTGCGGGCGGCGCGGTTGTCGCCGACCGAGGCGCTACGCACCGTCTGAAATCGACCGCGGTGAGTATTGTCCGGCCACGTTACTCACCGGTAACGTGGCCGGATGGAACGCCTCCTCACGCCCTCCGCACGCGGCGGATTCATGATCCCGCTGGCGTCCTGCGCCGGCCTTCAGGTGCTGGTCCTCCTGCTGCTCGGGGGCTGGCGGTTCGCCTGGGACTTCCGCTCGCCGGCCTCGGCGGCCACCATGGGCGCGGGCTATCTGGGCGGCCTGGCCATGCTGGCGGCGGCGGTGCGGCTGCGGCGATGGGTGGACGTACGCCTCGCGTACGTGAACACGTTGTCGCTGATGCTTCTGATGCTCGCCGTCACCCTGCGCCACCGCGGCGCGACCCACCTCGGCGGCGGCGACATCGTGGCGTTCGGGTACGCCTGGGGCTGGCTGCTGGTGCACGCGGCGGCCGTAGTTGTGGGCGTGGTGCTGCTGATCGGCCAGCTGCGGGCGCCCGGCCGCCCGTCGCCGCGCGCCGAGCCGCGAGCCTGGTTCACGGTGCTGCCGGTGGCGGTGGTCGCCGTGATCGGCACGGTGACCGGCCTGCTCGCGCTGCTGTTCCCGGTCGAGGTGGCGCCGCGCTGGCCGTGGCCGGTGTCCGAGTTGGACGTCTCGGCGCTCGGCGCGTGGGCGCTGGTCTTCGGCATCGGGTCGATGCTCGCCATCCGCGAGGGCGACCCCGACCGGCAGCGCGTGGGCGCGATCAACTACCTGGTCGCGGGCGGCGCGGCGGTCCTGGCGATGCTGCGCTGGGCCGGCGAGGTGGACTGGGCCTCGCCGTACGCCTGGATGTATCTGATCGCCATGCTGGCTCTCGCCCTGACCGGCTTGATCGGGTGGGCGATGGCCGGACCGGCCGAGCTCTGGACGTCTCCGGCGCTGCGGCCCGCGAACCGCTCCGACGCTTCGGGTTTTGCTTCCTGACCGCCTGCCGTTCACGCGCTGTGCGTCGGCCGTGTACGGACGGCCGCCACTCTCTGGGACGCGCGACCGACGATCCTCGCGCACCTCGAGGAGTTCCGTGGCTGCCGCACGATTTCGCATCCTGCAACACCGGTCGGTCATCACCTGGCGCCTGCTCGCCACCAACAACCGTGACCTCGGCCGGGCGCCGGTCGCCTATCTCAGCGTCGAGGCCTGCCACGCGGCCGTGCTCTGGCTCCAGCGGCACGCCGGCGAGCTGCGCATCGTCATGGTCCGCGCCGGGGCGTCCTCCTGGAGCTGGCGGATCCTCGCCGGCGAGACCGTCGTGGCCGTCTCCAGCCGCGATTACCAGCGCCGCATCCAGGCCGATCAGGCGGCAACGATCGCGCTCGATCTGATGCCCGTGGCCGAGCTGGTGGGCCTCGAGAAGTTCCGCTGAGATGGGGCACAGGTCGATCGGCTCGATGTTCGGCGAGCCGATCGACCCGCACCGCTTTACCGCGCTGCGCTCCTACAGCAGTTGGAAGCTCTGGGCGGCGGTGCCGTTGCAGGCGTACTGGACGAGCTGAACGCCGTCCGCCGTGCTGGCCGCCGGGACGTCCAGGCACTTGCCGCTGTTCCGGTTGACGAGGTGGTAGTAGCCGCCGCCCTCGGAGACGGACTGCCACTGCTGGTTCAGGCCCCCGCCGTACGCCCAAGTCTGGATCTTCGCATTGTCCGCGGTGGACACGTTGGTGACGTCGAGGGCCTGGGCGCTGTTGCCGCGGTTGTTGATCCGGACGTAGCCGCTGCCCACGTCGGCGAGCTGGTACTGCTGGGCGTTCGTGCCGTTGCAGGCATATTGCTGGATGACCGTGCCGTTGGTCGTTCCGGCCGCCTTGGCGTCCACGCACTTGCCGCTGTTCTTGTTGACGAGCTGCTTCCAGGTCGGATCGGCTGGGGGCGGCGTCGTCGTGCCCTGGCCGCCCAGCCACAACAGCCCGTTTATCAGCCACTGGTTCTGCTGGGCGGACGCGAACGTCGACGACGTACGCGTGTTGGTGTCATAGTTCATGCCGTTGTGACCGAAGTTCGCGTACAACATCTTGTAGTTTTTGTTCGTCCACATGATCGGGTAGTAACCGCTGCGCCACTGCTGGTTCGGGTCGCTCCCGACCGGGAACGTGGACGGGTCGAGCGAGGCCAGGATGTCGATGTTCGGGTTCTGCCGCAGGTCGTTGCTCCACGAGTACCACTCGCTGACCGATGACTGGATGGTCGCCGGCAGTCCCGCGGTCGACGGGTGGTTGCGGTCCTCGATCTTCAGCGTCTCGGCCGTGGGCCCCCAGGTGTTGGAGACGAAGTTCCCCGACCCCAGAAACGTGTTGTAGTACCAACTCCAGTCGCCGGCGCTGGTGGTGAACGCGCTGACGTGGAACCCGAGGAACCCGCCGCCGTTCTGCACGTACTGCTGGAACGCGGCCCGCCGCTCGACCGGCGGCCCGTCGTCGAGGAACATGATCACCTGGTACCCGGCCAGCCCGCTCGCACTGAGCCGGCTCCAGTCGGTGGTCGCCTCCCAGCTGAAGCCATACTGGGCGCCGGCCTTCGGGAACCACTCCTTGGCTTCCTTGTCGAAGTCGATGTGCGCCGCGTCCCAGGTGCCGTTGTAAAAGGCCAGCACCTTGAACGGCGTGGCCGCCGCCGCTGCCGCGGTTTCCACGACCAGCCCGGTCGACACCGCCGTGAGCAGGGAAATTGCCGCCACGAGGGCGCGTCTGAACAGTCTTCTCGCCACGATCCATACCTCGGGGATGAGAGCGGTAGGGGAAGCGGCGCCGCTGGCTCACATCCTCAGGCATCGATGTCTGGTATCACAAGGTTAAGAGCCCTAATAGTTAAACTAACTTCCGAAGGATGGGGTGGGGGTTGGGGGTTGGGGGTGGGGTGCGCGCCGTGGGGGTGTTGGTGCTCGTTGCTCTGCTTGCCCCGGGTGCGCTGTGACAGGGGCGTGAACGTGGGCGGGTGGCTGGGGATAACTCGTGGGAAGTGTCGTAGGTGGGCTCTAATCTGGCCCCACCCAGTCGAGGGTGGGGGTGTGTTAGGCCGCGAGGCGCGCAGGGCCGGGAGGCGTTGGCGGTCGCGTGAGCTTGGAGCCGGGGTGCATGGGCGCGCTTGCGTGAGCAGCGCAGGTGGGTGGGGATAACTCGAAAGAAGCGTCGTACCCGGGCTCTAATTTGGCCCCACCCAGTCGAGGGTGGGGGTGAGTTGGGCCGCGAGGTGAGCAGAGCCGTAAGGATCGCGCCGGGCGGCCGTTGCGTGGCGGCCGCATGTGGTGGCTCACGGCACGGCGATGGGTGACCGCTCGCATTGTGGCGCGGGCCGAAGATGGCCGGCGGGCGGCAGGCGGAGCGGGCGGCTCGGGCCGCGGGTGGAGCGGCGGCCGAAAGGCGCGCCGAGGTGAGCAGAGCTGCGCGGGTGGAGTGCGGCGCGGGCGGAGTGCGGCGCGGGTGGCGGGTGGCGCGCCGAGGTGAGCAGAGCTGCGCGGGTGGAGTGCGGCGCGGGTGGAGTGCGGCGCGGGTGGAGTGCGGCGCGGGTGGCGGGTGGCGCGCCGCGGTGAGCAGAGCTGCGCGAGCGGAGTGCGGCGCGGGTGGAGTGCGGCGCGGGTGGCGGGTGGCGCGCCGGGGTGAGCAGAGCTGCGCGAGCGGAGTGCGGCGCGGGTGGAGTGCGGCGCGGGTGGCGGGTGGCGCGCTGAGGTGAGCAGAGCTGCGCGGGCGAGTGCTGCGACGGGCGCTGCACAGGCTGACGGGTGGCGCGCCGACGTAAGCAGAGCTGCACGTGCAGAAGCGGGGCGGGACGGCGCGCGGACGCGGTCCACAACGGGCGGGCAGAGCCGGGGCGGAGTCCTAACGGGACGCCGGCCCCGTCGAATCGCGGACTATCAAATCGGTGGCCAGCTCGATGTGCAACGCGTCCAGGCGGTGGCGATTCAGCAAACGCAGCAGGAGGCTTACGGCCATCCTGCCCATCTCCTGCAACGGCTGGCGGACGGTGGTCAGCGTCGGGCGGGTGGCCTGGGCCAAATCTATGTCGTCGAAGCCGGCCACCGAGAGATCGTCGGGCACGCGAAGACCCCGCTGGGCGGCGGCGGCCAGGGCGCCCGAGGCGGCCTTGTCGTTGAAGCCCAGTAACGCGGTGGGGCGGTCCGGTAAGTCGAGCAAGCGCTGGGCGGCCTCGTAACCGAAGCGGACCGTGGGCTCGCCCGGTAGGGCCAGCGACGGGTCGGGGAGGACGCCGGCGTCGGCCAGGGCGGAGACGTGGCCGGCTCGGCGGGCGGTGCTGGCCAGCCAGTTGTCGGGGCCGGCGATCAGGCCGATACGGCGGTGGCCGAGCTCTACCAGGTGATTGGTGAGACTGCGGGCGCCGGCGAAGTGGGCTGCCGAGACGGCGGCTATGTCGCGGGGGACGGTCTCGCGGGGGTCGACCACGACGAAGGGAAAGCCGGCCTCCTGAAGGGACAGCAACGCGGCGCCGGGCTCGGGGGGCAGGACGATGATCGCGCCGGCGATGCCGGGGCGGGACGCGAGCGTGGGGAGGACGTCGTGCTCCTGGGTGGCCTCGCCCGCATTGAGGAAAACCTGGCGTCCATGCAAATCTAGCGTTTCGGCAATCGATGACACGATAAGTCCGAAATAGTCCGTCAAAAGGTAGGGGCAGCGCAGGAAGATGGCGCCCGGCGGGGAGGGGCGCCGGGAGGAGACCGAACCGCCGAGCTGCGAGATTGTCCGCTGGACGAGATCGCGCGTCTCGGGGGCGACATGGGACTGGTCGTTGAGGACCCGCGAGACCGTCGCGATGGACACCCCGGCATGGGCGGCAATGTCCCGGACCGTCACACGTTTCATGACCGCAGCATAGACATTGACGTGCGGCGCAGGTCAGTGGTTACCTGACCGATATCAGAAACGTTTCGTGGTTGTTTCAGCTTGTTACATCGGGAGAGAGCCCATGGCCAGCCTCGGAACCGCCGCTCTAACCGCCCTCGTCCTGGTCGCCACGCCGGTGGCGGCGCAACAGCAAAAGCAGCCGGTGGCGGCGCAACAGCAAAAGCAGCACCAAAATCACCCCACCGCGGCCCACGTCTGGCTCACCACGCCCGACGGTCAGTACAAGATGACCGACGCCGGCACGGTTGAGGCGGGGAACGCCGTCGATGGAACGACCCCGACCATCGTCATCGACCAAAACCGGAAATATCAGGAGATGGTGGGGGCGGGGGCGTCCATCACCGACTCCTCGGCGGCGGTGCTCTATCGGCTCGACCCGCAGGCCCGCGACGCGGCGATGAAAGCGATCTTCCAGGAGGATCGCCTCAACTTCCTCCGCCAGCCGATCGGCGCCTCCGACTTCACCGACGAGCCGGCCTACACCTATGACGACGTCCCGGCCGGGCAGACCGACTACGGACTGCGCCACTTCAGCGTCGCGCACGACCGCGCCCAGATCCTGCCGCTGCTTCGCCAGGCCAAGCGCCTCAACCCCGAGGTCAAGGTCATGGGCACGCCCTGGTCGCCGCCCGCGTGGATGAAGACGAACGACTCCCTCGTCGGCGGCCGCCTGATCGACACTTCGGCGATCTACCGGTCGTACGCCGCCTATCTGGTGAAGTTCATCAAGGCATATCAATCGGAGGGCGTACGCGTCGACTACCTCTCGCTGCAGAACGAGCCCCAGAACCGGGCGCCATCCGGTTACCCGGGAATGGATCTGCCGTCCTGGCAGGCCGCCAAGGTGATCGAGCAGCTCGGCCCGATGCTGCGGAGTGAGCACCTCAACACCAAGATTCTCGGGTACGACCACAACTGGACCGAGCATCCGAACGATGCCGCCAACACGCCGCCGGACGAGACCGCCGACATCAATCACTACCCGCAGGAACTGCTCGCCTCGCCGGCCGCCCGCTGGGTCGACGGCACCGCGTACCACTGCTACTCCGGCGACCCGAGCGCGATGACCGCCCTGCACGACGAGTTCCCGAGCAAGGACATCTACTTCACCGAGTGCTCGGGCAGCCAGTCCGGCAACCCGGCCGACACGTTCTCGGACACGCTCAAGTGGCACGCCCGGAACCTGATCATCGGCAACACCCGGAACTGGGCGAAGACGGTCGTCAACTGGAACCTCGCCCTCGACGAGACGAACGGCCCGCACACCGGTGGCTGCGGCACCTGCACGGGCGTCATCACCGTGGGCAACAACGTCACATACAACGCCGAGTACTACACACTCGGGCATCTCACCCGATTTGTCCGACCGGGAGCGACCCGCGTGGCCAGCACCTCGTTCGGCACGACGGGCTGGAACGGCCAGGTCATGGACGTGGCGTTCGTGAACCCGAACGGCGAGACGGTCCTGCTCGCGCACAACGAGAACGACAACCCGCAGGCGGTGAACGTCCGGTTCGGCGACGAGCAGTTCGCCTACACGCTGCCCGGCGGCGCGCTCGCGACCTTCGTGTGGCGAAGCAAGAAGGACAACCACGACCGCCCGATCGCGCCCACCGGCTGGACCGCCACCGCGAGCCCGGCGAGTGCCACCGACGTGCCGGCCAACGCGGTCGACGACGACGCCAGCACCCGCTTCAGCTCCGGCGCCGCCCAGCAGCCCGGCCAGTACCTGCAGGTCGATCTCGGGAAGGTCCGGCGCATCGGCCGGATCGTCTTCGACACCGGCGCCTCGACCGGCGACTACCCGCGCGGCTACACGATCACCGCGTCGACCGACGGCATGACCTGGGGGCCGGTGCGGTCGGTCGGCGCGGCACAATTCGCGACCGGCTACCCGCGGAACCCGGTCCGGTACGTCCGCATCACGCTGACCGGCGAGTCCGGCAGCTGGTGGTCGGTGGCGGACGTCCGGGCCTACTGCTGAGAGGTGTAGAACCGGCTCGGGTCCGCGGCGAGAGAGGCCTTCACCTGGGCACTCCACTCGTCGGCCAGGACCTCGAGCCGGTTCTCCTCGATCCCGTCCAGAGCGGCGGCCACCACCGTGGACGGCGCGGTCTTCGGGCCGTCGTAGCCGGCCATCATGTCGGTGTCGGCGGCGCCCAGGTGCAGGCCGGTGACCAGCGTCTTCTGGGCCGCGAGCTCCAGGCGTACGCCATTGGTGAGGTTCCAGGCCGCCGCCTTCGCCGCGGCATATCCGCCCGCGCCCGGATAGGCGAACCAGGAGAGCGCCGACAGCACGTTGAGGATCGCGCCGCCGCCGAGCCCGGGCGCGAAGGCCCGGATCATCCGCAGCGTTCCCCAGAAATGGGTGTCCATCTCGCGCCGGAGCAGCTCGAGGTCCCCGCCGACCAGGTCGGCGCCGGTCGACACCCCGGCGTTGTTGACCAGCAGGGTGACGTCCGTGGCAACCGCGGCGGCCGCCGCCACCGAGGCGGGGTCGGTGACGTCGAGCGCCAGCACCTCCACGCCCGGGATGTCGACGAGCGACGGGCGACGCGCCGTGGCGTACACCTTCGTGGCGCCGCGGGCGAGAAGCTGGGTGGCGAACTCGCGGCCGAGACCGCGGTTAGCGCCCGTGACCAGGGCAATCGATCCGGAAATGTGCATGCCGCTACGCTAGAACCTGACGTTGACGTTAGAGGCAAGTATGGCGACGGAGGTCACAGTGCGTATCGGCGAGCTCGCCACCAGGTCCGACGTGAGCGTCCGGGCCCTGCGTTACTACGAGGAGCAGGGGCTGCTGGCCAGCGACCGCAGCGGCAGCGGGCAGCGCCAGTACCGGGAGGCCGCGGTCGACCGGGTGCGCCTGATCCAGAGCCTGTACGCGGCCGGCCTGGCCAGCCGCACGATCGCCGAGCTGCTGCCGTGCGTCGACGCGAAGGTCAGCACGCCGGCGTCGCGGGGCCGGCTGGCGGCCGAGCGCGACCGCATCGACCGGCAGATCGCGGAGCTGACCGAGACCCGCGACCGGCTCGACGCGATCATCGAGTTGACCGAGAGCCCCGAGCGCAGCGGCTGCACCATTCAGGCTACGTAGAGCTTGCGGATCGGGGAGGTCACCTCCCACGTGGTCTCGGTGCCGGCGTCCAGTCGCACCAGGTCGCCGGGGCCGACCTCGACCGAGGCCTCGCCCACGGTGATGATCGCCGCGCCGGCCAGCACCAGGAAGACCTCGTCGATCTCGACGTCCCGGGCGACGCCGACCGACATCTCCCAGACGCCGATCTCGACGCCCGAGTCGCCGAGCTCGGTGATCCTCGTGGTGCCGAGCGTCGGTGCGCCCGACACCACGTCCGTAGCCTGCGCGGGGGTGTGCTTGACCGCGACGTCGGCCAGGCGGAAGACCTCGACTCCATCCATGCCCGAACGATAACCGGGAATGATCAAGGCTGCCGGAGACGGCCGATCGCGGACGAGACGTCACCCACCCGATCGGCGAGCAGGCCGACCGCCCCGACCGCCCGGGCGACCGGGTCGTCCCCGTCGCCACCCAGGGACTTCGCCCGCAGGTAGGCCGCCTTCACCTCGGCCCACCGGGTCACCTGCGCGGGTGTCATCCGTCCGCGCAGCTCGGCCAGCTTGAGCAGGTTGGCCTCGGCGCCGGTGGTGAGCGTCTGCGCCTCGCCCAGGTAGTGGTCGTCGAGCACGGACTCGATCTCGTCGTCGTTCATGGCCGGCACGATCCGCTCGGCGAGCTTGTTCATGTTCCGGTACGAGCCCTGGAGCCGGAACGGCGGTTCGGTGCGCGACTCGTCGGACTGACCGGCCGAGGCGATGTACGCCTGGTTGTTGCGCAGCACCACGCGCTGGACCCGCCGCATCTTCCGCAGCACCGCGAGCACCTGTGAGAGCTCGGCCGCGGAGTACGCGTACGACAGTCGGTCGGGTCGCACCGTCTCATCGCCCTCGGCCAGGCGCACCAGCAGCGGCAGGTCCTCGGGCGAGCGGGTGGCCAGCGGCGCCAGCACCGGGTTCGACGTGAGCGCGTTCTCCAGGTAGGACAGCTCGAACAGGTCGGATCGGCCGGCCAGCACGTCGCCCAGGTTCCAGACGTCGGCCCGGTTGGCCAGCATGTCCGGGATGCGGAAGCGCTGGCCGCTCTCCGTGTACGGGTTCCCGGCCATGCACACCGCGAACCGCTTGCCCCGCAGGTCGTAGGTCTTCGTCGACCCGTCCCAGATGCCCTCCATCTGCCGCTGCGCGTCGCAGAGCGAGATGAACTTCTGCAGCAGCTCGGGCGACGTGTGCTGGATGTCGTCGAGGTAGAGCAGCACGTTGTTGCCCATCTCGAGGGCGAACGAGATCTTCTCGACCTCCTGCCGGGCGGTCGCGTTCGGCGCGGCGGCCGGGTCGAGCGAGGTGACGTCGTGCCCGAGCGACGGCCCGTTGACCTTTACGAAGATCAGGCCGAGGCGGTTCGCGACGTACTCCATCAGCGTGGTCTTGCCGTAGCCGGGCGGCGAGATCAGCAGGAGCAGGCCGGACTGGTCGGTGCGCTTGGCGTCGCCGGTCGCGCCGATCTGCCGGGCCAGGTTGTCGCCGATCAGCGGCAGGTACACCTGGTCGAGCAGCTGATTCCGGACGAAGGCGGTCAGGACCGCCGGTTCGAACTCGGCGAGGCGGAGGCGGGTGCGTTCGGCGGCGGCCAGGGCGGTCCGCTTTTGCTGGTACGAACGGAAGCCCGCGACCGTGACCTGCCGGAATGCCGTGGTCGCGGCCAGGAACCGGTCGAGCCGAACGGTGAGCCGGCCGCCGTCGATCCGGGGGTGGACGCCGAGCAGCCCCTCGACGGTCTCGGTCAGCGCGGCCGCCGAGTCGTAGCGAGTCAGCTGGGTGCCGCACAGCTCGATCGCGACGGCCTCGGTCAGGTCGTCCTCGGTGCCGCTCTCCGGGTTGGCGGCCCGGAACGCGCTCAGCCATCCCGTGATCAGCGCCCGGCGGGCATCGACGTCGGCCAGGCCACCGAGGTCGTCGAGATAGCCGCGCCCGGCCCGGTGGAACCGATCGAGGAAGGTTCGCGCCCCACTCGCCGTGATAAATCCGGAATTGCCGGTGGCCAGTTCCTCGGCGAGATAGTCACCGACCGGAGAGCCCGCCGCTTCGGACAACTCGACCGCCAGATCGTCGAGCAGCCGGGGAGCGCCGAACACCGACCGGGCCCGGGCCAGCGACCCCGCCCGCAACGTCCACGCCGCGCGCTGTTCGGGTGTGGTGGAGAAGGCCCAGAACAACTGGGCGGCGACCCGCACCGAGGGCGAAAAACGCAGCAGGCCGGCCGCCGCGTGCAGGCGGACCACCGCGGCCAGGATCAGGGCGGCGTCGGCGTCGTGGACGCCCCGCTCGTAGCCCTCGTCGATGCGGGACTCGGCTTCCCGCCGTACGAGATCGCGTAGTGAACCATCGGCCAGCGCGGCCGCCGCACCCGCCGGAGAAGCCTCGAAGATCGCGGCGGCCAGGTGCTCGGACCGGTAGATCTCCCGGTTCTCGGAGACGAGCGCCTGCTCCCAGAACGGGCGAGTGTCGGCGATGAAAACCGAATCGCGGATCGGCGCGCGATAGTCGGTGCCGGTGATCGTGAAGGCCAGCTCGGCCCCGTCCGGCACCAGGGTCAGATCGATGGGCTGGGTGTTCACCGCGAACGTGTGCCGGCCGAGCCGGATCGTGCGGCCGCCGTCGCCGTAGAGGTCGAGCCGGTCGCGCAGGGCCCGCCCGGCCTCCTGCCGGGCCGCCTTGACCCGGCCGTCCAGCTCCTCCGCGCGTACGGTGTCGCCGAGCCCTCGCAGCTCGTCGGCGACCGACCGCAGCTTGCCCACCATCGGGTCGGTCGCGAAGTACGTGTTGACCTCGTCCAGCGTGGACAGCGATGCCACCCGCCGCTGGACGCTCGTCAGCGTGCGCTGGGCCGACGCCACCAGCCGCTCGGCCCGCCGGGCCCGCTCGTCGAGCAGCGCCTGGCGCCGCCCGGCGAACGCCTCGTAGAGGTCGGTGCGTTTGATGGCGAGCTGGTCGACGAAGTCGTCGAAATCGCCGAAGCGCGACTCGAGCGCCTCGACCTGCAGCATGAGATTCGCCGACTGCTCGTCGCACCGGGCCGGCGAGTCGGCCGCCGCCAGCCCCGCCGTGATCGCCTGGCCGAGCAGCGCGAACTCGGCCGCGAACGCGGCCCGGCCCTCGGACTCGGCCAGCGCGCGGCGGCGGCCGTCGAGCGTGGCCCGGGCCCGGTTGATGCCGCCGAGCACCTCGCCGATGCGCTCGAGGATGGCGACCCGCACGGTGGCGTCGGCGATGTCGAGGCCGCCGACCACGTCGATCACCACTTGCAGGCCGTCGGCCTGCTCGTTCAGCCGGGCCGTCACCGGTTCGGCGGCGGCGACCGTCTCGATCGCGGCGGCCGAGGCGGCCAGATCGGAAACGGCCTGCTGGTAACCGGCGAACGCGTCCTCGCGGCGCAGGAACTCGACGGCCCGGCGCGCGGTGGCGTCGACCTCGCCGGCGAGGGCCGCGGTGAGAGCGTCGAGCCGGGCCAGGTCGGCGTAGCGCATCTCGCGCAGCGTGACGGCGTGGCCCTGCTGCCCGCGCAGCTCGGCGAGCAGCGTGATCCAGCCATCGGTCGCGGTCGGGGCCTCGGCCTGGGCCCGCCGGATGAGCGCGGCGGCCTGCTCCTCGGCGACGGCGACGGCGGTCGCGGCCTGGGCGGTGAGCTGCTGCACCGACTCGAACTCGTCGAGCACCTGCTCGGCCGTCGCGCGGACCTCGCGTACGGGCGTGGCCAGGTCTTCCAGTTCGTTCTCGCCGAGCCAGAAGTAGTGGTCGAAGAGCCGTCCGCAGGCCGCGATGATCGCCTCGAACACCGCGCCCGAGGGGGACATCTCGTCCACCATCCGGGCCACCGAGAGCGCATCGGCGATGCCGCGCACGAGGTCGGCGTTGCCGATGCGCTCGAGCGGCCCGGCGCCGGTCGGCTGCGCGGCGGCGAACGTGTCCGACACGTACGGCGTCTGCCAGATCTGCATCGGGTGCACCCGGCTCGGCTCGTCGCCGTCGTGCCGGAACGCGATCAGCGTGCCGTCGTCGAACAGCGACCAGCCGTGGCACGTGATCGGCGTCGCGACCTCCTTGCGGATCACGTTGTAGGGCAGCAGCAGGTAGCGCCCGGCCTCCCGCGCGTGGAAGACGTAGAGCACGTCCTCGCCGTTGACCGACCGGATCACCCGCTCGAACTCGAGGTCGCCGGTGTCCGCGTCGAACGTCTTGGCCACGCCGGTCGCCAGGTAGTAGCCGCCCGGGAAGATGATCCCCTGGTCCTCGGGCAGCCGCTGGCAGGCCTGCCCGATGCCGTCGAGCCGGCGCACATCCCGGGTCCGCGTGTTGAAGACCAGGTAGCGGCGCTGCGTCTCCTTGTAGGGCAGGACCCGAAGCAAGATCAAGGGCCCGATGCGGGCGTACGCGATCTCCGCGTCGGCCAGGCTCTGCAGGGGCTCGGCCACCGGCTCGGCGTAGATGCCCTCGCCGTTCTCGGTGTTGTTCTCGACCTTGATCGTGAGATCGCCGCCGACCGTCTCGACGAAGACCGCGTCCTCGATCGAGACGTGCGGGTGCCGCCCCTGCACGTGGTGGTCGCGGGTGGTCGGCGTCCACTCGAAGTCGTGGGCCGGCGGGAAGACGTGGTCCCGTTCGCCCCGGTTGTCGAGATAGGACACCGTGCCGTCGGCCGTCACCCGCCAGCGCAGCACCTTGACGTCGTCGCCGCGCGCCCCGGTCTGGAACACCGCGAGCAGCAGCCCCTCCAGCCGGCGCAGCTGGAGAAGCTTTGTCTCCTTGTAGTAGCGGTACAGCTCGGCGAAGTCCCGCTGGAACTGCGGGTCGTCGAGGAGGCCTGTTACCGCCTGCTCGTGAAACGCGCCGTTCTCGAAGTCGTGGACCGCGAAGACGTCGGCGATCGACGTCTCGGCCTTGAGCCCGATGAAGACGTTGTAGCCGAACAGCATCGCGCCGCCGACGTGCGCGATGTCCCGCGGCACGCAGTTGTTCTCGGTGCGGATCCGCTCGGTGCCGGTCAGCGTCATCGGCCGGCCGCCGAACGTCTCCACCCGCTTGTCGTTCAGCGCCTCCGCGCGGGCGGCCAGGTCCTTGGCCTGCGCGCCCAGCCGGGCGCCCAGGACCTCGTAGGTGCCCGCGTCGAGATGGGGCTCAGCCCCCGGAAAATCGGTCACTTGGCGTGATTCTGCTTGGCCAGCAGGGCGGCGACGCTGACGTTGGCCACGTCCTCGGTGCTCATTCCGGCCAGCGTCTTGGTCAGATCGCCGACCAGGTCACCCTCGCCGTCGAGATAGCGGGCGCCGAGCGCCTGGGCCACGTTCGAGTGCTCGACGAAGCCGTCGACGCTCTTGCCCAGCGTGATCGAGCCGACCAGCTTGTCGAAGAAGACCGAGTCGCCGCCGACGATGTCGATGTCGGCCTTCTCGAGGCCGGCCGCGATGACCATGGCCTGCGCCTCGGCGATCTCCTTGTGCACGTTGATGCCGGCGAGCCGGATCTCCTTCTCCGCCTCGAGCCGCAGGCGGTACTCCTCGTGCGAGCGGGTGGCGTCGTCGAGCGCCGCCATCGCGCCCGCCTTGTCCTGCAGGCCCTCGGCCTCGGCCAGCAGCTTCGCCTTGATCGAGTCGGCCGCGATCATCGCCTTCTCGCGGGCCACCACGTTCTCGGCCTTGCCGGTCTTCTCGACCACCTCGGCGTTGCGCTCGCGCACCTGCACGTCGGCGAGGCCGGCCGCGGCCGCCTCGGCCTGCAGGCCCTCGGCCAGCCGGATCTTGGCGCGGGCGTCGAGCTCGGCGGTCTGCTGCCGGGCCTCGGCCAGGAGCAGCTCCTCGCGGGCCTTGAACTTCGCCGCCGTCTCGGCCGCCTCGGCCGCCTTGATGTCCTTGACCAGGGCCTCCTGCGCCTCGGCCTCGGCGTTGATGATCACGGCCTGGCGGGTGCGCTCGGCCTCCTCGACCACCCGCAGGCGCTTGATGTTCTCCTCCTGCTCGGCGACCGTCTTCTCGACCGCGATGCGCTCCCGGATCACCTCGGCGATCGCGCGCTTCTCGGCCTCGACCTCCTTGTTCTTGGCGATCGTGGTCAGCTCGGTCTCGCGCTGGCGGGCGATGACCTCGAGCATCCGGTCCTTCTCGATCCGCTCGGTCTCGATCGCGATGACCCGCTCGCGGTTCTTCTCGGCCACCGCGATCTCGCGGGCCTTGTTCTCCTGCTGCACGCCCAGCTGCTGCTCGGTCTTGAGCTTCGCGCCCTCGGACCGCAGCAGTTCCTCGGCGTGCGCGAGGGCGATCTCGGCCTCCTCGCGGGCCCGCATCGTCTCGATCTCGCGGCGCTGCTTGATCTCGGCGTCCGACTGCCGGCGTTGCAGCTCGAGGATGGCCTCCTTGGCCTCCACGTTCTGCCGGGTGATCTCCTTCTCCTCGTTGCGCCGGAAGTCGTTGGTCTTGACCGACTCGATCGCGGTGAGCTCGGTGATCTTCCGGATGCCCTGCGCGTCCAGGATGTTCTTGGAGTCCAGCGACATCAGCGGGGTCTGCTCGAGGAAGTCGATCGCCGCGTCCTCGAGGCTGTATCCGTTGAGGTCGGTGCCGATGACCTCGATGATCTGGTCGCGGAAGTCGTGCCTCTTCGTGTAGAGGTCGACGAAGTCGAGCTGCTTGCCGACCGTCTTGAGCGCCTCCGAGAACTTCGCGCTGAACAGCTCCTGCAGCGTGATCTCGTTGCTGGCCCGGGCCGTGCCGATCGCCTGGGCCACCTTGATCACGTCTTCCACGGTCTTGTTGACCCGCACGAAGAACGTGATCCGGATGTCGGCCCGGATGTTGTCGCGGCAGATCAGGCCCTCACGACCGGTCCGCGCGATCTCGATGGTCTTCACCGAGATGTCCATGATCTCGGCCTTGTGCAGCACGGGCAGCACCACGGCGCCGGTGAAGGTGACGTCCACGCGGCGGACCTTGGAGATGATCAGCGCCTTGCCCTGCTCGACTTTGCGGAACATGCGGCTGAGAAAGAACACCGCGCCGAGGGCGATGAGAACGACGACGGCAACCAAGATGCCCAAACCGGTGGAGATTACGTCCATCAATTGTCCTTCGTGGCTATGTCGGCGGGAACGACCCAGAAGAATTCGCCTTCGGGGTCGAAGTCGTAAAGCAGTGCGATGGTGCCGGCGTGCAGGTCGTCGTCGCCGGCCTGGCGGACCTGGACGATGGCGGAGGCGCCGTCCTCGGCCCGCACCTCGGCCTGACCGAAGGTGCGGGTGACGCGGCCGGTGCGGATGACGCAGGTTCGCCCGAGGAAGTCGGCGCGGCTTTCCGGGCCGTCCGGCCGCAACCGTCCGATGAGGACGACGGCGCCCCGGGTGAGCAGCCAGGCCAGCACGATCGCGCCGGTCAGCGCGATCCAGCCGGGCAGGAACACGCCGCCGGCGAGGCTGCCGAACCAGGCGAGCACCACCAGCAGCGAGAGCGGGATCGAGACCGGGACGCCACCCAGCCCGGCGAAGGACAGCAGATCGCCGCTGCCGTCCGCGTCCGGATCGGCGCCACCGGCGATCACCACCGCCCAGAAGGCGACCACGATGATGAGAAGGGGAGTGAAAAGAACGGCGGGAAAGCTGAGCGCAGCGTCGACAAATCCGCCCATCGCCCGGTGCCGCCCCCGTTTCGTTTTGACCGACGTCATGGTGACAGGCGTGGTCAACTAACACGAATCCGCCGTTCGTGCCGAACTTCCGGAAAAGGCCCGCCGAACGCGTCGAAGTCGGCCTGGTGCCCGGTTTAGGGATGTTTGTGTCGCTAACGTCGTTTCGGAGATGACCGAGACGAGAACACAGGTACGTCACCCGGCCGCGATTCGCGCGGCCGGGCCGTCCCTCGAGTTCCGCCCGGACATCGAGGGGCTGCGCGCCGTCGCGATCGCCGCCGTCGTCCTGTTCCACGCCGGCGTGCCCGGCGTCGGGGGCGGCTACATCGGCGTCGACGTCTTCTTCGTCATCTCCGGATTCCTGATCACCTCCCTGATGATGCGCGAGGTCGCCACCACCGGCGGCCTCTCGCTGCTGCGTTTCTACGGCTGCCGCGCCCGGCGCATCCTGCCCGCGTCGAGCGTCGTGCTGGTCAGCGTGATCCTGGCCGGCTACCACTGGCTCGGTTCTCTCCGCGGCGACGAGATCGCCTCGGACGGCCGGTGGGCCGCGCTGTTCGCTTCCAACTTCAACTTCGCCGCTCAGGGCGTCGACTACCTGGAGTCGCCGGCCGCGCCCTCGCCGCTCCAGCATTTCTGGTCGCTCGCGGTCGAGGCGCAGTTCTATTTCCTGTGGCCGGCGCTGGTGGCCCTGCTGATCTGGCTCGGCCTGCGGCACGCCACCCCGGCCGTGCTCGGTCTGGCCGTGGCCGCGTCGCTGGCCTGCTCGATATGGCGGGCCGACGCCGCGGGGTCCTATTTCTCCCCGGCCACGCGGGGCTGGGAGCTGGGCGCCGGCTGTCTGCTCGCGCTGGTGGCCGACCGCCTGCGCCGGATCCCGGCCGGACCGGCGGCCGCCATGGCCGGCGTGGGCCTGGCCGGGATCGTGATCGCGGCGCTCACCTTCAACGACGGCACGCCCATCCCCGGCCACGCCGCGCTGCTGCCGGTCGGCGCCACGATGCTGGTGCTGGCCGGCCGGGGCGACGCGGTGCTGGGATGGGCGCCGCTGCGGTGGCTCGGCCGCATCTCGTTCTCGCTGTGCCTCTGGCACTGGCCGCTGCTGATGATCGGCGAGCAGGCCTACGGCCCGCTGCCGGGCCCGGTCCGGGCCGGGTTGGTGCTGCTCGCGGTGGTGCTGGCGATGTGCACGTACGCGCTGGTGGAGAACCCGATCCGGCGCGGCCGCGGGTTCCGGCGGCCGGTGCTGACCGCGGCCCTGGCGGCGGTGCTGATCGTGGCGCCGCTCGCGGTGGCGCACTGCGCGCGAACCTGACGTCGAGGCCGCGCCGTGAGGGCGCGCTCGGCGCCCTCACGTTCCGGCCCTACCGCCGCCTGCGCAGCACGGCCGCCACCAGGGCGGCGATGCCGAGCGCGGCCGCGCCGACCACGACCATCGGGATCGGCCGGCGTGCGCCGGTCACCGGGTCGCGGTCGGTGAGCTGGTGCCGGGCGTGGTGCGCGACCTCGGCGATCCGGTCGCCCGCGTCGGCCGCCATCCCGGCCGCCCGCGTGGTGGCCTCGGCCGTCGCCTGCTGCATGTGTGCGGTCTTCTCCGACCCGCCCACCTGCGCGGCCTTCTCGGCCACGGCCGCTTTGGCCTGGGCCGCCTTCTCGACCGTGACGTCCTTGACCAGGGCGGCCTTCTCCACCGCGGCGTCCTTGACCTGGGCCGCCTTCTCGGCCGTGGCGTCTTTGACCTGGGCCGCCTTGTCGGTCGTGGCCTGCTTGATCTCCGCCGTCGACTCCCGGGCCTGGGCCGTCTTCTTCGCCACGGTCTGCTTCAGCTGGGCCTTGACGTCGGCCTTCTCGGCCAGCGCGGCGGCCGAACGGCCCAGTTCCTCGCGAGTCACGGCGATCTCCGCCTTGATCTCCTCGGCCGACCTGTCGTCCCCGCTCATGAACGTCCCTCCTGAATTGCGTGCTTGACCGCCTCGACGTCGCGCCGGCCGCTGGCCATCGCGGCCTCCGGCTCGGGCGGCATCGCGGCGCTGACCTGCTTCTTCCCGATCAGTGCCGCCACGCCGGCGACCGCGAACACCGCCACGGTCACGATCAGTGCGGCCGCCCAGACCGGCATCGCCAGCGCGAGAAGGGCGCCCACCGTCACCAGAAGCGCGCCCACGCCGTAGAGGGCGAGCACCCCGGCCGCGCCGAACAGCCCGGCGCCGATCCCGGCCCGCTTGCCCTTCTCGACCATCTCGATCCGCGCGAGCGCCAGCTCGTCCCGGACGAGGGTGGAAACCTCCTCGGAGATCTCCTTGACCAGTTCCGCCGTGCTCTGAGTCATGCCGTGCCTCCTTCGCCAGGGGGACATACCCGGCGAGGACGGAGGTAATCGGCCGACGGCGCGAATTACCTGGTCGGGGCTACTGGCCGATCTCGCTCACCTCGGCGAACGGGCGGTCGTCCCACCATGTCGCGTGAATGATGAAGCTGTGGTTCGTCTCGTTGAAATAGACGGCCATGTTGTCCGGGGCGTCCTGGACCTTCTCCACCGCCCACCCGTCCGCGGGCGTCGCCGTGACCAGCGCGACCACCCCATCGGAGGTCATCCTGATCACCGCCTGCCCGCCCTCGACCTGGAACGAGCGCACGTACGTGCGCAGACCGTCGGACGCCGTGGTGACGGTCCAGCCGTCCTCGGTCGTCGTCGGCGGCGTGGTGGCCTTGGCCGGCGGGTTCGTGCCCGCGGCGGTCGTCGGCTTGGTGGTGGCCGGAGCCGTGGTCCGCGGGCGGCGGCTGGTCGGCGAGGCGTCCGGGAACTCGGGCGCTTCCGACACCCGCGGGACGCTCGGCAGCGGCGCCGGGAAGCTGGTCGCGGCGGCCGGCAGCTGGGCGAGCGCGCTGTCCTGCGGCTCGCTCGTGCGCAGCACCGGCAGGATCGCGGCGCTGGCCAGCACGATGCTGGTCGCCGTGGCGGCCGCCCAGCCCGCGATCGGAGTCACCCGCGAAGATCCCACGCGGCCATGGTCTCATCTGCCCCTATGCTTCCCCGCATGGCGTTGATCCTGCTGGTCGAGGACGACCGCATCATCACGGCCGCGCTCTCCCGGGCCTTGACCGATGCCGGGCACGTCGTGCGGCCGGTCGGCCGGGCGGCCGAGGCCCTGAAGATCGTCACCGAGGAGCGGCCCGACCTGGTCATCCTCGACCTCGGGCTGCCCGACATCGACGGCACCGACGCCCTGCGGATGATGCGCTCGGTCTCCGACGTACCGGTGATCGTCGCGACCGCCCGCCGCTCCGAGGCCGACATCATCAACCTGCTCAGCGCCGGCGCCGACGACTACGTGACCAAGCCGTTCTCGGGCGGGCACATCCTGGCCCGGATCGCCGCCGTGCTCCGCCGCGCCCGCACCGCCCCCGAACAGCCCCAGCAGGAGATCGTCGTCGGCGAGCTGGTGATCCACCCGCGGCAGCGGCGGGCCGAGCTGAGCGGGCAGGCGCTGCAGCTGACCCGGCGCGAGTTCGACGTGCTGGCCTACCTGGCCGAGCGGGTCGGTCAGGTGATCAGCCGGCGGGAGCTGATGAACGAGGTGTGGAACCAGGCCCGGATCGGCGAGGAGCAGACCATCGACGTGCACATCTCGTGGCTGCGTCGCAAGCTCGGTGAGACCGCCGCCCAGCCCCGGTTCCTGCACACCGTCCGCGGTGTCGGCGTGATGATGGTCGATCCCCGATGAGATGGGCCCTCAATCGGCTGGCGCTGGCGATCACCTCGATGGTCGCGCTCGCCTTCCTGGTGCCGCTGGCGGTGGCGACCCGGCAGATCGCCCACGACCGGGCCATCAGCGACGCGCGGCAGCAGGCGACGTCGCTGGTCACGGTGCTCGGCGTGGATGCCGACCCGACGCTGCTGACGAACGCGGTGGCGAGCACCACCGCGGGCAGTGCGGGGCGTCTCGCCGTACATCTGCCGGATGTCTCCCCGATCGGCGTCGCGCACACCGCCGCCGCCCAGATCTCCCTCGCCGCGCAGGACCGCAGGTCCGTGCTGGCGCCCGCGCCCGGCGGCGTCGCCTACCTCCAGCCCACCGTCCTCACCGACGGGCGCACCGTGGTGGTCGAGGTCTACGTGCCCGCCGCCGAGATGCGCCGCGGGGTGTACTCCGCCTGGTTCATCCTCGGCGGTCTGGCGCTCGTGCTGGTCGCGGGCTCGACGCTGCTCGCCGACCGGCTCGGCGGCCAGCTCGTGCGGGCGACCCGGCAGCTGGCCAACTCGACCCGGCGGCTGGGCTCGGGCGATCTGGCCACCCGGGTCGAGCCGGCCGGTCCGCGCGAGCTGCGCGACGCCGCGAACGCGTTCAACACCATGGCCGACGACCTGCGCAGCCTTCTCGACAAGGAGCGCGAGCTGGCCGCCGACCTTTCCCACCGATTGCGTACGCCGCTGACCGCCCTGCGCCTCGATGCCGAGGCGATGCCGCCCGGTCCGGTGGCCGATCGCATGCGGCAGGCCTGTGACCTGCTCGACGAGGAGCTCGAGGCGATCATCACGGGGGCCCGGCTCGGCGTCGAGGCCCGCGGGCTGGAGCGCACCGACCTGGTCGAGGTGCTCGCCGACCGGCTGGCGTTCTGGTCGGTGCTGGCCGAGGACCAGGAACGGCCGTGGGAGGTGGTCGGCGGGGAGGTGCCGGTGATGCTGCCGGTGCCGCGCGGCGAGCTGATCCTGGTGGTCGACGCGATGCTCGGCAACGTCTTCTCGCACACTCCGGAGCGCACGGCGTTCCGGGTCTCGATCTCGCCGGACGGCCTGCTGGTCGACGACGCCGGCCCCGGCATCGCCGATCCGGCCCGGGCCGTGCAGCGCGGGGTCAGCGGCGCCGGCTCGACCGGCCTCGGCCTCGACATCGTGCACCGGGCCGCGCTGACCTCGTCCGGGCAGATGGTGATCTCCCGCAGCCCTCTCGGCGGCGCCCGCGTCGGCATCCTGTTCGGCACTTCGTCGCTGGTTTCATGATCCCTTCCGGGTTCGTTAAGGCTCCCTTATGGCGGCCCTCCCTACGGTCTCCGGCATGCACAGGAAAATTGCCTACCCACTGGTGGCCCTCGGAATGACGGTTGGCTCGAGCCTGGCGATCGCCTCGCCGGCGCTCGCCCACGGCTACGTCTCGACGCCGCCCAGCCGGCAGGCGCTGTGCGCGTCCGGCGCGGTCGCGGACTGCGGCCAGATCCAGTTCGAGCCGCAGAGCGTGGAGGGAAAGAAGGGACTGCAGTCGTGCGATGGCGGAGTGGCGCAATGGTCGGTGCTCTCGGACGAGTCGCGGAACTGGCCGGCCAAATCCGTGGGCACCTCGGTGACGTTCACCTGGGTGCTGACGGCGCGGCACGTGACCGCGGACTGGCAGTACTTCATCGGCGGTACGAAGGTCGCCACGTTCGACGGGGGTAACGCCCAGCCGGACGCGGTGGTGTCGCACACCGTCGACCTGAGCAAGTTCCCGGGCAAGCACACGGTGCTGGCCGTCTGGAACATCGGGGACACGGCGAACGCCTTCTACAACTGCATCGACCTGAACGTGGGGGGTGGGGCGTCGTCCACGCCGACCACTGCGCCGACTTCTGCTCCCGCGACTTCTGCTCCCGCGACTTCCGCTCCCACCGCTGTCCCGACCGCCACTTCCGGGGGCTCGACCGGCTCGGGTTCCACGGGCGCCGGCTCGTCCTGGGCGCCCGGCGTCTCGTACAAAATTGGCGATGTCGTGACTTATCAGGGTAAGAAGTACGAGTGCCGGCAGTCGCACAAGTCGATCAATAGCTGGGAGCCGTCGATCTACACGCTCGCGCTGTGGCTGCCCCGGTGAAGCGCCGGGCTCTGATCCTCGCCACGCTGCCGCTCTTCTTGGTGGCGGCCTGCGGCACCGACCGCACGGCGTCCCCGCGACAGACGGTCTCGGCCCAGGCGGTGGCCGAGATCCAGGCCGGTGACGACTTCAACGACACCGACGTGATGTTCCTGCAGATGCTGGTCTACCACCAGAAGCAGGGCCTCGAGATGACGTCGACGGCCTCGACCCGGTCGCGGAGCGAAGACCTCAAGACGCTGGCCCAGGCCGTGCAGGCGACCGAGAAGGACGAGCTCGACATGATGTCGTCCTGGCTGACGCAGTGGAAGAAGCCGGTCGACGTCGACACCAACAAGGGCCTGCACGCCGACCACGGTGGCCTGCCCGCGACCGGTCCCGCCGAGATCAAGGCCCTCAAGACCGTCAAGGCGGCTTCTTTCGACACGGCCTTTCTCAACCTGTTCCTGGCCCACCAGCACAACGCGATCGAGATGGCCCACCTGGAAACCACGAACGGCTCGAACAAAGAAGTAAAAGCCTTCGCGGTACGGGTAAGAGAGTCCCGCCAGGGCGAGGTGCAACAGATGCTCAAGTTGATGAACAGCTGACGTTTCGCCACTTTGACGGGAATTTGCGGCTTACCGTCGGCGTCGTGGACGCTCTTCGCCGTACGGTCGCTGTGTTCTTGTCCTTGGTCGTTGTCTTTGGTCCCACCCCGGCCCGGGCCGCCGCGCCCGCCGGGTGGGACCACGCGGGCTATGACGCCGAGGACAGCTACTACAACCCGCACGAGTCGGCGATCAACGCCGGCACCGTCGGCAAGCTGTCCCTGCGCTGGTCGGTCCGCCTGCGTGACCACGACATGAGCTGCGGCCGCTTCTCGGCCCCGCTGGTCGCCGGCGGCCGCGTGATCGCCACCGACAAGCTGGGCATCGCGGCGTACGACGCTCTCTCCGGCCGCCCATCCTGGCATTTCGACTGGCAGGACCCCGGCGACGCCGACGTCCCGCGCATGGCCGCGTCCGGCAACACGCTGCTGGCCGCCACCGACGACTGCAACTCCGCGAGCGACCCCGACGGCCAGATGGTCGCCCTCAACCTGACGTCGGGCCGGGTGCGCTGGCGGTTGGCGTTCGGCATTCCCGTGTATTCGTTCGTGGTCGACAAGGGCGTGGCGGTCGTGTCGGGCTATTCGATGTCCGACGAGAAGGAAACGGTCGCCTACCGGGTAACCGACGGCCACGTGCTGTGGCGGCGCGCCGGCTACACGAGCGCCAGTGTCTCCGCGAACGGCCGCATCCTCATCACCAACGAGCGCCTGACATCGGCCGTCTCCATCACCACCGGCGTCGCGCTGTGGACGAAGACCGCCTTCTGGACCGCGCAGGCCGCCACGCCCGCCGCCGACCGTTTCCTGGTGATCGACGCCGCGCAGACCTTGTCCGCCATCAACGCCGCGAACGGCGCCGTGCAGTGGACCGCTCCTGGCGCTTCGAACTACCGCCTGGCCACGGACGGCCGCCGCGTCTATCGGTCGACGGACTCGGCGATCGAGGCGCTGAACGCTCTCACGGGTCGCCGAGCCTGGTCCCGAGCAACGTCGGGCAAGGCGGTGCAGCCGTTGCGAGCCGGGGGTCTCCTTTACGCCGGCGGGCCCATCCTGTCCCCGGTGTCGGGCGTCCGGCTGCCCCAGAACTTGTCCAACGTGCAAACCATCACGGGCGGCCGGCTGCTGACGGTCACCAACAACGTCCTCGCGAGCTATACGCCGTAGGTCGGGTGATCGCGCGAACGCCGAGGGGTTGACGGTCGGCGCGGCCTTGTTCGATAGCGTGAGCCCAAGCGAAGCGCCGGGCGAAGGGGAGCACGTGGAGCTGTTGCACTCGGGGAAGGTCCGCGACGTCTACGCCGATGGCGGCGAGCTTCTTCTCGTCGCGTCGGATCGGGTGTCGATCTATGACGTGATTCTTCCGACGCCTATCCCGGATAAGGGCAAGATCCTCACCCAGCTCTCGCTCTGGTGGTTCGAGCAGCTCAGCGACGTCATCCCCAACCATGTCATCTCCAGCACCGACGTGCCGGGGGAGTGGGCGGGGCGGGCCATCCGGTGTGAGCGCCTCGAGATGGTCATGGTGGAGTGCATCGCTCGGGGGTATCTCGCTGGGTCGGGGCTCAAGGAGTATCAGCGGGACGGGGCCGTTTCGGGCGTTGCGCTGCCGCCGGGGCTGATCGAGGGCTCCGTTCTGCCGGAGCCGATCTATACGCCGACGACCAAGGCGCCCGTGGGGGAAGGGCATGACGAATTTATGACCTTCGCCGAGGTGGAGGAGAAGGTCGGCAAGGAGCTCGCCGCCGAGCTGCGGGACGTCACGCTCGAGGTCTACCGGCGCGGGCAGCGGGTGGCGGGGGACAAGGGCATCATCATCGCGGACACCAAGATCGAGCTTGGGATGACTGCCGACGGCACGCTCAAGCTGGCCGACGAGCTGCTCACGCCGGACTCGTCCCGGTTCTGGCAGGCCGCCGAGTGGAAGCCGGGCGGAGCCCAGCGTTACCTGGACAAGCAGTTTCTGCGCGACTGGGCGACCGAGAACACCGACTGGGACCGGACCGAGCCGGGGCCGGAGATCCCGGACGAGGTGGTCGAGGCCACCCGGGACCGCTACGTCGAGGTCTATGAGCGGCTGACGGGGTCTAGCTGGAGCTAGTGCGAGGGCGGCGCGAGGACGACCAGATCGACTCGCCCGCGCCGCGTCCGCGCTTGGCCATCAGGTGGGCGCCGTAGCCGCCGGCCACCGCCGCCATCAGTACGCCGGTCCAGCCGCCGTAGATGATGCTGATCGGGGCCATCGTCCAGAGCAGAACCGCCATCACCAGGTAAAGCCGCTGCTTGGGACGGCACATCCGGTCGACGCGGTGCGAGAAGCGGGGATCTTCGGCGCGTAGCTGGGTCACCAAACCGTCGAAGACGGCTTTCTCGTTGGGCTCTAGCACGGGGGACCACCTCCGACGGCTGGCTACCCGCGCGTACGCCGGTGAAAACGCCCGCGTTCGCCATCTGCCCAGACAGATAAAGATCAAAACCTCCCGCCGGGTGAGTTGTCGATCGGGCAAGCTGCGGTGATGACCTTCGAGCCGGATGAGGATCGCCTGCGCAGATGGGAGCGCGCCACCGCGTACCCCCTGACGGCTTTGTCCGTGCTTTTTATCGTCGTGTACGCGTGGCCCATCCTCGACCCGGCCATGGACCAGCACTGGCGGGACGTCTGCGAGATCGGCGACCTGGTCATCTGGACCCTCTTCTGCGTCGAGTACCTCATCCGGCTCCGGCTGGCCCGCCGCAAGAACTGGTTCGTCCGCTCCCACTGGTTCGATCTCGCCGTCCTGGTCCTGCCCGTGCTCCGGCCGCTGCGGGCGTTACGCCTGCTCAACGCCCTCCGCGTGATCAACCGGCACGCCGTGCACTGGACCCGCGGCCGGCTCGCGCTCTACGTCGTGGCCGCCACCGGCCTGATCGTCCTCGTCGCCGCGCTCTCCGTGCTCGAGGCCGAGCGCGGCCACTTCGGCAGCACGATCGAGACCTACCCGCAGGCGCTCTGGTGGGCGATCTGCACGATCACCACGGTCGGGTACGGCGATCTCTACCCGGAGACGCTCGAGGGCCGGATGGTCGCGGTGGCGCTCATGATCGGCGGCCTCGGTCTCATCGGCTTCACCACCGGCTCGCTGGCCAGCTGGATCGTCGACCGCATCTCCGACAACGAGCGGCCCAACAGCGCCGCGACCCGCGCCGACGTGGCAAGACTGACGAACGAGATCCGCGAGCTCCGAGCCGAGGTGGCCGAGCTGAGAAAAGAGAAGTAACCCACGCTCGAGACTCAGGTTGACACCGCAAACAACAACCTAGGCTCGGGTACGTGGATTACGGCCACCCGCTCCAGTTCGGGACCTTCATCACGCCCGTCAACGACCCGCCCGAGGCCGCGGTCGCCCGGGCGCAGCTCAGCGAGCAGCTCGGTTTCGACCTCGTCACGTTCCAGGACCACCCGTACCAGCCGGGGTTCCTCGACACCTGGACGCTGATGAGCTGGGTGGCCGCCCGGACGGAAAGCATCCACATCTCCGGGAACGTGCTCAACGTCCCGATGCGGCCCGCGCCCGTGCTGGCCCGCGCGGCGGCGAGCCTCGACCTGCTCAGCGGCGGCCGCCTCGCGCTCGGGCTCGGCGCCGGCGCGTTCTGGGACGCCATGGTCGCGATGGGCCTTCCGCGCCGCACGCCGGCCGAGTCCGTCGACCAGCTGTCCGAGGCGATCGACGTGATCCGGGAGGTCTGGCGCGCCGACGAGCGGGCGCAATTACGCTACGACGGCACGTATTACCAGCTCAAGGGGGCCAAGCGTGGCCCGGCGCCGGCCCACGAGGTGCCGATCTGGCTGGGCGCCTACAAGCCGCGGATGCTGCGCCTGGTCGGTGCCAAGGCCGATGGCTGGCTGCCCTCCCTCGGCTACCTGAAGCCGGGCGACCTGGCCCGGGGCAACAAGATCATCGACGAGGCGGCGACGGCGGCCGGGCGCGACCCGCGAGAGATCCGGCGGCTGCTCAACCTCGTCGGCGACCCCGCGAAGCCGGTGGCGCGGTGGGTCGACGAGATTCTCCGGTTGGTGCTCGAGGACGGCATCGGCACCCTGATCCTCGGCACCGACGACCCCGGCGAGCTCCAGCGCTTCGCCGAGGAGGTCATTCCGGCCGTGCGGGAACAGGCCGACCGGCCGGAGCAAGCCCCGGTCCGGGCGGCGGCCGCTCTGGCGCTGCGGCGGGACGGCATCGACTACGACGGGCTTCCGGCCTCGCTGAACTCGATCGAGCCCGGCGATTTCGGGTACGCGAAGGTCCGCTCGACCTACATGCGAGGCGGCTCGCCCGGCCTCGTCATCCAGCCGCGCGACGCCGCCCAGGTCGCCGAGGCCGTGCTGTTCGCCAAAGATCAAGAAGTTCCCTTGGCCGTACGCAGCGGCGGTCACGGCATCAGCGGCCGGTCCACGAACGACGGTGGCATCGTGATCGACCTTTCGGCGATGCGCGAGATCACCGTGCTCTCCGCGGAGGACCGGCTGGTGCGGGTCGAGGCCGGCGCTCGCTGGAAGGACGTGGCGGCCGCGCTCGCCCCGCACGGCTGGGCGCTGTCCAGCGGCGACTACGGCGGCGTCGGGGTCGGCGGGCTCGCCACCGCCGGCGGCATCGGCTGGCTGGCCCGGGAGCACGGGCTCACGATCGACCACCTGCGCGCGGCCGACCTGGTGCTCGCGTCCGGCGAGCGGATCCACGTCAGCGGCACCGAGCACCCCGACCTGTTCTGGGCCGTGCGCGGCGCCGGCGCGAACTTCGGCGTCGTCACCGCCTTCGAGTTCCAGGTCGACGAGGTCGGCGACGTGGGCTTCGGCCAGTTCGTCTACGACGCCTCGGACGCGGCCGGGCTGCTCGAGCGGTGGGGCGCCGCGATGGAGGCGGCCCCGCGCGACGTCACCACCAACCTGATCCTGGGACCGCCCCGCCGCGGTCAGGCGCTGGCCCAGGTGTACGGCGTCGTCGACTCGTCCACACCGGACATCATCATCGACCGGCTCACGCCGATCGCCGGGATCGCGCCGCTGCTCGATCAGCAGGTGCAGCTCGTGCCGTACGCGGGCGTGATGAACGTGCCGGACGCGCCGCACGACGGCCAGGGTGATCCGGTCGCGCGCTCCGGCCTGATCGACCATTTGACCCCGGCGTTCGCGGCCAAGGCGGCCGAGCTGATCGCCTCCGGCACCGTTTACTTCTTCCAGGTGCGCTCGGTCGGCGGCGCAGTGGCCGATGTGGCCGATGACCAGACGGCGTATTCGCACCGGTCGGCAAACTTCTCGGTGGTGGCATTCGGTGCATCGGCGTCGAGATTGGACGCGGCGTGGACCGAACTGACCCCATATTTCCGCGGACTGTATCTCTCGTTCGAGACCGACCAGCGTCCCGAGCGGATCGGAGAGGCGTGGCCACCTGCGACTTTGGCTCGTTTGCGGGCCCTGAAGAAGCGCTACGACGCCACGAACGTCTTCCGCGACAACTTCAATATCGACCCTTTGGGTGATTAGGACTCGCCCGGTCGCTCAGTCGACTACGGACAGTCACCGCTGATGGCCCGTTCGGCTCCGGATCGACGCCTCGAATTCACCCGTTAGACGGTACGGACGGGGGATACACAAGAAGCCGGCGCTCAGCGCCGGCTTCTCTGCTTCCCCTGCACCGCGGGCGGGCGGCTCGGGTCATCTATGGGTGGTGGTGGCTACCGGCCGTTTCGGCCAGGCCGCGCCGTTGCCGCAGCCACCGCAGGCGAGCTGCTCGCCGCAGGCCGGGCACCAGTCGTTCGACCGGCGGAGGTACCAGCCCAGGGCGACGCCGCCCAGCAGGCTAAGGAGACCGACGAAGGCCGCGACCGCCACCGCGCCGGTCATGCCGCCGAGCCTCGCACCGGGAGGCCCGTGGGGGTCATCCGGCGGCCCTGGCCGCGATCGCGCCGGTCAAGAGCCGGATCCTCGGACGAGCGGGCCGATACATAAGGAGCGGTGAACGTGTCGACGCCCGTCCCGCGGTGCTCGGTCGGCCGATAGGTCACGGTCACGGCCCGGGGCGAGGCCGCTTCGATCACGCCGGCGCGCCAGCCGTCGCGGTAGACCCAGACGCGGTCCGCGGGGTGGTAGCTGTCGGCGGGTGCCACATCGGCGGGGTCGCGCTGTGGCGGGGCGGTGGTCGGCGTGGATGACGAAGGCGGGGGTGCCGTGGACATCGAGATGACCCTCCCAGATCTCGGAGACTGGTCGTGAGGTGCGGCGGGGGCGCCATCCTCCGTACTTGTCGGCCGAGAAAGCCGAACTGTGCACACGCCTCAACTAACTGACGGGCCTGCCCTCAACACGGTCTGTCAGTAGGTGGTGCATGTGTGTCCGCTATCATCCTCGCCAACAAGTGCGTCCGCAAGGCCGGATGCACGTGCATCCGCAGCGGGCGAATGCCTCGAGCGTTACGCTCCGGAAGTACGCAGGTGCTGTTTCGTTGTGGACGATCTCCCCTTTAGGATGCGTAGGGACTGCGGCCGGCAGCCCAGGACAGCGATGACGAGGAGTCAAGTGAGCGCGGGTTCGCAGGAGGAGGCACCGGGCAGCGGCCCTACAGTGCTGCGCATCCTGCTCGGTGCCCAGCTCCGCCGTCTCCGGGAAACCAAGGCGATCACCCGGGAAGATGCCGGGTGGGAGATCCGTGCCTCGGGCTCGAAGATCAGCCGGATGGAGCTCGGCCGAGTCAGCTTCAAGGAACGCGACGTCGCCGACCTGCTGACGCTCTACGGTGTCGACAACAACGCCGAGCGCGAGGCCCTGCTCGTCCTGGCCCGCCAGGCGAACAACCCCGGTTGGTGGCAGCAGTTCAGCGACATCCTGCCCGGCTGGTTCCAGTCGTACCTGGGCCTCGAGGCGGCCGCGACGCTGATCCGTACCTATGAGATCCAGTTCGTGCCCGGCCTGCTCCAGACGCCCGACTACGCCCGTGCCGTGATCATGCTCGGCCACGCCGGCGTCACCCCGGAGGAAATGGACCGCCGCGTCGAGCTCCGTCGCCAGCGCCAGCAGGTCCTCGACCGGCCCGACGCGCCGCAGCTGTGGGCCGTCATCGACGAGGCCGTGCTGCGCCGCCCGATCGGCGGCGTCGACGTGATGAAGGCGCAGATCGAGGCCCTGATCGAGGCGGCCAAGAAGCCGAACGTGCGCCTTCAGATCATCCCGTTCAACGCGGGCGGCCACGCCGCGGCCGGCGGCCCGTTCGCGATCCTGCGCTTCCCCGAGCCCGAGCTGCCCGACGTGGTCTACGTCGAGCAGCTCACCAGCGCCATCTACCTCGACAAGCGCGAGGACGTCGATCAGTACGCGATGGCGATGGAGCGGGTCTGCATCGACGCCGAGGCGCCCAACCACACGCCCGAGATCCTCGGCAAGCTCCTGCACGAGGTCGGCCGCCTGGCCTGATCCGCCGGACCGAGCAGCGAAAAAGGGCCGCGTCGTCAGTGGACGATCGCGGCCCCTTTTATGCCTGGCGTTGCGGGAGGACGTCAGGGCGTCAGCCGAGCAGGTTGTCGAAGTCGCCGTCGCGGACGCCACCGAGGAAAGCCTCGATCTCGGCCGGGGTGTAGATCAGGGCCGGGCCCTCAGGGTCCCGCGAGTTGCGCACGGCGACGTCGCCGTTCGGCAGCAAGGCGCACTCGACGCAGTTGCCGCTGGGGTTGCTGCGCCGGCTCTTCTGCCAGGTGACACCGTCCAACTCGCCGGCGGGGATGCCGTTAACCGCGTGCGTCATGTGTAGCTCCCTTGATTCGGTCCGGTCGGGGATCGCCCGGACACAGGTGGTCTCTCGTGGCAACTGCCGCATCACGCGTAGTGCAAATGCACGTGCATTTGGCCTTGCGTACTCACGGGATTGTGAGCATGATAACGCACGTACACATCCTCATGGGGGTCACTTACGGTGACATCTTTGAGTGACTGGTCGGTCGCGGAAACGGCGTCTGCGGCCTCGACGCGAGGCTCCCTGGCGGGGGCGTCCGAGCGAGAGGTGACGTTTATGCCGATTCCCAACATCGGCCCGGAACATGCGGAACCGGGTGACCCCGATGGGATGGAAACCCCCCGGAGGGGAAACCCGCCGCTCGTCTTCCGAGACGAGCCACTGACCGACGAGGTGTCCTCCGCGACGGCCCGTGCCAGCGCGGTGACGCACCGATTCGGCGGTGTCAGATATGCCCTGACCCGCCACGACGTGACCGGGACCGCCGACGGGCGGCCGGGCGAGGAGGATGAGTCCGACGCGCGCGAGTGACCTCCTCCGCTGCACGCGGGGACGCCGGGCCGGCCACTTTCCCGGCCCGCCCGTCCCGGTGCCGCCCGCGATCGTCTATCGCGGTGGCCGCCTTCTGCCGCGCCGGCCGATCTGGCCCGCGCACGAGTTTGCGGCGGCGGACTATCGTCATGGAACGGGAACTGTTCGGTTACGCATCGTGCACGTCGACTGGAGCCGCGAGATCGTCCGTGAGGGCGTCACGTGGCTCCGGGCGGACGCGGTAGAGATCGATTCGGCCGGTCGCCATGCCGGCCGACGCACGCTTTTGATCCGCGCGGAGCGCCTTCCGGCGCCACTGGCACGGAAGAGACCGCGATTACGGGTGTGACGCCGTAACACCCACCGGCGCCCGCGAGGGCGCCCCCAACGCCGGTCGGGCGGTCCGGTTCCCCCGTGCCTGATCGCCCGGCCGGTCCATAGGCCGCCGAGCAACCCACGCCTGCTCGGTGGATTTGGGGGTACCGACCGGGGATCGCTAACCCAAGGGCGATCCTCGGTCCGCCTCCCGCCAGCCTTCCTCCTCATAGTGGGGGTCAGGGTTTCGCGTCCTGGCCCCCACCAAAAGAGAAATCAGGGCTTACGCGCGACGCCCGCCCAGTAGTACGCGGCCTCGGGGTTCTCGACCGCCTCATCGGGCCGCCACGCCGACACCGGCACCAGGCCCGGCTCCAGCAGCTCCCACTCGCCGAACAGGCGCTGCACCGCCTCGCGGTCGCGCGCCACCAGCGTCATGCCGGCGCCGATCGCCGCCTCGACCGCCTGGTTGACCTCGTCGGGCGCGAAGTCGGCGGTCGGGTGGGTGATCGCCAGGCAGCTGCCGGACGGCATCGCGTCGCGCAGCTCGGCCACGCGCGCCCACGGGTCGTCGGCGTCGGAGAGCAGCATGAGGATCGCGATCAGCGTGAGGCCGACCGGCTTCGTGAAGTCGAGCGTGTCCTTGAGGACCGGATCGTCCAAAATCGATCGGGTATCGCGGATGTCGGCCGAGATGTACTCGCTGCGCCCCTGCTCGGTGCTGATCATCAGCGCCCGGGCGTGCACCAGGACGATCGGGTCGTTGTCGACGTAGACCACGCGCGCGTCGGACGCGACGCTCTGGGCGATCTCGTGCAGGTTGGGTCGGGTCGGTATGCCGGTGCCGACGTCCAGGAACTGCGTGATGCCTTCCCGTTTGACCAGGTCACGGGCCGCGCGATGGACGAACTTGCGGTTCTCGCCGGCCATGTGGCGCATGCCCGGGATGGCCTGGATCATGGCCTCGCCGACGGCCCGGTCGACCGCGAAGTTGTCCTTGCCGCCCAGCCAGTAGTCGTAGATGCGGGCCGAGTGGGGCACGTTGATGTTGACGCCGGGCGGCGCGACCTCGTTGCCCTGCTCCACGACCCGGCCTCCTCGCCCGACCCGGAGGTCGACGTTCGTCAGTGTCGTAAAGGGTAGCGGCTCGGCGTGGGAGCGCTCTCGTGGACGTGGTTACGGAGCGCTATAGCCGGTCAGGCGGCCGAGACGCGGCCCCGAAGTGACCGCGCGTAGACCACCCGGTCGCGTCCGCCGTGCTTGGCGGCGTAAAGATGGCGGTCCGCAATGGACAAAAGTGCTGGTTGGGTGGGTTTCGCGACATCGGGAACGCCGGCGACCCCGATGCTCACGGTAACCGGCAAGCCCCCGGTGAGCGTTTCCCAGCCAAACCCTCTGACGGTACGCCGGATGTCGTCCATCAGTGAGACCGCCTGCCCGACCGGGGTCTCGGGCAGCACCATCAGGAATTCCTCGCCCCCGAGCCGGCAGACGAAACCGTCCGGCACCGCCGCCGCCAGCCCGGCCTCCAGGATCTTGGCCGCCTGCACCAGGACCCGGTCGCCGATGTCGTGCGAGAGCTGGTCGTTGATCCGCTTGAAATGGTCGAGGTCGACGATCGCCACGGTCAGCGCCGGGTCCGACTCGATGAGCCCCGGCAGCTGCTCGTTCAGGAACCGCCGGTTGCGCAGCCCGGTCAGCGGGTCGCGCCGCGCCTGCTCGCGGAACCGCTCGGCCTCCTGCCGCGCCTCCTCGGTCTCGAACATCGCCTGACGCGTACGCGCCTGAGCCTCCCGCTGCAGCGAGTGCTGCCGGGTGTAGGCCGCGAAGAACTCCTTGTGGGCCGCGAACGCCTCGGCGAACTCGCCCCGGGCCGCGTACAGCTCGGACTGCTCCTGGTGCACGCGCACGAGCACGTGACCGAGCTCCCGGTCGACGCAGAGGCGGTGCGACTCGTCGAGGCTGTGCTGCGCCCGGTCGTACGCCCCGAGGCCGCGCTGCGCCCGCGCGAGCGTGAGCAGGTACTCCGGCAGTGCGTCGGCGTCGTCATGGCTGCCGGAGCTGTGCTGGTCGATGCAGGTGAGCAGGGTGTGCTCGGCCTCGGCGTGCTGCCCGTTCTCGATCTGGATGGCGCCGACCGTGTCGAGCAGCGAGGCGTCGAGGCGGAACCCGAACGTGCGGGCGTGCTCCTGCAACCGGCCGGCGACCTGCTGGGCCCGCTCGTGGTTGCCGGCGGCCATCTCCGCGTACGCGAAGTTGTTGAGCAGCACCAGCAGCAGGTCGGGCCGGCCGAGCCGGGTCGCGAGCTCGGCCGCCTGCTGATACCGCAGGCGGGCGGCGTCGATCGAGCCGTTGAGGCTGAGCGCGTCGGCGAGCTTGACCCGATGCCAGATGCGCATGTGATCGGTCGCCGTCTCGTCGAGCAGCTCGACGCTGAGCACCGAGTGCTCGAGGCACTGGGCGGCGTCCCCGAGAAGCCGGTGGATGTTGGCCCAGACGAGGTGGGTGCGGGCCGTGAGCTGCCGCGCGTCGTGCTCGACGGCCCACTGGTGCACCTTCCAGATGCGCCGGGCCGCGCCGGCCAGATCGCCGGAGCGCATGTGCAGGTTGGCCTGGCTGAGGCGGGCGCGGGCCACCAGCAGCTCGTCACCGAGCGCCTTGGCCTCCCGCTCGAGCCACTGGGCGCGCTCGAGCATGGCGTCGGCATCCCAGTTGATCTCGTCTTCGAGCTCGAGAAGGGCAGCAGCTAACCCCGAACCGTCGACCGCGTCGCCGTCCAACCGTTCACCCCTCCCCAACAGCGTTCCGTCTTCAAAGGCTAGCTCTGGGTAAGCGCAAGATCTCCGGCTCGGCCGGGTGATCCATCTCGCCCTTCGAAACCCTCAGGTAACACAAAGCGGCGCTCCCGTGTCGGGAGCGCCGCCTTTGGGGTGAATCAGCGGGCCAGGGCCTCGGCCGGAATCGGGGCCGCGTCCTCGGCCGCGGGGGTCTCGTCCGCGGCCTTGGCCAGGTCGACGGTCGAGCGGAGCGCGGTGGGCTTCATCAGCAGCGCCGCGATCACGCCGACCACCGCGATCACCGCGGAGATCAGGAAGATGTGCCCGGTGGCGTCGCCGTAGGCGACCCGGACCAGGTGCTGGATCGCGTCCGGCAGTGCCGACAGGTTGAGCGTGCTCGACGACGCCGCGCTGCTCGACGAGGCGGGCCCGCCGGCCGCCGCCAGCTCGTGGGTCAGGTTGTCGGTGACCCGGTGGGCCAGCACCGCGCCGAGGACCGAGACGCCGATCGTGCCGCCCAGCGAGCGGAAGAACGCCACCGTCGAGCTCGCCGCGCCGATGTCCTTGAGGGACACCGTGTTCTGCACCGAGAGCACCAGGTTCTGCATCGACATGCCGACACCGATGCCGACCAGGGCCATGGCCGCGCCGACGTACCAGAGGGACGTGTCGTGGTCGAGCATCGAGAGCCCGGCGAAGCCGCCGACCAAAATCAAAGTTCCGGCGACGATGTACGGCTTGATCCGCCCGGTCTTGCTGATCAGCCGCCCGGAGATCGTCGACGAGACGAGCACGCCGGCCATCATCGGAATGGTCAGCAGGCCGGCCTGGGTCGGGCTGTACCCGCGACCGATCTGGAAGTACTGGCCGAGGAAGACCGCGCCGCCGAACATGGCCATGCCGACCGCGAGGCTGGCGACGATCGCCAGGGCCGTGCCGCGCTGCTTGACGATGTGCAGCGGGACGACCGGCTCGGCCACCCGGGTCTCGACCCAGACCGCCGCGGCCAGGATCGCCAGCCCGCCGCCGACCATGGCGAACGTCGGCCAGGAGATCCAGGCGAACGAGCTGTCCACGAACGACACCCAGACGAGCAGGACGCTGACGCCGGCCGCGATCAGCGAGGCGCCCACGTAGTCGACCTTGACGTTCTCCCGGCGGATGACCGCGAGGTTCAGCGTCTTCTGCAGCACGACCAGCGCGATGACGGCGATCGGCGCGCCGATGAAGAAGCACCAGCGCCAGCCGAGCCAGGCGGTGTCCACGATCAGGCCGCCGAGCAGCGGGCCGCCGACGGTCGCGACGGCCATCACGCCGCCGAGGTAGCCGTTGTACCGGCCGCGCTCCCGCGGCGGGATCATCGCGGCGATCGCGACCTGGACCAGCGCCTGCACGCCGCCCATGCCGAGGCCCTGGAACGCGCGGGCGGCGATCAGCTGCGGCGCCGACTGGCTGAAGCCGGCCACGATCGAGCCGAGCACGAACACCACGATCGCGATCTGGACCAGCAGTTTCTTGCTGTAGAGATCGGCGAGCTTGCCCCAGATCGGGGTGGAGGCGGTCGCGGTGAGGAGGCTGGCGGTGACGACCCACGTGTACTGGGTCTGGCTGCCGTCGAGCGAGCCGATGATCTTCGGCAGCGCGGTGGAGACGATGGTCGAGCTGGCCATCGCCACGAAGAGCACCAGCAGGAGGCCGGAGAGAGCCTCCATGATCTGGCGGTGGGTCATGGGTTTCGCGCTCATCGCGCAGCCTCCAGAAGGTCGTGGGTGAAGCGGTGCAGCAGGGTCGAGAAGGTCCGCAGCTCGTCGGGGGTCCAGTCGCGCAGCGCGTCGGCGAGGCCGCGGTCGTAGCGGTCGAGCACCTGGTCGTAGGCGGCCCGGCCGGCGTCGGTGGCGGTCAGCACGCAGGCCCGGCCGTCGGTGGGATCGGCCGCCCGCTCGACGAGCCCGTCCCGAACCAGGGCGGCGACCGCGCGGCTGATCGTGGACGGGTCGAGCGCGCTTTCCGCGGCCAGCTGTTTCACGTGGGAGCCGCGGCCGGCGGTGATGGTGGCGAGAACGCCGAGAGCGCAGGCCGGGACCACCGTGTCGCGCGGGGCAGTGCGCTGCTTGAACAGGCGCACGGCCTTGAGGGCGTCGCGGAGGTGGGACAGCAACTCCCGATGGCGCTCGTGCATGAGGACCTCCTCGGGTGGTTGCTACATACAACGATCGGCCAACGCTTCTCATTGCGCAATCTTTCTCATTGAGAAGCAAGTCACACGCCGGTACGCTTCATTCATGAGCACGACGGCGGAGCCGGGGCTGCGAGAGCGTAAGAAGGCCGCGACCCGGCAGGCCCTGCACGCTGCGGCGGTGCAGCTGGCGACCGAACACGGCCTCGATCGCATCACCGTGGAGGCGATCGCCGACGAGGCCGGCGTCTCCCGGCGTACGTTCTCGAACTACTTCGGGAGCAAAGAGGAAGCGCTGATGTACGGCGACTTCCAGCGCGTCCGGAGCCTGATCTCGTGGGTGCGGGCCCGGCCCGCCGACGAGTCGCCCTGGTCGGCGCTCACCGCGGCGGCCGCCGCCTTCAACCGGGAGCTGGGCGACCTCGACCCGCAGACGGTGGCTCAGGGCCGCCTGCTGCGAACCCATCCGACGCTGATCGCCGCCCAGGTCCAGACGTTCGCCGCGGTCGAGCGCGAGCTCGCCGCCGAGGTCTCGGCCCGGATGGCCGGGGACGACCCGCGCGGGGTGCGGGCCCGGATGACGGCCGCGACGTTCCTCGTCGCGCTGCGCGTCTCCCTCAACATGTGGATCGACGCCCCGGCCGGCACGCCGCTGTGGGACATCGTCGAAGAGGCGCTGGCCAATGCCGGCCGCGGCTTCGCCTAACGAAAACGCGCGACTCCGGGTGGGGGCCCGGAGCCGCGCGCTTCCTACTTTTTGGGGATGAGAGTAAAGCTCTAGCCGGTGAAGCCGGCGAAGATCTTGCTGAACTCGAGCGGCGTCTGGGTCACGTTGGTGCACTGGAAGAGCGCGCCGCTGCAGGCGTTCTTGTCGCGGTTCAGCTCCCAGAACGAGACGAACCCGATGTGGTTGGCGTTGGCGAAGGCGACCAGATCCTTGGCGTCGCTCTGCAGGAACTTGCCCTGGTCGTCGTTCACCCCCAGCATCGGGGTCACGCCCACCATCTTGAAGGCGGCCGCGTCGCTGTTGCCGTACAGCGACTTGATCTGGTCCTTGGTGCTCTTGACCGCCTGGATCGCGAGGTCGCCGTAGTCCTGGCCGGAACGGCCGTAGTCCATCGCCATGATGTTGACGAGGTCGAGGTTCACGCCGGCGTCCTTGGCCGCCTTGACCACGTTGACGCCGTCCTGGGTGAGGCCCTCGGGCAGCACCGGCAGGGTCAGCGAGATCTTGAGGCCCGGGTTGGCCTTCTGAAGCGCGGCGAGCGCGGTCGAGCGTCGGGCGATGGTGGTCGGGTCGGCCACCGCGGCGCCCTCGATGTCGAGGTCGATGTACTTCAGGTTGTACGCCGAGACGACCGCCTGGTACTCGGCCTGGAGTGCGGAGACGCTGGTGCAGGCCTGCGCGAGCTCGATGCCGGTGGCGCCGCCGAACGACACCTTCACGTCGCCGCCGGCCGCGCGGACCGCCGCGATCTGGTCGGCGAACTGCTTCTGCCGCGGGTCGAAGGCGTTGAACCAGCTCGCCTTGCAGCCGACGCTGGTCACGAAGGCCAGGCTGAAGGACTTGACGTTCCCGCCGCTGCCGAGCTGGGCGAGCGTGGTCGAGCCGTTCGAGAGCAGACCCATGTCCACGTACGGGGCGACCAGCACGCTGCCACCGCCCGGGTTGGAGGTGGGCGGGTTGGTGGTCGGCGCCGTGGTCGGGGCCTTCGTGGTGGGCGCCGTGGTCGGGGCCTTGGTGGTGGGCGCCGTGGTCGGGGTCGTCGTCGGCTTGGTCGTCGCCGGAGTCGTCGGGGCGGTCGTCGTGGTCCCGCCGCCGGCGCAGGAGGCCCCGTTGATCGTGCAGCTCGTCGGCGCGCCGCTACCGGCCACGACGAAGCCGAACTCGGCGGTGGCGCCGGCCGGGATCGTGGTGGCCCAGCTCGGGTTCTTCGCGGTCGAGGTCGCGGCTGAGGTGGTGACCGTGGCGTCCCAGAAGCTGCCCAGCTTCGCGCTCGACGGCAGCGCGAAGACGACCTGCCAGCCGTTCACGGTCGCGCCGGTGTCGTTCTTGATGGTGTAGCGCGCCTGGTAGCCCGAACCCCAATCGCTGTCCTTGCTGAAGGTGGCGGTGAGGACGCCCGCCGCCTTGGTGGTCGGGGTGGTGGCCGCGAGGGCCGCGCCGACTCCACCGCCGACGGCGAGGACGGCCGCCGAGGCGTAGATGGCGATACGCAGACGGCTGCGTTGCATGGGATGACTCCGATCGCAGGAGATGACGACGGGAGTCGATTCTGGCGAGCGGACCGTTTAAACGACCTTGACCAGACCTTAAAGATCCTTAAATGCGGTTGGCCAGGCCGTCGAGCAGCAGCATCAGCTGACGTTTCCAGGCGTTCGGATCGGGGGACCGCTGCACCACGCCGGCGTTGGCGCGCATCAGAATGCCGATGTCCTGCCGGGTGAAGTCGGCGCGCAGCACGCCGGCCTCCTGGGCCCGCTCGATCACCTCGGTGGCCCCGCGCTGGGCCGCCGCCCGCAGCGACGCGAGCCGGTCGTCGTCGTCGAAGCTCGTCGAGACCAGCAGCTCGGACAGCCCGCGGTCGGTGGCCTGGAGCTCGAAGATGCGGGTGAGGTAGCCGACGAACGCCGCCCACGGATCGGGCTCGTGCAGGGCGAGCTGGGCCAGCTCGACGTACTCGGACATCTGGCCGGCGAAGACCTCGGCGATCAGATCGCGGCGGGTCGGGAAGCGCCGGTAGAGGGTGGCGTTGCCGACGCCGGCCCGGCGCGCGATCTCGTCGAGCGAGGCGTCCAGCCCGTGCTCACCGAAGATCTGCCGGGCCGCCGCGACCAGCGCGACCCGGTTCCGCTCCGCATCCGCGCGCAGACGATTGGGCATGGGTGACAGGGTACGACGACGACCGGGGATGCCTCCCCGGTTGGTGCTAGGTTGCGCTCATGCAGACCCAGACCACCGAAGTCCAGGTACCGGCCGCCGACGGCGAGGCGGAGGCGTACCTGGTGAAGCCCGAGGGCGACGGGCCGTTTCCCGCCGTGCTCATGTTCATGGACGCGTTCGGGCTGCGTCCCCGGCTGGCCGAGATGGCCCAGCGGATCGCCGAGCGCGGCTACGTCGTGCTCGTGCCGAATCTCCTCTACCGCAGCGCGCAGGGCCCGCTGGTGACCGCCGAGGAGCTGACCGACCCGGAGAAGCGGGGCGCCGCCTTCGGCCGGCTCATGCCGATGATGCAGGCTCTCACCCCGCCGCGGATGGCGGCCGACAGCGCCGCATACCTCGACTACCTCGCGTCTCAGCCGGGCGTGGCGGCCGGACCGGCGGCGGCGGTCGGCTACTGCATGGGCGGGCGCAACGCGCTGGTCGCGATGGAGGCGCACCCCGACCGGATCAAGGTGCTGGGCAGCTTCCACGCCGGCGGCATCGTCACCGACCAGCCGGACAGCCCGCACCTCGCGGTCGGCAACGTCACCGGCGAGGTGTACTTCGGCCACGCCGACAACGACCGGTCGATGGGGGCCGAGCAGATCAAGGCGTTCGAGGCGGCGCTCGACGAGGCCGGCGTCACCTACACCTCCGAGGTGTACGAGGGCGCGCCGCACGGCTTCACGATGAGCGACACCGCCTCGTTCCACCCCGAGGGCGAGCGGCGGCACTGGGAGAAGCTGTTCGCCTTGCTCGACCGCGCCTTCTAGCTAATTCTCGTACCTTTAGTTTTCGTACAAACCCGGGAAATAGCGGTCGGTCAGCGTCACGTCGTAGACCTGGCGCACCTCGGTGATCCGGCCGTCGACGACGGCGAGGAACTCCACCATCCGGGCCGTGCCGAACGGCGCCGTCAGGTCGTAGACGACTGCGGCGCCGTCCTCGGCGATCGTCTGCCCGACCACGGTGACCGAGTCGGCGAACGCCGCGATCCGATGCTGCACGGCGAGCAGTTCCTCGTCGTCGACCGGCGCGTCGAGATTCCACTCGACCTCGACGTCGGGCGCCAGCAGCTTGCGGACGGCGGTCTTGTCGTCACTGGTCCACGACTTGGTCCAGAAATCGATGACGTCCATGACTCTCCCTGATGCTCAGTTGCGCACGCCGGCCTCGGGCCGGGCGGGCATCGGTTCCGGGAACTGCCCGTGTCCGAGCAGGGCGGCGGTGGCCTGGGCGATCCGGGCGGCGGCGAGGCCATCCCCGTACGGGCTGCCGATCACCGACATCGAATCCCGGCGCACGCGGCTTTCCAGCAGGTCCGCGACCGCGGCCACGATCGCGCCGGCCTCGGGCTCGACCAGCCGGGCGCAGCCGGCGTGCACGGCCTCGGTCAGCGCGCCACCGTCCCCCGGGACCAGCACCGGGGTGTCGGCGGCGAGGGCCTCCTCGGCCAGGTCGACGTCGTCGGTGATGACCACCTCGGCGGCGGCGATCAGGCGGGACCGCTCCGGGTACGGCATGGCGAGCCCGCCGAAGACGTCCAGCTCGGTGTACCGGGCGGTCAGGGCGAGCATTGCCTCGCGTACGGGCTCATCGTGCTCGCTGTTTTTTGAAATACCGGCCAGCACGACCCGGTTGGTGCTCGTCTCGGACCTCGCCCGGAAGCGCGACGCGATGAGCCGCGCGCCCTCCACCGCGGTGCCGCCGGTCAGCAGCACGTCGCCCGCCACCACCCGCTCGTCCAGCAGGTTCATCGCGGCCAGCGGCGCGGGCGCCAGGTGCACGGTCGCGGCCTGGGTGAGCAGCCGCCGATCGCCGTCGGCGTCGTCGGCCACGAGCGAGCCGGAGCGACGCCCGGAGTCCATGTGCATGACCGGGACGCGACGCCAGTAGGCGGCGAGCGCGGCGGCCAGGTTGTCCCCGCGCACCACGACGGCGGACGGGGTCCGGGTCGCCCACAGCTGGTCGTACCGGCGGACGGCCGCCGCGGTGTCGGGCGAGGCCGGCAGCGTGACGTCGGCGGCGAGCCCGCAGGCGATGAAGGTGCGGGCCACGGCGGTCGGGTCGGCCCCGCCGGCGAGCAGCACCGGAGCGACCCGGCCCTGCTCACGCATGGCCAGCGCAACCGGCGCCAGGCGAAGCGCCTCGGCGCACGTGCCACCGGCGAGGTGGACTTCGGGCAGCGACATGTTCTCTCTCCGGGCCTGCTGGGGGTCGAGCGGCAGGTCAGGACGCTATGCAGTTACATAGGGTGAGACAAGTGGTCGCCACTTATTGTGGCCGAACGGTCGAGCTCAGAGGGCGTTTATCGCTCGAAACCGGATTTAGCTCCCACCGAGACGTTACTCAGAGCAACATGAATTCGAAACTCGTGCATCACTTAGAGTGATGAAGGCGGGTGTCGCTGCGGGAGAGGGCGGCCTGCCTTGCCTTGGTGGATCAGGGGACTCTTCGGGATCAACCCGCGCACCGGTGAACGGGCCCTACCCGATCACCACGGCCGCCCGGCGCCCGGTCGTTGAACGAGGACGAGCGGATCTGCATCGGCGCCCGGCGCCGCGAGCATGCCCCGATCCGGCTTGCAGCGACCCCCAGACCAGACCCCGCCCTCTTGGGTGGGGTTGAGTAGAGCAGCGGGGTACGACGTTTTTCCGCGGTCGTCCACAGGCGGGGCTACTCGCCGCGCGGGGCCTGGTTCAGCAAGGACGGGTCGTCGCGGAGGAGGGCGGCCAGGCGGCGGGCCGCCATCTCGGTCTCCTCGGGGCGCTCGACCTGCAGCGGAATCGGCTGGGGCAGCGGGGTCGGCATGGCGCCACGCTGGGGCTGCGGCTGGGGCGGGATGATCCGCTCGGTGGCGGCCGGCTCGGCCGGGGCCCGGTGCTGCTCGGCGTGGATGCGCCGGGTCGACTGCGCCGCGTCGTGCGACGGTCGCGACGAGGTCTGCGGGGGCACGGCCGGCGGCGGGGTGGCCGCGAACGGGTGCGGCGGCACGGGCGGTGGTGGGGTGGCCGCGAACGGGTGCGGCGGGTACTGCGGCGCCGCGGGCGCCGGGCTCGGCATCGAGCTGGGCGGCATCGAGCTGGGCGAGATCGGGCTGCCCGAGACCGGACCACCCTGGAAATGCCCGCCCGAGACGGGAGTGCCGGAGACGGGACCGTTCGAGACGGGACCGCCCGAGACCGGATCACCGGGGACCGGGCCGGCCGCGTTCTGGCCGCGGGAAGCCATCCCCAGGTCACGCATGCGGGCACCCAGATCGCGGGACGTCTCGCCCGGGTCGTGGGACATGTAGCGCGAATCCGGCGGCGGATTGTCGAACGAGCCGTACCGGCGCTCGGCCGTGTCCGAGTCGCTGTAGTAGGCGTTCGGCTCGGCGTACCCGTACTGCGGCGCACCGTAGCGGTCCTGGTCGTCCTGATTGCGCCGCAACTGGTCGGTGGTCGGGCGGGCGGGCTCGTCCAGGTCGACGTCGACGATCTCGGCGTGCCGGGCCGGCGGGGCCTCCTCGCGCGGCGGCGTGTCGGCGCTGACCTGCACCTGGCCCTCGGCGAAGAAGAAGTGCAGCAGGATCGGGTCGCCCGAGCCCTCGGCGCCCACGGACACGCCCAGCTCGGGATGGCGGGCCACGACCGCGGCGATCGCCTCGACCAGCTCGGTCACTGCCGGTGACGTACCGGTGGCCTCTCCGGCCGCGCGCCTACGCAGCTCATCACGGCGCGCGAGCTTGTCGAGCGCATCGTCCAGTCCGCCTCGCACGCGTCACCGTCCTTCCTGTGCGGGTTGTCCACAACTACTGTGCCCGCTGGAAGGCCGATTTGGAAACCTCGATCTCCGCGACTCTGCGCACACCCTACGTGGACTTGGCTCGAATGGCCTTGTCCAGTGCCTGGTCGAGCACGACCAGCAGGGCGTCGCGAACGGAGGCGCGGAACCGCGCGTCGTACGACAGGACGGGCACGTCGTCACGGATGGCGAGCGCCCAGCGAACCTCCTCGAGGCTGTAGGTCATCTGCCCGTTGAACGTGTTCACGCCGACGACGAACGGCAGTCCGGCTCGCTCGAAGTAGTCGATCGCGGGGTAGCAATCGTCGATCCGAGCCGTGTCCACCACCACCAACGCGCCCAGGGCACCCTTGATCAGGTCGTCCCACATGAATGCGAAGCGTGACTGCCCGGGCGTACCGAAGATGTAGAGCTTCAGCGTCTGGTCGATGGTCAGGACGCCGAAGTCCATGGCGATCGTGGTCGTGGTCTTCGTGCTTCCCTGGCCGGGATCGTCGATGCCGACCGACTCCGCGGTCATCTCCGCCTCGGTGGTGAGCGGGGAGATCTCGGAGATCGCGCCCACGGTTGTCGTCTTTCCGACACCGAAGCCGCCGGCCACGATGATCTTTACCGGGACCGGGGCCTTCTTCGGCTTTCCGCCGCTGCCCACCCGGGCGGTGCCGACGATGCGGTCAGGTGATTGCTCGAAGTCCACGGATCACTCGCATGATGGTCTCAGGGTCGGGGGTGTCGTTGTCCAGCACGTGAACGTCCAGCTGCCCGGCGGCGCGCAAGTCGCCGACGAGAATGCGGGTGACGCCGAGGTGCAGACGCAGCCGGGCGGAGATCTCCGCCACGGACGTTGGTTCCCCGCAGAGCGCGACGATCGCGCGCATCTCCGGGGAAAGCCGCATGGGACTCGCGGCGTGGTTGACGGACACCTGGGTCTCCATCCCGATGTCGGGATCGGCGCCGTCGGTACGCCCGGACGTGATGACGAACGGGCGCAGTGTCGTGGCCTGCTCCTCGACCAGCGGCTCGCTCTGTGGTGCAGGGCGGTAGCCGCCGGTCGAGTGAAGACCAGACTGCAGGAAGGGCCGGACACTCGGCCGAGCCGGGTGAGCCGGGTCGTCGGGGTCCGGATAGGTCATTGCTGGACGGCGTTCTTCAATTCCGCGATCAGACGCGGGCTCAGCGCGCCACCGGCCCGCGTTGCGAACAGCGTCATCTCGTACGCGAGGGTGCCCAGGTTGGCCGACCGGTCCGCGATGACGCCCAGCACCGAGCCGGCGCTGATCGCGGTGACCAGCAGGTACCCCTCGGCCATGTCGATGATGACCCGGTTCAGGGAACCCAGCCGGTACCAGCTGGCGGCGCCGCCGGCGAGGCTGGTCAGCCCGGAGACGACGGCCGCGAGACGCTCGGCGTTCGGCCGGTCCTTGATCGCCGACATCGCCATCAACAGACCGTCGGAAGAGACAGCGATGGCCTCGATCACGCCCGCGGTGCCGGAGGTGAACGAGTCCAGCAGCCAGTTGAAGGTCTTGGCCTCGGCGCTGAGCTGTGCCTGGCCGTAGCCGTTACCGGTGTCCGTGGAGTAAGGGGAAGTCATCGCGGTTGTCCCTCGGGTTGTGGCTGAGTTTCATTCAGTGCGAGTGCGACGCCGTACTCGAACTGTTCCATTAGTGCTCGTGCGGCATCCGGATCAAGCGGAAGTGCCGGAGCGGGCGGGGGCGGGCTGTGCGGCTCGTCTCGCGGAAGGGTGGCACCCGGAACCCGGCGGGCGAGGGGTGCGTGACCGGCCGACGGCGGCGCCGTCATCTCGGTCTCGGCGACGTCCCAGTGGGCGCGGCTGACGCCGGCCTCGAAGGCGTCGAACGCGGCACGGGCCGCGACCGCGTCGTCCTGCGACGGTGGAGCGGTCGGCAGCTTCGTGCCCGACTCGGCCGGCAGCTGACTGCCGGGAACTCGGCGGCGCAGCGGTCCGCCGTTCGCGGAGCGGAGCGGAGCCTGCTGCTGCGGCTCTTGCGGCTCCGGCGGGGCAGCGTAGGGATCCGGCTGAGCGTACGGCTGAGCCGCCGGCTCGGTGTAGGACGGCTGCTGGCCGTACCCCTGCTGCTGGCCGTACCCCTGCGGCTGCTGGCCGTAGTCCGGCGACTGGCCGTAGCCCTGAGGCTCGGAGTACGGCTGCTGCACCTGAGGCTCCGGCTCGGCGTAAGTGGGCTGGGCGTAAGCCTGCGGCTGGTTGTACGCCGCGGGCGTGCTGTACCGGTAGTCCTCCTCGGTCCGCTGACGCGGGATGGCCGGGTTCGACGGGGCGGCAGCGACCTCGGGGGTGTTCCAGGTCGGCTGCGGCGCCTCGATCGGCTGCTGGTTCCAGGCCGACGGCCCGGCCGCGGGCAGCTCCGGCAGCGAGGCCGGCACCCGGCCGGCGACCGGCGCGCCCAGGTCGTAGACCGGCTGGGGCGCCACCGGCGGCTGATACACCTGGCTCGGCGCGTAGACCGGCTCGGCGTCGTAGACGGGCTCGGCGTAGGCGGGGGCCGCCAGCGCCCGGCCCTCCGGCGCCGTGAGGGCCGGACCGGCCGGGGTCGCGAAGGCGTTCCACGACCCGCCCGACTCCAGGGTCCGGGTGGCCCGCTCGAGCACGTTGGCGTCGAACGGCAGCTGGCTGCCGGGCACCGAGGCGCGCGCCGCGGAACCGGCGATCACCTGGGCGAACTCGGAGGTGTGGTAACCGGGCATCGCGCCCGGCCCCGCCATCGGGAACGGCGCGCCCGCCATCGACGTGGTGCTCGGCACCCGCGAGATGAGGTGGGCCGGGGTCAGGTCGATCCAGACCGAGACACCGCCGCCGGGCGTGTCGGTGAGCGTGACCTCGATGCCGTGCCGCCGGGCGAGGCGACCGACCACGAAGAGGCCGAGCACCTCGGAGGGCACCAGGTCGAGGCGCTCACGGCGGGTGAGCCGCGAGTTCTCCTCGGCGAGGCGCTCGGGCGACATGCCCAGGCCGTTGTCGACGATCGCCAGGCGGGCGCCGCCGCGCAGCTCGGTCGCGCTGATCAGCACCCGGGTGGTCGGCGGGGAGAACGCGGTGGCGTTCTCCATCAGCTCGGCGAGCATCAGGGTCAGGTCGGCCAGGATGGCCGGCACGACCACGATCTCCTCGGGCACCTCGACGTCGACGCGGGTGTAGTCCTCGATCTCACCGAGGGCGAGACGGACGACGTCGGAGAGGGACAGCGGCGCCATGTGCTCGTTCGCGCCGGCCCCACCGGAGAGCACGACCAGCGAGGACGCGTTCCGCCGCAGACGGCTGGACATGTGGTCGAGCCGGTAGAGCTCGCGGAGCCGATCGCTGTCGGTCTCCTTGCGCTCCAGGTTGTCGATCAGGGCCAGCTGGCGGCCGACCAGGTTCTGCGTACGCCGTCCGACGTGACCGAACATCTGGGCCACGTTGCGGCGGCCGAGAACCTGGCGCTCCACCAGCCGGGCGGCGGTGGTCTGCACCCGGTCGAACGCGCGGGCCAGGTCGCCGATCTCGTCCTGGGCCTCGACGTCGACCGAGTCGAGGCGAATCGGCCGTACGGCTTCCGCCTCGTCGTCGGCGACCCGTTCGAGCTCGGCCTCGGCGGCGCGGGCGATCCGGTCGGCTGAGGTGGTGAGGCGCCGCAGCGGCCGGGCGACCGCGCGGGCCATGAAGATGCTCAGCGTGATCACCAGGAGCAGCAGGAGCAGCGAGCCGCCACCGATGAGGAAGGCGTCCCGGAGTGCCGTGTCCCGGTTGTTCGTCGCGATCGTGTCCACGTCGGCGGCGACGCGCTTCTCCACGAAGCCACCGAGAACGAGCACCGAGCGCAGCGACGGGAACAGCGTCTTGATGTTCAGCGTCTGTACCGCGGAGTTCGGGTCGATCGCGGCCTGGGTGAGGAAGTCGGAGCCGACCCGGGACGAGAACGCGTCCTGGGCGCCGAGGTACAGCTTGTACTGCGCGTCGGTGAAGAACGACTGGGCGTTCAGGATCACCTGCTGCAGCTGCACCAGCGTCGAGTAGAAGAGGCTGACGAAGCCGGCGTTCTTGGTGATCGTCGCGACCGTCAGGTAGGCCGACGCCTGACTGATCATGTCGTCGGAACGCAGCGACTGCTCGAGCGCGAACACCTGCCGGCCGACGCCGGTCGTGAGGTCGGCGTGCGACGCGAGGTCCAGCCCGTTGAACAGCGGGGTGATCACGCCGGTGAACTCGGTGACCAGGATGTCCGGGCGGATCGCCCGGTTGATCACGTTCTGCCGGGTGTTGTCGAGGCGGTCGGCGCCGCGCAGCGCGCGCCGCATCTCCTTGGAGAGCGGCTGGCCGCCGTCGTCGATCCGGGCGATCGCGTCGGTCGCCTTGGCGCTCTGCACGACGAGCTCGGGCTCCTGGATCAGGCCGAACAGGAAGCCGATCGAGAGCAGGCGCTCCTCCTGGAGCTCCTGCACGGCGGTGCTGACCCGGGTCGCGAGCTGAATGGTGTCCGACGTCTTCTGCGCGTCCTGCGCGTCGCTGATACGCGTGACGATGATCGGCACGCTCAGCGCCACGACGCCGAGCAGGGGAACGATGACGAGCAGGGCCAGTTTGCCCAGGATGCGGAACTTACCGAACAGCACCGGACCGCTCCCGCCGTGTCGGGTCGTTGTCGCCGTAGGCCGGGGCGATGTCGTACTGGCCGCCGTAGGGCGGCGGCGCCGGCCGGCTGGCCGGGATGTCGCGGGTCGTCGAGCCGATCGGCGACGCCATCGGGGCGGCCTCGGTCTCGCGGCGGCGGCCGAGGATCGGCCAGATCAGCGCGGCGAGCACCAGCAGGATCGCGAGCAGGCCCATGACGACCGCCTCGGAGCGCCGGTACGAGATCGTGTCCGACCGGTCGTCGAGAAGCTTCGCCATCTCCTTGAGCGTCACGCCGGCCAGCGCGTTCAGCGCGGTCTGGAGGGCGGTCTGCGCGGTCGACATGGTCGCGACGTTCGGGGTGCCGCCCGGGTTCGCGCCGCGGGTCATCGACTCGACGCCGCGGCGGAAGGAGTCGAGCGTGCTGACCAGCGAGCCGCTCAGCGTCGGGCTCTTGGTGTCGTCGACGGCGGCCTGGAGGTCCTCGGTGAGGTCGTTCACCGAGTCCTGCACGGTGAGCACGGCCTGTCCGAACTGGACGCCCAGGGCCGGCTTGTCCTTGGCCGCGGCGACCTGCAGCAGCTGGGCGTAGTCGCCCATCCGGCTCACCAGGATCACGGTCTTGGGCATGTCGTTGGCGACCGCCTCGGAAAGGTTCGAGACGTCGCTGTCCGGGTCGCGGTTCAGCTGAGCGTTGCGCCAGATCGAGGAGTAGAGGGCGAGCGCGAGGTCGGTCACCTCGATGTGCGCCTGGAACGCGGCGAGGGCGCCGGCGGCCTTGGGCAGCTTGTCGATCTTCGCCTTCAGATCGGCCCAGCGCTCCTTGGTCTTGAGGTCGTCACCGAGGCTCTCGTCGGCGGCCGCGACCTTGGCGACGGCGGACTTCAGCGAGTCGGGCGGGGCCGAGACGCCCTGGATCGCCGACGACTCCGACTCGGTGAGCGCGCTGACCAACGGAGTGAGGGCGGTGATGTACTCGACGCCCTTCTTCTCCAGATCGGTCTGCGCTCGGCGGTCCGAGTTCTGCTGCCATACGCGTCCAAAAAGGACCGCAGTTGGTACAAGTACCAAAACCGTCAAAATCACCGCGAGAGCGGAGCGTAAACGGGTTCGCCGGCTGTTCATTGCTTTCGTCCTCCGCCATGCAACACGCGATGAGCCGTTGGTGACGACTACTGTCCGTAGCCGGATGGGCGCACGGATCCGGGCCAATCTATCCGAGAAAACCTCAGGAAGCCCCTCGCCAAGGGGCGAAGTTCGCTCGGCTGATCGGTGGATACGGGCTCGGCCTTCTTCCGGCGTCGCGCGCGATTCCAATCCCGTTGTTTCGGACCGAAGCCGCAGCGCAGGCCGGTTCCGGAAGCCGGTTGGCTACCGCGGAGATGGTAACGGGAAGGCAGGCTTACGAAAAGATACAAGATTCGCAATAGATAACGATTATGACTCGGCGCGCCATTCACGGAGTGTAGTCATCCGCTCGCTCAACGAAAGATAATCGCATTAGGTAATGTCGGTCGTGCCGCAAAAAGGGCGTTTCCCCGCCGTTAACCCGGGGAAACGCCCCGAAACGCCTAGAGGCGGGCCAGCGCCTTGCGCAGCGGGTCGAGCCCGAGCGAGCCGAGGTTCAAAGCGTCCCGATGGAAGGCTTTGAGGTCGAAATCGGCGCCCTTGCGGCGCTTCGTCTCTTCGCGTGCCTGCAACCAGATCCGCTCGCCCACCTTGTAGGAGGGGGCCTGGCCGGGCCAGCCGAGGTAACGCTTCCACTCGAAGCGCAGCACCTCGTCCGACATCCGGGTGTGCGCCCGCAGGAACTCCCAGCCCAGCTCGGGCGTCCAGTTCTCGCCCGGGTGGAAGCCGAACGGGTTGTCCCGCGGGATCTCCAGCTCGAGGTGCATGCCGATGTCGACGATCACTCGGGCCGCACGGAGGGCCTGGCCGTCCAGCATGCCGAGCCGGTCGCCCGGGTCCTCGAGGTAGCCCAGGTCGTCCATCAGGCGCTCGGCGTAGAGCGCCCAGCCCTCGCCGTGCCCCGAGCACCAGCAGAGCAGTCGCTGCCAGCGATTGAGCAGGTCGGACCGGAGCATGACCTGGCTGACCTGGAGGTGATGGCCGGGCGCGCCCTCGTGGTAGACGGTGGTGACCTCGCGCCAGGTGGAGAACTCGGTGATGCCCTCGGGCACCGCCCACCACATGCGCCCGGGCCGGGAGAAGTCCTCACTCGGGCCGGTGTAGTAGATGCCGCCGTCGCTGGTCGGCGTCAGGCAGCACTCGATCTTGCGGGCCGGCGGCTCGATGTCGAAGTGGGTGCCGTTCAGCTCGGAGATCGCCTTGTCGGCCAGCGCCTGCATCCAGTCGCGGAACGCCTCCTTGCCCGGGATGCGCTTGCCCGGGTCGGCGTCGAGCGTGGCCACCGCCTGGTCGACGGTGGCGCCGGCGCCGGCGATCGCGGCCGAGACCACGGCCATCTCCCGCTCGAGCCGGTGCAGCTCGGCGAAGCCCCAGAGATAGGTCTCGTGCAGGTCGACCTTGGCGCCCAGGAAGTACTGCGAGGCCAGCGCGTACCGCTCGGGGCCGACCGCCTCCTTGTCGCGGCCGAGCGGCGCCAGCTCCTCGCGGAGGAAGGACGCGAAGCCGGCCGTGGCCGCGGTCGCCGCGGCGGCGCCGCGCTCGAGCTCGGTCGCGAGCGCGCCGCTCGCGTCGAGCCGCCGGGCCAGCCCGTGGAAGAAGTCGTCGCGGCGCGGGTCGGTCCAGGAGTCGCACTGCTCGGCGACGGCCAGCATCTGGATGCTCGCGCTGACCCGGCCGGCGGCCGCCTCCTCGCGCAGGGTCGTCTTGTACTGCTCGAGCGCGGGGGCGAAGAGGTTGAGCCGGGCGGCGATGTTGGCCACCGCCTGCTCGCCCTCGGTCGGCATGATGTCGAAGGTGCCGCGCATGCCGTGCAGGGCGCTGGAGATCACGCTGATCGCGCTCTTGGTGTAGCCGGCGTCGTACGTCGCCAGCTCCAGCCCGAGCCGCTCGATCATGGCGTCCTTCGCCACCTGCTCGGACTCGTGCTCCGGCTCGATCACGTCGAGGTCGTTGAGGGTGCGCCGGACGAGCTCGGCCTGGGCCGCGTAGCCCTCGGGCGAGAGGTCGTCGATCTTGTCGTCGTGGCCGGCGATGCCGACCGAGGTCGCGCCCAGCGGGCTCAGCTCGGCCCAGTCGTCGACGTAGCGGTTGGCGAGGTCGTCAATTCGTCCCACGACGCGACCCTACGGGAACGAAACCCTACTTGTGGCCCGCCGTCCACTCCAGCAGTCGTTCCATCGGCCAGCTGTTGACGACCCGCTCGACCGGCACGGCGCACAGCGCCGCCCGCTCGCAGCCATTGCCGAGCCAGTCGAGCTGGCCGGGCGCGTGCGCGTCGGTGTCGATGCTGAACAGACAGCCCGCCTCGACCGCGACCGTCAGCATCCGCTTGGGCGGGTCGAGCCGGTCCGGCCGGGAATTGATCTCGATCGCCTTGTGGTGCTCGAGGCAGGCGGCGATCACCTTGTCGAGGTCGAACGTGCTCGGCGGCCGGGTCCGCCCGCCGCGGTGGCCCTTGTCGCCCTCGCCGGCCGCCGACACCTTGCGGCCGGTCATGTGGCCGAGGATGTCCAGGTGCGGGTTGGCGATCGCGTTGACCATCCGCCGGGTCATCCGCGGCGACTCGTCGCGCAGCTTGCTGTGCACCGAGCCGACCACCACGTCGAGCCGGGCCAGCAGCTCGTCCTCCTGGTCGAGCGAGCCGTCGTCGAGGATGTCGACCTCGATGCCGGTGAGGATGCGGAAGCCCTCGGGCAGCTGGTCGTTGAGCTTGGCCACCCGGTCGAGCTGGGTGCGCAGCCGGGCCGGCGACAGGCCGTTGGCCACGGTGAGCCGCGGCGAGTGGTCGGTCAGCACCAGGTACTCGTGGCCGAGCTCGACGGCGGCCAGCGCCATCTCCTCGATCGGGGAGCCGCCGTCCGACCAGTCGGAGTGCGAGTGGCAGTCGCCGCGCAGGGCCGAGCGGATCGCGGCCGCGGCGGCCGGCAGGTCGGCGCCCTCGGTGGACCGCACCCGGCGCAGATAGACCGGCTCCTCGCCGGCCAGCGACTCGGCGATGCAGCGGGCGGTGACGTCGCCGACGCCCGCGAGCTCGCTCAGCGTGCCGGCCGCGGCCCGGGCCGCCAGCTCCTGGGCCGGGAGCTTGGCGATGGTGGCGGCGGCCGAGCGGAACGCCCGTACCCGATAGGTCGCCTCGTTCGCCCGCTCGAGCTGGAAGGCGATGCGCCGCAGGTCGTCGACCGGATCGCGAGATGCCATGCGGCAAGAGTAGGACGTTAGGCTCGGCCCCGTGCGGACGATCGATTGGGTGGACGGGGCCGTCGAGATCATCGATCAGACGGCATTACCCCGGGAGGTACGTGTCCTGCGCCTGCACACCGTGCCGGAGCTGGTCGCCGCGATCCAGTCGCTGGCCGTCCGCGGGGCGCCGGCGCTCGGCGTCGCGGGCGGGTTCGGCGTGGCGCTGGCGGCCCGGGTGCACGCCGACGACCCCGAGGCGCTGGCCGCGGCGGTGACCCGGGTCGAGACCGCCCGGCCGACCGCGGTGAACCTGGCCCGGGGCGCGCGCCGGGCGGCGGCCCAGCTGCGCCGTGGTCCCGAGGCGGTGCTGGCCGAGGCGTACGCGATCCGGGATGAGGAGATCGCCGCCTCGGAGGCGATGGCCGCCCGCGGCGCCGATCTGATGATCGAGCTCTGCGGCCATCGGCCGCGCCTGCTGACTCACTGCAACACCGGCGGGCTAGCGACCGTCGTGCTCGGCACCGCCCTCGGCGTGGTCTACGAGCTGCATCGGCGGGGCGCGCTCGCCGGCGTGGTGGCCAGCGAGACGCGCCCGCTGCTGCAGGGCGCCCGGCTGACCGCGTGGGAGCTGTCCCGCTGGGGCATCGAGCACCGGGTGGCGGTCGACTCGGCCGGCCCGTTCCTGATGGCCCGGCGCGAGGTGGACGCCGTGATCCTCGGCGCCGACCGGATCTGCGCCAACGGCGACGTGATCAACAAGATCGGCACGTACGCGCACGCGCTCGGCGCCCGCCGGGCCGGCCTGCCGTTCGTGGTGGTGGCCCCGGAGTCGACCGTGGACGTCGCGACGCCCAGCGGCGACGCGGTCCCGATCGAGGACCGCGGCGCCGCCGAGATCACCCCCTGGTCCGACGCGGTGAACCCGGCCTTCGACGTGACGCCGCGCGACCTGGTCACCGCGATCGTCACCGACCGGCGAGTGATCCGCCTCGACAAGGGCCAGCGCCCCTAGGGTCTGTCTCGGCGGATCACGCGGGGCTGCGGCGTGGCCCAGGCGGCGCCTGACGGCGGCCGCGAAGCGACCGAATCCAACACCGGGATGCGGCCACTTCGCGGCCGACGCCAGCCACCACCTGGACCGCGCCTCGCACTCGCGCGATCCACGAGACAGACCCTAGCCTTCCTTCTTCCAGGGCGAGAGCCACGGCGTCTCGGGCCAGCCCTCGGCCGCGGCCATCAACGGGTACGCGCTCGCGCCGTCGATCGACTCGCGCACGATGTCGGCGTGCCCGGTGTGCCGCGCCGTCTCCTGGATCAGGTGCAGCAGGATCCAGCGCACGTTCCAGTGGGTGAGGTCCTTGCGGTTCCACGGCACCGAGTGGTCGATCTCGATCGCGAAGTCGAGGTCGCCGAGCTCGGTCACCGTCTTCTCGGTCTGCTCGGCCACCCGGTCGTAGCGCGCGAAGACGTCCTCGATCGTCTCGCCGTCGGCCAGCCGGAAGTTCTCGGCGTACTGCTGGTAGTCGACCGACTGCGGCTCCCGCCGGATCGTCGCCAGCCAGTTCTCCTCGGTCGAGGCGCAGTGCTTGATGAGACCGCCGACGCTCAGCGCGCTCGCCGACGGCGTCGCCCGCAGTTCCTCGTCGGTGAGGCCGTAAGCGGTCAACCGAAGCACGTACCGCATCTGGGCGAGGTAGGCGAGCAGGCCCTCCTGCTCGTTGTTGACCGGGCCGACCTGACCGGGCATATCGTCTCCTAGCTCGAAGAATCGCTGTCGACGACGAGCCTATGAAGCAATGCGGCCACTTTCCGGCCGCATTGTCGTGACGCTGACACGATTTTCGGCGGTCGAGGCGGTCGAGGCGGTCGAGGCGGTCGAGGCGGTCGAGGTGACCGCGGTGACCCAGCCGCCGTCCCGCCCGAGCGCGAGCAGGTCATCGACCGAGACCGGCATCTCGACCGGCTCACCGCCCGCGGCCGGCCACGCCCGGCGCAGCGAGCCGCCGAGCGCCACCAGGGGAGTGAGCGTGCCGTTCGCGAGCGCCTCGTCCATCGCCTTCAAGTCGTCGATCAGGCCGCGCAGGACGGAGTGCACGGCGGTGGCGTTGCCCTCGCACATCGCCACGATCAGTTCGGCCCGGGTGGCGGCGACCCGGGTGCCGTCCCGGAACGAGCCCGCGGCCAGGGCGCCGGCCAGCGGGTTTCCGTCGAGCTGCCGGGCCAGCGCGGCGGCGAACAGGTGCGGCACGTGGCTGATCCGGGCCACGGCCCGGTCGTGCTCGTCGGCGGTGGCCGGTACGACCCGGGCGCCGATGGCGGTGAACAGCGCGGCGAGCGTGAGCCAGTCGTCCAGCGAGGTCTCGCCGGGCTCGAGGCCGAGGACCCAGGCGCATCCCTCGAACAGCGCGGGGTCGGCGGCCGCGAAGCCCGAGGTCTCCTTCCCGGCCATGGGGTGCCCCCCGACGTACCGTCGCAAGCCGTTCTTGATCGTCAGGTCGCGCACCGGGCCCTTGACCGAGGTGACGTCGGTGATCAGGCCGTCGAAGCCGGCGAGCTCGGCCAGCACCCCGGGCAGCGCCGGAAGCGGCACGGCGAGAACGACGAGATCGGCCCCGGCGACGGCCTCGGCGACCGAGGAAGCGGAACCGGCCAGCACGCGGGTCGCCGGATCGGCGTCGTAGCCGGTGACACGGTGCCCGGCCGCGCGCAGAGCCTGGAGCAACGACCCGCCGATGAGCCCGAGACCGATGACCGCCACGTCCACGCCGGAACTCTCCCACACCACCAAGATCAGCCGTTCGGCCAGGCGCAATGTGTCCGTTTTGTGCCTGATAAACCGCGATCTCCCGCAATACGGTGATCACGTGACTTACCGGGGGAAATCACTCGCCATCGGACTGGCCGCGGCACTCGTCGCGGTGGCCGCGCCCGCCCAGGCGCAGTCGTCCGACCTCATGCCCAGCTTCAACGGCGCCGTCCTCACCGTCGCCTACGCGGGGGACGTCCTCTACCTCGGCGGCGACTTCACCGCCGCCATCGTCCGGGGCAAGCAGGTCGCCCGCGGTCACGTCGCCGCCGTCGACTCCCGCACCGGCGCGCTGCTGGCCTGGGCGCCGGCCGCCGACGGACGGGTCAAGGCGATCGTGGTCAGCGGCGGCTCGGTCTACCTCGCCGGCGACTTCGCGACGGTCGGCGGGCAGAAGCGGGACAGCCTGGCCCGGGTCGACGCGACCAGCGGCGCCCTCTCGGCCACCTTCAAGCACGCGATCAGCGGCCGGCCGGCCTCGATCGCCGCCGCCGGCAACCGGCTCTACCTCGGCGGCGCGATCACCGCGGTCGACGGGCAGGCGCGCGGCCGGCTCGCCGCGTTCAACCTGAGCACGGGCGCGCTCGACACCCGCTGGCGGCCCACCGCCGACGATCAGGTCGAGGTGGTCGCGGCGGGCGCCGGACGGGTCTACGCCGGGGGCAAATTCCACAAGGTCAACAGCGTTTCCGGGTACGACCGGCTGGTCGCGCTCGATCCCTCGACCGGCGCCGTGGTGCCGTCCTTCAAACCGAAACCGCCGGTCATCACGTACGCGATCGCGGTCACCGCGGACGGCGTGTACTCCGCGCACGGCGGTCAGGGCGGCCGGGTCAGCGCCTACACGCCGGGTGGGCAGCTGCGGTGGTCGGCGACCTTCGACGGGGACGCCCAGGCGATCACCGTGCTCGGCTCGGTGGTCTACGCCGGCGGCCACTTCGACCGGGCCTGCAGCACCGCCCGCACGGGAACCCAGGGCACCTGCGTCGACGGCTCGGACGACCGGATCAAGCTCGCCGCGCTCGCGACCGGCGACGGGCACCTGCTCGACTGGACCGCCGACGCCAACGGGGTCGAGGGCGTCTTCGCCCTGGCCAGCAACCCCGACCGCAACACCGTCGCGATGGGTGGCGCCTTCACCACCGTCGACGGGCAGGCGCAGAAGCGCCTCGCCCAATTCAGCTGAGACTTTTCTCCCGGCAGCGCGGGGCCGCATCTTTGGGCGAGGATGCGGCCCCGCGCCCTTTATCCCGTGCGGCCATTTGCTTTGTGCCGTGCTTGGTCCTGTGCTTGGTCACGTGCGGCCGGACGCTCGCTAGGCTGGGCTGGTGACCGAGAGGCAGCCGTCCTGGCCGGCGACGCCGGCCGCCCACCCGGCGTACGCGCAGACGCACGCGCGGCCGCCCTCCGGGCTGTTCCCGGGACCGACCCGGCCCGTCTATCGCGAGGCCCACCCGATCGCCGCGGCGCCGGTGCTCTCCGGGCTCGGGGCCGGGCTGCTCTGGTTCGGGCTCTTCGGCGGGCTCGCGCACGATCTCGCCTCCTACGCGTGGTGGACGCTCGTGGCCGCGATCAGCGCCTGGGCCGTGGCGCTCGTGCTGACCGTCCTCGGTGACCGTGGCGCGGCGGTCGGTGTGGCCCTCGCGAGCGGCGTGGGGTTGTCGATCGCGATGGCCTTCGTGGGCGCGCGCTGGATCTCCACGTACGACTGGCCGCTGTGGTGAATCCGGCGACGGGACGTGCCGTAGTCGTCGCCGTCCGCACTGGGTCTTGACTCGCGTCGGCCCGGTGGGCAATGTCGGCATCATGGCCCCCACAACGCCACGGCTCGACCCCGATCGTCGCCGCCGCCGACTGGAGTTGCTTGCGGCTCTCGCCGATGCGAAAGCGCGGGAGTCCGCGCAGCCGCAACGGCTTCGCGGGGCACGCCTCCGCGAGCTCATCGCCTCGCGCCGTCGCCTGGCCAACTGACTTACCAACCCTTTTGGGGGCGTGGCGCGCCGCGCCCGCCGTTCTTCCCGCTACCGTCACTCGCTGAAGACAAAAGTCGCGTGGGGGGAAATCTTGTCGACTTTCGCTGCCGCCGTCGCACGCGGAAAGAACGGGTGGACGGCGTCCGAGCTGGACCTGACCGGCCTCGCCGACATCGACGAGGTGGTGGACGCGCTGCGAGACGTCGAGCCGGACGCCGACCTGGCTCTGCTCTTCGTCGAGAGCGACGACCAGTACCTGGCGATCCTGCGCCTCGACGAGGGCGAGGACCTGCGATTGTTCGGGTCGGACTCGGCGTTCGTCGAGGAGTCGCGGATCGGGTCGGTGCTGCTCGGCGAGATCGAGGCGCCGGCACTGGAGATCGACGACCTGACCGCGGGCGCCGACGATGACGAGGACGGCGACCAGCCGGCCGACCCGGACGCCGACCCGGTGGGCGACGCCGACCTGCTGAACGACCTCGGGATCGGCTCGCACCGGCTGCTGGGCCTCTGCGGTCAGGAGGGCATGCTGCCGTCCGACGTGACCGCCGAGATCTGCCAGCGCCTGGGTTGCGGCGACGAGATGGAAGAGCTGCGGGAGGCGTGAGCGAGCGCACCGGCCGCGAGCGGGCCGCTCAGCGCGTGCGGGCCGCTCAGCGCGTGCTGGTCGCGAGGGCCACGAGTCCACGCCCGGCCGGTTCAGCGTGAGCCTCTCGCCCTCGTTGCGGCACGAGTCCTGGATGCGGCGGGCGATCGAGGTTGCCTCGGCCTATCCGGAGGACGTGCCGGTCGGCGCGGTCATCTACGGGCCGGACGGGTCGGAGCTGAGCGCCGCCGGCAACGAGCGGGAGGCGACCGGCGATCCGACCGGCCATGCCGAGATCCTCGCGCTGCGCCGGGCGGCCGTGCTGCTCGGCAGCTGGCGTCTCGAGGGCTGCACGCTGGTGGTGACCCTCGAGCCGTGCACGATGTGCGCCGGCGCCCTGGTGCTCGCGCGCGTCTCGACGCTCGTCTTCGGCGCCTGGGAGCCCAAGACGGGCGCGGTCGGCTCGCTCTGGGACGTCGTCCGGGACCGCCGGCTCAACCATCGGCCGGCGGTCTACTCGGGCGTCCTCGAGGCGGAGTGCGCGGCGCTCTTGCGGGATTTCTTCCGCTAGGCGGGACGCTTTTGCCCGTACGGCCGAAGCAGTCGCGTCGTCGCGCACGGTGACGCCGCGTCAGTGAGCTCAGGCCGCGCCCGCGATCGCGGTTTCCAGCCCGATCCGCACCATGTCGCCGAAGCCCTGCTCGCGCTGGGCCGAGTCCATCTTCTCGCCGGTCTTGATGTGGTCGCTCACGGTGAGGATGGTCAGCGCCTTGGCCCCGTAGCGCGCCGCGATCGTGTAGATCGCCGCGGACTCCATCTCGACCGCCAGCACGCCGTAGTCGGCCAGGGAGTCGTAGAGGTCGGGCCGGTCGGTGTAGAACGCGTCAGCAGCCAGGATCGGGCCCACCCGCAGCTGGGTGCCGTGCCGCTCGGCCACCTCCGCGGCCGTGCGCAGCAGACCGAAGTCGGCGACCGGCGCGTAGTCGATCAGGCCGTCGAAGCGGACCCGGTTCATGTTCGAATCGGTCGCCGAGCCGATCGCCGCGATCACGTCACCCAGCTTGAGGTCCATCGCCAGCGCGCCGCACGAGCCGATCCGGATCACGGACTTCACGCCGTACTCGTTGATCAGCTCGTGGGTGTAGATCGAGGCCGACGGCATGCCCATGCCGGAGCCCTGCACCGACACCCGGACGCCCTGGTAGGTGCCCGTGAAGCCGAGCATCCCGCGGACCTGGGTGTAGCACTTCGCGTCCTGGAGGAAGGTCTCGGCGATCCACTTCGCCCGCATCGGGTCGCCCGGGAGCAGCACCCGCTCGGCGATGTCGCCCGGCTGCCCGCCGATGTGCACGCTCATCCTTCGTGCTCCTCTGCTCGGTTGCTCATGTCGCCTCGGCCTGTGTCGCCTCTGCTCATGTCGCCGATCCTGCCAGGTCAGCGAGCGTGGCCGGGGCAAAGGGTGACCCGGCGGCAAGGGCGCCCAAGCGTCCGGTAACGTACTTACCGGTGGTGTGTCCGAGCGGCCTAAGGAGCACGCCTCGAAAGCGTGTGAGGGTGCAAGCCCTCCAAGGGTTCAAATCCCTTCACCACCGCTCTTCAGCCCGGCGGCTTCCTTGCGGAGTCGCCGGGCTTTTTTAGTGCTTAATCGCTTACGTCGTGTATCTGTGTCAATGCTTATGGTGATCGACGAGCATCACGCTGCGTGGCGAAAGTGCGTTCATCCGTACGCTCGATCGGCCGCTCCGCCGTTCGGCTGTTCTCCATGATCAGATGTCGTGTACGTAACGCGCCCGTTTCGGCGTCCCGCGGCGCTCGGTCCGACCTGGATCGATTACCGGGCGTCACGATGACGGGACGGCCCTAATACGGCGGGTGTTACGCAAGTCACGGAGCCAAAAACCACCGGATCAGACAATGTGCTCCAACCGGCTGGCGAGAACTTTTCACAAGATTGCCCTACGCCGATCTCCGAGAACTGTCCTAGATTTGACATGTGAGAGTTGAGCACCACTGGTGGAATGGTGACGTCCGGCTCGCGCGCCGTGACGTCTACGTGCGCACCGACGGCCAAGCCTGGGAGGTTGTGGCTCAGATGGGCGGCCCCGACGGCAAGTCGAAGGTGCAAACATGTCCAGGACGCGCCTCGGCGTTGATCCTGGCTGACGCGTGGCGTGGTCCACGCTGGCATTGGCGCGAGATCTAGCGCCTCGGGCCGGCTGCGCCGCTCGCTTGACTCATCGGCCAGCCGATATTTCCGGACGGGCCGGACCCTACCCCCAGGGTCCGGCCCGTTTCGTGTGCGTTGAACGCGCACAAACCGGACTGGTTGTCCGGCGGCAAGCAGCCGGCCCGGAATAACGTTTCACCCCATGCAGGCCACAGTCACCGACCACCGCAGCGACGTCGCGGTGCTGCATCTCAAGGGCGAGCTCGACGCCGACACGGCGGAGAAGCTGCGCTCGACGCTGGCCGAGCTGCTGGAGCGCCCGGTGCCCCGGATCGTGGTCGACCTGACCGACCTGAAGTTCTGCGACTCGGTCGGGCTGAGCGCTTTCATCACCGCCAAACAGGTGATCGCGGCGCGTGGCGGGTGGATGAGCTTCGCGGGGCCGAACCCGTTCCTCACCCGCTTGCTGGCAACCGTCGGGTTGAGCCGCTACTTCGCGATCTTCCCCGAGGTCGACGACGCGATCGCCGCGGCGCAGCTCTGATCGTTGCGGGGGTCATGGGGTCGCCCGGGCGTATCGCCGAGTCCCGCCGGCGCCGGGTCGCGCCCCCTGCCGCCCGCGCGGCTGTCCCCGCGCGGACCCGCGCTCGTGCCGAGTCGCGCCTGCGCCGCCCACGCCGAACGCCGCTCACGCCGGCCGCGCCGAATGCCGCTCGCGCCGGCCGCGCCGAACGCCGCCCGCGCCTGCGCCGCGCCGAATGCCGCCCGCGCCGTGCCGCGCTCACCCCGCGCCGGATCCCGCGCCGCGTCGCGCCGGATGCTGCCCGCGCCGGATGCCGCCCGCGCCGAGCGCCCACGCCGCGCCCCACCCGGCCGATCATGTCTCCCGGCGGCCCGGTCTCCCCGCCGACGCGGCAAACGACAACGGCCGGGCTCGCGGGAGCCCGGCCGATCATCTCTGGTTGCGGAGGATACGAGATTCGAACTCGTGAGGGTGTAAACCCAACACGCTTTCCAAGCGTGCGCCCTAGGCCACTAGGCGAATCCTCCGTCGGCCAGGATACAGACATCCGGGGCCACGGTTGCGCGCGGGTCGGCGCTCACGGCTTTCCGGCGACGGGTACGCTCTTGGTCAGCCCCTCGTGCGGCGTGCATCTCGTGAACCTCCCCAGGGCCGGAAGGCAGCAAGGATAAGCGGGCTCTGACGGGTGCACGGGGGGTCCCTTTTTTCCTTGGCACACGCGCCACCCCTGAGCGACTTTGTTCTTGTCGTACCCCCGACGGAGAATGGCCCGGTCGTTGAGGAGGGGTAGTGGCACTCGCGCTTTACCGCAAGTACCGTCCGCGCACGTTCGCCGAGGTCATCGGGCAGGAGCACGTCACCGAGCCGTTGTCGCAGGCTCTGCGCAGCGGGCGGCTCCACCACGCCTACCTCTTCTCCGGCCCACGTGGCTGCGGCAAGACGTCGAGCGCGCGCATCCTGGCCCGCTCGCTCAACTGCGAGCAGGGCCCTACGCCCGAGCCGTGCGGGGTGTGCGCGTCCTGTCGCTCGCTGGCCAACGACGGCGCCGGCTCGATCGACGTCATCGAGATCGACGCGGCCAGCCACGGCGGCGTCGATGACGCGCGCGAGCTGCGGGAAAAGGCGTTCTTCGCCCCCGCCAGCAGCCGCTACAAGATCTACGTCATCGACGAGGCGCACATGGTCTCGCCGGCCGGCTTCAACGCGCTGCTCAAGCTCGTCGAGGAGCCGCCGGATTATGTGAAGTTCATCTTCGCGACCACCGAGCCGGAAAAGGTGCTCGGCACGATCCGGTCCCGCACCCATCACTACCCGTTCCGGCTGATCCCGCCGGCGGTGCTCCGGCCGTACCTCCAGCAGCTCACCGAGGCCGAGGGCATCCACGTCGACCCGGCCGTGTTCCCGCTGGTGGTCCGCTCCGGCGGCGGCAGCGCGCGCGACACGCTGTCGGTGCTCGACCAGCTGATCGCCGGCGCCGGCCCCGAGGGCGTCTCCTACCCGCGGGCGGTCGCCCTGCTCGGCGTCACCGACGTCACCCTGATCGACGACATGTGCGACGCGATCGCGGCCGGCGACGGCGCCGCGGCGTACGAGACGATCGACCGCGTCGCCGAGGCCGGCCACGACCCCCGGCGCTTCGCCACCGACCTGCTCGAGCGCTTCCGCGACCTGATCGTGCTGCAGCAGGTGCCCGACGCGGTGTCCAAGGGCCTGATCGACGGCCCCTCCGACCAGCTCGAGGCGATGAGCGCGCAGGCCGCCCGCCTGGGCCAGGCGACCCTCTCCCGCTGCGCCGACATCACCCACAACGGCCTGGTCGAGATGCGCGGCACGACGGCCCCCCGCCTGCTGCTCGAGCTGATCACGGCCCGCATGCTGCTGCCCGGAGCCGAAGACTCAACAGGCGCCCTGCTACAGCGTTTGGAGCGCATGGAGCGGCGCCTAACCCTGAGCGGTGACACTCCGGCCGTACGCGATGAAGCCCCCGTCCCCCCACCGGCGGCGGTCGAGTCAGCCCCGCCCCCGCCCACCGACGACCCGTCAGGCTCCGGCCGCGGCGGTTTGTCAGCGGCACGAGCGGCAGCCGCCGCGGCAAGCCGCCGATCGCCCACCGCCACCACCGGCCGCCGCCCGGCCCCGGCCGAGGCCCCCGCCGCCCCCGCGGTCGAGCCAGTTTCCGCCGCTCCCGTGTCGGCCGCGCCAGTTTCCGCCGAGCCGGTTTCCGCTGCCCCCGTGGCCGCACCCGTCTCCGCCGCGCCGTCGTCTCCCGCACCCGCCCCAGGCCTCGCGTCGCCGTCGCCGTCGCCCGAGCCGGAGCACTACGACGACGAACCACCGTGGGACGACGAGCCAGAGCCCGACGCTTACGACAGCGCGCCGGCACCCGCCGGGCTCGCCGTGTCGGCGCCCGCATCCGCTCCGCCGGCGCCGGCCGCCGAGCCGCAGCGTGCGCCGCAAGCCTCGGCCGCCTCTGCCGGCGAGCCGCAGCGTCCGCCGGCCCCAGTTGCCGAGGCCTCGGCCGCCGAGCCGCAGCGTCCGTCCCAAGTTCCGGCCACCGATGCCCAGCGTCCATCCCAAGCCCCGGCCACCGAGGCGCATCGCCCGGTCGAGGCCCCGGCCGCCGAGGCGCAGCGCCCGGCCCAGCGCGGCCGTCCCGAGCCTCGCGGCGTCCTTCCCGACGCCCCCGAGGAACCCGGCGCCGCCGCGGTCGAGCCCCCATCCGGCGAGCTGACCGCCGCCAACGTCCGCGAGGTCTGGCCCGAGATCGTTGGCGCGATCCGCCGCCAGAACAAGCGCCTCGCCGCCCTGCTGATCGACGCCGTGGTGCGCGACTTCGACGGCCGCACCGTGGTGCTCATCTTCCGCTCGGCGCGGCTCGCCGAGATGGCCACGAACGGCGCTCCCGAAGTGGCCCGTGCCCTCTACGAGGCGCTCGGCGGCCGCTGGGAGATCAGCTGCGAGACGGCCGGCGACGGCCCCATGCCGCCCGCCCCGCGCGAGCCGGCCCGCAGCGGCACCCCCGAATACTCCGGAGTCCGCCAGGGCCGCCAGGCCCCCATGAGCCCCGGCGCCCAGCAACCCCAGGCGGCCGCGGCCCGTCCGGCCCAGAGCCGCCGTCAGGAGAGCGAGTCGCCTTCCTCGTCCGGCGACGACGACTGGCCAGAACCGGCCAAACCGGGCGGCCCGGCGCCGGAGGTCCACGACGAGGAAGAGGACTGGCCAGAAGTCAGCCCCATCGGCACCTCGGCCGCCGAACAGCCAGCCGCCGATCAGCCAGCCGCCGAACAGCCGGCCGCCGATCAGCCGGCCGCCGATCAGCCGGCCGCCGAGCGCCGGGCGTCATCGCAGCATGCCGCCGTGCCCGCCCACGCCGCTGACGCCCTTCGTGCCGCGCCAGAACCGGACCGCCCTCCCCGGGCATCCGATGGCGCCGCGGAAGGTGCCACGGACGCTCTACGCCCCGATACCTCGGCAGCCACGCGAGATCTCGACGCATCGGTGGTCGATTCCGCCGGCCCACGCGGCGCCACCGTCCAGAACGGGTCGGATCCGGTCCACCGTTCCGATGGCGGCGTCGGTTCACCGAGCTCCCCATCGGCCGGCGCGGCGGTGGCGGGCTCGTCCCAGCCGACAGCCGTGGCGGGCTCATCCGAGTTGACGACCGCGGCGGGTTCGTCCGGGCCGACGGCCGCGATCGGCCCATCCGGCTCGCCGGTCACGTCGGGACCATCCGGGCCGACGGCGGTGGCGGGACCCTCCGCTCCGGCGGGTGGCGCGAGTCCGGCCGCGACGCCCGGCTCGGCCGGTGCGGCAGCCGCTGCCCGAGCCGCTCGGAACGGCGGTCCCGGAAGCGGTCTGGCAGCCGCCCGGGCCGCGGCAGCGGGCGCACGAGCCGCCGCGGCGGCCCGCCAGAGCGGTGCCCGCCCGGCCGCCGCGTCGCCGGGGACGCCCGCCTCGCCGGCCTGGTCCGACGGGTCGCCGACCGAGGAGGCGCCCTACGACCCCGAGTTCGACGGGCCGCCGAAGGACGGCGGAGGGTCGAGCTTCGTGGGCTTCGACCCGGGCGACGAACCGCTCGACGACGTGATCGACGAGAAGACGGCCCGCGAGAGCAGCGAGCAACAGGCCATGCGACTGCTGCAGGAGGTCCTGGGCGCCGAGAAGATCGGCGAGAGCTGAGCCACACCCGGCGGCCCGCGCCGAGCGGCGGACGGTAGGCCTCGGGCTGAACGCGGGCCTGAGCCGCCCGTGCCCGCGAGCGTCTCCGGCGCGACCAACGGGCGTAGCTCCCGTGCGGGCGCGGCCCCCGGACGGTTGGCCGCGGCTCCTGCGCGGGCACGGCCCGGGGCGGGCACAGCTCGGACGTGGGCGCGTCTCAGGGTGGGCGTGGCCCAGGGGGCGTGGCTCCGGGGTGGGCGCGGCTCCGGGGGCGTGGCCAGTGGGGTGGGCGCGGCTCCGAGGTGGGGCGCGGCTCCGAGGTGGGGCGCGGCTCCGAGGTGGGGCGCGGCTCCGACGTGGGGCGCGACCTCCGACCGGGCGCAACCGCCAACCAACCCCAGGCAAGATCCCGCCACCGCGAACCGCCCGGGTGGCGTGTGGCGGATGGGCCCCGTGGGACGGCTACGCTGGGCGGCGATTGACGTGGTCGGGCTGCCGGGTATCGACGGCGGTCAGAAACGACCGGTGACTTTTATTTGAGGAGCGATGGCATGCGCCCCGGTGGACAGCCGAACATGCAGCAGCTGATGAAGCAGGCGCAGAAGATGCAGCAGCAGGTCGCTCAGGCGCAGGCCGAGCTGGCCGCCGCCGAGGTGACCGGCAGCGCCGGCGGTGGGCTGGTCAGCGTCGTCATGACCGGGCTCGGCGAGGTCAGCTCGGTGCGCATCGACCCCAAGGCGGTCGACCCGGACGACATCGAGTCGCTGGAAGACCTCGTGCTCGCCGCGATCCGGAACGCCGCGGAGTCGCAGCGGGAGCTCGCCGAGGCGAAGATGGGCCCAGCCACCGGCGGCCTCGGCGGCGGCCTCGGCATTCCGGGGTTCTGATCCGGTGTACGAAGGCGCAATCCAGGACCTGATCGACGAGCTGGGCCGGCTCCCGGGGGTGGGACCCAAGAGCGCCCAGCGGATCGCCTTCCACGTCCTCTCGGCCGACCCGGCCGACGTCAACCGGCTCGCCACCGCGCTGCGGAAGGTCAAGGAGCTGGTTCGCTTCTGCACGACCTGCTTCAACGTGGCCGAGTCGGAGCAGTGCCGGGTCTGCCGGGACAGTCGCCGTACGAACGAGGTGCTCTGCGTGGTCGAGGAGCCCAAGGACGTCGTCGCGATCGAGCGGACCGGCGAGTTCCGCGGGCGCTATCACGTGCTCGGCGGGGCGATCAATCCGCTCGAAGGTGTCGGACCGGACAATCTGCGGATCCGTGAGCTGCTTCTGCGGCTGGGGACGGGCGAGGTCAAAGAGTTGATTCTCGCCACAGACCCCAACACGGAGGGTGAGGCAACGGCCACATATCTGGCGTTGATGGTCAAACCCATGGGGATCTCCGTCACCCGGCTCGCGAGCGGCCTTCCGGTGGGTGGTGACCTTGAATATGCCGACGAGATCACGCTGGGTCGTGCGTTCGAAGGACGTAGAGCAATTTAGATCTACATCGCGTAACGTGGCCGTAACGCCACGCTAGTGATTTAGTCCGAATTAGCTAGATGCAGGCCATCTAACGCGGTAGTTTCCGATTGGTCGGTGCCATAGGTCACAGCCACATCACGAGGGAGACACGGAACTGTCCGTGTGCGGTCGGTGAACTTGACCGAGGCACCGCATTAGGTGAATGTTCCTTGCGATGGCGGCACCCCCGCCGTCGACGCCTTCGTGGCGCGGGCTCATCTGACCGTCGCGACGAGGGTCGGCACTCGAGGCATGAGACAACCGATCGGTTGCCGGACGCTGCGGGTAGCCATCGCCTACGGCCCGCCGCATTTGGCGTGCCGCTGGCTGTGAGCGCCCCGCTTCGCGCCGGATACCGGGAGAGGACCGGCGCTAGATGTCGCTTGGCCCAGAGGCGTCAATCTCCGACGAGACGACGACGCCCATCGCCGACGCGGCTGCGGAGCGGGATAGTGGCGAGGCTGCGGTCGCCGGTCGATCGCTCAAGCAGATCGCCTGGCGTCGCCTCAAGAGAGACCGGGTCGCGGTCGGCGGTGGCATCGTCATCATCGTCCTGGTCGTCATAGCGATCCTCGCCCCGTTGCTGATCAAGCTGCTCGGGCACCCGTTCGACGAGTACCACAACGAGAAGATCGACCCGACGCTCGGCTTGCCGTTGGGTCACCTCAGTGGCATGTCCAAGGACTTCATCCTGGGTGTCGAGCCGGTCAACGGACGCGACATCTTCAGCCGGATCGTCTACGGCGCACAGACCACGCTGACCGTCGCGTTCCTGTCCGCCTTCCTGTCGACGATCCTCGGCGTGTTCTTCGGCATGGCGGCCGGCTTCATCGGCGGCTGGGTCGACTCGATCGTCAGCCGCATCATGGACTTCCTGCTCGCGTTCCCGCAGCTGCTCTTCTCGATCGCGCTGGTCTCGGTGCTGCCGGCCACCTCGTTCGGCCTCGGCCCACGCTGGTCGCGCACCTTCGTGCTGGTCGCCGTGATCGGGTTCTTCGGCTGGCCGTACATCGGTCGCATCGTCCGCGGGCAGACGCTCTCGCTCCGGGAGCGAGAGTTCGTCGAGGCGTCGCGGAGCCTGGGCGCGCGCTCGCCGCGCATCCTGTTCCGCGAGATGCTGCCGAACCTGGCGGCGCCGATCCTCGTCTACACGACGCTGATCATCCCGACCAACATCCTGACCGAGGCGGCGTTGAGCTTCCTCGGCGTCGGCATCCCGCCGCCGTACCCGTCCTGGGGCGGCATGCTCTCGGATGCACTCCAGTTCTATCGGTACGACCCGTGGTTCATGATCATCCCGGGCGTAATGATCTTCATCACCGTATTGGCGTTCAACCTGTTCGGCGATGGCCTCCGGGACGCTCTTGATCCGAAGGCTCGCTGACGTAGTTCAGGAATCCGCAGCGGTTCCATCGCATGAATCTCGGCGACACCCCGCAGGTCGCCGTTCGAGGAGGTAGGAGTTTTGGTGGCAGGCAAGACGAAAGTGATGGTGGCCGCCACGGCCGCTGTCACATTGGGGCTGACCGCCGCATGCGGTGGCGGTTCGGATGACAAGAACAGCAACGGTGGCACCTCGAGCACGGGTGCGTCCTTCAACGCGGCGGCGACCCAGGTCATCAACGCGAGCGACAAGAAGGGCGGCACGCTCAACTTCTGGAGCCCGCAGGACGCTGACTCGTTCGACCCGGCGATCTCGTACTACGCCTGGACGATCGACATGAACCGGCTCTACAGCCGGACCCTCATGACCTACACGCCGAAGCCCGGCAAGGACGGTCTGATCCTCTCCCCCGACCTCGCGTCGGCGGCCCCGGAGGTCAGCGCGGACGGCAAGACCTACACGTTCAAGCTGAAGAGCGGCCTGAAGTTCGACGACGGCTCGCCGATCACCTCGAAGGACATCAAGTACGGCATCGAGCGCATCTTCGCTCAGGACGTCGTCCCCGGCGGCCCGCTGTACCTGATCGAGGAGCTGGACCAGGGTCAGAGCTACCCCGGCCCGTACAAGGACAAGGACCCGAACAAGCTGGGTCTGAAGACCGTCGAGACGCCGGACGACTCGACGATCGTCTTCCACCTCAAGGCGGCGAACGCGAACTTCCCGTACGAGCTGGCCCTCCCGGGCGGCGCTCCGGTGCCGCAGAAGCGGGACACCGGCGACAAGTACGCCCTCGCGCCGGCCTCCTCGGGCCCCTACAAGTTCCAGAGCATCGAGCCGGGCAAGGGCGCGACGCTGGTTCCCAACACCAACTGGGACGCGTCGACCGACCCGAACCGCAAGCAGCTGGTGGACAAGATCGTTCTGACGATCACCACGAACGCCGATGACATGGACTCCCGCCTGATCGCCGGCACCGCCGACCTGGACGTTAGCCAGAGCGGTGTGCAGACCCAGGCCCGTACGCAGATCCTGACGAACGACAAGCTCAAGGAAACCGCGTACAACCCCAACAACGGCTTCATCCGGTACGCGGCGCTGGGCACCACCGTGGCTCCGCTGGACAACGTCGAGTGCCGCAAGGCCGTCATCTACGCGTCCGACCCGACCACGCTGCAGACCGCTCGCGGTGGCCCGGTGGCCGGTGGCGACATCGCCACGAACATGCTGCCGCCGAACATCCTCGGCTCCGACCCGAAGTACGACCCCTACGGTCGCGCCCAGGGCAAGCCGCAGGTCGACAAGGCGAAGGCCGCCCTCCAGGCGTGTGGCAAGCCGCAGGGCTTCGACACCAAGATCGCGGTCCGCAACAACAAGCCGGCCGAGGTCGCGACCGCGACCGCCCTTCAGGCCGCGCTCAAGACCGTTGGCATCAACGCGAGCATCGAGCAGTACGACGGTAAGAACGTCAGCTCGGTCGTCGGTTCGCCGGCCGTCGTGAAGGCCAAGGGCTACGGCATCATGATCTCCGGCTGGGGCGCCGACTTCCCGACCGGTTACGGATACCTGGCCCCGATCGCGATGGGCTCGTTCATCGCCAAGACCGGTAACTACAACCTGCCCGAGATCAACGACCCGGCGATCAACGACCTCTTCACCAAGGGCCTTGGTGAGAAGGACGCGCAGGCCGCGGCCGACGACTACAAGCAGGCCAACGAGAAGGTCATGGACGGCTACTACTTCGTGCCGTTCGTCTTCGACAAGGCGCTCAACTACTACAACCCGCGGCTGACGAACGTGTACTTCCACCAGGGCCTGGCCATGGTCGACTTCGCGTCGATCGGTGTCAGCGACGGCAAGTAGTACCCGATCGTGTAACACCCACGGGTAGATCGAAGGGCAGGTGAAGGCCGCCCCCTCCGGGCGGGTGCCGGGTTCGCAAGAGCTCGGCACCCGCCCGGTATTCGGCCGAGAGTCGTGCTGGCTTACCTCATCCGACGGATATTCAACTCCGTCGTGACGCTGCTTGTGGTCACCTTTGTGACCTTCTGCGTCTTCTTCCTGGTGCCCAAGGCCACCGGCAGCGATCCCGCTCTGCTGTACCTCGGCAAGCAGGCCGATCCGGTGGCGATCGAGGGCATCCGGACCAAGCTCGGGCTCAACGACCCGATCCTGGTTCAGTACGGCAAATTCCTGGGCGGCCTGGTGGCCGGCCGCGATTACACCAACGGCTCGGACGTCACGCACTGCGCCGCCCCCTGCCTCGGTTACTCGTTCAAGACCAACCAGGAGGTGTGGCCGCTGCTGACGGACGCCCTCCCGGTCACTGTCTCGCTCGCCATCGGCGCCGCCGTGCTGTGGGTGCTGATGGGCGTCGTCTTCGGCGTCATCTCGGCGCTGAGACGCGGCACGATATGGGACAGATCGGTGATGACCATCGCCCTCGCCGGCGTATCGCTACCGATCTACTTCACCGGTCTGCTGACGCTGAGCATCTTCGTGTACTGGCTGGGCTGGCCCAACCCGAGCTACACACCGTTCGTCGACAATCCGTTGGACTGGTTCACGGGGCTGATCCTGCCCTGGATCACGCTCGCGTTCCTGTTCGCGGCGACGTACGCCCGGCTCACCCGGGCCAACATGCTCGAGACGCTCGGCGAGGACTACATCCGCACCGCCCGGGCCAAGGGCCTGCGCGAGCGCACCGTCATCGGCAAGCACGGTCTGCGCTCCGGCCTGACCCCGCTGGTCACGGTCTTCGGCCTCGACCTCGGCGCGCTCCTGGGCGGCGCCGTCCTCACCGAGGCGGTCTACAACCTGCGCGGCCTCGGCTACTACGCCCTCAACGGCATCCGCACCAGCGACCTGCCGGTGATCCTGGGCGTGACGCTGTTCGCCGCGTCCTTCATCGTCATCATGAACCTGATCGTCGACATGCTGTACGGCGTCATCGACCCGCGCGTGCGGCTGGGCTGAGGGAGGATACGTTGTCCATCGGCTCCGCCAACCCGCGACCGTTCCTTGAGGTCAAGGACCTCAACGTCCGGTTCGAAACCGACGACGGCACCGTCCAGGCCGTCACCGGCTCGGCGTTCACCCTGGAGAAGGGCAGGACGCTCGGCATCGTCGGCGAGTCCGGCTCCGGCAAGAGCGTGACCTCGCTGGCGGTCCTCGGCCTGCACCGCACCCGGAGCAACGCCAAGGTCACCGGCGAGATCTGGCTCGAGGACGAGGAACTCGTCACCGCCACCGACGAGCAGGTGCGCCTGCTCCGCGGCGGCAAGATGGCGATGATCTTCCAGGACCCGCTGAGCGCCATGCACCCGTACTTCACGGTGGGTTCGCAGATCGTCGAGGCCTACCGGGTGCACCACCCGGGGGCGAGCAAGAAGGTCGCCCGCGAGCGGGCGATCGACATGCTCGCCCGGGTCGGCATCCCGCAGCCGGAGCGCCGCTTCAGCGACTACGCCCACCAGTTCTCGGGCGGTATGCGGCAGCGGGCCATGATCGCGATGGCGCTGGTCAACGACCCGGCGCTGCTGATCGCGGACGAGCCGACCACGGCGCTGGACGTCACGGTGCAGGCGCAGATCCTCGACCTGATCCGCGACCTCCAGGAGGAGTTCGGCTCGGCGGTCATCATGATCACCCACGACCTGGGTGTGGTGGCCGAGCTGGCCGACGACGTCCTGGTCATGTACGGCGGGAAGGTCATCGAAAAGGGTCCGGCCCTCGATGTCTTCAAGAGCCCGCAGCACCCGTACACCTGGGGTCTGCTCGGCTCGATGCCCCGCCTCGACCGTGACGTTCGCGAGCGGCTCACGCCGGTCAAGGGCACGCCGCCCAGCCTGATCAACCTGCCGAAGGGGTGCGCCTTCAACCCGCGCTGCCCCTACGCGGGGCGTAACGGCAACCGGTCCTTCACCGAGGTGCCGCTGCTGCGCGACGATGGGCACGGCACCGGGCACCTGGTCGCCTGTCACCTGCCCGCGGAGGATCGGCGCAAGATCTTCCACGAGGAAGTGCTCCCGAACCTGTGAGCGAACCTGTGAGCGGAGTTGAGGAACGATGAGCGAGAACCTGCTCGAGGTGTCGGGGCTCGAAAAGCACTTCCCGATCACGAAGGGCCTGTTCAAGCGGACAGTCGGCGCCGTGCGCGCGGTCGACGGCGTCGATCTGGTGGTGAAGGCCGGCGAGACGCTGGGTCTGGTCGGCGAGTCCGGCTGCGGCAAGTCGACCACGGGCCGGCTCTTCAGCCGGATCCTGGAGCCGACCGCCGGCAAGATCGTCTTTGACGGCAAGGACATCTCGCACCGGTCGGTGTCCCAGATGCGGCCGTTGCGCCGCGACGTCCAGATGATCTTCCAGGACCCGTACTCGTCGCTGAACCCGCGGCACACGGTCGGCTCGATCATCGCCGCACCCCTGCAGATCCAGAACATCCCGACCCCGCAGGGCACCAAGAAGGCCGTGCAGGAGCTGCTCGAGCTGGTCGGCCTCAACCCCGAGCACTACAACCGGTACCCGCACGAGTTCTCCGGCGGTCAGCGCCAGCGCATCGGCATCGCCCGCGCGCTCGCCCTGCGGCCCAAGATGATCATTGCGGACGAGCCGGTCTCGGCGCTCGACGTGTCGATCCAGGCGCAGGTCGTCAACCTTCTCGACGACCTGCAGAGCGAGTTCGACCTGACCTACGTCTTCATCGCGCACGACCTGTCGGTGGTCCGGCACATCTCGGACCGGGTCGCGGTGATGTACCTGGGCAAGGTGGTGGAGATCGCCGAGCGCGACGATCTCTACAAGAACCCGCGCCACCCCTACACGGTCGCCCTGATGTCGGCGGTTCCGGTGCCCGACCCCGCTCGGCGTGATCGTGCGCAGCGCGAGCGGGTGCTGCTCACCGGCGATGTGCCGAGCCCGATCAACCCGCCGTCGGGCTGCCGCTTCCGCACGCGTTGCTGGAAGGCGCAGGACATCTGCGCGACGGAGGAGCCGCCGCTGACCACGCGGATGGACGACCCGGCCTCGCACCTGACGGCGTGTCACTTCCCGGTGGTCAACGACGAGCAGGTGGCCGGTCGCCGTCCGGCGACGGCGCCGGCCTGACCCAAGACCGATTCGGCCGTACGCCCGGAGCCCGCGCTCGTGAGAGCGCGGGCTTCAGCCTTCTTCCGGCCGGTCGAGCAGGCCCACCACGATCTTGTGAATCGCCGCGGCGTCGGCGGGATCCTTGATCGTCGCCTTGCCGCCGGTGATCGTGTACCACTCGTCGGCCTCGAAGTACTGCACCCGCACGGTGACGTCGTCGCCGGACGTCTCGGTCTGCACCGTCAGCTCACCGGTGATCACGCCGACCTCGTCGGTCATGACCCCGCCCGGCCCGGCCGTGATCTTGGTGGAGAGGCCGGCGGTCTCTTGGGGAGCCGCCGCGTTGTCGGCGGCCGCGGCGTCGGGCGCTGCCTTGTCGGGCGCTGCCTTTTCGGGCGCCGCGGGCGCCTCGGAGGGCGCGGACTCGGAATCGATCATCAGCATTTCCTCAGCATCGAGTCGAGGGCGGTCACTTCGGCGGTGGTGACCGTCAGCTTCCAGTGGGTCTTCACCGCGATCCAGTCTTCCGCATACCCACACCAGCTGCTGCTATCCGTCGGCTTCCAGGTGGACGGATCCTGGTCGCCCTTGGAGCGGTTCGACGACGCCGACACCGCGACCAGCTGGGGGTCGGCGAGGTCGTTGGCGAAGTCTCCGCGTTGGGCGGTGGTCCAGGCCGAGGCGCCCGACCGCCAGGCGTTGGCCAGCGGCACCAGGTGGTCGATGTCGGCCTGGGTCGGCGAGGTCAGCGTCTTGCCGTCGTAGATGCTCTTCCACGTGCCGGCCACCACGTTGCAGCCGGACAACTTCACCTTGCTGCCATCCCGCTTGAGCACCGAGTCGCGTACGTCGCAGTTGGCGCCGGTGCTGCGCCAGTGCGGGAACTTCTCCCGGCTGTAGCCCTTCATCGACCCGGCCTTGGCCACGGTCAGCTTCTTGAGCTGGGCCGCGGCCGACGCGCTGCCACCGGCGCCCGATCCGGGCTTGGTGGTCGCCTTGGTGGTGGGCTTGGTGGCGGGTTTGGTGGTCTTGGTGGCGGTGGGGGTGGGGCCGACATCGATCGAGACACCCTGGCATGCGCCGAGACCGAGAGCGGCGGCGAGGAGAACGGCGGTCCATCGAGGAGCGTGAGGGGGCACGATTTCAGACTAGGTGTGCCCCGCCCGTTCTGCCCCGGTCGGTAACCCGTGAGTGGATCATCCCGCGCGCCGCGAGGACGGCGCGCGGGATCTCCGAGAATCAGCGAGCGCGGTTGATGGCGCTGGTCACGGCCTTGATCGAGGCGCTCACGATGTTGGCGTCGATGCCCACGCCCCACACCACCTTGTCGCCGACCTCGACCTCGACGTACGCCGCGGCCTGCGCGTCACCACCCGAGGTGAGCGCGTGCTCGTTGTAGTCCAGCACGCGGGCCTGGATGTCCAGCGGCTTGACCGCCTGCACGAACGCGTCGATGGGGCCGTTGCCGACACCGAGCAGCGGGCGGCGTACGCCCCGGTGGAAGATCTCCACGTCGATCTCGACCTTGCCGTCCACCGTGGCCGTCGTGTAGCCCTCGATCTTGAAGGCGGTCGACATCTGGTGGTCGACCAGGTACTCGGCCGCGAAGATGTCCCACATCTGCTGCGGGCTGACCTCGCCGCCCTCCTCGTCGGTGTGGTGCTGCACCACGCCGGAGAACTCGATCTGCAGCCGTCGCGGCAGCTCGAGGTTGTGCTCCTCCTTCATGATGTACGCCACGCCGCCCTTGCCGGACTGCGAGTTGACCCGGATGACCGCCTCGTAGCTGCGGCCGACGTCCTTGGGGTCGATCGGCAGGTAGGGCACGCCCCAGGTGAACTCCTCGACCGGCACGCCGGCGCCGTCCGCATCGGACTTCAGCCACGCGAAGCCCTTGTTGATCGCGTCCTGGTGGGAGCCCGAGAACGAGGTGTAGACCAGGTCGCCCACGTACGGGTGCCGCTCGTGCACGGGCAGCTGGTTGCAGTACTCGACGGTCCGCTTGATCTCGTCGATCTGGGCAAAGTTGATCATCGGGTCGATGCCCTGGGAGAACATGTTCAGCCCCAGCGTCACCAGGTCGACGTTGCCGGTGCGCTCGCCGTTGCCGAACAGGCAGCCCTCGATGCGGTCGGCGCCGGCCAGCAGGCCCAGCTCGGCGGCGGCCACGCCGGTGCCCCGGTCGTTGTGCGGGTGCAGGGACAGCACGACCGACTCGCGTCGCGGCAGGTGCCGGTGCATCCACTCGATCGAGTCCGCGTACACGTTGGGCGTGGCCATCTCGACCGTGGCCGGCAGGTTGATGATCAGCGGCCGGTCCGGGGTCGGGTCGATCACGTCGATGACGGCCGAGCAGACCTCCAGCGCGTACTCCAGCTCGGTGCCTGTGTACGACTCCGGCGAGTACTCGTAGAAGATCTCGGTGTCCGGCGTGTAGATCTCGGCGTACTTCTGGCAGAACCGGGCGCCGCTCGTGGCTATGTCGGTGATGCCGTCCTTGTCCAGGCCGAACACCACCCGGCGCTGCAGCACCGACGTCGAGTTGTAGAAGTGGACGATCGCCCGCTTGGCGCCGCGCAGCGACTCGAAGGTGCGCTCGATCAGGTGCTCGCGGCACTGGGTCAGCACCTGGACGGTGACGTCGTCCGGGATCAGGTCCTGCTCGATCAGCTGCCGGATGAAGTCGAAGTCGGTCTGCGACGCGGCCGGGAAGCCGACCTCGATCTCCTTGTAGCCCATCTGCACCAGCAGCATGAACATGCGCCGCTTGCGCTCGGGGGACATCGGGTCGATCAAGGCCTGGTTGCCGTCCCGCAGGTCGACCGCGCACCAGCGCGGCGCGGTCTCGACGTGCTTGGTGGGCCAGGTGCGGTCGGGCAGATCGATCGCGAACTGTTTCTGGTACGGCTGGTAGCGCTCGAAGGGCATGGAAGACGGGCGCTGGGTATCAAAAGAAGAGGTGGACATGTCGGCTGCTCCAAGGAAGGCGAGGCTTAGGAGGCGGCGCCCGCGTTTCTAGATAACGCAGAAACTCCGCGACGAGGTGCCGGCCTGGGATGGGGCCTCGTCGCGGCAGCGAAGAAGGAGTGCCTGCCACATGTCGGAATCACCCTACGTGATCAAGTGGGACGTGACTAACTCTACGCCCGGATCGTGGGATGGCCGGGGTCAGGCGGGTGACGCCGCCCCGGACGGCTGGGTGACGACGGGCGGCGCCGGCGGGGAGTCGGTGCTCATCGGCTGCGCGCCCGCCTCGGGACCGGGCAGCGCCACGGTCGCCGGCCCGGCCACCTGGCTGACCAGCTTGAGCGTGCCGAAGTCGACCCGGGCCGCGGTCAGCACCCCGTCGTCGGCGTAGCAGTAGATCCCGACGTCGACCGGCGCCTTGAGCGACGCCGAGACCGAGTCGACCGAGAAGCACGTGCCCTGCGCGCCCGGGAGCGGCTCGACCTCGGTCACCGAGAGCGCCGACTGCCGATCGGCGAAGACCGGCAGCCACTGCCGGAAGAGGCGTTCCACGTCCGGCGAGTTCGCCTTCGGCACGCGCTTGCCCGGCTCGGCCACCTTCACGCAGGTCGGCGTGATCGGGTTGCTCGCCGAGGCGACCGTGCACTGGTCGACGCCGGCCTTGGTCGAGACGATCGAGACATCCGTGGTGCCGCCGAGCATGCCGTCGCTGACGTCCACCCGCCAGGTGCCGTCGGCGCCGATCGTGGCGACCACGTTGTGCCGGTGCCCGTCCTTGTCGTCCAGTGTGTAGAGGGCGGCGTAAGCCTTGTCCAGCGACAGCGTCGCCCGGGCCACGAGATCGGCCCGCGCGTCCGGGCCGGCGTCGCCCCCGGCCGGTGGCATCGAGGCCGATGGCGTGGGATCGGCGGCCGGGTCGCCGCCACCGCACGCCGCGGCGCCGGCCAGCACCAGCAGGGCGGCGGCCGGGACGGACAAAGAGCGGAAGCGTGGGCGCACCGAGACATTCTCGCCTCCGCGGGCCGAACCGGTCGGCGTCGTAACCCTGGCGTGTCGCGACGGAGGCCGGATTCTGGGATCGGCTGTCGGAGTTCCGCGGGGTCGCGGCTAGGGTGGTGGCGATTGAACCGACCGGTGTTGCCGGTTTGTGATCCGCACGCATCAGTAAGGAATGGTTACCCGTGGCACTGGTGGTGCAGAAGTACGGTGGCTCGTCCGTTGCGACCGCCGAGCGCATCAAGCGGGTGGCGGAGCGCATCGTGGCCGCCCGCAAGGCCGGCGACGACGTGGTCGTGGTGGTGTCCGCGATGGGCGACACGACCGACGAGCTGCTCGATCTGGCCAACCAGGTGAGCCCGCTGCCCCCGGGCCGCGAGCTCGACATGCTGCTGACCGCCGGCGAGCGCATCTCGATGGCGCTGCTCGCGATGGCGATCCACAACCTGGGCTACGAGGCGCGTTCCTACACGGGCTCGCAGGCCGGCGTGCTGACCACCTCCGTGCACGGCAAGGCCCGGATCATCGACGTCACCCCCGGCCGGCTGCGCTCGGCGCTAGACGAGGGCGCGATCGCCATCGTCGCCGGCTTCCAGGGCGTCTCGCAGGACACGAAGGACATCACCACCCTCGGCCGCGGCGGCTCCGACACGACCGCGGTGGCGCTGGCCGCCGCGCTGCACGCCGACGTCTGCGAGATCTACACCGACGTCGACGGCGTCTTCACCGCCGACCCGCGCATCGTGCCCGACGCGAAGCACATCAAGAAGATCACGTACGAGGAGATGCTCGAGCTCGCCGCCGGCGGGGCGAAGGTGCTGATGTTGCGATGCGTGGAGTACGCGCGGCGCTTCAAAGTGCCGATCCACGTACGCTCTTCGTACTCGAACAAAGAAGGCACGCTCGTCACCGGATCTATGGAGGACCCTGACGTGGAACAGGCGCTGATCACCGGGGTCGCCCACGAGCGCAGCGAGGCCAAGATCACGATCGTCGGCGTGCCCGACGAGCCCGGCGCCGCCGGCCACATCTTCAACACGGTGGCCCAGGCCGAGATCAACATCGACATGATCGTGCAGAACGTGTCGACCGAGGGCACCGGCCGCACCGACATCTCGTTCACGCTGCCCAAGGCCGACGGGCCCACCGCGATGACCGCGCTCGACAAGATCAAAGAGCAGATCAAGTTCAAGAGCCTGCTCTTCGACGACCACGTCGGCAAGGTCTCGCTGATCGGCGCCGGCATGCGCTCGCACCCGGGCGTCGCCGCCTCGTTCTTCGCCTGCATCGGCGAGGCCGGGGTCAACATCGAGATGATCTCCACGTCCGAGATCCGGGTCTCCGTGGTCTGCCGCGACACCGACCTCGACACCGCGGTCCGTGCCGTGCACGACCAGTTCGAGCTGGGTGGGAACGAGCAGGCGGTGGTCTACGCCGGCACCGGGCGGTAAGCGCTCCGATGGCGCAGCCCACGCTCGCCGTCGTCGGGGCCACCGGCTCCGTCGGTACCGTCATGCTCGAGCTGCTCACCTCCCGGCGCAACGTCTGGGGGGAGATCCGGCTGCTCGCCTCCGCGCGGTCGGCCGGTAAGCAGCTGTCCTGCCGCGGCGAGCAGTTGACCGTGCGGGAGCTGACCCCGGAAGCCTTCGACGGCGTCGACGTGGCGCTGTTCGACCTGCCCGACGACGTGTCGCTCGCCTGGGCGCCGATCGCCACCGAGCGCGGCGTCATCGTGGTGGACAACTCGGCCGCGTTCCGCATGGAGCCGGACGTGCCGCTGGTCGTGCCCGAGGTCAACCAGGAGGCGATGGCCACCCGGCCGCGCGGCATCGTGTCGAACGCCAACTGCACGGTGATGGCGATGATCATGGCGATCGCGCCGTTGCACCGGGAGTACGGCCTGCGCGAGCTGGTCCTGGCGTCCTACCAGGCCGCCTCGGGCGCCGGTCAGGTCGGCGTCGACACCCTGCACGACCAGCTCAGCAAGGTGGCCGGCGACCGGTCGCTGGGCTCGCGGCCGGGCAACGTGCGCCAGGCGGTCGGCGACGACCTCGGGCCGTTCACCGCGCCGCTCGCGCTCAACGTGGTGCCCTGGTCGGGCGACCTGGCGCCCAAGGGCTGGTCGTCCGAGGAGCTCAAGCTGCGCAACGAGTCCCGCAAGATCCTGGGGATCCCGGCTCTCAAGGTGTCGGCCACCTGCGTACGCGTGCCGGTCGTGACCGGTCACTCGATCGCCGTGCACGCCGTCTTCGGTTCCGAGGTCGACGCGGACGGCGCCCGTCAGGTGCTGCGCAACGCCCCGGGCGTGATCCTGGTCGACGACCCCGAGGCCGGCGAGTTCCCGATGCCGATCGACGCGGTCGGCACCGACCCGTCCTGGGTCGGCCGCATCCGCCGGGCCATGGACGACCCGCGCGCGCTCGACCTCTTCATCACCGGCGACAACATGCGCAAGGGTGCGGCCCTCAACACCGTGCAGATCGCCGAGCTGCTGGCCGCCGAGATGAAGGAGCCCGGCGGCCGATGACGTCTACGACAGGTCTTCGCGCGAGAGCAGCGCCCGCAGCTTGATGCCCTCGGCGGCCAGCGCCTCCGCGCCGCCCTCCTTGCGGTCGATCACGCACAGCGCGTGATCCACGTGCGCGCCGAGCTTCCGCAGCTCGCCGGTGGAGATCACGACCTGGCCGCCGGACGTGACGACGTCCTCGACCACCAGGACCCGGCGGCCGGCCACCTCGGCGCCCTCGGCCAGCCGCGCCGTCCCGTACTTCTTGGCCTCCTTGCGTACGAACGCCGTGGGCAGCTTGGCGTGCCGGGCCAGCGCCGTCACCACCGCGATGCCGCCCATCTCGAGCCCGGCCAGCACCTCGGTGCCGTCGGGGATGAGCACCGCCATCTGCTCGGCCAGGCGGTCGAGCAGCTCCGGGTCGGCCTCGAACTGGTACTTGTCGAAGTACTCGGTCGCCGTCCGGCCGGACCGCAGCACGAATTCACCGGTCAGGCGGCTCACGTCGCGGACGCGCCGCGCCAGGTCATCAGGAGAAGTCACAAGGACCAAGCCTGGCAGGCCGCCCGAAGACACCGAACAGCACCCCGGCCGCAACCACTCAGCAACCGACAAATGGTGCCGATCAGGGGATCATGCAGATCAACCCGCACCGCTGGTTCGGCGCCGGGCAGAGCAGCGCCGCGGACTCCGCGAAGGCGGGGGCCGAGGCCGCGGCCGAGGCGATCGGCGGCCGCGTGGCCAAGGCCGTCTTCGTCTTCAGCTCGGTGGCGCACGACCTGCCGGAGCTGCTGGCCGCGGTCCGCGAGGAGGCCGGCCCCGACAGCGCGATCGTCGGCAGCACGACCATGGGCGAGATGGGCAACGGCGGGATGACCGTGGGCGGGGTCGCGGTCGCGGCGCTCGGCGGCGACGGCTTCACGGTGCATACCCGGGTGGCTCAGGTCGACGAGCACGACCCGCGCGCGGCCGGGGCGGCGGCCGCCGAGGCGTTGCGCGGGCTGCACGACGACAACCGGGTGCTGATCCTGCTCTGCGACGGGATGACCGGGCACCCGCACGAGATCGTCCGGGGCGCGTACTCGTCGGCCGGCGCGGCGTACCCGCTGGTCGGCGGCTTCGGCGCGGACGACCGGCACTTCGAGCGGACGTACCAGCTCTGCGGCGACGAGGTCTACTCCGGCGCCGTGGTCGGGCTCGCGCTCGGCTCGGACGGCCCGATCGGCATCGGGATCGCGCACGGCTGGCGGCGCACCGAGCCCGCGATGATCGTCACGAAAAGCCACGGCGCGCACGTCTACGAGCTCGACGACGAGCCGGCGCTGGACGTGCTGCTGCGCCGCAACAACTTCGACGGGACGGCGGCCGAGTTCTTCGACCGGGGACGCCAGCTCCAGCCGCTCGGGCTGTCCCGGCGCAACGGCGAGGACATCCGGGTGATCCACGCCGGCGACGACGAGGAGCGCTCGGTCTGGGGCACCGCCGACGTCCCGCAGGGCGCGCTGGTCTGGCTCATGGAGGCCGACCGCCAGGCCCTGCTCGACGGCGCCACCTGGTCCTGCACCGAGGCGCTGGCCCGGCTCGACGGCCTCGCCCCACTCGGGGTGCTCGCCTTCGACTGCGGCGGCCGCCGGGCCGGCCTGGTCGAGGGCGGCATGGAGGATGAGATCGCCGCGATGCGCGCCGCCCTGAACGGCGCCCCGTTCGCCGGGTTCTACACCACCGGCGAGATCGCGCGGGTCCGTGGCGCGAGCGGCATGCACCACCTGACCCTGGTCACCCTCGCCCTGGGTTGAGCATGCTGACCTACCTGCTCACCGAGTACTTCACGGCCGTCAACGCCGCCGAGACCGAAGAGTCCGCGATCGCCGGCGCGGTCGAGCGGGCGACCGAGATGGTGGAGGCCGAGGCCGGCGCCGTGGTCCGCGAGGGGCGGGTCTCGGGCGCGTACGGCTTCGGCCCGGACGTCCCCGTCGCCGGCCTGCTCGCCGTGGCCGCCGGCCAGACGCTGCTCGACCTTCCCGGCCTGGGCGAGTTGCACGCCGCGTCCAACCCGCTGGGTGGCGAGAACGGCGACGCGCTGATCGTCTGCCGGGCCGACGAGCCGTTCGCCCCGGCCGAACGGCAGATGCTCCAGGGCATGGGCCAGGTGCTCGGCCTCGCGCTGCGCAGCATCCGGGTGCTCGCGGCCGAGCGCCATCTGCGGGCCGAGAAGGAACGGCAGGCGACCTCGGCGCAGACCCGGCAGCGGCTGGTGGAGTCGCTGCTGACCATCCAGCGGGCGATCTCCGGACGGCGGCCGCTGCCCGAGATCCTGGACGCGGTGACCGGCGGCGCGGCCGAGCTGCTGGACGGCGCCACGGTCGCGCTGCTGCTCGCCGAGGGCGGCCCGGACCGGCGGCTCTCGGTGGCGTCGACCTGCGGCGGCACCGACGGCGGGCCGCTGCACGAGTCGGCGGCGCGGGCCGCGATGTCCGGCGGCACGGTGCTGATCCGGCCGGACGCGACCGGCTCGGTGATCGCGGCGCCGGTGCGGGTGACCGGCGAGATGGCCGGCAGCCTCGTCGCCCACCTGCCCGGGAGCGTCGACCAGTACACCGAGCAGCGCGACCAACTGGCCGCCTTCGCCCAGCAGGTGAGCCTGGCGCTGACCGACGCCCGTACCGTCGAAGCGGTCCGCGAGGCGCACCACGACCCGGTCACCGGCCTGCCCAACCGCGCCTTGTTCCTCAAGATCCTCAACCGGGTGCTGGCCTCGCGGGTCACCGACACCGACCCGACCAGCGTGCTCTTCGTCGACCTCGATCGGTTCAAGGCGGTCAACGACAGTCTCGGGCACGAGGCCGGCGATCAGCTGCTCGCCCTGGTGGCCCGGCGACTGCGCGGTTGCGTACGGGCCAGCGACACCACCGCCCGGCTCGGCGGCGACGAGTTCGCCGCGCTGTTGCACGACTCGCCGGTCGAGGCCGCCACCATCGTCGGCGACCGGGTCGTCGCGGCGATCAAGGAGCCGTTCCGGGTGGCCGGCCGCGAGGTCTTCATCGGCGCCAGCGTCGGCATCGCCACCTCCCGCGATCCCGTCGAGCGCTCCGAGGCGCTGCTGCACAACGCCGACGTGGCGATGTACCGGGCGAAGAAGGACGGCCCGGGCCGGGTGCTGGTCTACGAGCCGTTCATGCACACCGAGGCGCTCGACCACCTGAGCATGCGCGGCGACCTTCAGCGGGCGCTGCGCGGTGGCGAGTTCCGTCTCCAGTACCAGCCGCTGATCCGGCTGACCGACGGCGTCGCGACCGGCGTCGAGGCGCTGATCCGCTGGCACAGCCCGACCCGGGGGTTCGTCTCCCCGGTCGACTTCATCCCGATCGCCGAGGAGTTCGGCCTGATCATCGACGTCGGCCAGTGGGCGCTCGAGACGAGCGCGCTGCAGGTCGCCCGCTGGCGGCGCGACTTCCCCGACCTGGGGCTGAACGTCAACGTGTCCGGGCATCAACTCGTACACCCGAGATTTGCCGACAATGTGATGCGGGCGCTCGCCATCGCGGGTTTGCCGTCCAGCGCCGTGACGCTCGAGCTGACCGAGTCGGTGCTGATGAGCGAGCCCGACCTGGGGAAGGCGGCGCTGCACGTGCTGCGCGGCCTGGGTGTGCAGCTGTCGATCGACGATTTCGGGACCGGGTATTCGTCGCTGGCCTACCTGCGCGAGCTCCCGGTCGACGAGCTGAAGATCGACCGCGCCTTCATCGCGCGGGCCGAGCTGACCGGCGAGGACCTGGCCCTGGTACGCACGATCGTCGAGCTCGCGCAGATCCTCGGCCTGCGCACGGTCGCCGAGGGCATCGAGAACGCCGCCCAGCTCGACGCGCTGCGCAAGCTGGGCTGCGCGTACGGCCAGGGGTACCACCTGTGCCGTCCCACCGACCCCGATCAACTGCCGTCCCGGCTGGCCCGCCCGGCGGTCGCGGACCTCGTCACCCATCCGCGTACTTGATCTCCGCGCTACAACATGGAAGATCCTTTTGGGGTACTTTTCGCCTAATTGGTGCTAATTACTCGGAAGGAACATTCCGTGACACCCTTCGCATTGTTCTTCCTCCTGGCACTCGCCGGATCCTCCTGTTTTGCGCTCGGCCGCGCCCTGGGTCGCGGCGAGCGCTACGAGAAGGGCTACCGAGAGGGCTTCCGCGACGGCGAGACCGGCTCCCTGGCCCGGGCCGCCCGCCTCATCCAGCTCGACGCCCGCCCGGCCATCGCTCCGGCGGTCGAGTCGATGCTCGGCCCCTACTCGGTGCCGCAACAGCTGCCGGGACGCAGCGTCGGGCCGGCGGTGGCGGCGGTTCCGGTCCGTCCGCAACTCGCGCTTTAAATCATCCAGCGACCGTACGAGAGGAGCCGCCCACAATTGTGGACGGCTCTTCGCTTTTGGTGCCCATCGCCCTTTAGACGCCCAGCTGGCGGCGCACCTCGGCGGCAACCCGGCCGCCCTCGGCCCGCCCCGCCACCGCGGCCTGTGCCGCCTTCATGGCCGGGCCCATCTGCGCCTTGCCGTTGAAGCCGCCCGCCGCGAGCGCCTCGGAGACGATCGAGCCGATCTCCTCATCGGTGAGCTGCTTCGGCAGGTAGCGGTCGATGATCTCGCCCTCGGAACGCTCCTTGGCCGCCTGCTCGGACCGGCCCGCGTCGGCGAAGGCGGTGGCCGCCTCGCGACGCTTCTTCGACTCCTTGGCGAGCACGGCCAGCACCTCGTCGTCGGAGAGATCGCGCGCCTGGCTGCCGGCCACCTCGGCGTTGCGAACCGCGGCCAGCGTCATCCGCAGCGTGGCAGTGGTCATGTCGTCGCGGGATTTCATGGCGGTGTGCAGGTCATCGTTCAGGCGATCTTTCAACGTTCCCATGGACGGAGAAACTACTCTTGCCGTCATGCGTAAGCGCCCCCTTATCGCCCTGGCCGCCGGTGTGGCGGCGGCCGGCGCGGCCACCTTCGCCTACTCCTCGCTGATCGAGCGCAACCTCTTCACGCTGCGCCGCTTCGACGTGCCCGTCCTCGAGCCGGACGCCGAACCGCTGCGCATCCTGCACATCTCGGACCTGCACATGATGCCCGACCAGCGGCGCAAGCAGGAATGGGTGGCCGCGCTGGCCGGCACCGACCCCGACTTCGTCGTGGTGACCGGCGACAACATGGCCGACCCGGCATCGGTCCCCGGCGTGCTCCGGGCGCTCGACCCGTACCTGTCGCTGCCCGGCGCTTTCGTCTTCGGCTCGAACGACTACCGAGGCCCGGTCTGGCGCAACCCGCTGCGCTACGTGCTGCCCGGCGAGCGCGAGTACATCCAGGGCGTAGACCTCCCCTTCGCCGACCTTAGGGCGGCGTTCGTCGACGCGGGCTGGTCCGACCTGAACAACGCCCGCACCATCATCAAGGCCGGCGGCCGCTCGATCGAGCTGGTAGGCGTCGACGACCCGCACATCGAGCAGGACGACTACCCATCCGTGGCAGGCCCGGTCTCCCCCGGAGCCGACCTGCACATAGGCGTGACGCACACCCCCGCCTCCCGAGTCCTCAACCCGATGGCCGCCGACGGCTTCGAACTGCTCTTGGCCGGCCACACCCACGGCGGCCAGGTCTGCGTCCCCCTGTACGGCGCCCTGACGACAAACTGCGACCTCCCGAAGTCCATGGCCAGGGGTTTGCACCGCTGGCCCGACTCCGACGCGTGGCTGCACGTCTCCGCCGGCCTGGGCACCCACCCCACCGCCCCCATCCGCTTCGCCTGCCGCCCCGAGGCCTCGATCCTCACCCTGATACCGCGCTGACCTGCGGTTTTACGGTTTGGGGTATACCGATTTCGCGTGGGCCTCGGCGTCGGATAGTATTTCCAGGCAGCTCGGGGTGTGGCGCAGCTTGGTAGCGCGCTTCGTTCGGGACGAAGAGGCCGTCGGTTCAAATCCGGCCACCCCGACCAAGAGCTTTGCCAGTTCAGGGCCGGTCCGCCAGTCGGATCGGCCCTGAACTGCGTCTGGGGTCGTAGGCTTCTGGGTGGATGCAATCCCGGTGCTGCACAGACGGGCGATCGGGCGGTGGATACCGGGAGTTTCCGTCGCTTGCGCCCGTACCAACGGCCGGCGCGACCGTAGCGCTCGCCGCGTGCGTCGGCGGGCCAATCGGAAGCCTCGGGCCCGCTCGGTGCCTCAACCAGCCGATGAGCCGTGGCCACCCGGTGGTTTGCCAAGCGGATGAGCGCGACGGCGGCGGCGAAGTGCGGGACCGGCCCGCGCATTCCGCGAACCGGTCCCGTCCTTGGATCACTGGGTCAGCGACGGATCACGCCGTGGGGGTCGAGCACGTACTTGCGTGCTGCGCCCTGGTCGAAATCCTGGTAACCCTGCGGCGCCTGGTCCAGCGGGATCGGCGTCGCGTTGACGTTCTTCGCGATCTGCACGCGGTCGTGCAGGATTGCCATCATCAGGTTGCGGTTGTACTTCATCACGGGGCACTGGCCGGTCACGAACGAGTGGGACTTGGCCCAGCCCAGGCCCAGCCGCAGCGACAACGACCCGACCTTGGCCGCCTCGTCGACGCCGCCCGGGTCGCCGGTGACGTACAGGCCGGGAATGCCGATGGCACCGCCCGCGCGAGTCATCGTCATCAGCGAATTGAGCACCGTGGCCGGCATTTCGGTCTGCGCGTCCTGGCCGTGGCCGCGCGCCTCGAAACCGACCGCGTCCACCGCCGAGTCGACCAGCGGCTCACCGATCGCCGGGGTGTCGGGCCCGAGGATCTGCTGCACCTGCTCGACCGGGTCACCCTCGGCGACATTCACGGTCTCACAACCGAAGCTGCGGGCCTGCGCCAACCGCTCCTCGTTCAGGTCACCCACGATCACCACCGAGGCGCCCAGCAGGTACGCCGAGGTCGCCGCGGCCAACCCGACCGGACCGGCGCCCGCCACGTACACCGTCGAACCCGTCGTGACGCCGGCACTGACACAGCCGTGGTAACCCGTCGGGAAGATGTCGGTGAGCATGGCCAGGTCGAGGATCTTCTCCATCGCTTGGTCGCGGTCGGGGAAGCGGAGCAAATTCCAGTCGGCGTACGGGACCAGCACGTACTCAGCCTGGCCGCCGACCCAGCCGCCCATGTCGACATAGCCGTACGCCGAGCCGGGACGATCCGGGTTCACGTTCAGGCAGACTCCGGTCTTGCCCTCCTTGCAGTTGCGGCACCGCCCGCAGGCGATGTTGAACGGCACCGAGCACACGTCGCCGACCTTGACGAACTCGACGTCCGGCCCGACTTCGACCACCTCGCCGGTGATCTCGTGGCCGAGCACCAGGCCCTCGGGGGCGGTGGTCCGCCCGCGCACCATGTGCTGGTCGCTGCCGCAGATGTTGGTGGCGACCGTCTTGAGGATCGCCCCGTGCCGGACCTTGCGGCCGATGTTGGCCTTGTTGACGCCCGGCCCGTCCTTCAGTTCATACGTCGGGTAGTCGATGTCGTGGACCTCGACGCGTCCGGGTCCCTGGTACATCACTGCTCGGTTTCCTGGCATCGTTGCCTCCGTCCAGACGTGGGGAACTGGCGGCGCGCGCACCCCGTCAGGCCGGGGCCGCGGCGCCCACGAACGTCAGTCTTCACCCGTCACGTCCGAGCAAAACGACTAGTTTGTGGCGGCTCACGCCGATTCCGGCATTGTGCGCATATCCCGACGGTGCCCGCGGGATCACCTATTGTGATCATTCATCGACGTGTCTGATGGTGTTCACGTGCTGATGAACCCGCTGTTCCAGCGGCTGCTGCGGCTCGGGCTGCCGGCCGACGACTGCGCGGTCTTCGGGAGCGGGCCGCTGGTCGCCCACGGCATCAAGGACAGCGCCGGCGACCTCGACATCCTGGCCCGGGGCCCGGCGTGGGCGAGGGCGCTCGAACTCGGGACGCCGGTGGTCCCGTCCTCCGGATATGGCGAGATGATCGAGTTGGAGGGCGGCCGCATCCAGATCTTCAACGCCTGGACGTCCCCTTCTTGGGACACGGACGCCCTGATCGACGGCGCCGACGTCGTCGACGGAATTCGCTTCGTGACGCTTACCGAGGTCCTGCGATGGAAGGAATCCGCCGGGCGCCTGAAGGACGTTTCCGACATAGAACTCCTGCGGCAGGCCCTTTCGTAGCGGGCGACTTGTGGATCTGTCAGGCTGGTCGCAGTCATGACTCGGCGAAAGAGGCGCCCATGTCTGCTCACGACTCTGCTCATGACGAGGACCTGCTGGCCGCCGTCGAGGCGTTCGACGTCGAGGCCGTGAAAGCCGCCCTCGAGGCCGGCGCCGACGTCGACGCGCGAGGCTCCGGCGGCCGGACCGCCCTGATGTCGGCATCGATGCGCAGCTTCATCCAGATCATGCAAGTGCTGCTGGCAGCGGGCGCCTCCGTCGACCTGAAAGGCGCCCTGGGCGAGACCGCCCTGATCCTCGCCGCGAGCGGCCGGGGCGGCGAGTCCATCCAGCTGCTGCTCGACAACGGCGCCGACCCCAACCTCGGCGACCGCACGAACAAGCGGCCGCTGATGTGGATGGTCGACACCCAGTTCCACCGCGGCCTGGACACCTCGGCAAACGTTGCCCCACTGGTCCAGGCCGGGGCGCACATCGACGACCGCGACGACCAGGACCGCACGGCGCTCATGTGGGCCGTGACCGGGCTCGGCACGTCCTTCGACGTGCGCCCGGCGGTCATCGCCGCAGTCGTGCAGAACGGCGCCGACGTGGGCGCCACCGACATCAACGGCGAGACCGCCATGTTCCACCTGGTCCGCTACATCGACGACGCCCTGGCCCTGGACCAGGGCGCCGACTGCATCCGGGTCCTGCTCGACGCCGGGGCGAACCCGAACGCCGAGAACAACGAGAACAAGACGCCGCTCGCCGTCGTCGACCCCCGCAACAAGCTGGTGCTCGACCTGCTGCGGGGACTGGGCTTCACCGACTAGCGGAGCATTGACGAGCGCGCCGGCCGAGCGGAGGGCAGCTGCCCGTGTCGGGCCGGCCCGTTCGAAGGGGTCGGCCCACGTCGCGACGTTTCGAGCGCCAACTGCCGAGTCTGGGCAGTCAAACTTGCCGCTCTGATTGGCCGAGCCTGAGGGTCGGCGGCGACACAAACCGGCGATCGCGCTCGGGACTCTAGACGGCTAGCCCGGCATTTCGTGCTCGATCGCAGCCGAGCCACCGTCGATTATGCTCCCAAACGACCGCGATTCCTTCCGCGTTCAGCCACGAGACACGCGGTTCGGTCACTGCATCGCTGAAGACGGCGACTAGTCCGGGACTACTTGCCGTATAAAGAAAGTGGCGATATTCCTTGAGCTGACTGTGCGCCTCGCGGGTGGCACGAGCGACGTTGTTGCCGTATACCACTTTGTATTCGCCGAGCCACTCGGGCGCACCAGGAATGATGAAGTCACGAGGATGCACGTTTGTCGCTGGCCGAAAGCCTCGGCTTTGGAGCCATAAGCCGTACCGCTTTAGTCCTCCCTCGTGGCGAGGTGAACGCTCGATCGATTGCTTGGACAGTTTGACGATCGAGTTTCTATCGATGCCCGGGTCGAACACCAAGTCGCGCGCCACGCCGTCTTCGAAGGCGACACTGCTCGTTGAGATCACACCAGGACTCAAGGCGGCGATGCGCCGTTTTACCTGGGTCGCTACTTGAAGCGCGACACACATGGCGCGAACGTCAGCGTTGAGGACTGAGTCGTTTGGCAGACCGTTGACTGGATAAGTCTGCGCCAGGATGGTGGCGGCTTCGTAACGCCTTTGCCGCGTACCGTTGCTACGCAGATCAATGGCGCTGTCCCACGCGTCAACGATGTTCTCGGGAAGAGCCTCACGGATCGCCACTACCTCGGCGCGCAAGGAATTCAGGAGCCTCGACTCCTTCGATCCCGTCGTGCTCGTCGCTGAACCTTGATCGGCGAGGCTTCGCGCCCGCTTCTCGGTGCCCATGTTCAGGCTGAGGGTCCAGTTCTGTCCAGTGGCGTCCAGGAGCCAAACGACGTACAGGCCGTCCATCGGGGTCGTGGACTCGTCCGGGTCGAAGAAGCCGATCCAGGGGGTGAGAGTCGCCCCAAGATTCGTTTGGCCGCCGCTGGACTTGATGACGAAGTCCGCCGGACCGTAGTCGCGGAGTTCTTCCGGGGCTCGTTTAAGTAGACGTTGCTGGATAGTTTCGAAGCCGTCGTGGTAGTCGTAGCCCTCCGCGACTGCGACGAGAAATTCGCTTAATCGCATCATTCACCGACCTCAGTGCGCCTATTGGTGCCGGTCACCATAGCCAGAGGTTGGCTTGCTCCGAGCCTATGCCGCAGACTCCTCGAACAGATCAGATCAATGACCTCGACCGCTGTGTCACCGTCTTGGTCTTGTCGGCTTGACCGTGGGCAGCGTGGGCAAGCCCGGCTGCTGTGGATCAGGCTGCTGCGCGCTCTTTCCGTTGCTCTTCTCGATCACTACCACGCCGCCCTTGATGGTGCGGCCGCTTGGGTTTGTGCCTGCTGCGGTGCCGGCGGGGCAAGAAGAGTCGACGTCGTTGCCGACCGAGACGTCGAAGCCGGCGGACTCCAGGCGGCCCCGGGCGCTGTCGATGGAGTCGCAAGTTACGTCGGGGATGGAGCGCTGGTCGCCGTACGCGATTTTCTCGTTGCCGGGGGTCTTGAACTGGACCTTGGGTTTGCCGTCCATGAAGTCGCCCAGGGTGTTCCAGACCGCGGGGTTCACGATCTGGTGCGACATGCGGTCGGAGTGGTCCTGATAGTCGGGGTTGACCAGGTAGCCGGCCACCACCAGCGACGTCGTGCCGGCGATCAGGGCCGCGGTCTTGTCGTGGTCGGTGGTGCCGGTCTTGCCGAAGACCGGGTGGCCGACCTGGCCGTGGGTCTGGCCGGCCGTCGTGCCGTGACACTGGCCGAGCTGGGACGAGTCGCCGACCGGGCAGCGGGCCGCGTCGAGCGCGGCTCGGGCCACGTCCTTGCTGGTGGCGCGAATGCAGTGGGACTTGCCGACGTCGAGCTTCTCGCCGGCCTGCGAGGTGATCTGCTCGATCGGGGTGGGCTCGCAGTACATGCCGTCGCCGGCCAGCGTCGCGTACGCGTTCGCCATGTCGAGCGGGGTGGAGGCGGAGACACCGAGCGTGAACGCGCCCCACTGCTCGGCCGAGCCGGGTGCGGCCAGGTCGGCGTCCTCCTTGACCCGGAACTGCACGCCGAACCGCTTGGCCACGGCCACCACGTTCTCGGCGCCGACGCGTTCCTCGAGCGGTACGAAGTACGTGTTCACCGAGTTACCGAAGCCGGTCCACATGTTGTAGACGCCGGCCTCGCCCTCGCCGGCGTTGCCGGGACACCAGAAGTGCGTGCCCTTGCAGGCCGACGGGCTGCTCGAATCGATGATGTACCCCGACTTGTACTGCTTCGGGGCGTTGATCGTGTAGCCGAGCGGATAGCCCTTCTCCAGGGCCGCGACCATGGTGAACATCTTGAACACCGAGCCGGCCTGGTAGCCGGTGATGTCGCCGCCGCCGCTGAGCAGCGGGTTCGTCGTGTTCGGGTACGTGCCGCGGGCGCCCTTGGCCGCCTTCCGCGGGTCGGACGACATCTTGTTCTGCGGGTGCGCCGGGTCGTCGAGCTTGTACTTGCGGTTGGCGGCGAGCACGCGGACCTTGCCGTCACCGGGCTCGACCGCCGCGAGCAGCAGCGCGTTCTTGTTCGAGTCCTTGATCTCGGCGGAGATGTTGTCCCGGGCCGCGGTCTGCGCCTTGATGTCCAGCGTCGTGGTGATCCGGTAACCACCGCTCTTCAGGCGACGCTCCCGGTCGTACGCGGTCTCGCCGAACTCCTCCCGGCCCATCCACCAGCGGTAGAAGTAGTCGCAGAAGAAGCCCCACGCGTTCTTGGCGACCGAGACGCAGCCGTTGCCCACCGGCCGCACCGAGCGGGGCAGGGCCTCCTTGACCGCCTTGTCGGCCTCGGCCTGGGTGATGGCGCCCATCTGCACCATGCCGGGGATGACGTAGTTGTTGCGGCGCTGGAGGATCTGGTCGTACCCCTCCTTGGTGGTGGGGTTGAAGCTGGTCGGGGCCTTGACCATGCCGGCCAGCATCCCGGCCTGCGCGATCGTCAGGTCCTTGGGCTTCTTGTTGAAGTAGACCTGGGAGGCGGCGAAGACCCCGTACGCCTGGTTGCCGAAGGGAGCAATATTCAGGTAGCGCTCGAGGATCTGGTCCTTGCTCAGTTCCTTCTCGACCTGGACGGCGTACTTCATCTCGGTGATCTTGCGCTTCGGCGTGTCCTTGGTCGCGTCCACGACCTCCTGCGGGTTGGTCGCCGAGTAGGCCAGCGACATGCGCACCCACTGCATGGTCAGCGTCGAGGCGCCCTGCTGCGACTTGCCGCTGTTGTTGTTGACGAACGCGCGGGCCACGCCCTTCAGGTCGACGCCGTTGTGGTGGTAGAAGTTCCGGTCTTCGGCGGCGACGATCGCGTCCCGCATGTAGGGCGAGATCTCCTTCAGCGGGACGTCGCTGCGGAACTCGTCGTAGAACTGCGAGATCTGCGTCTTGTTGTCGGACGCGTAGATCCGGGTGATCTGCGGGGAACTGAAGTCTTTGAGCTCACTGGGCAGGCTCGCGAACGTCTGGCCGCCGGCCTTGGCGGCCAGCCCCGACATCGCGGCGGCCGGGAACGCGGCCGCGGCGACGACGACGCCGGCGAGTAGACCGCAGACCAGCAACGAGGTCGCGTTGGCGAAGATGTTGTGATCGCGTCTGCGCATCCAGGAGGTCACCTGGGCAGGGTACGCGAAGGGAATGAGTGACCGCGCGTCGAGAAGGTTACGGTTCGCCCAGATTGATTGTGCCCCGGCGGCGGCTCGAGCGCTGCCCCGTTCCCCAAACCGTTCCCGAAACCGTCCCTCAAACCGTTCCCCAACCCCGTGCCCGGTACTTCCGAGCTGTACGTATTTGAGGGACAACGTTGCGTAATCGCCCAACTACAGAGCATGATGGTCCGGCGAGTTATCGCACGACGTCTGCACCGCTTGGGGGACATAAGCGCGCGGACGTCAGGGGGTGAACGCAAGGGGGGACGTGTACAGATGGGGATGATCAGCGATTGGCCCAGCATGGCGGCGTGTCAGAGTGGCGACCCTGACGCACTGTTCGTGCAGGGCGCCGAGCAGAACGTGGCGAAGAGAATTTGCCGCAGCTGCCCGGTTCGCTACGAATGCCTCGCCGATGCCCTGGACAACAGGATCGAGTTCGGCGTCTGGGGCGGCATGACCGAACGGGAGAGGCGGGCGCTGCTGCGCCGCCACCCGCACGTCGCGAGCTGGCGAAAGATGTTCGAGGCCGCGATGAAGGAGAAGAGCGCCGACAAGGTGCTCGTGCCCACCCGCTGAATCAATCAACTCGGAGCGAGCTGAATCAGCTCGAAGCGAGCAGGGCACCGATCGTCCGCAGCCCGTCGACGTCATGAACGTCGGCGGGCTGCGCCGTGACCGTGGCGGCCGGCACCGACGGGAACGCGTCGGTGAGCGTGGCCGCCACCCGCACCTCGCGCTCGATCTGCCGCATCAGCGTGGCGTGGATCCGCAGGGCGTCGGCGGTCATCTGCTGCTCGGGCGGCAGGGCCTCGGCCGCGGCCGCACTGCTCGCCACGTCCAGCACGACGTCGGACCGGTGCATCCGGTTGAGCACCAGCCCGGCCAGCGGCATGCGCTCGGCGACCAGCCGCTCGGCGAAGTAGGCGGCCTCCCGCACGGCGTCCCGCTCCGGGGCGGCGACCAGCAGGAACGCGGTCTGCGGGTCCTGCAGGATGCGGTACGTCTCGTCGGCACGCTGGCGGAACCCGCCGAACATCGAGTCGAGCGCGGCGACGAACCCCGACAGGTCGGTCAGCAGCTGAGCTCCGAGGACCTTTTGCACCGTACGGGAAAATAGCCCGAACGATGCCGTGACCAGTGAGAACATGCTCTTCCCGGACCGCGCGGGAGCCAGCAGGAGCCGGAGCATCCGGCCGTCGAGGAAGCGCGACAGCCGGGCCGGCGCGTCCAGGAAGTCGAGGGCCGAGCGCGACGGCGGCGTGTCGACCACGATGAGATCCCACTCGTCGGTGGACCGCAGCTGACCCAGCTTCTCCATCGCCATGTACTCCTGGGTGCCGGCGAAGGTCGAGCTCATGGCCTGATAGAAGGGGTTCGCGAAGATCTCGGTGGCCCGCTGCGGCGTGGTGTGCTGCTGCACCACCTCGTCGAACGTGCGCTTCATGTCGAGCATCATGGCGTGCAGCTCGCCGCCGTTCTCGCCGTCGATGCCCTTGACCTGGCGCGGGGTGTTGTCGAGCTCGCTGAGACCCATCGACTGGGCCAGCCGGCGGGCGGGGTCGATGGTCAGCACCACGGTGCGCCGGCCGTGCACCTCGGCGGCCCGCAGGCCCAGCGCGGCGGCGGTGGTCGTCTTGCCCACCCCGCCGGCGCCGCAGCACACGACGATCCGGGTGGCCGGATCGGCGAGAAGACGGTCGACGTCGAGAGGTTCAGCCACCACTACTCCAGAGTAATCACGGTCAGGCACGCATCAGTTCGCGTGCGAGCTCGTCCAGGCCGGCGCGGTCGGCGCCGCCGGGCAGCAGCGGGAGCTCGATCGTCGGGCGGCCGGCCTCGACCAGGTCGGCCCGCAGCGACTCCTCCAGCTCGCGCCGGGTCAGATAGGCCCTCGCCTCGGCGGCCAGCCCGTTCACCGTAGCCGCGTCGGTCGGCAGGCCGGCCTCGCCGAGGCCGCGCTTGAGCTCGGCCTTGGTCACCTTGCCGCCGGTCAGCAGCGCCGGGCGGGCGCCGTTCACGATGATCCGGCCGAGCGAGATGTTCAGGGCCTTGAGCTCGGCGATCGCGTCCAGCGTCTCCTGGACCGGCATCTCCTCGAGCAGGGTCACCACGTGCACCGCGGTGATCGGCGAGCGCAGCAGCGACGCGACGCCCTCGCTCTGCGTCTTGATCGGGCCGACCTTGGTGAGCTTCGCGGTCTCGGCCGTCACGTTGAGGAACCGGCCGATCCGGCCGGTGGGCGGCGCGTCGAGCACGACGGCGTCGTAGACCCGGCGACCGTCGTGCGACCGGGTGGTCGCCTCCTTCACCTTGCCGGTGAGAAGTACGTCACGCAGGCCCGGCGCGATGGTCGTGGCGAAGTCGATGGCGCCCACCTTGCGCAGGGCCCGGCCGGCCGCGCCCAGGTGGTAGAACATGTCGAGGTATTCCAGGAGGGCCTCCTCCGGGTCGACCGCGAGCGCCCGCACCTCGCCGCCGGCGGTCTGCGCGATCCGCAACTCCTTGTACGGCAGCGGCTCGACCTCGAAGAGCTGCGCGATGCCCTGCCGGCCCTCGACCTCGACCAGCAGCGTGCGCTTGCCCTCGGCGGCCAGACCCAGCGCGAGCGCGGCGGCCACCGTGGTCTTGCCGGTGCCGCCCTTGCCGGTCACGACGTGCAGCCGCGCCGGCCATCTGCTGTTGACGTGCTCGCCCATGACTCCACGGTACGGCGGGCGATCAGCCGGCCACCTCGCAGACCAGCCAGCCGGTCTTGCGGATCACGGTGAACTCGAGGTCCTGCTTCGCCGTCTTCTCGTCCCCGGTGGAGAGCGTGACCTGCACGGAGACCTCGGCGCGGTCCTCGCCCGAGCTGGACACGGCCGGCTCGTCCCAGCGGTAGACCGGGTCCTGATAGCCGTCCGAGTACGTCTTGATCTCATTGACCCGGTCGGTGAGCTTTGTCTGGTCACGCGCCTCGCGGCAGACCAGATCGTCGGCGGCGGTCGCGTCCTGCTGGGTGTAGACGGCGGTGAGGAAGCGGTTGACCGCGGTCGCCGGGTCGGGCGAGCCCGGATTGTCGGCATCACGCAGCAGGAAGTAGGCCGAGACGGCGCCACCCGCGCACAGCATCAGCGTCGCGGCCAGGGCGAGCGAGACCCAGAGGGCGCCGCGCTTCTTGACCGGGGCGGCGGCCGGCGGCACCTGCCACGGCTGCTGGGGACCGGTCCAAATGGGCTCCGGCTGGATCTCGGCCGGCGGGGAGTGCTGCCAGGCCAGGTGCTCCGGGGGCTGGGTCTGCCACTCGCCCGGGGCCTCGTGCTGGGCGTGCCACGGCCCGCTCGGCACGGCGGCCGGGATGACCTGGGTGTGCTCGGCCGGAATCGCGGGCATGGTCGCGGTGGGCGCCTCGTCGGAGAACGCGCCCGGCGGCGGGAACTCGGTCGCCGCCAGGTCCGGCATGGCGTCGATGAAGTCGTACGCGTAATGCGGCGGCTCCGGCGCCGGGATCGGCTCCGGCGGGATCGGCTGCGGCGGCTCCGGGTCGGGCGACGGCACCGGCGCGGGCTCCGGATGACCCGGCCAGCCCCCCTGCGGGTGCGTCATCGCGCCCTCCATGATCTATCCGACGAGGCCTGGGCTCAGCCTAGCCAAACCGGGACGGGCGTGGGCCCTAAGCTGACCCGGTACCCGACGATTAGGGAGTATGCAGGCGATGCAGAAGTGGGAGTACGTGACCGTGCCCCTGCTGGTCCACGCGACCAAGCAGATCCTCGACAACTGGGGCGAGGACGGCTGGGAGCTGGTCCAGGTCGTGCCGGGTCCGAACCCGGAGCAGTTGATCGCATACATGAAGCGGCCGAAGTCGTGACGACGCCGATCGCCGGCGAGGGCGGCGTCGACGCCTACGCCAAGCTGGCCGAGCTCGGCATCACGCTGCCGCAGGTGGTGCCCCCGCTGGCCGCCTATCTTCCGGCCGTGCAGACCGGCAATCACGTGTACGTCTCGGGGCAGCTCCCGCTCGTCGACGGCAAGCTGCCGGCGACCGGCAAGGTCGGCGCCGAGGTCACCCCGGAGCAGGCCGCCGACCTGGCCCGCACCTGCGCCGTGAACGTGCTGGCGGCGGTCGAGGCGCTGGTCGGCCTCGGCCGGGTCGTCAAGATCGTCAAGCTGACCGGCTTCGTGGCGTCGGCGCCGGGCTTCACCGGGCAGCCGGCGGTCGTGAACGGCGCCTCGAACCTCTTCGGCGACGTCTTCGGCGAGCAGGGCCGGCACGCCCGCAGCGCGGTCGGCGTGGCCGAGCTTCCGCTGGGCGCCCCGGTCGAGGTCGAGGCGATTGTCGAGGTCGCCTGAAAGGGTCGCTGAGCGTGACCTGAGCGGCCGCTGAGATCGCACATCCGGTCCTCGGCTCAACCCCCGTGCGCGACGTACGATTTCGCGCATGGGGGGAGTAGTGCTCGACGGCTTGCCGGGCTGGGTGACGCTGCTCCGCGCGCCCAACCCGGGGCCGATGACGCTCGATGGCACCAACACCTGGGTCCTGCGGGCGCCGGGCGAGGAGCTCGGTTTCGTGATCGATCCGGGCCCGCTCGACGAGGGACATCTCCGCGCGATCGCCGACCGGGCGCCGTTCCGTGCCATCCTGATTACGCACGGTCACCACGACCACGTCGAGGGTGCGGCCCGGCTGTCCGGGGTCCTCGGCGGCACGCCGGTGCTGGCCGCCGATCCCGAGCACGGCGGGCCGTTCGGCGGCGAGATCAAGAGCGACGGCCTGACCGTCCACGTATTGGACACTCCCGGACATACTTCCGATTCGGTGTGTTTTCTCGTCGAACACGGGAATGACCGGGCAATGTTCACCGGCGACACGATCCTCGGCCGCGGCAGCACGGTCGTCGCGGCGCCCGACGGCGACCTCGGGGCCTACCTGGCGAGCCTCGAGCTCCTGAAGAGCCACCCCGGCGTGGCGATGCTCCCCGGCCACGGCCCGGCCCAGCCCGACGTGGCCGCGATGGCGCAGTTCTATCTGGAGCACCGGCGCGAGCGCCTGGCCCAGGTCGAGGCCGCGCTCGGTGAGGGCGCCGACACCCCGGAAAAGGTCGTCGACCGGGTATATCCGGACATTGACCAAGCCGTACGGTTCGCGGCGATCTTCTCGGCCAAGGCGCAGCTGGATTATCTCCGTCACAAAAATCGGGAACAAGGAACAAGGGCCGACGGGTTGGATCGGCTGTGACCTGTCCGGTGTGTGGAACCGTCGCCATCCCCGGCGCCCGCTTCTGCCACAACTGCGGGGCCGCCCTCCCGGCCGCGGCCACGCTGCCCGCCGCCGAGCGGCGCATCGTGACCGTGCTCTTCGGTGACCTGTCCGATTTCACCTCCTGGTCGGAAGACCTCGACCCCGAGCGGGTCGGCGCGGTCACCGACCGGGTGCTGGCCGCGCTGGCCGGCGCCGTGAAGACGTTCGGCGGCCACGTCGACAAGCTGACCGGCGACGGAATCATGGCGGTCTTCGGCGCCCCGGTGGCCCATGAGGACGATGCCGAGCGTGCCGTGCGTGCCGCGTTGAGCATGCAGCGCGCGGTCCGCCGCGTGCTGGACGACGAGCGGGGCGGGGGCGCCCCGCTCGGTTTGCGTATCGGCGTCAACACCGGCGACGTGGTGGCCGGCATCCAGGCCGGCATCGAGTACACGGTCATCGGCGACACGGTCAACACCGCGGCCCGGTTCGCCGACGCGGCCGCGGTCGGCGCCGTCTACGCGGGCTCGCGCACCAGCGCCGGCACCCGGCACGTCGCCTCCTGGCGGCAGCTGCGCCCGCTGCGGCTCAAGGGCAAGCGCGAGCCGGTTCCCGCGTTCGAGCTGCTCGGCCTGCACGACGCGCCCGGCACCCGATCCGGCCTCGGCGACGAGGCGCCGTTCGTGGGCCGCGAGACCGAGCTGGGCCGGGTCTCCGGCCGGCTGGCCGAGGCGATCGACTCGGACACGTCCCGGGTCATGGTGATGACGGCCGAGGCCGGCATTGGCAAGTCGCGCTTCGCCGGCGAGGTGAAGCGGCTGGCGGCCGGCTACGACGTCGGCGCCGGCGGCCGGTACGCGGCACACACCGGCGCCCGGGTGCTGCGGGTGCGCTGCCGCGCGTTCGGCGAGCGCCGCCGCTACGCACCGCTGGCCGACCTGGTTCGCAAGTCGGTCGGCCTGCCCAAGGACGTGGTGTCCACGGTCGGCCGCACGGTGGTCGAGGAGCGGTTACGCAAGCTCGCAAACCGGCTCAATCGAGACGAGTCTTCAGTCCGGTCAGGGGCGGCGGCGGGGCGGTCGGATGGGGGGGAGGCTGTCAAGATCGACCTCGACCGGCTGCTGGCGCTGCTCGGCTACGGCGAGGCCCCGGCCAACCCGGTCGGCCCGGCCGCCGCCGCCGACTGGCAGCCGACGACCACCCGGCAGGACGCCGAGGCGGTCTCGACGGCCGTGGCCGACCTGCTCTCCGCGCTCGCCGCCGAGGCGCCGCTGGTGGTCATCGTCGACGACCTGCACGATGCGACCGCGTCGACCGTGGACGCTCTGGGCCGTACGCTCTCGATGCTCGAAGGTCCGGTCGTGGTTCTGCTGCTCGGCCGTCCCGAGCTGGTCCGCACGGCGGGCGCGCTGACCCGGCTGGCCGACGCCGAGGTGTACACGCTGCCCCCGCTGCGCGGCGCCGACGCGGCCCGGCTGCTCACCTCCTATCTGAACGGCGGCAAGCTGCCGCAGCCGGACACCGACCGGCTGCTGGCCACCGCCCAGGGCAACCCGTTCTACCTGGCCGAGATGGTCACGCTGCTGATGGAGCGGGGCGCGCTGACCCCGGCGATCGGGGCGAACGCGGCCGGCAAGTGGCAGCTCGCGGCCGGGTCGCTGGGCAGCCAGCTGCTCTCCCGCGACCTGGCGGCGGTGCTCGCGGCGCGTATCGACGCGCTGCCGGCCGAGCCGCGCGCGGTCCTGCGGGACGCGGCGGTGGTCGGCGACACCGTGCCGACCGGCGTGATCGAGGCGCTGCGCGAGCGGCGGGCGACCAGCGACACGCGGCCGGGCGCGGTGGCCGCGGTCGAGCTCGAGCGCTCGATCGACGAGCTGCTCCAGCGCCGCATGCTGCACCGGGTGCGCGGCGGCTACGCGTTCACCACCCCGCTGATGCGCGAGGCGGCCTACTCCGGCATCGGCAAGGCCGACCTCGCCGACCGGCACGCATACCTGGCCAACTGGGCGGCCCCCGAGACGATCGACCGGATCGGCTACGACGGCGCCTCGCGGCTGAGCCTCACCGAGAACGAGCGGGACGCGTTCGTGGCGACCCACGCCGAGTGCACGGTGGAGCTGGCCGACCAGGTGCGGCTGCGGCCGGAGGCGTCGGTGCGGGACGTCGCGCCGCTCGGCGTGGCGGCGCTGGGCCGGATGGCCCGGCGGGCGCTGGCGAACATCGAGCCGGCCGCCTCCATCGAGTACGCGGAACGGGCCACGTCCCTGTCGCACGACGCGCTGCCGCTGCCCGACCAGCTCGTGCACGCCCGCGCGCTGCTGCGCCTGGGCCGGGCCGAGGAGGCGCTCGCGTACGGCGAGAAGATCTCCAAGGGCTCGGCCGACGAGCCGGTGTGCCGGGCCGAGGCGCTGCTCGTGGTGGGCCGGGCGCACGAGGCGCTGGGCGACGCCGGCCGGGCGGTCGCGGCCTGGCAAGAGGCGCTCGACGTGGCGACCGAGGCCGAGCTGCTGCCGGAGCGGGCGAACGCGATGCGCCGGCTCGGCATGGCCGACTTCCTGGCCGGCCGGCTGAGCCAGGCGAGCAGCCGGTTCGCGGCGGCCTACCAGGTCACGCTCGCGGCCGGCGATCGGCACGGCCAGGCCTGGGCTCTGCAAAACCTGGCCTGGGTGACCACGACGCGGGGCGATTTCGCCGGTACGGACGCGGTGCTCGGCCGGGCGGCGCGGCTGTTCGCCGAGCTGGGCGATCCGGTGGGCCGTTCCTGGCTGCGCGGCACCACCGCGTTCGCCCGCCTGCTGGCCGGGCGCCTGCAGGAGTCGCGCCGGCTGGCCCGGGTGTTCCTGCCGTTCGGCGACCGGGTGGGCGAGGCCTGGGCGGTCGGCACGCTGCGAGCCGTCGAGGCGTACGCGGCGAGCGAGCTCGGCGAGCTGGGCGAGGCGGACGGCGAGGCGCGCCGGGCCTTCCGGGACTTCAACGCGGTCGGCGACGACTGGGGGCGAGGGCTGGCCCTGGTCGTACGCGGCGCGATCGCTCGCGGCCTCGGCGAGTTCGACCATGCTTTCGACCTGCTGACCGACGCCCTCGGGTACGCCGACCGCACCGGCCACCCGCTGCTGCTGGGCATGGCCGGCACCATGCGCGGTTTCGTCGACCTGCACCGCGGCGACCTGACCCGGGCCGAGGCCGACGCCCGCCGGGTGATGATCGCGGTCGAGCCGCACAATCCGCTGGCGCCGGCCCAGGTCGGGCCCCGGGTGCTGCTGGCCGAGGCGCGGCTGCGGGCGGGCGACGCGGCCACGGCGATCGGGCTGCTGGCGCCGATCGCGAGCGACACCGGGTCGCCCTCGCTGCTGTTCTCGCGGCGGCACGCCCTGGCGTCGTACGCGTCCGCGCTGCTCGCCGACGGCCGGGTCGACTCGGCGATGACCTGGATCGAGCGCGCCCGGGCCGCCACCAGCGAGGATGTTCGCAGCGGCGTGCTGGCCGCGATGACGTACGCCCGGGTGCTCGCCGCCGCCGACCGCTGCGAGGAGTCGCGGCAGGCGGCCGAGGAAGCGGTCCTGCTCGCATACTCGACCGAGCAGGCCAGTGAGCGCGTCGCGGCCGAGGAGTTGCGCGCGGCCCTGGCCGCCGAGCCGGTCGAGTCGTCCCCGCCGGAAACTGTCGCGTACGCGTCCGACGTGCCGGGATGACGTTCGCCGCACCTGGCGTAAGTTCTGTGGCATGACGGAGACCCCGCCGGGATCGCTACCCGTGCCGTACGTGCCGGGCATGTCCGGTTTGTCGGTCATGGCCCGTGGGGGATACGCCACCGTCTATCGCGCCATGCAGGACTCGGTCGGCCGTGAGGTCGCCATCAAGGTCGAGAACCGTCGCCTCGAGAGCAACCGTGACCAGGCCCGGTTCCTGCGCGAGGCCCGGGCCGCCGGCCGCATGTCGTCACACCCGCACGTGGTCGATCTCTTCGACGTCGGCGTCACGGTCGACCAGCACCCATACCTGATCATGGAACTCTGCGATGGCTCCTATCTGGACCGGATGCGGGTACGGCCGCTCAACGCCGCCGAGACGCGCGACCTCGGCATCAAGATCGCCGATGCGCTCGTGCACTCGCACGCCAACGGCGTGCTGCACCGCGACGTGAAGCCGGCCAACATCCTCTACTCGCAGTTCAACTCGGCCGTGCTCGCCGACTTCGGCCTGGCCGTGCTCGGCGAGATGCGCGACTCGTCGGTGACCCTCGAGGTGCTCACGCCGGCCTACGCGCCGCCCGAGATGTTCCGGCACGACAACCCGTCCGGCGCGGTCGACGTCTACGCGCTCTGCGCCACGCTGTACGCGGTGATGCGCGGCCGGCCGCCGCGGTGGGACGGCGAGCGCAACCCCAGCCTGATCACCCTGATGGACCTGTTCCACCAGCCCATCCCCGACCTGCCCGGGGTGCCGCGCGAGCTGACCCAGCTGCTGCGCTACGGCATGGCCAACGACCCGGCGTCCCGGCCCACCGCGGCCCAGCTGCACGAGCTGCTGACCACATTGGACCTGCGGGCGGGCGGCCCGCCGGTCCCGCCGCCGCGCTGGTCGGCGGGCGACGACACGCCGACCGTACGGGCTCAGATCAAGCCGCCCAAGAAGAAGTGGCTGTTCGGGCTACTCGGGATCCAGGACCGCTAGCAGCTCGCCGGTGTCCACTTCGGCGCCGGGATGCACCGGCAGCGACGCCACCACGCCCGCGCTCGGCGCGTGCACCGGGTGCTCGAGCTTCATCGCCTCCAGGGTGAGCAGCAGCTCGCCGGCCCGCACCCGCTGACCGGGCACCACCAGCACCCGGCGGACCGCACCCGGCAGCGGGGCGATCAGCGAGCCCTCGGCCGCCTCCGGCGCGGGCAGCGGGAAGCGGGAGAGCTCGCGCAGCGCCACCGATCCCTCGGGACTGTCCACGTAGGAGACCTCGCCGACCCGGTGCACGTTGAAGGTCAGCCGGATGCCGTTGACGTCGAGCACCACCCGCTCGTCGCCGGCCGCCACCACCACCGTCTCCGGGTGGTCGTCCACGACCGGCGCCTGACCGAGGCCGGCCAGGTCGAGCTCCTCGGGGTCGACCGCGCGCACCCACCAGCCGGCGAGCTCGCCGTGCCGGTTCATCCGGTAGCCGACCTCGACCGGGCCGGCCGGGCCGTCGTACACGGCGGTCTGCGATCCGGAGGGGACGTTGCGCCAGCCGGAGGGCATCGAGCCGAGCACGGTGGCGGCGGTGCGGCGTCCGGCGGCGCCGGCCAGGGCGGCGGCGAGACACGAGATGCGTACGGCGTCGACCGCCGACAGCAGCGGGGCGAAGACCTCGGGACGGCGGTCGAGAAACCCGGTGTCCAGGTCACCGGCGCGGAACGAGTGGTGCCGCAGGACGCGTACGAGAAGGTCGCGGTTGGTTGCCACGCCGTGCAGTTGCGTGCGGGTCAGCGCCGAGGCGAGCATCCGCGCCGCCTCCTGCCGGGTCGGCGCCCAGGCGATCAGCTTGGCCAGCGTCGGGTCGGGATGCGCGCTGATCACCGAGCCGTTCACCACCCCGGCGTCCAGACGCAGGCCGGGCTGGGGCAGCGGGCGGAACGCGCCGGCCACGTCGGGCACGGCGAAACGGTGCAGCGTGCCGCTGGCGGGCAACCAGGCGTACGCCGGATCCTCCGCGCAGATGCGGACCTCGATCGCGTGCCCGCGGATCGGCGGTGGTCCCGGCATCGGCAGCATGCCGCCCTCGGCCACCAGCAGTTGGAGCCGCACCAGGTCGTAGCCGGAGACGCACTCGGTGACGGCGTGCTCGGCCTGCAGCGTCGGGGTCAGCTCGAGGAACCAGAAGTCGCCCTCGGGGTCGAGCAGGAACTCGACCGCGCCGGCGCCCACGTAGCCGATCGCCCGGACCGCCACGATCGCCGCCCGGCACAGCTCCTCGCGCAGTCCGGGATCCACCGCCGGGGACGGGGTCTCCTCGATGATCTGCTGGTAGCGCCGCTGCACCGAGCACTCGCGCTCGCCGAACGGCACGACCGCGCCGTGCTCGTCGGCCAGGATCGGGATCTCGATGTGGCGCACGTCCTCGACGTACGGCTCGCAGAAGACGTCGGAGCCGACCTCGCGCCGCGTCGAGGCGATCGCCTCGGCCAGCGTCGACGCGTCCCGGACCACCCGCATGCCGGCGCCGCCCGATCCCGCGTCCGGCTTGATCAGCACCGGGTAACCGGACACCTTGGACGGATCGGTGAAGGTCGGCAGCACCGGCACCCGGGCCTCGGCCACCAGCTCCTTCGTCTCCCGCTTGCTGCGCAGCGTGCCGAGCGTCTTGGCCGGCGCGCCGACCCAGATCATGCCGGCGTCGGCGACCGCGGCCGCGAAGTCCGGGTCCTCGGCGAGCAGGCCGCAGCCGGGGTGGATCGCGTTCGCGCCGGTGCGCTGGGCGGCGGTGATGATCAGGTCGCCGCGCAGATAGGCCGCTGAGGCCGTTCCGCCGTCGAGGCGTACGGCATAGTCCGCCTCGGCGACGTGCGGCGCGTCGGAATCGGCGTCGGAGTAGACGGCGACCGTCTCGATGCCGACCAGGCGGCAGGTGGCGAACACCCGGCGGGCGATCTCCCCACGGTCTGCCACCAGAAGACGTCGGATCACAGGTCTACCTTTCCGGTACGGAACACGCCGACGTGCCCGGCGCCCTCGACGACCGCGCTGTGCGTGGCGGAGAGGCAGAGACCGAGGACGGTACGAGTGTCGCGGGGGTCGATGACACCGTCGTCATCACCGCCGGCCGGCTCGTCGGCCGGCCAGCTGAACACGAAGCGGGGGTCGCCGGCGCGGCCGGTGCCCAGGGCCAGATGCGGCACCGTGGACATGGCCAGCGCCTCGATCTCGGGCGGGCCGAACCGCGCGGCCACGAACAGCAGCGCGGTGTCGGTCGCGTTGGCGAGCTGGATGAGGTGGACGGCCTTCTGCGTCTCGGCCGGGGTGTGCGCCGCGCCGGTTCCGGCCAGGACGGCGACCGGGTAGCCGTGCAGCTCGCCCCAGCCGGCCACGAGCGCGGGACCGTAGCCGGGCTTGAACTCGTCGAAGTCGCTGCCGTCGAGGATCCGGGCGAGGATCTCGCGGGGGTCCTCCGTTGTGGTGAGGGACAACAGGTCCTCGGCGTCGTACTTGGGCGGGTTCGGGGGGAACGTCCGGGGGAGCGGGCCGCGCTTGCGCCAGTTCAGCCGGCGGATGCTCTGCCGGGCCAGGCGCAGCCCGTCCCGCTCGTCCTCGGCCAGCTGGTCGGCGGGCCCGGTGACCCCGGCCGGGACGGTGGGCGCGCTGCGGACCTTGGGGCCCTTGGCGCTGCCGTTGACCGGCTGCGGGTGGATGGTGAGCATCTTGGCGTGCCCGCGCACCATGATCGTGTAGTCGGAGAGCTGGGGGAGGTAGGCGTCGTCGCCCCGGGTGGGACCGAAGACGACGCAGACCGTGGGCACCCGCTCGATGGCGAGCCGGCCGAGGTCGCGGGCCAGGCCGCCGGCCGGTGGCGGTCCGCCCGCGGTGGCCTCGCCGGCCGATTCCACGAGGTTGACCAGCGGCAGGCGGTTGGCCGCGGCGATCCGGGCGGCACGGCGGATCTTTTCCAGGGGGTACGGGTCGAGCGGGTTGCGTTCCACGGTCGGATCGGTCGCGATGACCACGCACTCGACGCCCTCGACCACGCCGATGCCGGTGACCACGCCGCAGCCGACCGGGAACTCGGTGCCGCAGGCCGTGACCGGGGACAGCTCGAGGAACGGGCCGTCCTGGTCGAGCAGCATCTCGACGCGTTCCCGGGGCAGCAGCTTGCCCCGGGCGTGGTGCCGGGTCACCGCCTTCTCGCCGCCGCCGGCCCGCGCCTCGTCCAGCGCCGCCTCCAGCCGGGCGAGCCGCTCCAGGACGACGCCGCGGCTCTCCAGGTAGGCAGGGGTGCGCGGGTCGATCGCCGTGTCGAGCACGGTCATGTCGGGACCCCGTTGCGCTGTACGCCCCCAGCCATGTTCAAAGCCGCGCCCTCTCCGTATCGCCGGTGCCTCTCGACCACCTCCGTAACGAGCGGCCAAGCGGGTGCGACACGGATCGGAAAGCGGCGGATTTGTAGCCTTTTCGGGGGTTTTACAGCTATTTCCGGGACGACAGAGGCCGGGCACCGTTAACGGTGCCCGGCCTCAGGAGATCTGGGTCAGACGCGGGCCCGGCGGGCGAGCCGCTCGGGGTCCAGGATGATCACGCTCTTGCCGTCCAGCCGCAGCCAGGCACGCGAGGCGAAGTCGGCCAGCGCCTTGTTCACCGTCTCGCGCGAGGCGCCGACGAGCTGGGCCAGCTCTTCCTGGGTGAGGTCGTGCGTGACGCGCAACACACCGCCGTCGCGGGTGCCGAAGCGGCCGGCCATCTGCAGCAGGTTTTTCGCCACGCGGCCGGGCACGTCGGTGAAGATCAGGTCGGCCAGCGCGTCGTTCGTGCGGCGGAGCCGGCGCGCGAGCACGCGGAGCAGCTGCTCGGCGATCTCGGGGCGGTTGTTGAGCCACGGGCGCAGCGAGGTCTTCTTGAGCCGGGCGAGCCGGGCGTCGGTCACCGCGGTCGCGGTCGCCGTGCGCGGGCCGGGGTCGAAGAGGGAGAGCTCGCCGACCATGTCGGACGGACCCATGATCGAGACGAGGTTCTGCCGGCCGTCGGCGGCACGGCGACCAAGCTTGATCTTGCCGGACAGCACGATGTACAGGCTGTCACCGGCCTCGCCCTCGTTGAACAGGACGTCGCCCTTGCGGACCTCGACCGTGTCCATCTCCTTGGCGAGCGCCTCGGCGGCCTCCGGGTCAACGCCCTGGAAGATCCCGCTCCGCGCCAGCACCTCATCCATCTGCGCACCTCCGAACACGCGCAACGCCTGCGCTCGATCAGTCTAGGCGCACGCGGGCGGGAATCGGGCAGGCACCCCTTGATCTAGATACCGCAGGGTAACCAACTCGACCGTGACGGGCCGTGTTTTTCGTCGCCCGGAGGAGGGCGACAACAAGCCATTCGACGGGTCCTCCGCGTCGCTACCCGAAGGTATCGTCGCCGTCGATGAATTCCCACCCCTCGCGGCAAAGCCCTGGGCTTTTCGGGCGGCCTGTCCTTACTATCACGATTGTCCTGGCGGTCCTGGCCGGCGTCGGCGCCGGCAGCATTGCCTTCGCCAGTCGACGCTCGGCTCCGGCGGCGCAGTGGCGCGAGCCTTCGGCACGCGCTCTTCCCGCTGCCTCTTCCGCTGCCGCCTCGTCCGCCGCTGCCTCCTCCGGCGTGCCCACGATCACACTCTCGGCCACCGGCGACATCATGATGAGCAACGCCCCGAACCGCATGCCGCCGAACGACGGCGACGGCTTCTTCGACTCGGTGCGCGACGACCTGAAGTCCGATCTCGTCATGGGCAATCTCGAACAGCCGCTGACCGACGACACCGGCGCCTCCAAGTGCGGCAAGCCGCCGTCGACGAACTGCTTCGCCTTCCGGTCGCCGCCGTCCTACGCGGCGCACCTCAAGGACGCCGGGTTCCAGCTGATGAACCTGGCCAACAACCACACCCGGGACTTCGGCGTGGCGGGGGCGAGGAACACGCGGGCGGCGCTGGACGACGCGGGGCTGAAGTACACCGGCAACGAGGACGAGATCACCGTCGTCGAGGTCAAGGGGATCAAGGTCGCGGTGGTGGGCTTCTCCGGTTACTCGGGGGCCAACAACCTGAACGACCTCGACCACTCGCGCGAGGTGATCCAGGAGGCGAAGAAGCAGGCCGACCTCGTCGTGGTGCAGGTGCACATGGGCGCCGAGGGCGCGGCGATGCAGCACGTGAAGCCGGGCAGCGAGATCTTCTACGGGGAGAACCGGGGCGACCCGATCAAGTTCAGCCACGCGGTGATCGACGCCGGGGCCGATCTGGTCGTGGGACACAGCCCGCACGTCCTGCGGGGCATGGAGTTCTATCAGGGCAAGCTCATCGCGTACAGCCTCGGGAACTTCGCCGGCGGCGGCAAGACGCTCTCCAGTCAGGGGGCGCTCAAGTACGGCGGCATCCTGCGGGTGCGCCTCACCAAGGAGGGCACGTACGCGGGCGGGAAGTTCCTTTCGACGTACATGAGCTCGGTCGGCCTCCCGACCCGCGACACCGGGCAGGAGACGGGCCGCCGCCTCGTGTCTCAGCTCAGCACGGCGGATTTCGGGGCCACGGCGGCAACGATCGGGAAGGACGGATCGATCGGGGAGCCGGCGTAACCGATCCTGTCGTACCCACGACGTACTCTTTACCGGTGACTCTGGTGGTGCGATCGGGCAAGCGATTCGCGGGCGAGACGCCGATCGGGCGCAAGCGACGTGCCCGCAAGATGGCCAAGGTTCTGGCCGAGACTCATCCCGACGCGCACTGCGAGCTCGACTTCACGACGCCGCTCGAGCTTGCGGTCGCGACGATCCTCTCCGCGCAGACCACCGACGTGCGGGTCAACCTGGTGACGCCGACTCTCTTCAAGAGGTACGTGACGGCGGCCGACTACGCCGGCGCCGATCGCGGCGAGCTCGAGGAGCTGCTGCGCCCGACCGGCTTCTTCCGGGCCAAGACCGACTCGTTGATGAAGCTGGGCCAGGCGCTCGTGGAGAAGCACGACGGCGTGCTGCCGGCAAAGCTGGACGAGTTGGTGGCGCTGCCCGGCATCGGGCGCAAGACGGCCAACGTCATCCTCGGCAACGCGTTCGACGTCCCCGGCATCACCGTCGACACCCACTTCCGCCGCCTGACCAACCGTTTCGGCTGGGTGCAGGAGGAAGACCCGGTCAAGATCGAGTTTCAGGTCGCCGAGCTGATCGAGAAGCGCGACTGGACGATGCTGTCGCACCGCGTGATCTTCCACGGCCGCCGGGTCTGCCACGCCCGCAAGCCGGCCTGTGGCGCCTGCACGCTGGCCACGATGTGCCCGTCCTACGGCACCGGCCCGACCGAGGCGGCCGCCGCGGCCAAGCTGCTCAAGGGCCCGCGCGCCCGCGAGCTGGCGATCGCCGCCGGGGTCGACCCCGATTTGGTGCCGGCGGCCGCCATCACCGCGCCGGAGGCGCCGTGAGGTCGAGGGGCCTTGCGGCCGCCGCCTTATTGCTGGCGGCCGTGTCCGGGTGCACCGCCTCCGCTTCCGACCCGCCCTCGCCGTTCGCCGGCTGCGACTCGCTCACCACGCCCACGCCGTCCGCGACCGGGCTGCCCGACGTGACGCTGCCCTGCTTCACCGGCGACGACAAGGTGTCGCTGCGCTCGCTGCGCGGGCCGGCGGTGGTCAACATCTGGGCGTCCTGGTGCGGCCCGTGCCGTCAGGAGCTGCCGGTCGTGCAGCAGCTCGCCGACAAGGCCGGCGACCAGCTCACCGTGATCGGCGTCGACACCGGTGACCGGCGTTCGGCGGGGGCCTCCTTCGCGTCCGACCGGGGAGTCAAGCTGCCCACGCTCTTCGACCAGGACAACAAGCTGATCAACGCGCTGGCCCGCACCAACCTGCCGATCACCGTCTTCGTGGACGCGACGGGTAAGGCGTACGTGAACATCTTGCCCTTGGATGCCGCGAAGCTGACCCAGCTCGTCAAGGAGCACGCCGGCGTGGAAGTGACGCTGTGAGCCAGGGACGGGTGCTGGCGCGCCCCGACGATCTGCCGTCCTGGTTCGAGCCCCTGCTGTCGCGGGTGGCCACCTGCCGTACCGAAGATTTCACGCCGTTGCGTCCGCCCGCCGGCGGTGGCCGGCCCAGCGCGGTGCTGGTGTTGCTCGGTGTTTCTGAGGGGCGGCCCGACCTTCTCATCCTCCAGCGCGCCGCAACGATGCGGAACCACGCCGGGCAGCCGGCCTTTCCGGGCGGCGCCACCGACCCCGAGGACGCCGACGGGGTCGCGACCGCGCTGCGCGAGGCCCAGGAGGAGGTCGGCCTCGACCCGTCCAGCGTCGAGGTGCTCGGCCTGCTGCCCGACCTCTACATTCCGGTCAGCTCGTTCGTGGTGACCCCGGTGCTGGCCTGGTGGCGTCGTCCGCATCCGGTCAGCCCGCGGCAGCCGGCCGAGGTCGCCCACGTGGCCCGTCTGCCGATCGGTGAACTTGTCGACCCGGAGAACCGTATCCGGGTGCGGCATCGCAGTGGTTGGATCGGGCCGGCATTCCAGGCCCGCGGCTTGCTGGTCTGGGGCTTCACGGCGGGGGTGATCTCGGAGTTGCTCGACATGGCCGGCTGGTCGCGTCCCTGGGAGCCGGGACGCTTGGTGGAGCTGCCGGATGCTTCCGCTCCGGTGCCGGCGACCCGCGGCGGTGCGCCGGACGAGGTTCTGCCGTGATCCCGGGTTGGCCCGCGGCCTCTACTCTGAGTGAGTGTTCGTGGTCGATGCCATCCTGATCCTGCTCATGCTGGTCTTCGCGATCAGCGGCTACCGCCAGGGCTTCGTCATCGGCGCGCTCTCCTTCGGCGGTTTCTTCAGCGGTGTCCTGATCGGTCTTCAGGTCGGCCCGCTCATCGCCGACAAGTTCACCGACCCGACCGCCCGGCTCGTCGTCTCGCTCGCCTCGATCTTCGCGCTCGCCGTGCTCGGGCAGACCCTGGCCGGCTGGCTCGGCACCCACCTGCGCCGGCAGATCTCCAGCAAGCCGCTCCAGCGCGCCGACGACGCCGGGGGCGCGCTCATCTCGCTCGTCGCCGTGCTGCTCGTCGCCTGGCTGATCGCGGTGCCGCTGGGCTCGACGCCGTTCCCCGGCCTCAACAGCGAGGTGCGCAACAGCGCGATCCTGCGCGGCATCAACGGCCTGATGCCCGAGCAGGCGCAGGCGCTGTCGTCGGCGCTGCGCGACACGCTCGACACCAACGGCTTCCCGGACGTGTTCGGCGGCCTCACCCCGACCAAGGTGAAGGACGTGGCGGCGCCCGACCCGGCGCTCAAGGGCTCCCAGATCGTGCAGAAGTCGAAGCAGTCGGTGATCAAGGTGCTGGGCACCGCGCCGAGCTGTTCGCGGCGCATCGAGGGCTCCGGCTTCGTCTACTCCAACGAGCGCGTGATGACGAACGCGCACGTGGTGGCCGGCACCCGCGACGTCTCGGTCGAGGTCAACGGCGCACGCCTGGACGGCAAGGTCGTGGTCTACGACCCCGAGCGCGACCTGGCCGTGGTCTACGTGCCCGGCCTGCGCGCGCCGGTGATGCCGTTCGTGCCCAAGCCGGCGGCGACCGGGGCGAGCGCGATCGTGCTGGGCTACCCGCAGGACGGGCCGTACGACGCGCAGTCCGCCCGCGTCCGCGACGTAGGCAACATCACCGGCCCCGACATCTACGACTCGGGCGACGTCACCCGCGAGATCTACACCATCAAGTCCCTGGTCCGAAGCGGCAACTCCGGCGGCCCGCTGATCACCCCGACCGGCCAGGTGATGGGCGTGATCTTCGCCGCCGCGGCGGACGACAAGTACACGGGTTTCGCCTTGACCGCGGCCGAGGCGGCGCCGGTCGCAAAGGCCGGCATCGACCGCACTCGGGGCGTCTCGACCGACGATTGCGCCTGACGCTTCCGCCTTCAAGGCGCCGGGCGTTCAGTCGGCCGTCATGGCTGTGCCCTGTCATTGCGGCCGTGCCCAACGGCGAGGCTGTGCTCGCTCGCCCGGGCTGTGCCCCCGCCCAAGCTGTGCCGCCGCCCCTGGCCGTTTCCCGCTCGCCCGGGCCGTGCCTGGCGCCCAAGCTGTGCCGCCGTCCGGGCTGTGCCCGCCGCCCCGGCCGTGCCCATCGTCCAAGCTGCCGCGCTCATGGCTGGGGCCGCGCTCCCAAGCACCACCGATTAGCCATCTCGAGTCGGCGGCAGGCAGTCCGTGCCGCCAGACAACCGACGAGAAGCTTGTGGATAGCCGCAGAAAACTGTCGTACCGAGGCCGTAGGTTGACCCCACCCAGTTACGGGGTGGGGTCGAGTAGGGCGGTCGAGTAGGCCGACTTACGGGGTGGGGTGGAGCAGGCCGCCGCGACGCGAGACCGCGCCGCAAAGGGCGGGATGGAGAACAACGGCGCAGCCAACCGAGAATGCAACCCTCAGGTCGTGTACGCGAACCGCCGCACCGTAAGCAGAGCCGCCGCCCCCGAGATCGCCAGCAGGACGGCCCCCACCCACCAGGCCCGATGAGCCGGCGGCGCGCTGGGCGGCACGGGCGACGCCGCTTGCCCCGACGAGATCTTCGGCGACAGCGCGGTGGCGTCCAGCGGCGCCGACTGTGCCTGCCCCGGCACTGGCGCCGACCCGAAGCCGGCCACCCCGGGCGAAGGCGACGTGTCGAGCGGATTGTCGTAGACCGCCGGCACCGAGGCGGTCAGCGCCCCCGTCGGGTCGACCATCCCGAATCCGAAGGTCGGGTCACGGCCGGCGGGCCCCCGGTCGTACGCGGTCCGGATGATCCGGTTGATCACCTCGCCGGCGGGCATGGTGGGCCAGCGTGAGCGGATCAGCGCCGCCGTGGCGGTCACCATCGGGGCCGCGAAGCTGGTGCCCTGGACCTTCCAGTAGCCGCCGCCGGCCTGGGCGCCGACCAGTTGCGTGGCCGGGGCCGTCACGACCGTCTCCTTGCCGGTGATCGAGCCGGCCCAGAGGGCGTTGCCGTCCTTGTCCATGCCGGCCACCGCGATCACGCCGGGCTCCCGGGCGGGGTACCACACCTCGGTGTCGGGGGAGGCGCTCGTGTTGCCGGTGCAGGCGACCACGACCACGTCCTTGGCGAACGCGTAGTCGAGGGCCGCCGCCAGGGCCGCGCTGCTGCCGTTGCCGCCGAGGGACAGGTTGATCACGCGGGCGCCGTGGTCGACCGCCCAGCGGACGCCCTTGGCCACGATGATGGCGTCGTTGTAGCGGTTTTCCTCGTCGAGCACGCGGACCGGCAGGATCTTGGCTTTCGGGGCGATGCCGATGACGCCGGCCGTGTCGTCGCCGCGACCCGCGATGATCGCCGAGACCGTGGTGCCGTGGCCGACCAGGTCGGTGTCGCCGTCGCCTTTCGGGTCGACCAGGTCGAGGCCGGGCAGCACCTGGCCCTGGAGGTCGGGGTGGGTGGAGTCGACGCCCGAGTCGACGACCGCGACCGTGACGCCGGCGCCGTTCGCATAGGTCCAGGCGCCGGTCACGTTCAGCGTCTTCAGGTACCACTGGTCGTTACGGAAGGCGTCGCCGACGAGCGGGCTCGGCGGATCGAGGGCGGGCGTGGCGACCGCGGGGGCGGCCGGCGCGGCGAGGGCGAAGACCCCGGCGAGCGCGGCCGACGCGAGCCGGCGGCCGCTCAGCAACGACCACCGCCGCAGGGCAGCGCCCGGGCGGGGCGAGACTCCACACTCACGCGCATCGCTGATCCGATCTCGGAGGGTCGATGCAGATTACTCCGAAACCGGGTCCAGTTGCTTGGCTTGGTCAATGGATATCGCACCGGCTGTCTGATAAAGCCATCACGCGTAGGGCGGCAGGTGGGCGAGCTGCACGAGCCGTACGCCCTCACGACGGGTGAGCAGCCGCCCACGCCCGGGCGGCATCAGCGTCGGCTTCAGCGGGCCGATCAGCGCGCCCTCGTCGGACGGACCGGACATCACCATGCCGGGCGCCGACAGCTCGCGCAGCCGCTGGATCACCGGCTCGTAGAGCGCCCGGCTCGCGCCGCCGGCCCGCCGGGTGAGCACCAGGTGCAGGCCGACGTCGCGGGCCTGCGGGAGGTACTCGAGGATCGGCGTGAGCGGGTTGGTCGGGCCGGCCACCACCAGGTCGTAGTCGTCCACCAGCACGAACAGCTCGGGCCCGGTCCACCAGGACCGCTCGCGCAGCTGCTGGGCGGTGACGTCGGGGCCGGGCAGGCGCCGTTCCATGTAGCCGGCCACCGACTGCATCAGCTCGAGCGTCTTCTGCGCCTGGATGCCGTAGCCGATGCGGTGCTCGGACTCGGGCAGGTCCATCAGGCTGCGCCGGTAGTCGACCAGGATGAGCCGGGCCTCCTCGGGGGAGAACCGCCGGATCACCGAGGTGGCCAGCGCCCGCAGGAACGAGCTCTTGCCGCACTCGGAGTCGCCGAAGAGCAGGAAGTGCGGGTCGGACGCGAAGTCGATCTCGACCTGCTGGAGATCGGACTCCGAGATGCCGATCGGCAGGCGCAGGCCGGTGCCGCGGTCGAGGTCGAGCTCCGCGTACGGCACCGAGGAGGGCAGCATGCGCACCCGCGGGGCGAGCGGGCCCTGCCAGTTGGTCGCGATGGCCTTCACCAGCGCGTTCGTGTCGGCCATCGTGCTCAGCTCGGGCCGCACGGTGAGCAGGTGGAGGAACTTGTTCTTGTCGGTCGGGTGCTCGACGATGCCGCGGCCCGGCTTCTCCGGCACGCTCATCGCGGCCCGCCGGTTGATCACCGAGTCGCTCGGGTCGCCGAGGCGCAGCTCGAGCCGGGAGCCGAACAGGTCGCGGATCGCCGGGCGGAAGTCCATCCAGCGGGAGCTGGAGGCCACCACGTGGATGCCGTAGGAGAGGCCGCGGGTGGCGATGTCGGTGATGACCGACTCGAGCTCCTCGTACTCCTTGCGGAGCGTGGCCCAGCCGTCGATCACCAGGAACACGTCCCCGAAGGGGTCGGTGTCGGCGCCGTTGCCCAACGCGTTGGCTCGCCGCCGCCGATACGACGCCATCGAGTCGACCCCCAGCTTGGCGAAGCGCGTCTCGCGCTCGGTGAGCAGGGTCGAGATCTCGCCGACCGTACGCCGGACGCCCACCGTGTCGAGACGGCTCGAGACGCCACCGACGTGCGGCAGGTCCTTCATCGTGGTGAGCGAGCCGCCACCGAAGTCGAGGCAGTAGACCTGCACCTCGGCCGGGGTGTGGGTGAGCGCGAGGCCGCAGATCATCGAGCGCAGCGCCGTCGACTTGCCGGAGAGGGTCGAGCCGACCACCGACACGTGACCGGCCGCGCCGCCCAGGTGCAGCCACAGCACGTCGCGCAGCTGCTCACGCGGCTTGTCGACCATGGCGATCGGCACCTGGAGAGCGCCGTGCAGCTCGGGGTTGGCGAAGGCGAGGCCGCGGGTCGGGTCGGTGGTGACCGGGCCGAGCAGCTCGTCGAGCGCCGGCGACTGGTTGAGCGGCGGCAGCCAGACCTGGTGCGCCGGCGGTCCCTGGCCGTTGAGCCGGTCGACCATCACGTCGAGGACGCTCTCGCCGGCCGGGATCTCCTCGAACTTGGGCTCGGCCGTCTTCACCGGCTTGGGCGCCGGCACGTAGCGGGTCGAGTACTCCAGGACCTGCGGGACGGCGGAGGCGCCACCGCCGATGTTGCGGGCGCCGGCCTTGCGCATCGGGCCGGAGACGTACGCGGCCTTGAAGCGGGTCAGCGGCTCGGTGCCGAACTTCATGTAGCCGTGCCCGGGCGCGCGGGGCAGCTCGTACGCGTCGGGAACGCCGAGCACCGCCCGCGACTCCAGCGCCGAGAACGTCCGCAGGCCGACCCGGTACGACAGGTGGGTGTCGAGGCCGCGGAGCCGGCCCTCCTCGAGCCGCTGGCTGGCCAGCAGCAGGTGCACGCCGAGCGACCGGCCCAGCCGTCCGATCTGGACGAACAGGTCGATGAAGTCGGGCTTGGCGCTGAGCAGCTCGGAGAACTCGTCACAGATCACCAGCAGCGAGGGCAGCGGGGGCAGCGCGGCGCCACCGGCCCGGGCCTTCTCGTAGTCGCGCAGGCTGGCGTAGTTGCCGGCCTTCCGCAGCAGTTCCTGCCGCCGGATCATCTCGCCGTCGATGGCGTCGACCATGCGGTCGACCAGCACGAGCTCGTCGGCCAGGTTGGTGATGACGGCGGCGGTGTGCGGCAGCCGGTCGAGCGAGGAGAAGGTCGCGCCGCCCTTGAAGTCGATCAGCACGAAGTTGAGCGACTCGGACGAGTGGGTCGCGGCGAGCGCCATGACCAGCGTCCGCAGCAGCTCCGACTTGCCCGAGCCGGTGGCGCCGATCAGCAGGCCGTGCGGGCCCATGCCGTCCTGCGCCGACTCCTTGAGGTCGAGCTCGACCGGGTTGCCGTCGGCGCCGAGGCCGATCGGCACCCGCAGCTTGTCGCGGTTGGGCCGGGGCGCCCAGCTCTGCTGCACGCTGAACGACTCGGGGTCGCCCAGGCCGAGCAGCTCGGCCAGGCCCATCTCGGTGGCGAGCGGGGTGTCCGAGGACTTCGACATGGCGGCCAGGCGCAACGGCGACAACCGGCGCGCCACGGCCTCGGCCTGCTCGACGGTCAGCCGGTCCGGCGTACCCACCTCGGCCTCGTGGTCCATCGCGTACGTGTTCAGCACGCGCCGCTCGCGGCCGTGCGCCACCTCGAGCACCAGCAGCGACCGGTCGAGCAGGCGGGGCGGCTGCTCGTCGAGGTCGAGCACGGTGACCCCGTCGATGCCGTCGTCGAGCTGGGTGGCGCCCTTGAGGTTGATGCCGTCGAGCACGATCACCACGTGCGGCGAGTGGCCGGAGATGCCCGCCGCGTTGAACCGCGGCCGGTTGCCGATCACGTCCTCGAGCAGCTTCTCCAGGTCGGGGCCGGTGCTGGCGACCAGCCGCACGTGCCCGAGGGCGTCCGTGCGCGACGGGTGCAGGTTGTGCGGGAGCCACTTGACCCACTCCCACTCGGCCCGCCGGTCGGGACCGGCGCAGATCGCGACGATCATGTCGTCCGGCGCGTGGAACGTGGCGAGCTGGCTGATCACTGCCCGGGCCAGCGCGCGGGCGTCCTGCTCGCCGGCCTGACCGGCGCCGCGCAGGAAGACCCGCGCGAAGCCGCGCATCGAGACGGCGACGGGCAGGTCGGGGACCACCGAGTACGCGTCGAGGAAGCGCCGCAGCGCGCCGGCGGTCATCGGCTCGAGCTCGTCGAGCGGCCGGGTCACCGGCGGGATCAGGGGCGTGGCCAGGGTCTGCGGCCCGACCGCGAGGCGCACCACGCCGAAGTCGGGGTCGGCCGGGCGGCGCTCCCACACCCGGTGGCTGGACGCGGTCGACCAGAGCTGGCCCGGGTCGGGGTGCCGGTAGAGCAGGCCGACGCGCTGCCGGGTGGCCGTGTCGCGCACCCGCCGCCGCAAACCGGACAGATGCCGCAGGTACTCCCGGCGGGCGGCCATCATCTCGGCCTTCTTCGGCGAGCCGCTCGAGCCGAGGCTGGTGGTGAGCATGGCGATCGAGGAAACCCCGAACAGACCACCGATGACGTACGCGAAGGGGCCGCGATTGCCCTGACCCATCATCATCGCCATGGCCACCGAGCCGCCGAGCATGGGCAGCGCCATCATCGCCTGCTGCCAGCGACCGCCCGCGGCCTGCGGGATCTCCGGAGGCGGCTCGACGGCGATCTCCCCAGTCGGTATCTCCGGCGCCGGGCGGCGGGCCGACCGCTTGATCACCACCGTGCTCATGCCTGGAATATCCCTCTCGTCCACAAGGGTGTGTGGTCACCCCCCGCTGCGCGCGCCCGCTATCCGGACATCGCGACGGCCTCATGGTAGGTAAAGTGCGGACCGTCCCGCAGCCTCGTCCCCATCGATGGAGAAAAGAAGTCATGAGCCATAGGAATTTGCCATTCGTCCGGCTCATGGCGTGCGGAACCGATTTGTCCGGGGTGGTGGCTGCGTGAGCGTCGGTCTGGCGCGGGTCACCATCAGTGCGCCCCACCGCCGCGTCGACGTGGCGCTCCCCGAGCACGTCCCGCTGGCCGAGCTGCTGCCCGAGGTGCTGCGGCACGCCGGCGAGGGCCTCGCCGACGACGGCGAGAAACATGGCGGGTGGGTGCTGCGGCGCACCGACGGCGTCGCGCTGGCGACGTCCCAAGGGCTTTTCCCCCAGGGCGTACGGGATGGAGAAGTGCTCCACCTCGTGCCGGCGCACAACGACTGGCCGGAGCTCGAGTACGACGACGTGGTCGAGGCCATCGCCGAGGGCGCGCGTCGCCGGGGCAGCGCCTGGACCCCGAGCTCGACCCGCACGGCGACGCTCGCGGCGGCCGGGGTGCTGCTGGCGCTCGGCCTGATCGCGATCCTGCTGGCCGGCCCGTCCTGGAACGGCGGCGCCGTCGCCGGGCTCGTGGTCGCGGTCGTGCTGGCGCTGGCCGGCGTCACCGCGTCGCGGGCCTACGGCGACGCGCGTGCGGGCGCGGCGCTCGGGGCGTACGCGATGCCCTATGCCTTCGCCGGCGGCGCGGTCCTGGTCGCCTCGAACGACCGGGTCGGCGTGCTGACGCCGCTGCCCTGGCTGGGCGACTCGGAGCTGCTCTCGGGCTCGGTGGCGCTGCTGCTGGTGGCGGTGCTCGGCGGGGTCGGGGTCGCGGCCAACCGGCGGCTGTTCACGGCCGGCGTGGTCGTCGGCCTGCTCGGCGCGCTCTCCGCGCTGGTCAGCATGGTCACCACGGCGGCCGGCGCGGCGGCGGTGCTGATCTCGCTGCTGGTCTGCGGCATCGGCGCGCTGCCGCTGCTGGCGATCCGCTTCGGCAAGATGCCCACGCCGCCGGTCACGCTGCCGACCGGCATCGACGCGTCGGCCGGGTTCACCGGCATCGCCCCGGCCAACCCGCTGGACGCGGCACGCGAGCGTCCCGACCGGGCCACGGTCTTCGCGGCGGTCACCCGCACCGAGGAGCTGCTCGCCGGCATGCTGCTCGGGCACGTGGTGCTGGCCGCCGGCGCGTTCCTGGTGCTGGCCGCGTCGGGCAGCCTGTCGTCCCGCATCCTGCTCGCGGTCTCGTCGGCGGCCCTGCTGCTGCGCTCGCGCTTGTTCGTGACGCTGCGCCAGCGCGTGCCCCTGGTGATCGGCGGCCTGGTCGGCGCCTTCTGCCTGGGCTTCGACCTGGTCTGGCGCGGCAACTCGGTGCAGCTGCTGGCCGTCACCGCCGTCGGCTTGGTGCTGGCGATCCTGACCGTGGTCGCCGGCGCCACGTATTCACGAAAGCCGCCGTCGCCCTACCTCGGCCGCGCCGCCGACCTCTTCGACACCCTGGTCGTGGTGTCGGTCATCCCGGTCGCGTGCGCGGTCGTCGGCCTCTACGACGCGGTAGGCAGCATCAGCCTCTGACCAGGCGTCGCCGGTCTCCGGACGCGGCGCCACCTTTGCAGACTCGCCGATCGTCAGACCCCGCCCTTCCCTTGGGGGCGCCCCCGCAGCCATTATCGCGGAAATTTGGGGGGCGTGCGGCTGCGCGGGAGCGACCTGTGGATTGCACGCGACTTGTGGATAACGCGCGCGGGGGCGGGCTCGAGACGAATCAGCCCGCCGGCGGCCGTGGTGGCCGGGCGGCGGGCTGGGAGGTGGTGCTCGGGTACTCGACCGGGTGGGTGGCGATTCCGGCGACGGTCGGGCGGCGCCGGTCGGGTCAGTGGTGGTCTTCGGCGTCGTCGGTCTCGGCGCGCTTGAAGGACGCGCGGATCTCCTCCTCGGCCTCGACGCGGCCGACCCAGGTGGCGCCCTCGACGGACTTTCCGGGCTCGAGGTCCTTGTAGACCGTGAAGAAGTGCTGGATCTCCATGCGGTCGAACTCGCCGAGGTGGTGGATGTCGCGCAGGTGCTCCTGGCGCGGGTCCTCGAACGGGACGCAGAGGACCTTGTCGTCGCGGCCCTTCTCGTCGCTCATCCGGAACATGCCGATGGCGCGGGCGCGGATGAGGCAGCCCGGGAAGGTCGGCTCCTGCACCAGGACCAGGGCGTCCAGCGGGTCGCCGTCCTGACCGAGGGTGCCCTCGATGAAGCCGTAGTCCGCGGGGTACTGCGTCGCGGTGAACAGGGTCCGGTCGAGACGGATGCGGCCCGTCTTGTGGTCGACCTCGTACTTGTTTCGCTGGCCCTTGGGGATCTCAACCAAAACGTCGAAATCCATCATTCGCTCCCTTGACTCGCCCACCGAAAAGTGCCGGTCACGACGGGCGGGAACCGAGGCGGGGAATCAGTGCCTACAGGATCCGCGCGCAACGATGTGCCGGATGTCGCTAGTCTCCCCTAAGTCTGGCGCAGCGGGCGAGGAGGGGCGCGTGGGGAGGCAAGATTCACACAACGGACCCGTTTACGGCGGCGCGCCCGAGCCGCATCATGCCTCCGGTTACCGTAACCCATCCGCCGGGCGCGCAGGCGTGCCTTCCGGATCTTCGATGCCCCCGGCGAAGTCGTCGGGCCGGGTGGAATCGCGGCAAGAACGGCTCGGCGGCGCGGAACGGGCGGAAGATCGACAAATGCGACCCCAGCATCCCGGCAACGAGCGGCCCGGCGACGAGCAGGGCTCACCGTGGGCCCCGGGCGCCTGGTCGACGGCGCCCGGAAGCCCGCAGCCGGCGCCGCCCGGAAGCCCGCAGCCGGCGGCCCCCAGAAGCCCGCAGCCGCAGCCAACGGCGCCCGGCAGCCCGCCGCCGGCCGCGCCCACGACCGGGGGGACCTATGGGCGGGCGTCGGTTCCGCTGAACACGGCCGGTCCCGCGGGGCCCGAGGCCGGTAAGAAGGAGCCGTGGGTCGCCGGGCCGAGCTCGGCGTCCGTGGGCGGCCCGCCGATCACCGGGGACACTCGGGCGCCGGGCGGTCAAGCGGCCCCGGAGCCGGTCGGCCCGGGTGGCAGCCGGCGGCGTACGGACAAGAATCGAAAGTCCCTCATCGCCGTCGTCCTGGTGCTCGTTCTGGGCATCGGCGTCGTCGGGCTGGTCAGACCCGGACCGATCAAGAACCTGCTGGCGGGGGAGAGCACGCCCGCGCCGACCAAGGGGACCGTCGCGCCGGATCCCGCGCCCACGCCGGTGCTGGCGGCGGCCTCGGGCGGCGCCGAGCCCGACCCGGCCCGGGTGAAGGTGGCGCTCGACCCGCTGGTGGGCTCGGCGGCGCTGGGCACGACCGTGAACGCGGCGGTGCTCGACGTGGCCTCGGGGCAGGTGCTCTACGCGCGGAACGCCGACGTCCCGACCACGCCGGCCTCGACCACCAAGCTGCTGACCGCGTCGACCGTGCTCGCCTCGCGCGGGCCGGGCTATCGGATCAGCACGGTGGCGGTGGCCGGCGACGAGCCGGGCGAGGTCGTGCTGATCGGCGCCGGCGACCCGACGATGTCGGTGGACGGCAATCAGCTCTTCCCCGGCGCGGCCCGGCTCGACCGGCTCGCCGACCAGGTGAAGAAGGCGCTGGGTACGACCAAGGCGACCAAGGTCGTGGTCGACACCTCTTTGTTCAGCGGGCCCGAGACGGGCACCGGCTGGTCCTCGGACGACATCTCGCCGCTCGGGCAGGTGGCCCGGATCCAGCCGCTGATGACCAACGCCGGGCGGATCAAGCCGGTGCACAACGAGCACGGCGGCGACCCGCGCTTCACCGACCCCGCGATCTCGGCCGGCAAGGCGTTCGCGAAGCTGCTCGGCGCGCCGACGTCGTCGGTCAAGCGGGGCAAGGCGCCCGAGGCCGCCACCGCGCCGGCTTCGGCCGGCAGCGCCACGGCCGGCGACATCGCGCCCGGCACGCGGCTCGGCCGGGTGCAGTCGCCGCCGCTGGTGCAGATCACCGACTGGATGCTCGAGCAGAGCGACAACACCATCGCCGAACTGATGGCGCGGCAGGTGGCGCTGGCCAACGACAAGCCGGCGACCTTCGACGGAGCCACCGAGGCGATCATCGCGAAGCTTCAGCAGCTGGGACTGCCGGGCGACGAGGCCGACCTGTACGACGGGAGCGGGCTCTCCCGGCACAACGGGATCAGCCCGACGCTGCTCACCCAGGTGCTGGCGCTCGCCGCGAGCGGGAAGCGCCCGGAGATCACCGGGCTGGTCGGCGGCCTGCCGGTGGCCGGCTGGTCGGGGACGCTGGCCGACCGGTTCACCTCGCCCAGGACCAACCAGGTCGGGCAGGGCGTGGTGCGGGCCAAGACCGGCACGCTGAGCGGGGTCAACACGATGGCCGGGCAGCTGATCACGAAGGACGGCCGGCTGCTGGTCTTCGCGATCATGGCGAGCGGGTCGGCGAACGCGTTCACGGCCAAGGCCGCCCTCGACAAGGTGCCGGCCCGGCTCGTGGCCTGCGGCTGCTGAGCGCTTCCGCAGCCGCAAGGCAGGCCGGAGAGGCAGGCCGCGGAGTCAGGGTTCACCCCGAGTGCGGGCTGGAAATCCGCGGGTACGGTGGGTTCATGGCGCAGTTCGTTGACTGGGATCTGGCCGCTGCGACCGCCGGCGCCCTCTCCAAATCCGGGCCCGCGGTCTCCTACGAAGACGCGATGCAGGTGGTGTCCGAGCTGCGGGCGCTCACCGACGAGGCCGCCGGCCACGTCGCGGAATACACGGGCCTGACCTCCCAGGTCGAGGTGCCACCGGTGCGCGTGGTCGACCGCAAGGACTGGGCCGCGGTCAACATCGAGGGCCTGAAGCAGGTGATCATCCCGCTGGTCACCCGGCTCTCCGGCGAGCGGCAGCCGGGCGGCTTCGCCGACGCGATCGGGTCGCGGGTCACCGGCGTGCAGGCGGGCACGGTCCTGGCCTATCTCTCCGGCCGCGTGCTGGGGCAGTACGAGGTGTTCTCCGGCAACCCGGGCCAGCTGCTGCTGAACGCGCCGAACATCGTCGAGGTCGAGCGCAAGCTCGGCGCCGACCCGCGCGACTTCCGGCTGTGGGTCTGCCTGCACGAGGTGACCCACCGCACGCAGTTCACGGCCGTGCCCTGGATGCGGGGCTACTTCCTGGGCGAGGTCCAGGCGTTCACCGACGCGTCGCAGAGCGGCGAGCACATCCTCGAGCGCCTGCGCCGGGGCGTGGCGACGATGTCCGAGGCGCTGCGCGACCCGGAGAGCCGGGCCTCGGTGATCGACATCGTGCAGACGCCGGCGCAGAAGGCCGTCCTCGACCGGCTCACGGCGCTGATGACGCTGCTCGAGGGGCACGCCGAGTTCGTGATGGACGGTGTCGGTCCCGAGGTGATCCCGAGCGTCGAGTCGATCCGCTCGAAGTTCAACCGCCGGCGCGAGACCGGCAACCCGCTGGAGAAGGCGGTACGCCGCCTGCTCGGCATCGAGGTCAAGATGCGGCAGTACGCCGAGGGCCGCAAGTTCGTGCACGGCGTGGTCGAGCGGGTCGGCATGGAGGGCTTCAACAAGGTCTTCGACTCGCCGCTGACCCTGCCCCGGCTCGAGGAGCTCGGCGACCCGGACGCGTGGGTGTCCCGCGTGCACGGGCCGCAGGCGTCGATCGAGGGGTAGATGGCGCGCATCCCGGCGGCGGTCGCGGCGGTGCGGCAGGCCGTCCGCCGCTCGCTCCCGCCGGCGGGGCTCGTCCTCGTCGCCTGCTCGGGCGGCGCCGACTCGCTGGCGCTGGCCGCCGCCGCCCGCTTCGTCGGCCGCGAGGTCGGGCTGGTCACGGTCGATCACGGGCTTCAGGAGGGCTCCGACGCCCGGGCCCGAAATGTCGAACAATGGGCGATAAAAGCGGGCTTCTCGCCGGTCGAGGTGGCCACCGTGTCGGTGGCGGGACTGCCCGGCGGCCCGGAGGCGGCGGCGCGGACGGCCCGGTACGCGGCGCTGACCGACGTGGCCGAGAAGACCGGCGCCGTGGCAGTACTACTCGGGCACACCCGCGACGACCAGGCCGAGACGGTGCTGCTGGCGCTCGCCCGGGGCGCCGGGCCGCGCGGGATCGCCGGGATGCCGGCGCAAAAGGGGATCTTCCTGCGGCCGCTGCTGGGCGTGGCGCGGGCCGACACCCGCAAGGCCTGCGCGGCGCTCGGGCTGGCGCCATGGGACGACCCGCACAACGTCGATCCCGCGTTCGCCCGCTCCCGGGTGCGCGGCGCGGCTCTCCCTGCGCTGGTGGAGGCGCTGGGGCCGGCGGTGGTGGCCAACCTGGCCCGGTCGGCGGCGCAGATCGCGGCGGACAACGCCGCCCTGGATGCCATCGCGACAACGGCGCTGCTCACGGCGTACGGGAAAACCGGTCTGAAAGTTCTTGATCTTGCAGACCTCAACGACGCCGTACGGACGCGGGTGCTGCACGCCTGGGCCAAGGAGCTCGGCGCCTCCGGCTCGGCTCTGTCGCACCGGCACGTCGGCGCCCTCGACGCGTTGATCACCGAATGGCATGGTCAGGGGCCGGTGTACCTGCCTGGCGGGATCCGGGTCGGCCGGGTGCGTGGTGAACTCGTTCGAGTGCCCTGACCCCCTGTGAGAACTGTCACTCACCGTGCCTGATTCGCCGGGCTTGGGCGGCGGAAGGGGCAGTTTTCCCGCGATTCCACAGCGTCGGACTACGGCCCCGTGCGACGGACCGCAACCTTCATGCGGCAGTCTTACCGTCATGGCTGACGGCTCCTGGTACGACGCCGACATCGATCACGTGATCATCTCCGAGGAGCAGATCCGGGAAAAGACCGCCGAGCTGGCGAAGCAGGTCTCCGCCGACCACACCGGCGCCGAGGGCGGCGTCCTGCTGGTCTGCGTGCTCAAGGGCGCGGTCATGTTCATGGCCGACTTCGCCCGGGCGCTCGGCCACCACGGTCCGTCCATCGAGATGGAGTTCATGGCCGTCTCGTCCTACGGGCAGGGCACCACCTCCTCGGGCGTGGTGCGCATCCTCAAGGACCTGGACCGCGACATCACCGGCCGGCATGTGGTGATCGTCGAGGACATCGTCGACTCCGGGCTGACCCTCTCGTGGCTGATGAAATACCTTCAATCGCGGTCACCCGCGAGCGTCGAGGTGGTCGCCCTGTTCCGCAAGCCGGACGCGGTGAAGGTGCAGGTCCCGGTGAAGTACGTGGGCTTCGACATCCCGAACGAGTTCGTGGTCGGTTACGGTCTGGACTTCGCCGAGCGTTACCGTGAGCTGCCCTACGTGGGTGTGCTGAAGCCCGAGGTCTACGCCCGTAGCTGAACCACTTTCTCAGCCTGTTCTCAGAATTCGTCTTTATGGGTGGATTTGACACGAAAGCAGGCTGAACGGACGGGGACGCATGGCTGTCCGGCCACCGGGCTCACGGGTTCGCGAACGGCACCCACGGTGTACCGTCGAGTGACCGATGGCGCAGTGTCACTAAACGCCGTCGGGGCCGCGCCCGCGGCGACGTTGAGGTGACCAGGACGCCGATCAGGAGGGTCCGGGCGCTCGCCGCCCGACAACAGCATGGAGCGTACGCGTTTCTTCCGCCGCCCGGTGGTCTGGATCATTCTGGTGATCATCGGCGTTATCGCGCTGAGCTCGTTCTTCACCAGTGGTCCGAGCTACCAGCGCGTCGATACCTCGGTTGCGCAGGATCGCCTTAACCAGCCGGGCATCAAAAAGGTCGTCATCAAGGACAAGGAGCAGACGCTCCAGATCGACCTCGCGAGCCCCGAACGGTTCGAAGGCAAGACGACCGACAAGATCGAGACTCAGTATCCATACGAGTCGACCAACGCCGTCTGGCAGGACGTCCAGGAGGCGAAGACCGCCGGCCGGATCACCGGGACGATCAACACCACCGTCTCCGGCGACAACATCCTCTTCAGCCTGCTGATCAACCTGCTGCCGATCGCCATTCTGGTGGTCCTGCTGCTGCTGTTCATGTCGCAGATGCAGGGCGGCGGCTCCCGGGTGCTCAACTTCGGCAAGTCCAAGGCGAAGATGATCACCAAGGACACGCCGAAGACGACGTTCGCCGACGTGGCCGGGGCCGACGAGGCGGTGCAGGAGCTCTACGAGATCAAGGACTTCCTGCAGAACCCGGCGAAATACCAGGCCCTCGGCGCCAAGATCCCGAAGGGCGTGCTGCTGTTCGGCCCGCCCGGAACCGGTAAGACGCTGCTGGCCCGCGCGGTCGCGGGCGAGGCCGGCGTGCCGTTCTACTCGATCTCCGGCTCGGACTTCGTCGAGATGTTCGTGGGTGTCGGCGCGAGCCGCGTCCGCGACCTCTTCGAGCAGGCCAAGTCGAACGCGCCGGCGATCGTCTTCGTCGACGAGATCGATGCCGTCGGCCGGCACCGCGGCGCCGGCATGGGCGGCGGTCACGACGAGCGCGAGCAGACGCTCAACCAGCTGCTGGTCGAGATGGACGGCTTCGACACCAAGGGCGGCGTCATCCTGATCGCGGCCACCAACCGGCCCGACATCCTCGACCCCGCGCTGCTGCGCCCGGGCCGTTTCGACCGGCAGATCGCGGTCGACAACCCGGACATGGAGGGTCGCAAGATGATCCTCCGGGTGCACGCCAAGGGCAAGCCGTTCACGCCCGACGTCGACCTCGACGCGGTGGCCCGTCGCACGCCCGGCTTCTCCGGCGCCGACCTGGCCAACGTGATCAACGAGGCAGCGCTGCTCACCGCCCGTAACGAGAAGCGGGCGATCTCGAACTACTTCCTCGAGGAGTCGATCGACCGGGTCATCGCCGGCCCCGAGCGCCGCACCCGGGCGATGAGCGACAACGAGAAGAAGATCACCGCCTACCACGAGGGCGGGCACGCCCTGGTGGCGTACGCGCTGCCGCACTCGGCGCCGGTGCACAAGGTGACGATCCTGCCGCGTGGCCGCTCGCTCGGTCACACGCTGGTCCTGCCGACCGAGGACAAGTACACGCAGACCCGCGCCGAGATGATCGACACCCTGGCCTACGCGCTGGGTGGCCGCGCCGCCGAGGAGCTCGTCTTCCACGAGCCCACGACCGGCGCCGGCAACGACATCGAGAAGGCCTCCGGTCTGGCCCGGGCCATGGTGACCCAGTACGGCATGAGCTCCAAGCTCGGCGCGGTCAAGTACGGCACCAGCGGGGACGAGCCGTTCATGGGTCGCAACATGGGCCACGAGCGGGACTACTCCGACTCGGTTGCCGCCGACATCGACTCGGAGGTTCGGGCGCTGATCGAGCTCGCGCACGACGAGGCGTGGGAGATCCTGGTCGAGTACCGCGACGTGCTCGACAGCATGGTCCTCGAGCTGATGGAGAAGGAGACCATCACCCGCGAGGACATGGACCGGATCTGCGCCCGGGTCGTCAAGCGCCCGCCGATGTCGCCGTTCAACGGCTTCGGCAAGCGCCTGCCGTCCGAGGCGCCGCCGGTGCTCACCCCCGCCGAGCGGGAGAAGCTGAAGGCGCAGGCCGAGGCCGATGGGCAGTTCGCGGTCGGCTCGAACCCGAATGGGATCGCGGAAGGCAGCAACTGATCAGCGACGACGACGACCTCGACTATCTCGCCGCGCGTCTGGTCGACGGCAAGCTCACCGGCACCCCGGTCGAGCACGCCGTCGACCTCGCGCGGATCGAGAAGGCGGTCCGGGAGATCCTCATCGCCATCGGTGAGAACCCGGACCGGGACGGCCTGGAGCGGACTCCCGCCCGGGTCGCCCGCGCCTACGCCGAGCTCTTCGCCGGCCTTCGGGTCGACCCCGCCCAGGTTCTCACCACGACGTTCGAGGCCGACCACGAGGAGTTCGTGCTGGTCCGCGACATCGAGGTGATGAGCATGTGCGAGCATCACCTGCTCCCGTTCAAGGGCGTCGCGCACGTCGGTTACATCCCGGGCACGCACGGCCGGATCACCGGCCTGTCCAAGCTCGCCCGCCTGGTCGAGGTCTATGCCCGCCGCCCCCAGGTGCAGGAGCGTCTCACCTCCCAGATAGCCGATCTGCTGCTGGAGAGGCTGGAGGCCCGCGGCGTGATCGTGGTGCTCGAGTGCGAGCACCTCTGCATGGAGATGCGCGGCATCCGCAAGGTCGGCGCCCGCACGGTGACCAGCGCGGTCCGCGGCGCGTTCCAGACCGACGGCAAGGTGCGCGCCGAGGCGATGGCGCTGATCAACGCCCGCTAGCGGTAATTCGGTGTCCCCGTCCCGCGGCGCCTCGCGATACTGACCCGGTGATCGAGAAATTCAACCCGCCGACCGTCCACGAGCCGGCCGGCTACAGCCACGTCACGATCTCGTCCGAGGGCCGGATCGCGCATCTGGCCGGGCAGTGCCCGCTCAACCTGGCCGGCGAGGTGGTCGGCACGGCCGGCGATTTCGACGCCCAGACCGACCAGGTCATCGCGAATTGCCTCGCCGTGCTGGAGGCGGCCGGTGCGGCGCCCGAGGACGTGGTCCGCTCGATCATCTACGTGGTGAGCCCGGACAGCGCGGTGCTCGCCGGCGTGTGGGAGCGGCTGAACGCGTCGCCGCTCGCGCCGGCCTTCACCTCGGCCAGCACGCTGCTCGGGGTGGCGTCGCTCGGCTATCGGGGCCAGCTGATCGAGGTCGACCTGACCGCGGCGCTCTAGATCTTCAGATGATCGCGCGGAAGCGGTCGGCGGCGTCCATCGCGGCCCGGGTCAGCTGGGCCGCCTCGTCGAGCCGCAGGCGGGCCTGCTCGAGCTGAGCGATCGCCGACGCCACCGACGGGTGGAACGAGCCCACCGCCGTCATCCGCAGCAGCGCCAGCGCGTCGTCCAGCTGGTCGCCGACCTGCTGGATGCCGTTGACGGCCCGGCCCGCGCCGTCCACCGAGGCGGCCACGTGCGCCTTCACTTCCTCGACGTTCGCCACGAAGTCTCCTATCGGAAGAAGGCCAGCAGGCCGACGCCCATGCAGGTCAGCAGCACCGGCGTGAGGCAGACGACCGCGCCCAGGATCGGCGTGCGGTCGACCGGCCTGGTGGCGCCGTAGACGAAGCCGATCGTGACCCAGCCGAGCCCGAACGCGAGCACCGGCATGCTCAGGCCGCAGAGCAGCGCGTACGTCGGCACCGAGCCCTGCGGCGCGACCAGGTAGAGCACGATCTGCACGAGCAGCACGGCGGCCGCGAACGGTCCGTAGACCAGCAGGTTGCGGGCCCACGGTCGCAGCGCTCGGGCCGGTCCCGGTCCGATGATGGCGGCGTCCGCGGCGTCGGCGGTGCGGCGGGCCTGCTGCAGCGAGGCGAGCACGGCGGCCGAACCGCCGGCCACGGCGAACGAGGCGGACTCCAGCTCGGCGGGGTGCGGCGTCAATTCGGTTTCCGGTACGCCGAAATCCCGCACCAGCCGCGCATGCTGGGGAGCCAGTCGATCCCGTACGGCCGCAAGCTCCTGACGCGCCGCGGAAGCCGCCGCCTGTTGCTCGCCCGCCGCCTGGCTCGCGGCCCGGCGGACCGCGTCGAGCCGTTGCGCCGCCGCCAGATAGTCCGCCCAGGGTCCCGGCGCGGGCGGCGTGGCCTGGGCCGGGATCGCGGCGGTCGCCTGTTCCTGCTGATCCGTCATGGCTCGTCGCCTTCCGGCTGCACGAACGGCACCACGTTGACCGTGCGGTCGGCCTGGCGGTCGTGCAGCAGAGCCCGGTTCGGCCGGGGGTGCCAGTCGACCGGGCGGCCCAGCATCAGGCCCACATCGGACGGTGAGCAGTTGAGGAAGAGCAGGCCGGCCACGTCCTCCCGGCCGCCGACGCCGCCGGTCTCCTCGTTGAACCGGCGCATGCCCCGCCACCAGGACAGCAGGTGCACGCCGTGGCCCGGTCCCTCGCGCAGCAGGCGGCGCAGGCCGGGCAGGCCGCCGGGGCCGGCCGCGTCCATGCCGAACACGACGACGTAGCCCGGGCGATCGAGATCCATGGCGGTGGCCAGGCCGGCCGCGTCGACCAGCGCCACCTCCTGCCGGTGCCCGATCTCGGCGGCGAGGGCCTCGGCGAGCCGGTCACCCTCGGCGACCAGCGAGGCGATCACGAAGCGGGTGGTACGCGGCGGGTGGAACGCGGCGACACTGCGGGCGGCCGCGTCGAGGACCTCGGAGCCGGACGCCTGCGAGCCGAAGATGGCCAGGTGGCGGCCCGGGGACGAGTCGAGGGGGAAGGCCGCGGTCGACAGGTTCACGTCGATCACGCGCCCGACCAGGGCGGCCGGGCGGGCCGCGCGGCCGGCGAGCGCGGCGCGATAGGTCGGGTCGTCGGCGAGATGCTGGTGCGCGTAGCCGGCGAAGATGCGCGGCGGCGTCGCCTCGGGATCGCGGGCGCCCCACAGCTTGTGCCGCAGCGCGCTCAGCACGTCGCGGTCGGCGTGCGGGTCGGGGAAGCGGACCGTCTTCTCGTGCCCGCGGGTGGCGCCGCGCGGGCCGCCCAGGCCGCCCGCCGTGTTCACGACCGCGGTGCCCAGCGGCAGACCGGCGGCCGAGTCGTTGGTCGGCTCGAGCACGTCGCCGCCGCCCGGCAGCGCTATCCGCACCGGGAACTGGCCGAAGATCGAGTCACGTTTCGCGTAGAGGGCCTCGACGCCGAGCACCGTCTGGCTCGCCAGGATCAGGTGGATGCCGTACGACCGGCCCTTGCGCGCCAGGGACTCGAGCAGGCTCACCGCCTCGGTGGCGATCGTGTCGTTGCCGGCCAGCAGCACCTGGAACTCGTCGATGACACAGAGGATGCGGGTCAGCTTCTTCTGCACACCGTCGTCGGCGGCCTGCCGGAGCTCGGCGAATCGGGTCACGCCGGCCCGCTTGTAGGCGACCGAGCGGCGGGTCATCTCGGCGTCGAGCTCGCGCAGCACGGCCAGGCCGTACTCGCGGTCGGACTCGACACCGACCGCGCGGGCGTGGGGCAGCCAGGTGCGGTCGCGCTGGGTCGGCACGAACTCGGCGAAGGAGACGCCCTCCTTGAAGTCGAGGAGGTAGAGCGCCATCTCGGCCGGGCTGTACCGCGCGCCCAACCCGTACAGCACATTGATCAGGAAGGCGGTCTTGCCGGCGCCCGACCGGCCACCCACCAGCCAGTGCGGCGTCAGGTCGTTGAAGCGCAGCACCAGCGGGGTGTCGCCGTCGTGGCCCACGATCGTGCCCAGCCCGTCGGCCGCGTCGCCGCCCCACAGCTCCTCGCCCGGCTCGGGCAGCAGGTCGCTCAGGCTGACCCGGGAGGCGGCGGCCGAGTGCGTGGCCAGCTCGCGGCAGACCGCGTCGACCAGGTGCGGCGGCGGGTCCTCATCGAGGAAGACGGGAGCGTTCAACCAGGTGGCCTCGGGCGCGGAGCCGTAGGTCGCGCCCGGCGGATCACCGATCACCGCGTACGGGTTGCGCACCGAGACCGTGGTCGTGCGGGGCAGCGGCGGCTGGGTCGTCTCGGCCGTCAGCGGCGGGGGCGGCCACCCGGCGACGATCAGGTGCAGTCCCGAGTCGGGCCCCTGCTGGGCCAGGGCGGCGATGCGCCGCAGCTCCTCGCCCTCGGTCTGTGCGGGCAGGCTCGCGATGACGACCAGCATCATCCGGTCACGCCGGGCGCGTCGCGGCGGCCCGCCCCGCCCCGGCCGCAGCCACTTGTCGGCCTCGGCGAGCACATCGAGCAGCCCCTGCCGGTCGGTCGCGGGCGGCGACATCAGCCCGGCGTCGGCCAGATCGGCGAACGGCTCGAAGACCGCGCCCCCGCCGACGCCGTCGACGGCCCGCACGAGCAGCGACCCGGCCGGCGCGGCGGCCACGAGCCGCAGCAGCAAACACCGCAGCAGCCCGAAGACGCGGTTGTCGGTGGCGTTGGCGTCGATGGTGAGGTGCCCGGTGCCGAGCAGCGGGACGAGGGCCGGGAAGCTGGCGTCGTCGAGCGGCTGGGCGATGCCGAGGCGCACGAACTGAGGCGGGTAGACGCCGCCGAGCGGCGTGCTGGCCGACTGAGCCTCGAGCGGCGACCCGAGCCACCCCGGCGCGAGCACCGCCGCCGCGGCCCGCAACTGCTCGGCCAGCGAGTGCTGCTCGAGCGGGTCGGCGGCGGGCGGCGCCTCGGCCTCGAGCGCGACCTCGGCCGCCTCGACCGCGGCGACGGCCTGCCGATGCAGGGCAGCAGCCTGCTGGACCCGCAAACCCGAATCCGCCACCGCCCTCACCTCCTGTGTGCGGATAAAACTTATCCCAGACCGGGGCGCACATCGCGTTCCCGGGCCCGACCACCTTGCGCGGCGCGCATTCACGATCGTGGGTGGTGTGGGCGGGTCTGGGTGCCGGGAGGCATTACTGTCGTATGTGTGCAGCCGCGAGAGCCCGTGACCGGAGGAGCCCCGCCCCCCGCGGTGCCCGTGTCAACGAGCCCCAAACGCCGCGCGAACCGCCCCCGCCTGATCCTGGCAATCCTCGGAGGCGTCCTGGCAATCCTCTGCCTAGGCGGCGCCGGCGTCGTGTTCCTGATCTACGACCAGGCCACCGAGATCAAGCGAACCGCCCCGGACGCGGTCGTGGACAGCTTCCTGCGGGCCTACCTCGTTGACCGGGACGACAAGGAAGCCTCGCTGTTCACGTGCAAGTCCGGCGGCGACTTTGCGGCGCTCTCGGGTCTTCGCGTCGAAATGATCAATCGTGAGAAGAACTTCGATGTAAAGGTCAATGCGACCTGGAGTACCTTGACCGTGACTGACGTCGACAAGTCCGACAAGAACGTCAGCGCCGACCTCACCATCGCAGGTTCGTCGGAGGGAAACACTGTAAGCCGACGGACCGAGTCATGGAGATTCGGTGTGGTCGACGAGGACGGTTGGCGAGCCTGTAGCGCTACGAAGCTGTCGTGAGTTACTCGACCCACAGCAGGTGAGCGGGCACTTCCAGAGTCTTCGGAGCCTTCCCGCTCCACGCCCACCGATACCAGTCGAGTTCCCCAGCCACGCGGGCGCAGACATCCCCGACATCGTTGGTGTGCAGCTCCGTCACCGCTCGCAGGTTCCGCCGCTCGCCGCCGTCCTCCAGCATCCGCACCACCCGCCGCCCCGTGATGGCGCCGGCGTCAAGCGCGGCGGTCGGTTCCCGGCGAGGCGGTTCGTCGAGCGACACCAGCCGCGGCGCGTTCCCGCGATCGGCCGACAGCGACCCCGCGATCCCGAACTCTTCCACCCAGACCCGCTCGATCGGCACAAGCGGCGCGAAGACCTCGGTCTGCTCGGCCTCGGCCCGATACCACTCGGACTCGACCATGACCGGCACATAGGTACGGCTACCTTGCACGACCTTCTCGTCGGCGCGCAGATCGGCACGCCAGCCGTGCCCCGGCAAGCCGACCAGAACCCGACGGCCACGCAGCTGGCCGCTCATGTTCGCGGGCGTGGGCACGATCGAGCGCGGCGGGTCCAGCGCCCACTCGGGATGCGCGGCGAACGGGTCGGGCATGGATCCTCCGGTCATCCCTCACCTCCCAGCGGGGCGCCCTGCTCCTTCATGAACGGAACCGGGTCGATCGCGCCGGCGCTCGACCGGTCATTGTTCAGGTGTACCTCGAAATGCAGGTGAGGCCCGGATGAATTGCCGCTGGTGCCGACCCGGCCGATGATCTCGCCGGCCTTGACCTCCTGGCCCTCCTTCACGAACGGCCGCTGCACCATGTGGCAGTACCGGGTCATGATGTTGCCGGCGTGCTGGATCTCCACCATCCAGCCGCAGCCGCCCTTGCCCGGGTAGCCGTCGACGTTGCAGGTCTGCCGGCCACTGTGGTCTTCATCGCACTTGACCTTCGAGACGATGCCGCTGGCCGCCGCCCCGATCGGGGTGTACCGCCCGACGATCAGGTCGACGCCCTGGTGCGTGGGCCGATCCGCGGTCCGGAAGCCGGAGCCGACCACGGCCTTGAGCGGAATGGTCCACCCCGAGGCCGCGATCTGCCCGGCCGACGCGCACACCATGCTGATCGAACTTCCCACGGCGCCGGCCGCGCCATCCGCGAGCTCATTGACCATCTGGGTAGCTACCGGCTCATGCTTCGCGTACGCGTCGGGATAGGCGCTGACCTGCACCCGCTGAGCCGCCTCGGTCAGCGGCATGGTCTCCCAGCCCGCGATGGTCTTGAGTTTCTCGTAGAACTTGGTGCTCGAGTAGACCGGATCCGTGACCTGCGCCGGCGTGCCCCACCCGGAGCTCGGCCGTTGCTGGAACAGCCCGAGCGAGTCGTGGTCGTTCCGCGAGCCGAGGTTGCCGAGGTTGGTGAGCCGGGACTCCTGCATGGCGGTGGCCACCGCGATGACCCAGGCCCGGGGAGGCATCTTCAGATCCGAGCCGACGTTGATGATGATCGCGGCGTTCCGGATCTGCGCGGCGCCGTACTGCCGGATCCGGGGCAGCTTGGAGTCGGGGTCGACCGGGCCGCCTTTGCCGCAGCCGAGCGAAGCGTTGAGCTTGGCGTCGTTGTCGTTGAGGCCGCCCAGCAGGATGGCGGTGACGCTGCCTCCGCAGCAGAGCAGGGCGAGCGTCGCCACGAGCGCGACCAGCAGGACTACCTTGCGTGGTCGCGGCAGGCTCATGAGTTGTCCCAGTCGATGCCGTCGACGAGCCAGTGCCCGTCCGGCGAGACCAGGCGAAGGGTGAGCTTGCCCGAGTCCATCGTGACGACCGCGGTCACCACGGTGGCGCTGACCGGCACGAGCGCCGGCTTGCCGACCACCCGATCGGCCGGAACCCCGGCCGGATCCACGCCGCTGAGCTCGTCGGCGAGGTTCTTCGTGGAGTTCGGCAGCAGCCGATCCCGCCAGTTCTTCGGCGTGATGCCCTTGTGGTTGGACCACGCCGACGCGAATGCGTAGGCCACCGTCTCCGGCTGAGCCCGCCCCGGGCTGGTCGACGGACTCGGCGGCGCCGCCGTGTCGATGACGCTGTCGTCATCGCTCGGGTCGATGCTGACGGCAGGCGCGGGGGAGGCGACGCTCACCGTGGGCGAGTCATGGCCGCCGTCCGCGAAGATCCGGCCGATGCCCACCACCGCGGCCACGAGGGCAACGATGACGATGGCGACGCCGACGCGCGAGCGGAAGATCCCATTGAGGCCGAGTTCGAGAAACCGAGGCATACCGATCACTTAGCCTCGGAGCGCACCCGAGGCGTCGCCGGCTCCCGGGTGGTGTTCCCGGTCTCCGGTCGATAGATCGCGTACGAGGCCGGCTGCTCGGACACGTCGGGCTCGGTCCAGCCGGCGCCACGCCGGGTTCGGGACGGCGCCGAGGCCGGCTCCTGCCGCGGCCGATCGCCGGTCGTCGGCGGGGCGTCGTGCACGGACTCGCTGCCATCGGGACGCGTCTGCGCCGGCACGACCTCACGGCCGCCGGTCCTGACCGGCTCGAGCTCACGGCTCGACGCGTTGTGCGCCGGGTCCTCGAGACGAGCCTCGGGCCGCAGGTTGCTCTGATCGGCGTAGACGGTCCGACCGTTTTTGCCCATGGTCGGCTCGCGCGTGCCCCCGCCCTCGGCGACGTCCAGCTTGGCCGCTTCACGCATGTCCCGGAAGAACCGCCGATGCCACTGCCCAGCCGAAGCGATCGCCCGCGTGCCGTCCTTGCCGCCCAGCTGCGTGATGCGCCGATACGGACGTAGCAGCAGCCAGCCGACGACGCCGCAGAGCCAGACGAGCACGACCTGCAGCCAGCCGGGCAGGCTTGCCGTGTTCATGATCAAATCCACGGCGAAGAGATAGATCGCCGCCCCGGTCCCGAAGATGGCGATGTTGAAGATGGCGGCAACGACCGCGTTGCCCAGCCGCCGGATGCCCGCGCTGGCCGGGCGCAACAGCCCAACGGTGCCAAGAATCGGCGCCGCGATGACCGCCCACCGGAAGATCAGGAAGCCGAGCAACACCAGCACCGACGCGGTCACATCGAACATGGCGAACATGATCGACGCCAGCACTGCGATGAAGCCGGCGCCGATGCGATCCATCCCGTTGACGCCTTGCAGATACTCGTAGGCCTCGGGATCCTCCTGCTTGACCTGCTCAGCGACCTTCTCCCACTGTGCCTTCTTGGCCTTCAGCGTTCCTTCGCGCGTTTCTGGGTTGTCGCGAATCTTCTGCGCTTCGTCCCAGGTCAGTGAGCGGGCGTCGTAAAGCGCCCGTCCATACTTCTTCGCAGTCTCGCTATCCGCCGAGCCCAAGATTCCACGCAACCAGTTGCGATAGAGCATGGTTTCGGTTGACGTATCGCTGGCCCGAACCGCGGGTGGCCGATTGTCGTCGCAAGCGCCCGGAGTGGGGTCGTCACATTTGCCGCTTGGCGTGTTCAGGGCACGCGGACCGACCGCGTCATGGACAACGCCCAACGAGGTGATCAGGCTCTGATCCGCGAGATTGGCCGAGCGAACGGGCCACGCCGCGATGGCGGTAACCGCGACCATGACCAGAATTGCCCACCCAGCTGTTGTCGTTGCTGCACCCATGTCAGCTTGACGAGACCGCCAGAGTAGATAGAGACCGACGATGGCGAGCGTGATGACGCCGAAGACGCTGAATACCTTCTCGTATACCGCCTGGGTGGCCTGCTGCACCAGCGGATCCGCCCATCCCCAAAGCGATTGGGGATCCCACGCACGCTCTCGGAGGGCATTGGACGCGCCGATGATCGCTGTCGCGATCATGAACTCGCCATTGGCGACGGTTGTCTCGAATTTGTAGTCAGGATCTATCAGCGTTGACGCGCAGCCGCTGTCCAAGTCATACGTCGTATAGCTGTAGCCGGCGTAACCATATTGGCTGTAAAGCCCCTGTGGCCCGGGCTTGGTCGACGACTCGGGACGCTCCGCGAACCATCCAGCGAGACCGGAGTCCGGCGTGCTTGGAGTGGGCGGCAGAAGGCATTGAGCACGGCTGGCGCTGACGTCGGTCAACCGGCTGACACAAGACTTGAAGTCTTGCTGCCACTCTTCGGTGTTGCACGCCCCGTTCGGAGCCTTCAGCACGCCCCCGCCGACGCCCGCGTTTGCGGCTCCCGGCGCGGCCACGGCCCAAACGATTGACGCCACCACCGTGACGAACATCGTCATGGCCAGCGCCAAGGCCCGCCGTGCCATTGTCATGCCTCCAGGTCTGACGCGGACATCGGGATCGCCGTCTGCGGCGCCTTCGTCGCGGCCGGCGTGGTGTCCAAGTGTTCCAGCAGGCCCTCGACGTAGGACACGTCCACGCGCACCTTCTGCACGCGGCCGTCGACGTCGCGCATCACGAACTCGCGGAAACCCAGGCGGTTGTGCGAGGACGTGTCGACCTGCGACAGCGAGGCCAGCGTCGCCTCGTAGCCGTCGTGGACGGGTACCCGCAGCAGGCGCAGCGCCTCCGAGGCGATCTCCTGGTCCTCGGCGATGCGGCCCACGAAGACCGTGGAGACCAGGTTCTGCACGTCGAGGCCGAGGATGTCCCGCGGGTTCTGCGAGGCCACCAGCGCCGCCAGGTTCCACTTGCGGGAGTCTCGGGCGAGCCGCACCAGGAACGAGCGGCCGGACCGCCAGCCCTCCATGAAGTGCGCCTCGTCGAGGCCGACCATCTTGCGCGACGACATCGAGCCGCCGTAGCAGCGCCGGACCGCGAGCCGGTGCGCCGTGTGCAGCATCGGCAGCGCCAGGGCCTCCTCGGCCGACCAGTACTCGCGCTCGATCTTCAGGTCGGGCAGCCGCAGGCCGGCCATCGTGATGACGGTCAGGGCCGCGTCGGCGCCGAGCAGGTGCTGCGGCGGCGAGCCGAAGAACAGCAGCGCCAGCGGCATCTCGGCGGTGTCGAGCAGCAGGTTGGCAAGCTCCTTGCCCTCGTCGTCGTCGAGGCCGCGCAGCGTGCGGACCACGTCGTCGAGGGTGGACGACTCCTCGGCCGGCACCTGCCGGACGGCGTGCCGCAGCAGGGTCGCGGTCGAGGCCTCCTTGGCGACCTGGGGCGGGACCAGCATCGAGCAGATGTCCTGCACCAGCATGCGGCGCTCGGCGCGGGCGTTCGAGACGGAGATCTCGAACTCCCGGTCACCGCCCGGACCGGTCGGGAACTCGGAGCGGACCGGCGTCGGGATCAACGCGTACGGCGCCAGGGTGCCTTGTTCGGACCCGGTCAGATTCAGGACGCGGGAGTACGGCCGGAGCTCCGGCATCTGGGCCAGGCGGGCGAGCGGCCCGGACGGGTCGAGCAGGGTCACCTGCACGCCACGCCGGGCGTTGAGGTAGCCCAGCGCGCCCATCAGCGTCGACTTGCCACCGCCGGGCTCGGCCACGAAGACGCCGAGGCCGGAACGCTCCCGCACCTCCATCGGGAAATGGAGATCGAGGAAGACCGGGCGGCGGCACGTTCCCGCCGTACGCCCGATCAGGTCACCCCGCCGGTCGCCGACCGTGGAGGCGGCCTGGGGCAGCGCCGCCGCGAGCAGCTTGACCGGCATGCGCCGGACGTAGCCGGTGTTCGCGATCGGCTCGCCCGGGATGAACTCGCGGGCCAGCTGGTCCTGGTTCTTCGGGTGCTGCAGCGAGATGCGCAGCTCGCGCGAGTAGAGCTGGATGAGCCGGCGCGCCCGCTCGAGGCACTCCTCGCGGGTGGCGCCGCTGACCGCGATCCGGTGCCAGCCGTGGGCCCGGGCCGACTCCACCGGCAGCCCGGTGGTCATCTCGTCGCCGATCACCAGCGCGCGCTTGGCCAGCCGCTCCAGCTCGGGCGGCGCGTCGATGCCGTGCTCGGCGTAGTCCAGCTGCTGCGACCGGATCATCCGGAGCCGGTGCTCGAGGTTCTTGAACGAGCTGCCGGAGCCGAGGATGTCCAGCCGCGAGGAGAGCTCCATCGGCCACGGCAGACGCTCGTGGAAGTGCAGCCACGGCTCGTGCTTCTCGGGGATCTCCAGCGGCTCCATCCGGCCCACGGAGAGGACGGCGACGTGGCGCTCCTCGCCGGTCATCCGGTTCACCAGCTTGACCGTCGACCCGTACGGCGTACGGTATCGCTCCACCTGCTCGGTGAGCGCAAGCAGATCGCCGGTCTCCCATTGTCCGTTCGTGATCGGCGACAGCATCGTCGGCGGGGCCATGCCCAGCGCCACCGAGCGGTAGAGCAGCCACTCCAGCTCGGCCGGGGCGACCCGGCGGCCGCGCATGCCGAACGCGTTGAGCACCTCGTCGAACTGCTCGACCGTGCGGCCCAGCTTGCGCCGCTCGCCGTCGGTGGTGCCGCGGCCGAAGACCCGCATGATCCGCTCGGCGAAGGTGTCGCCGAGCGACCGCCGGGCGAACGTCACGCCCAGGTACGTCTGGCCCTCGGCGTGGTTGACCGAGAGCAGGTGCCGCTGCGCCGCGACGAGGTGGTCGGACCACGAGGTCGCGCCGCGCACGTCGGGCAGGGGCTTGGCGGTGAACGAGTCGACCGTGCGGGCCCACTCGTCGGCCGGGAAGGGCCGGTTGGTGCGGCGCAGGTGCAGGCGGAACCCGGCCAGGCCGGCGTACTGCTCGGAGATCGCCGACAGCAGCGCCTCGCGCTCGGCGTCGGGCCGGAAGGCCCACCGCACCTCGGGCAGGTAGTACCAGGCGGTGACCGTGCTCTGGGTGAAGGTCAGGTGCCCGGCGATCTCGCTGATCGCCAGCTCCATGGCCGGGTCGCGGTCGCTGAACTTCAGCTTGTGCGGGCGCAGCGGCGCGGGCTTGACTTCCTTCTTCGCCCGGACCGGGAGGTTCTCCTTGTCCTTCTTGCGGGCGGGAGACTTCTCCTTGCGCTTGGCGGGCGGTTTGACCGGCGACGGTACGGGCAGGGCCGTCTCGGGCTCAGCCTGGGCGGGCGGGGCGTACGGCTCCACGGCCGAGGCGCCCGCGCCGACGGTCTGCCAGAGCGCGGCCGGCGGGGTCGCCACCGCGTCCTGAGTGGCGGCCGGCGGCGCGATGCCCGCCTGCGGGGTGGCCGGCCAGGCGTCGAAGTCGGGCCAGGACTCGGCCGGGGCCGGCGTCTGGGCCTCCTGGTAGAAGTCGGCCTTGGGCCCGACGGGGGCGCGGCTGAAGGGCGAGATCGGCTCCGGCACGCCCCAGGCGCCGGCCGGACCGTCGGCCGGTGGCGCCGAGGCCGGCGCGGGCGGAGGTGCGGCCGCGGAGGCCGATGCGGGCGGCGGCGTGGCGGCCGGCGGCCCGGAAAGCGGAGCGGCCGGCGGCCCATAAGACGGCGCGGGCGGCGCGGAGCGGGGGGCGACGGGCGGCGCGGACCGGGGAGCGGCCGGCGAGGACGGCGCCGGGCCGGGGGAGTCGAAGTCGAACCCGAAGTCGAACTCCGCATCGGACTCCGGCGCCGCGGGCGAGACCTGCGGCTCGACCACCGGCGCGCCGCCGAACAGGTCGAGGAACGGCGAGTCGATGTCCAGGGTGGTGTCGACCGCCCCGTTGCGGGGCCGGACCGGCTGCGGCGCCTGGAAGACGCCGACGGCGCCGTGGCCGGGGGCGGCGACGAACTCGTCGGCATTGACGTCGGCCGCATCGGACGAGGAGTAGCGGTCCGAATGCATAGGGTTACTCTGCCTGCCCGGCGTGTCTGCATCCGCGCGGGGATGCCCGTGCGGTAGGGATCCGGTCATGCGCCAACCCCGAGGGAGCGTACGGCAAAACTGGTCATACCAGCTCCTCCCGAACCCGGATGCGAGTGGCGACGAGTCTCGGATCGCGTTGCTCCACGGCGGGCTCCCGCGTGCGGCGCCAGTCGGTGAGAGCGGTGCGGATGACGACCCGGGCCGGCCGGTCGGGATCGACATGCCGGAACACGTACGACGTGGAGACCATCGCGAGCGCGATCTCCCACGCCGGGAACGGGTCGAACCTGAACGTCAGCAGGTAGTGCAGCACCATGAACAGCGGAACCAGGATGACGAACATGCCGTACTGCGCGTACGGGAGGTGCATGGGCAGCGTGTACCCGGGCGGACCCAGATAGACCAAGCGCGCCCGGTAGATGTCGTCGTCGGTACGAAGCCGCATCTCAGTTGAAGATCAGGTTGATGATGTAGTCGCCGACGAAGAAGAGTGTCGCCGCACCGGCGATGAAGGCCAGGCCGACGATGGCGATGGCCGAGCTGGTGAGCACCTTGGAGATCTCGCCGCGGCTGGCTCGTCCGATGAAGATCACGCCGAGCACCGCGAGCAGGATCGGCGCGATGTTGCTGGCGAAGAACTTGACGATGCCTTGTGTGTCGATGCCCTTGGGATCGGCTGCCGCCAGCGTTCCCTGGTGGAGCGCCGTCACCACTTGCGTGGCGAGCTCGGTGGCGATCATTGATAAACCTCCCCGTGTCCGGTTAGGGGGATTCGGACACGCTGCAGTTGTGTAGCCACACGGCGACGCCCATATCGTGCTACTTCCAGCTCACCGCGTCGAGTGAGCCGTTCGGGCACTGCCATGCTCGTCTGCTCTCTTCGGTTCCTTCATGATGCCCAGATCCGAAGAGTACGGCGCGTACTTCCTGCCTACAAGCGCCTGAAACGTTACGCAACGTAAAGGCGTGAATGAAGATGAGTTACCAACCATCGTACATACGTGCCACAACCCGCCCGTCCTACCCTCGTTCCGTGACGAGTCAGCCGAGAGACGCGCAGCTCACGGGCGTACAAGCAATCCGTCGAGATCACCCGGTCGTGATGGGGATCGTCAACGTCACCCCCGACTCCTTCTCGGACGGCGGCCGGTACACGGACGTGGCTGCCGCCGTCGAACATGGCATGGCCCTCCATCGGGCCGGCGCGGACATCGTGGACATCGGGGGCGAGTCGACCCGGCCCGGCGCCCCGCGGGTCGACGGCGCCACCGAGATCGCCCGGGTGGTCCCGGTGATCGAGGCCCTGGCCGCGGCCGGGGTGCCGATGAGCATCGACACCACCCGGGCCGCGGTGGCCGCCGCGGCGCTGGCGGCGGGCGCCACCGCGATCAACGACGTCTCGGGCGGCCTGGCCGACCCGGCGATGGCCACCGTGGCCCGCGACGCCGGCTGCCCGTGGATCTTGATGCACTGGCGCGGCCATTCGCGCGACATGAACCAGCTGGCCGTCTACCAGGACGTGGTGGCCGAGGTGCGGGCCGAGCTGCTGGACCGGGTGGACGCGGCGGTCGGCGCGGGCGTCGACCCGCGACAGATCATTCTCGACCCGGGGCTCGGCTTCGCCAAGAACGCCGAGCACAACTGGCTGCTGACCCGACGCCTCGACGTCGTCGTCGACCTCGGCTTCCCGGTCCTGTTCGGGGCGAGCCGCAAGACCTACCTGGGACGCCTGCTCGCCGACGCCGAGGGCCACCCGCGCCCGGTCGGCGAGCGCGAGGCCGCCACGCTGGCGACGTCGGTCCTGGCGGTGGCCGCCGGCGCGTGGGGCGTGCGGGTCCACGACGTACGGGGAACCGCCGACGCCCTGGCCGTCTGGCGCGCCTCCGGGTCACCGCGCCTCGCGCCTGAGAAGGTCGTCTGAGAGGTGGCGGAGATGAGCGGGCGGATCATGCTGAGCGGGCTGCGGGCTCGCGGGAACCACGGCGTCTACGACTTCGAGCGCGAGCAGGGGCAGGACTTCGTCGTCGACGTCGTGCTCGAGCTCGACCTGACCGGCGCCGCGGCCAGCGACGACGTCCAGGACACCGTCCACTACGGCGAGCTGGCCGAGCGGCTGGTCGCGGTGGTCACCGGGGAGCCGGTCAATCTGATCGAGACACTCGCCGACCGGCTGCTCGCGGTCTGCCTGGCCGACGAGCGGGTGGCCGCCGCCGAGGTCACCGTCCACAAGCCGCAGGCCCCGATCCCGCACGACTTCGCGGACGTGGCCGTCACGCTGCGCCGGAGCCGGCCGTGACCAGGGCCGTGCTGTCGATCGGCAGCAACCTCGGCGACCGCTACCAGCACCTCCGGCAGGCGGTCCGCACGCTCGGCGACAGCGTGGCGGTGGTCTCCGGCGTCTACGAGACCCCGCCCTGGGGCGACCCCGACCAGCCGTCCTATCTCAACGCGGTGGTGCTGGCCGTCGACGCCGGGGCGGCGCCGCGCGACTGGCTCGACCGGGCGCGCGCGTGCGAGGCGGCGGCGGGCCGGGTGCGCGACCCCGAGCGCCGGTTCGGCCCCCGCACGCTGGACGTCGACGTGATCGCGGTCTGGGACGCCGACGACCGGCCGGTGCTCAGCGACGACCCGGAGCTGACCCTGCCCCACCCGCGTGCCCACCAGCGGGCGTTCGTGTTGCGCCCGTGGATCGACATCCAGCCGTACGGGCAACTGTCCGGCCATGGGTGGCTGACCGACCTGCTGAACGATCCCGCCCTCGCCGACGACCTCGCCGGGATGACCCCGCGTCCCGATCTGCCGTTAGAGTCGAGGTCGTGAGCAGCAACCCGCAGGCGCCCAAGTCGGACCCGTCGATGCGGCCGACCAGCATCTCGGTCCTGATCGTCGCCGGTCTGGCCGCCGCCGCCCTGGGCTGGCTGCTCCTGAGCTTCTCCTACTCCTCCCTGCCCGACCTGCCGTGGTCCCCGGTGATCGTGCTGGTCGTGCTGGCGATCGCCGAGGGCCTGCTCGCGCAGAACACCAGCGCCCGCATCCAGCGCAAGCCCGGCACGCTCCCGGTCGACCCGCTCGCGGTGGCCCGCTACGTCGCGCTGGCCAAGGCGTCGTCCCTGGTCGGGGCCATCTCGGCGGGGTTCTCGGCCGGTCTCACGGCCTGGCTCGCGATGGAGCCCACCCAGGCCGCCCACGACGACCTGCCCACCGCGGCCGCCGGCCTGGTCTCGGCCCTGGCCCTGGTCGGCGGCGCGCTCTGGCTCGAGCGGGCCTGCCGCATTCCGGAGAAGCCGGACGCCAAGGACGAGGACGACTCGGACCACCCCACCGGCCGTCGCTGAGGGCGCTACTCGCCGTCGCTGATCCGGCACGAATTCGGCCTTGAACTGAGCCTGACTCGTTTCCGTATGCTCTGGACGCGGGGTGTAATCACCCGGCGGTTTTCGGCGTGCGTCTCGACCGCACGGAGACGCACACGAGGAGGCGACGATGGCGTACGACGAGACGACCTTCCGTCGGACTGACGACCAGCCGACCGATCCGGCCGCCTACCGGGCCAATACGCTGGCCGCGGCCGAGCAGCGCCGCCGCGCCGAGGAGGAGGCGGCGGCCGTCACCACCTCGCCCGACCTGCTGCGCGCCGACGACGACGGCCGTGACCGCCTCGGCATCCACCTCGGCTGGGAGGTCGTGCTCCTGCTGGCCGCCGCCGCGTTCGGCTTCCTGCTCTGGCGCCTCGACCCGACCAGCCTGAAACGTCCCGCCCTCGACAACCTGCTCGTCAACGGCGCCGTCCTCGGCCTGCTCACGCTCGGCGCCGGCCTGACCCTGCGGGCCGGCGTGCCCAACCTCGCGCTCGGCCCGATCGCGCTGGCCGCCGCCCTGAACTACGCCGAGCAGGGCGACCAGGGCCTGGTCAAGGCGGCCGTCCCGGCGCTGATCATCGCGGCCGCCGGCGCGGTCGCGGTCGGCCTGCTCGTCCTCGTGCTGCACGTGCCGGGCTGGGCCGCCACCCTCGCCGCCGGGTTCGGCGTGATCGTCTACGACCAGCTGCGCAACGCGCCGGTCGTCGTGCAGGGCCAGTACGACCCCACCGACCAGGCGTTCTTCCTCTTCGGCGGGTTCGCGCTGCTGGCCGTGCTCGGCGGCGCGCTGGGCACGGTGACGCCGGTGCGCCGCTGGCTGGGCGGGATGCGCCCGTCCGGCGACCCGGCCCGGCGCCGCGGCGGCGTCGTCGCGCTGCCGGTGATCCTGTCCCTGCTGCTGTCCTCGGTCTTCGCGGTCGCGGCCGGCATCCTCATGTCGGCGCAGTCGGCCGGTCCGATCCCGCCCGGCACCGGCCTCGAATGGTCCGGAATCGCGCTCGGTCTGGCCATGTTGGCGGGCACCAGCGCGTACGGACGCCGGGGTGGAATCTTCGGAACGCTCTTCGCCGTCGCCGCACTCACCCTGTTCCTCGACTGGCAGGCGCGGAAGGGTTTCGACATCGCGCTGTTCGCCGTCGCGGCCTGCGTCTTCGGTGGCGGCCTCATCGTGACCCGGCTGGTCGAGACGTACGGGCGGCCGCTCCCGCCGGCCGGCGAGGACTGGAACGCGGCCCCCACCACCAGCACCGCCACGAACTGGACGCCCGATCTGGAGAGCTGGACCCCGGCGACCTCGACCGGCCGCCCCGACCGCTGGGACGACGGCCCCTGGGGATCCGCCAAGTGACCCGCGCGGTCACCCTATGCTTGCCGTCATGACCTCTCCGAGCTTCGCCGAGCTGGACGCGCTGCCGACCGAGGAGCTGCGCGAGCGCGCCTTCACGGTGGCCCGCAAGCACCACGACATCAAGTTCATCTGGTCGGTGTTCAAGCACCTGCCCGACTCGGACGATGCGGCGGAGCTCGACGGCGCGCCCAACTCGATCGGTCCCACCATCGACGAGGCGGTGGCGCTCTGGCGCGAGCTGCGCGGCCGCGGCGGATACGAGGAGCACGGGTACGGCGAGCAGGAGCCGTTGCTGCGAGCTGCCTTCATCGATTACCTGCAAAAGCACCAGTAACCGGTAAATCAGGCATTTACCACCGTCGTTTGAAAAGAGTCTCGCGTTGGGAATTAGCGGCGCATGGCTCTCGGCAATCGTTACAAGTCTGCGCCCGGTGCGGGCACGCTCGCCGCACTCATACTGGTCCTCGTCTTCGGCAGCCCGTGGTACTTCAACTGGGTGTTCAAGAACGCCGACGAGAACTCGGCCGGCGGCTGGTTCTTGCGCCTGCTCGCCTGGCCGCACTGGACGTTCAACTCCAACGACTCGCTGCGGGACGTCCTCGTCGGCGACCTCAAGGCGATCCTGCTGGTCATCTTCACCGCGATGTTCCTGTACATGCTGCCCGGCAACCAGCTGGCCCGGGCCCGGGGCACGCTCAGCCAGTTCTTCGCGGGCTGGTCGGCGTACATCTTCGCGGCCGCCCTCGCCGCGCTGGTGACCGGCCTGTTCTTCACCAACCCGTCGCTGCTGAACGCGTTCAAGCTGACCGGCGTCGGCGTCACGTACGGCTTCTTCGTCGGCTGGATCATCGGCCTCGCCACCCTCGGCGGACGCCGAGGTAGAAGCTGAGAAGCGGTAAGGGGCCGGGTCAGCGCGACCCGGCCCCCACTCCACTCATCGCGTCGCTTCGGCTTCCGGCGCCGGTACGTCGAAGATCGCCGTCCTGCTGACGAGGCCGGCCGGGCGATCGCCGTCCATGACCACCACCTCGGTCGCGTCGGCGGCGAGCATGGCCGCCAGGGCGTCGTAGAGCGTGCCGCCGGTCGCCACCGTGGGCCGTCCGTCGATCGCCGCGCCCGGCTCCAGCGTCTGCATCGCCTGCGCGAGCGGGGTCACGGCCAGCCGGCGGATCCCGCGGTCGGCGCCCACGAAGTCGCTGACCGCGGTCGAGTCCGGTCGGCGCAGCAGCTCGGCCGGGGCCGCGTACTGGAGAAGCCGGCCGCCCTCGGCCAGCACCGCGATCTTGTCGCCCAGCCGGACCGCCTCGTCGATGTCGTGGGTGACCAGCACGATCGTCTTGCGCACGGTCGCCTGAAGCCGGAGGAACTCCTCCTGGAGGCGCCCGCGGGCGATCGGGTCGACCGCCGAGAACGGCTCGTCCATGAGCAGCACCAGCGGGTCGGCGGCGAGCGCCCGGGCCACGCCGACGCGCTGCCGCTGACCGCCGGAGAGCTCGTGCGGGTAGCGCTTCGCGTACCGGGCCGGGTCGAGGCCGACCAGGTCGAGCAGCTCGTCGGCGCGTGCGTTGATCTTCGCCTTGGTCCAGCCGAGCAGGCGCGGGACGGTGCCGACGTTGGTGCGGATGTTCTGGTGCGGGAAGAGCCCGACGTTCTGGATCACGTACCCGATGTGCCGGCGCAGCTCGACCGGGTTGCGGTCGAGGATGTTCTGCCCGTCGATGAGGATCCGGCCCTGCGTCGGCTCGATCAACCGGTTGATCATCCGGAGGATCGTGGACTTGCCGCAGCCCGACGGCCCGATCAATACGGCCAGGTCGCCGGCGCTCACCTCGAGGCTGAAGTCGCCGACCGCGACCGTGCCGTCGGGGTAGGTCTTGCCGATGTCCTCCAGCGTGATCGACGCAGCGCTCCGGGCGGGCCCGGAGCCGTTGATCGCGGTAGCGTCCACGTATGTCCTTCCTGTCGTGGGCGCCGGCGCCCCCGCCGCTTGCCGCGCCCGCCGGTGACGGGCCGGGAAATCCGTGGTTCTCCTGGCAGTACGTGCAGGACAACGCCGGCACCATCATGACCAAGCTCGGCTTTCACATCGGGATCACCCTCGAGACCGTGGTGATCGCGCTGCTGGTCGCCGTGCCGCTCGCCGTCATCGCGTACTGGATCAGACCGTTGACCGGCCCGATTCTCGCACTCTCCGGCGTGCTCTACACGATTCCGTCGCTCGCGCTGCTCGCGCTGCTGGCCCCGCTGCTGGGCGCGACCAACCGGGTGACGGTATTGATCGCACTCGTGCTCTACGCCCTGCTGCTCCTGATTCGTAACGCTCTGACCGGTCTCACTCAGGTTCCGGCCGAGGTTCGGGACGCGGCATCGGGCATGGGTTACGGCCGGTTCGGGCGCCTCTGGCACGTCGAGCTGCCGCTGGCGATGCCCGGCATCGTGACCGGGCTGCGGCTGGCGACGGTCTCGACGGTGGCCCTCGTCACGATCGGCGCGATCATCGGGCAGGGCGGCCTCGGTGATCTGATCATGGGCGGCTTCTGGAACAACTTCTACAAGGCGGAGATTCTCACCGGTACGGTGCTCTGCGTCGCCCTGGCGCTGATCTTCGACCTGGCTCTCGTCGGTCTCGGCCGGCTGCTCACCCCGTGGAGCCGGAGGCGCGCCGCATGAGCTACTTCCGGGACGGCCTGATCTGGCTCAACGACCCGCTGAACTGGACCAACCCGGGCGGGCTGTTCGACCGGCTCGAGGAGCACCTGGTGATCACGTTCTGGGCGGTGCTGCTCGGCTGCCTGATCGGCCTGCCGCTGGGCATCTGGCTCGGGCACCGCGGCCGGGGCGGCGGCGCCGTGATCACGGTGTCGAATCTCACCCGGGCGCTGCCCACGCTGGCGCTGCTCACGATCCTGCCGCTCACCCCGCTCGGCTTCGGCAAGCTGCCGGTGATCATCGCGCTCGCCGTCTTCGCCGTGCCGCCGCTGCTCGCGAACGCGTACACCGGGCTGCGCTCGGTCGACCCCGAGACCAAGGACGCCGCGATCGGGATGGGCCTGTCCGGCGGCCAGTTGCTGCGCCGGGTCGAGCTGCCGCTCGCGGTGCCGTACATCGCCTCCGGCCTGCGGACCGCCGCGGTGCAGGTGGTCGCCACCGCCACGCTCGCGACGTTCGTCAACGGCGGCGGCCTCGGCCAGATCATCACCGCCGGGTTCGGGCTCGGCATCAACGTCGGCGGCAACCAGATCGTGGCCGGCGGCATCGCTGTGGTGCTCCTCGCACTCCTGGTCGAAGCGCTATTCGCCGGCATAGAACGCCTGGTCACGCCCCGTCCGCTGCGTTCCGTTCGCCGCCGCCGGGCCGCCCGCCCCGCCACGGCCGGGTAACGGACCAGCATCTTTCCGGGAAGTTGTCATACCCAGCGGGTAGACCTTGCAGGGCATACAAACGGGCACGCACTTCGGCTGCCCGTCGGACACGCGGCATGGCAACACGTCACGCCGGGACACAGAAGGCGGCAGTATGCGTCGACACCTGCTCCTGATGGCCGCCACGACCACGGCGGCCGTCGTCTCTCTCGCCGGCTGTGGAAACGCCGGCTCCTCCGGCACGGAGGCGCCACCCTCGTCGGCGGCGGGCGCGGGGTGCGCCCCGGTCGCCGGCAACGACCTGGTGGTGCTCACCGACGACAAAAACTTGCAGAACACCGACAACGTGATCCCCGCGATCAACAAGAAGGCGTCCTCGCCGCAGTTGATCGCCGCGCTGGACAAGGTTTCCGGGGCGCTCGACACCACCAAGCTGATCGCGCTGAACAAGGCGGTCGACATCGACCGCAAGTCGTCCAAGGCGGCGGCGACCGAGTTCATCACGACCAACAACCTCGGCACGGGCCTCGACAAGGGCTCCGGCGACGTCACGGTCGGCGCGGCGAACTTCAGCGAGAGCGCGACGCTGGGCGAGATCTACGGCCAGGTCCTCACCGCGGCCGGCTTCAAGGTCAAGGTGCAGCAGATCGGCAACCGTGAGCTGTACGAGCCCGCGCTGGAGAAGGGCGACATCGACGTCGTCCCCGAGTACGCGGCGACCCTGGCCACGTTCCTGCAGGGCAAGGTCGACAAGAGCGGCAAGGACCCGTCCTCGTCCGACCTGAACACCACGGTGACCAACCTGAAGGCCCTGGGCGACAAGGTCGGCCTGGTCTTCGGTCAGGCGTCGCAGGCGCAGGACCAGAACGCGTTCGCGGTCACCACGGCGTTCTCCGACAAGTACGGCGTGAAGACGCTCTCCGACCTGGCGGCCAAGTGCTCCGGCGCGGCCACCGTGCTCGGCGGTCCGGCCGAGTGCCCGCAGCGGCCGAAGTGCCAGCAGGGCCTGGTCGACACCTACCAGTTCCAGGCCGGCAAGTTCGCCACCCTGGACGCGGGCGGCCCGCTCACCAAGACCGCCCTCAAGCAGGGCACGGCCAGCGTGGGTCTGGTCTTCAGCTCGGACGGCGCACTGGCCGCCGGCTGACCGTTTCGGTGGGGCGCCGGGTTTCGCGTAATCGAAGCTCGGCGCTCACCCGTTTGCGCCGTGGCGCACTCTCGGTAGCATCAGCGCCCATGCCGGAGAGGGACCACGAGACTGAGCACAGCTCGCGACTGCTCCGCGGCCTGATCTGGGCGGGCGTCCTGCTCGCCCCGCTGGCCGCGGCGATCGTGCTGCTCGGTCAAAGCTCCAACTCGGTGCGCTTCGCGGTGCTGCTGATAGCGGTGAGTGTCGTCCTGGTCGGCGCCTCGGTGCTGATCCGGGCCGACCCGGTGCTTCAGCGCATGCACGTGGAAGACCGCATTGCCGAGGAGATCCAAGCGCTGCGGGCCGACTTGCGAGCCGAGTTCGCCGCCGCCGTTCCCGCCACCCGTGGCCCGGCCGGCTTCGGCCCGGGCGCCGCGGCCGGTTCCGCCGGCTTCGGTTCCGCCGCGCCCGGTCCCGCGGGCTTCGGTTCCGCCGCGCCCGGTCCCACGGGCTTCGGTTCCGCCCGGCCCGACAATTCCGACTTCTTCCACGATGGCCCGGCGATGGACGGCTTCGCCAGCGGTGGCCGGGCGGCGGTCCCGGCTCCCGCGGCAGCTTCGGCCGCGGTCCGGCCGATCGCTCCCGGCGGCTTCGGCGGTCCCGGCCCGGACGTCGACGGCTTCGACGCCGGCGGGCCCGAGGGCTTCGGCCCGGACGCCGGCTTTGGCGCTGGTCCTGATGATTCCGGCATGGCGCCCGCGCCGGGCGGTCCCGGCCGGGCATCCGTGCCGGGCGGTCCGGGCCGGGCTTCCGTGCCGGGCGGTCCCGGTCGGGCGTCGGTGCCGGGCGGCGCCGGGATGGCATCCGTTCCCGGGCGCGAGCCGGGCCTCAACTCCGGTGGCCGGCCCGTGGCCGCCGCCGCGTCGGCCGCCATCCCTCGTCAGCGCGGCTCGTCCTCGGTTCCGCCGCAGTCGGCGCCTCCTCGCGCGTCGGCCGCCGTCCGGCCGGGCATGGCATATGGCCGCGGGGAGTCGATCGATGACGACTTCGGGGCCAGCAGCGGGTACGCCGACATGCCGCCCGCGCAGGGTGGCGGCACCTACGGCTCGGCCCAGGTGAACGGCTACGGCGGCGACTACGGCCACGACGACTACGGCTCCGGCGAGTACGGCCACGGCGGCGGCTCCTACGGCGGCGCGGCCGGCAACGAGGGCTACGGTGCGGGCTATGGCGACCAGGCCGGCTACGGGGCCGACGCGGGTTACGGGGCCGACGCGGGCTACGGAGACGACGGGGGCTATGAGGCCGACGCCGGCTACGGGCTGACCGGCGGCTACGACGGCACGCAGCAGGGTGGCGACCCCGCCTACAAGGCCCGCCGCCACCGGCCCTCGGCCAACGACACCAACGTCGGCACGCTCGAGGACTTCGCGTCGTACCCAGGGTGGGACGCCGTGCCCGAGCAGGACGAGCGTTACGTGCAGGGGCACGGGCGCCGCCGCTGAGCGGCTACTTGTCGATGTCGCCGACCACGAAGAACATCGAACCCAGGATGGCGATCAGGTCGGGGACCAGGCAGCCGGGAATCAGCGTCGCCAGGGCCTGGACGTTCGCGTACGACGCCGTGCGCATTTTCAGGCGCCAGGGCGTCTTCTCGCCGTGGGAGACCAGGTAGTAGCCGTTGATCCCGAGCGGGTTCTCGGTCCACGCGTACGTGTGGCCCTCGGGCGCCTTCACCACCTTGGGCAGGCGCACGTTGACCGGGCCCGAGATCCGGTCGACGCGGTCGAGGCACTCCGAGGCCAGGTCCAGGGACACGTACGCCTGGTCGAGCAGCACCTCGAACCTCGAGTGGCAATCGCCGGCCTGCTTGGTCACCACGGGCACGGTCAATTGGTCGTACGCCAGATAGGGCTCGTCCCGCCGCAGGTCGAAGTCGAGACCGCTCGCCCGCGCCACCGGGCCGGAGGCACCGTAAGCGGCCGCCTGCGCGGCCGTCAGCACCCCCACGCCCACCGTGCGCGCCAGGAAGATGTCGTTGTGGCGGATGACCCGGTCGAGGTCCGGCAGCCGCTTGCGGACCAGCGCGATCGCCTCCCGCGCCCGCCGTGTCCAGCCCGCCGGCACCTCCTCCTTGATGCCGCCGACCCGGTTGAACATGTAGTGCATCCGGCCGCCGGTGGCCTCCTCCATCACCGCCTGCAACGTCTCGCGCTCACGGAACGCGTAGAACATCGGCGTGATCGCGCCGATCTCCAGGGGGTAGGAGCCGAGGAACATCAGGTGGTTCAGCACGCGGTTGAGCTCGGCCATCGCCGTACGCAGCCAGACCGCGCGCTCCGGAACCTCGATGCCCATCAGGCGCTCGACGGCCAGCGCGACGCCCAGCTCGTTGGCGAACGCGGACAGCCAGTCGTGCCGGTTGGCCAGCATGATGATCTGCCGGTAGTCGCGCACCTCGAACAGCTTCTCGGCGCCGCGGTGCATGTACCCGATGATCGGCTCGCAGGCCACCACCCGCTCGCCGTCCAAGGTGAGCTTGAGCCGCAGCACGCCGTGCGTGGACGGGTGCTGGGGACCGATGTTCAGCACCATGTCCGCGGTCTCGATACCCGCGCCGGTCCCTACGGTCATCTCGCGCAGCGGGTTGGTCACAGAAGCATGCTCCCACGTCTCTCGATCCCGACCGTGTGCAGCAGCCACCAGTGCGCGCCGAGTCCGCCGGGCTCGATCAGCTCGGCGGCGGCGCCGGCCGCGGAGAGCGCGCGCAGGTAACCCGCCGGATCGCGATGGGCAAGATCAAGCGGTGGTCGCGCGCCGTCGACCCCGAGCGCTTTGAGTGCCACCCGCTGGCGGATCAGCTCGTACGGTGTTCCGGCCGCGGCCGCCACCGCATCGATCGCCACATGGGCCGTCACGTCGCGGCTGCCGTCCGGCACCGGCGGCACCTGGCGACCGCCGAGAAACCCGGTGAGCGTCCCGAGCACGGGCCGGTCCGCGCGCAGATGGCCGTAGTCGACCGCGAGCGCGCAGCCCCGCCGCACGTGCCCGACCGCCTCGGCCCAGGCCGCGTCCCGTGGCCAGCCCACCTCCACGCGCCCGCCCGCCGGCCACCATCGGCCCAGCCAGAACAGGTCGGCGGCGTCCGGCGGCCCGCCGAGCGACTCCTTGCCGGTCGCCGGGTCGACCTCCACCCGGCGCGGGCGGCCGGCGTCGTCGAGGTCGAGCACGTCGAGCGGCACGTTGTCGAGCCACTCGGTCGCCACCAGCAGCCCGACGATGCCGTCCGGGATGTCGGTCTGCCAGCCGATCGTCGGGTCGAGACCGTCGGGCCGTGGCGCGACCTCGACCGCGGTCAGCCGGGCCCGGCCGGCGAGGTCGTCCGGGAGCAGGGCGCGCAGGGTCGCGAGCAACTCGCCCCGGCCCGCGCCGACGTCGACCAGATCGAAGGCCTCGGGGTGCCCGAGGGCGGCGTCGACCCGCTCGACCAGCTCGAGCAGCGCCCCGGCAAACAGCGGCGAGGCGTGCACACTTGTCCGGAAATGCTGGGACGGACCACCCGCGCTGCCCGCTCCGCCCGTGAAGAAACCGTCCGGCCCGTACAGCCCGGCGGTCATCGCGGCGCGCCACCCCGTCACACCGACACCATAGGCCCCGGACCCTCGATGTTGTTCTTCACAGGTGGTTGTCACGGGCGTGTGAACGGTGCGCATACTTGCCGTCGACCGGTACCCCTTCTCGAGGACTGGATCCCGTTATGAGCGCAGTGCCGCGCGCCCGCATCGGAGCGCGCCCCCTGACCGTCGGCGTCGTCGGCGCCGGCCGGGTGGGCGCCGTCCTGGGCGCCGCCCTCAACGCCGCCGGCCACCGCGTGGTCGCCGCCGCGGCCGTCTCCGCCGCCTCCCGTGATCGCGCCGCCCGGCTGCTGCCCGAGGCCGCGATCCTGCCCGCCGACGAGGTCGCCCGGGCCGCCGACGACCTGCTGCTGCTGTCCGTGCCGGACGACGCGCTCGCCGCCGTCGTGGCCGGGCTGTCCGCGACCGGCGCGCTGCGGCCGGGCCAGATCGTGGCGCACACCTCGGGCGCTCACGGACTGGCCGTTCTGGGCGATGTGAACGGCATGGCCCTGCACCCCGCGATGACCTTCACGGGCGCCGACTCCGACCTCGACCGGCTGCCGGGCATCGCCTGGGGCGTCACCACGCCCGACCGCGCCTTCGCCACCCGGCTCGTGGCCGACCTCGGCGGCGTGCCCGAGTGGGTGGCCGAGGACGCCCGCCCGCTCTACCACGCGGCGCTCGCGCACGGGGCGAACCACCTGGTCACGCTGGTCAACGAGGCCGCCGACCTGCTGCGTACGGCCGGCGTCGAGGACCCCGCCCGGGTGCTCGCGCCGCTGCTGCGGGCCGCGCTCGACAACGCGCTGCGGCTCGGCGATGCGGCGCTGACCGGTCCCGTCTCCCGGGGCGACGCGGGCACCGTACTCAAGCATCTTGATCGCATTCCGGCCGAGTCGGTGTCCGCGTACCTGGCCCTGGCTCGCCGCACCGCCGACCGCGCCATCGCCTCCGGCCGCCTGCGCCCGCAGGACGCCGTACCGCTGATGGACGCTCTTTCCCTCGCCGCCCTGGGCAGTGCGCTGTGACCCGTTTGATCCACACCCGGGCCGAGCTCGCGGCCGCCGTCGCCGATGCCCCCGACAAGATCGCCGTCGTGATGACCATGGGCGCCCTGCACGACGGGCACCGCGCGCTGATGCGAGCGGCCCGCGAGCGCTCGGCGTTCGTGCTGGTCACCATCTTCGTGAACCCGTTGCAGTTCGGGCCGAACGAGGACTTCGACAAGTACCCGCGCACGCTGGAGGCCGACCTCGAGGCGTGCCGGGCCGAGGGCGTCAGCGTCGTCTTCGCCCCGAGCCGCGACGAGATGTACCCGGGCGGCGCCCCGTCGATCACGATGAACGCCGGCCCGCTCGGCGAGATCCTCGAGGGCGCGAGCCGTCCCGGGCACTTCGCCGGCATGCTCACCGTCGTCGAGAAGCTGCTCCAGCTGACCCGGGCCGACGTGGCGTTCTTCGGCGAGAAGGACTTCCAGCAGCTGACGCTGATCCGCCGGATGGCCCGCGACCTCGAGCTGGACGCCGAGATCGCCGGGGTGCCGACCGTGCGCGAGCCGGACGGCCTGGCCATGTCGAGCCGCAACCGCTTTTTGTCGCCCCTGGAACGGCGATCCGCGCTGGCCCTCTCGCGCGCGCTGCACGAGGGCGCTTCTTGTCCCGATCCGCTCGCGGCCGCCACCAAGATCTTGGACGACGAACCGGGCGTACGGGTGGATTATCTCGCCCTGACCGGCCCCGATCTCGGCCCGGCGCCGTCCGTCGGGCCCGCTCGCCTGCTCGTCGCCGCCCGGGTCGGCAACACCCGCCTCATCGACAACGTGCCGCTCGACATGAAGGGCCGCTGATGCTCCGCACCATGCTGAAGTCCAAGATCCACCGGGCCACCGTGACCCAGGCGGACCTGCACTACGTGGGCTCGGTGACGGTGGACCTCGACCTGCTGGAGGCGGCCGACCTGCTGCCCGGCGAGCAGGTCGCGATCGTGGACGTGACGAACGGCGCCCGCCTCGAGACCTACGTGATCCCGGGGGAGCGGGGCACGGGGGTGATCGGCATCAACGGGGCGGCGGCCCATTTGGTGCACCCGGGTGATCTCGTGATCCTGATCGCGTACGGGCAGATGGAGGACGCGGAGGCTCGCGAGTACCAGCCGCGGGTCGTGCACGTGGACGCCGACAATCGGATCATCGAGCTGGGAAGTGACCCGGCTGGGGCGGTCGAGGGGATGGTCGGTGGCCTGACCCGCGGAGACCTGGCGCTGACGATCTAGCGGGGCAGGTCGGGGTTATCCACAGACGCGAGTTATCCCCAGGCTGAGGGGGCGCTTGACCCGATCAGCCCGTTTCCCGAGGACAATGGCCCGCGGGGGCTCCCCCTTGAGGCGGGCGGGCGTGGTTGCGGGCGGGCGTGGTTGCGGGCGGGCGTGGTTGCGGGCATGACGGCTGCCGGGAGCGCGTGACGGGCGGGCGTTGTGTGACGGCGGGCCGGGCGCACGTGACGGGTGAGCGTGCGTGAGGGCGGCCGGGCGTGACGGCGACCGGGCGGGCACAACGGCGGGCTGCCCGGGCAAGGCGACGTGGCTGAGCGGGCACGACGGCGGGCGGCCCCCAGACAGGCGACGGCGTCCGGGCGAGCACCGCGGCTGAGCGGCACACGGCGGCTGGACGAGTACCACGGCCGGGCGAGCGCCACGGCTGGACGAGCGCCACGGCTGGACGAGCGCCACGGCTGGACGAGCGCCACGGCTGGACGAGCGCCACGGCTGGACGAGCGCCACGGCTGGACGAGCACCACGGCCGGACGAGCACCACGGCCGGGCGAGCACCACGGACGCCAGACCCGAGCACGCGACGGCGGAAGCACTGATCGGCGCGAACCCCCAACCGCCGAGCCTGGGGGACACGGGGCGGACAACGGCGTACGGAATAACCGGTTTTGGGATTTTACGTCGTTATTTCGGCCTATCCTCGGCGCAATGGGTAAGGCGGCGCTGGGTTGGCGGGGGATCTTGGTGATCCTCGGGGTGGTGCTGTTTGCGTCTGGGTGTGGCATGCCGGGTGGGGTGGATGGTGACCTCACCAACGGGTGGGCGGCGATGGCGCCGGCCACCGGGTTCGAGCCGGCGGCGGGAGCCTGCCACAGCGCCAACTTCAACACGGTGGGTGCGCGGTCCACGTACGAGGAAATGGACTGCAACCTGCGGCATCGCACCGAGACCGTGTACGTCGGGACCTATGAGTCGCCGGCCTCCGACGCCGATGAGCCGCCGGCCGAGGGATCGGCGGGGGCCAAGGCGGCCTACCACGTGTGTGACGAGAAGACGACGAGTTACCTCGGGGGCAGCTGGCGGGCCGCGCGCGTCTGGATCGGGGTCACGCATCCGACGACGGCGGCCTGGAGCGGCGGGTCGCGGTGGTTCCGGTGCGAGGCGCTCGAGCTCAGCTCGGTCGAGGACGACGGGCTGCTCGTGCAGCGCGTGGGCAGCCTGCGCAACGTGCTCGCGGACGGCACGGGCGACCTCGCGCTCGGCTGCTATTCGGTGGCGATGGACAGCTCGGGCGCGATCGCCGGGATGCCGGGCGTGGCCTGCTCGGCCAAGCACAACGCCGAGTTCGTGGGCGTCTGGTACGCCAAGGACCTGAGCTACCCGAAGGACGACGCGGGCTGGGCCAAGTTCCACGATGGCTGCCGCGGGCTGATCGCGACGTTCGCAAGCGTGCCCAACGATCAGGACCTGCAGTACCGCACGGGAGTGATCTCGCTGCCGGGCAGCGCCGACGTGTGGCAGCTCGGGGATTTCGGCGTGCGGTGCTACCTCTGGCTGGACGGCGCCGAGCTCACGTCGTCGCTGAAGGGCAAGGGCATCGCGAGCCTGCCCGTCCAGTACAAGTAACGGCCACCACTTCGATGCCGCCCCCGCGTGACGTCCGGCGCCGCGGCGGAGTGTACTGAGCAGATGTCACTTCTCGTCGATCTTCCGGAGCTGCCGCGACGGCTCGCGGCCGCCGAGCCGGGTTGGAGCGAGACCACCGACGTGCTGGTCGTGGGCTCCGGCGTCGCCGGGCTGACGGCGGCGCTGCATCTGCGCGAGCAGGGCCTGCACGTCACCGTGGTCACCAAGGTGAACATCGACGACGGGTCGACCCGGTGGGCCCAGGGCGGCATCGCGGCCGTGCTCGACCCGCTCGACACCCCGGCCGCGCACGCCAACGACACCGAGATCGCGGGAGTCGGGCTGTGCGACCCGGCGGCGGTACGGGTGCTGGTCGAGGAGGGCCCGGCGCGCGTACGGGAACTGATGCGGATCGGCGCCGCGTTCGACCGCCACCCGGACGGCTCGCTGATGCTGACCCGCGAGGGCGGCCACCGCGCCGACCGGATCGTGCACGCCGGCGGCGACGCGACCGGCGCCGAGGTGCAGCGGGCCCTGCACGAGGCGGTGCACCGCGACCCCTGGATCCGGCTCGTCGAGCACGCGCTCGTGCTCGACCTGCTGCGCAGCGCCGACGGCCGGGCCTGCGGGCTCACCCTGCACGTGCTCGGCGAGGGCAGCGAGGACGGCGTCGGCGCGATCCTGGCCCGGGCCGTGGTGCTGGCCACCGGCGGCATGGGCCAGATCTACTCCTCGACCACGAACCCGTCGGTGTCCACCGGCGACGGCGTCGCGCTCGCGCTGCGGGCCGGCGCGACCGTGACCGACGTCGAGTTCGTGCAGTTCCACCCGACCTCGTTCGTGAGCGCCGGGGTCACCTCGGTGCAGCGCCCGCTGATCTCCGAGGCGTTGCGCGGCGAGGGCGCCCACCTGGTCGACGAGTCGGGCAAGCGGTTCATGGTCGGTCAGCACGAACTGGCCGAGCTGGCGCCGCGCGACGTCGTGGCCAAGGGCATCCACCGGGTGCTGCTGGCGACCGGCGCCGACCACGTCTACCTGGACGCCCGGCACCTGGGCAAGGAGTTCCTCGAGCACCGGTTCCCGACGATCGTGGCCTCGACCCGGGCCGCCGGCGTCGACCCGGCCACCGAGCTGATCCCGGTCGCGCCGGCCGCCCACTACGCGTCCGGCGGCGTCCGCACCGACCTGCACGGCCGCACGACCATTCCCGGCCTGTACGCGTGTGGCGAGGTCGCCTGCACGGGGGTGCACGGCGCCAACCGGCTGGCCAGCAACTCCCTGCTCGAGGGCCTGGTCTTCGCGAAGCGGATCGCCGACGACATCGCCCGTGACCTGCCGCCGCAGGCCGAGCCGCTGGTGAACGACCAGGGACCGGCGTGGGTGGCCGATCCGGCGATCCGGGCCGAGCTCCAGCGGGCCATGACCCGGGGTGCGGGCGTGCTGCGCTCGGCCGATTCGCTCGCCGGCACCGCCAAGGAGCTCACCCGGCTGGCCGAGCGGCGCACCACCCCGCACAACGCGGCCTGGGAGGCGGCGAACCTGCTGACCGTCGCGAGCGCGCTGGTGGCCGCCGCGAGCACCCGCCGTGAGACCCGCGGCTGCCACTGGCGGGAGGATTACCCGGTGGCCGAGGACGAGTGGCGCGGCCACCTGCTGAACGGCCTGTCCGCCACGGGCGCGCTGACCCAGATCTTCGAGGAGATGCCGTGACTCTTGACCTCGACGAGGTACGCCGGGTGGTCTACACCGCCCTCGGCGAGGACCTCGGTGACCCGCCCCGCGACGTGACCAGCGAGGCGACCATCCCGGCCGCCCAGTTCGACACGGCCGAGCTCGTGGCCCGCGCCGACGGCGTCGTGGCCGGGCTGCCGGTCGCGGCCGAGGTCTTCGCGGCGACCTCGGGCGGGCAGGTGACCTTCCAGGCCGTGGTGGCCGAGGGGGCACGGGTACGCCGGGGCGACGTGCTCGCGGTGATCGCCGGTCCCACCCGAGCGCTGCTCACGGCCGAGCGCACCGCCCTGAACCTGCTCTGCCGGATGTCCGGGGTGGCCACGCACACCCGCAAATGGGCCGACGCGCTGGCCGGCACCAAGGCGACCGTTCTCGACACCCGCAAGACGACGCCGGGGCTGCGGCATCTGGAGAAGTACGCGGTGCGGGCCGGCGGCGGGACGAACAAGCGGATGGGCCTGTACGACGTCGCGATGATCAAGGACAACCACAAGCTGGCGGCCGGGAGCATCACCGCCGCGTTCAACGCCGTCAGGACGACGTTTCCGGACGTGCCGGTGCAGGTCGAGGTGACCACGCTGGACGAGGCGCTGGAGGCCGTGGAGGCGGGCGCCGACTTCCTGCTCTGCGACAACATGACGCCTCAGCTGCTGGCCGAGGTGGTGACGGCGGTCGGCGATCGGGCCGAGCTCGAGGCCACCGGTAATCTCACGTTGGCCACGGTGGAGGCGTACGCGGCGACCGGGGTCGACTTTCTGTCGGTGGGCGGGCTCACGCACTCCTCGCCGATCCTCGACATCGCCATGGACCTGAGGGTTTAGATGCTCCTCTGTATCGACATCGGCAACACGAACACCGTTCTTGCCACCTTCGACGGCGACAAGCTCGTCCACAACTGGCGGATCAAGACCGACGCCCGGAACACCGCCGACGAGCTCGGCCTGATGTTCCGCGGCCTGCTCGCCGGCGACGCCGTCGAGGTCACCGGGGTGGCCGCCTGCTCGACCGTGCCGGCCGCGCTGCGCAGCCTGCGCACGATGCTCGGCCGCTACTACGGCGACCTGCCGAACGTGGTCGTCGAGCCGGGCGTGAAGACCGGGGTGCAACTGGCCATCGACAACCCCAAGGAGGTGGGCGCCGACCGGGTGGTCAACACGCTGGCCGCGCACGCCCTCTACGGCGGACCGTCGATCGTGGTCGACTTCGGCACCACCACCAACTTCGACGTGATCAGCGCGAAGGGCGAGTTCCTCGGCGGCGCGTTCGCCCCGGGCATCGAGATCTCCTTCGACGCGCTCGCGGCCCGCGCCGCCCAGTTGCGCAAGGTCGAGCCGGCCGCGCCGCGCTCGGTGATCGGCAAGAACACCGTGGAGTGCCTGCAGTCGGGCATGTACTACGGCTTCGCGGGCCAGGTCGACCGGATCGTCGAGCGGATGATCGAGGAGATCGGCCCGGTCAAGGCCGTGATCGCCACCGGCGGGCTGGCCGGCCTGGTCAAGGACGAGTGCCGGACGCTGACCGCGCACGAGCCGATGATCACGCTGATCGGGCTGCGGATGGTATATGAGCGGAACGTCTGACGGCCGCTGAGTAGGCTTTCTAGCCGATCCGTTCCCTTCACAGAGAGTCGTGCCGTGACCGAGCAGAATGTGCCAGCGACCGAGCTAGCTCCGCCGACTGATAGTCCCGGCTTGGGTGGCGACACAGCGGACTTGCCCGAGCAGATGCGGGTCCGCCGGTCGAAGCGGGAGCGGTTCCTCGCCGAGGGCGTCCCGCCCTACCCGGTCAACCTGCCCCGCACCGCGACCCTCAAGGAGCTCCGGGAGAAGTACGCGGAGCTGCCCACCGACACCGCGAGCGGCGACCAGGTCTCGATCACCGGCCGGGTGATCTTCATCCGCAACGGCGGCAAGCTGTGCTTCGCGACACTGCGCGACGGCGACGGCACCGAGCTGCAGGCCATGCTCTCCCTCGACAAGGTCGGCGAGCAGGCGTTGACCGACTGGAAGCACCTGATCGACCTCGGCGACCTGGTCGGCATCACCGGCGAGGTGATCACCAGCCGCCGCGGCGAGCTGTCCGTGCTGGCCGACTCCTGGGCGATCAGTGCCAAGTCGCTGCGCCCGTTGCCGGTCGCGCACAAGCCGCTCTCCGAGGAGACCCGGATCCGTCAGCGGTACGTCGACCTGATCGTCCGCCCGCAGGCCCGCGACATCGTGCGCACCCGCGCCACCGTCGTCCGCAGCCTGCGAGAGTCGTTGTTCCGGCGCAATTTCCTCGAGGTCGAAACGCCAATGTTGCAGTTGCTGCACGGCGGCGCGGCGGCCCGTCCGTTTGTGACGCACAGCAACGCACTGGACACGGATCTCTATCTGCGGATCGCGCCGGAACTGTTTCTGAAGCGCGCGGTCGTCGGCGGCATCGAGCGGGTCTTCGAGATCAACCGGAACTTCCGCAATGAGGGTATGGACTCGAGTCACTCGCCCGAGTTCGCGATGCTCGAGGCGTACCAGGCGTACGCCGACTACAACGTGATGCAGCAGCAGGTTCAGGAGTGGATTCAGGAAGCGGCGTTCGCGGTCACCGGATCGCACGTCGTGAAGCACTACGACGGCGGCGAGTTGGATCTCGGCGGTCAGTGGGCGTCGACCACCCTGTTCGGTTCGCTGTCGGCGGCCCTCGGCGAAGAAGTCACGGTGATGACCGATCGGGCACAACTCGAGAGCTATGCGGAAAAGCACGACCTTTCCGTCGACCCGAAGTGGAGCAACGGCAAGCTGGCCGAGGAGCTGTTCGAGCACCTGGTCGTGCACACCCTGCAGCAGCCCACATTTGTGCGGGATTATCCCGAAGAGACGGCGCCGCTGACCCGCGCGCACCGGGAAACTCCGGGGCTGACCGAGAAGTGGGACCTGTACGTCTCGGGCTTCGAGCTGGCCACCGCCTATTCCGAGTTGGTCGACCCGGTGGTGCAGCGCGAACGGCTCGTGGCGCAGTCGTTGCTGGCCGCCGGCGGCGATCCCGAGGCGATGCAGCTGGACGAGGATTTCCTGCGCGCCATGGAGTACGGAATGCCGCCGACCGGCGGGATGGGAATGGGAATCGACCGGCTGTTGATGGCCCTCACCGGCCTCGGCATTCGGGAAACGATCCTGTTCCCGTTGGCCCGGCCCGAGTAATATACGACCCGCCATTGACGGGTACTGCCGCCCTGGCGTTATTGTTCTGTCCGTTGCCGGAGAAGTTGCGGGAGAACCTGTGTTCGGGAGGATAGCGGCGCGTGGCCAAGCAGATCATTCACAAGCTGGTCGATGACCTCGACGGCGGTGACGCCGAGGAGACCGTCAAGTTCGCGCTCGACGGCATTCAGTACGAGATCGACCTCTCGGAGAAGAACGCCAGTAAATTGCGGGACGTCTTCGCGCCGTACGTGGGCGCGGGCGCCAAGGTGGCTCGGGGCGGCGTGGTCGTCGGCGGCCGGGCCGCGCGCGGCCGCGGCGGAGCGACCGCCGACCGGGAGCAGAACAAGGCGATCCGGGAGTGGGCCAAGAAGGCCGGCAAGGACATCTCCGACCGGGGCCGCATTCCCCAGGAGATCGTGGACGAGTTCCACGCGAAGGGCCCCGGCCGGGGCTGAGTCAGGCGTACCCTGCGGGGCCCGTCGCGCTGAGCGCGACGGGCCCTGTTGCATTTGTCGCTCGATCTTCGCCCCGGGTACGTAAAGTTATCCACAGGTGTGGAGAGGGTTGTCCACAGCCTGTGGACGTACGCTCCGGGGCGTGTTCGCTGTCCGCGTACTCGTTCGAGTGGGGGAACAGGCTCTGAGCGTGCGAAGTTGGCTAAATCAACGTTGCGGACGGTTTCGCGGGGCCACGAGGGCCCAGCAGAACCACCGGGCGGCGATAGAGTTACAGCACGGGCATCACCGATGCCCGTGCGCTGGCCCCGCCAGCTGTTGAGACAGGCTCAGCATTGGCGCACGGCACGTGAGGAGCACGAGGGCATGTTCGAGCGGTTCACCGACCGAGCGCGACGGGTTGTCGTCCTGGCCCAAGAAGAGGCCCGGATGCTCAACCACAACTACATCGGGACCGAGCACATTCTGCTCGGCCTGATCCACGAGGGCGAAGGTGTCGCCGCCAAGGCTCTCGAAAGCCTGGGCATCTCGTTGGAGGGCGTCCGGCAACAGGTCGAAGAGATCATCGGCCAGGGCCAGCAGGCGCCGAGCGGGCACATCCCGTTCACGCCTCGGGCGAAGAAGGTGCTGGAGCTGTCGCTGCGCGAGGCGCTGCAGCTCGGCCACAACTACATCGGCACCGAGCACATCCTGCTCGGCCTGATCCGGGAGGGCGAGGGCGTCGCCGCCCAGGTGCTGGTCAAGCTCGGCGCCGACCTCAACCGGGTCCGGCAGCAGGTCATCCAGCTGCTCTCGGGCTACCAGGGCAAGGAGCCGGCCGCGGCCGGCGCCGCGGCGGGCGAGGCCGCGCCGTCGACGTCGCTGGTGCTCGACCAGTTCGGACGCAACCTGACCCAGGCCGCCCGCGAGGGCAAGCTCGACCCGGTCATCGGCCGGGAGAAGGAAATCGAGCGGGTCATGCAGGTGCTCTCCCGCCGTACCAAGAACAACCCGGTGCTCATCGGCGAGCCCGGCGTCGGCAAGACCGCGGTCGTCGAGGGCCTGTCCCAGTCGATCGTCAAGGGCGAGGTGCCCGAGACGCTCAAGGACAAGCAGCTCTACACGCTCGACCTCGGCGCGCTGGTGGCCGGCTCCCGCTACCGCGGTGACTTCGAGGAGCGCCTCAAGAAGGTGCTCAAGGAGATCCGCACCCGGGGCGACATCATCCTGTTCATCGACGAGATCCACACGCTGGTGGGCGCGGGCGCGGCCGAGGGCGCGATCGACGCGGCGAGCATCCTGAAGCCGATGCTGGCCCGCGGCGAGCTGCAGACCATCGGTGCGACCACTCTCGACGAGTACCGCAAGCACCTGGAGAAGGACGCCGCTCTCGAGCGCCGCTTCCAGCCGATCCAGGTCGGCGAGCCGTCGCTGGCGCACACCATCGAGATCCTCAAGGGCCTCCGCGACCGCTACGAGGCGCACCACCGGATCAGCATCACCGACGCGGCGCTGGTGGCCGCGGCGACGCTGGCCGACCGGTACATCTCGGACCGCTTCCTGCCGGACAAGGCGATCGACCTGATCGACGAGGCCGGCGCCCGGATGCGCATCCGCCGGATGACCGCGCCGCCGGACCTGCGCGACTTCGACGAGCGCATCGCCCAGGTGCGTCGCGACAAGGAGTCCGCGATCGACGCGCAGGACTTCGAGCGCGCCGCCCAGCTGCGCGACAAGGAGAAGCAGCTGCTCGGCCAGAAGGCCCAGCGGGAGAAGGAGTGGAAGGCCGGCGACCTCGACGTCGTGTCCGAGGTCGACGACGAGCAGATCGCCGAGGTCCTGGGCAACTGGACCGGCATCCCGGTCTACAAGCTCACCGAGGAGGAGACCTCCCGGCTGCTCCGCATGGAGGACGAGCTCCACAAGCGGGTCATCGGCCAGGAGGACGCGGTCAAGGCCGTCTCCAAGGCGATCCGCCGCACCCGGGCCGGCCTCAAGGACCCGAAGCGCCCCTCCGGCTCGTTCATCTTCGCCGGCCCGTCCGGCGTCGGTAAGACCGAGCTCTCCAAGGCGCTCGCCGAGTTCCTGTTCGGCTCCGAGGACGCCCTGATCCAGCTGGACATGTCCGAGTTCCACGACCGGTACACGGTGTCCCGCCTGGTCGGCGCCCCTCCCGGGTACGTCGGCTACGACGAGGGCGGCCAGCTCACCGAGAAGGTGCGCCGCAAGCCGTTCTCGGTGGTCCTGTTCGACGAGATCGAGAAGGCCCACCCCGACGTCTTCAACACGCTGCTGCAGATCCTGGAGGACGGTCGCCTGACCGACGGCCAGGGCCGGATCGTGGACTTCAAGAACACGGTCATCATCCTGACCACCAACCTCGGCACCCGGGACGTGGCGAAGGCGGTGTCGCTGGGCTTCCAGGCCTCGGAGGACACCGAGAGCAACTACGACCGGATGAAGATCAAGGTCAACGACGAGCTGAAGCAGCACTTCCGCCCCGAGTTCCTGAACCGCATCGACGACACGATCGTCTTCCACCAGCTCCGCCAGGACGAGATCCTGCAGATCGTCGACATCTTCACCGCGCGGATCGAGGGCCAGCTCAAGAACAAGGACATGGGTCTCGAGCTGACCGACAACGCGAAGAAGTACCTGGCGAAGAAGGGCTTCGACCCGGTGCTGGGCGCTCGGCCGCTGCGCCGCACGATCCAGCGCGACCTGGAAGACAGCCTGTCCGAGCAGATCCTCTTCAACGAGCTGCGCCCCGGCCAGATCGTGGTGGTGGACTGCGAGGGCGACCCGGAGAACGTCGAGAAGTCCAAGCTGGTCTTCCGCGGCGCCGACCGGGGATCCACGGTTCCGGACGCGGTCCCCGCCGACATGGGAGCCGCGACGACCGAGGAGTGATCCTCTGAACGGAGAACGGCCCGGCTGCTGACCGCAGCCGGGCCGTTTCGCTTGGGTCAGCTCAGGCCGAACACGGTTCCGCTCGAAGCGACCGTGAGCTTGCCGCCGTCGGCGCGCAGGTAGCCGCCGTCGACCGCCCGGATGCGGACGCCGTGCCGCATGGTCTCGCGCCGGAACAAGGCGCCGGCCGAAGCCAGGCCCACGTTCGACCCGTCAATTTGGACAAATCGGTCGGGAAGATCGACGGAACGGATCACCTCGGCGTCGTCCGCCCGCGCCTCGAAGCGGAACTGGGTGGCGGCCAGGTCGCGCGGCGCCCGGGCCACCGCGAGGGCGCCGTCGGTGTGCCGTACGAAATCGTTGCGCCGGTCGTCGGGGGAGAGCCGCACGATCGGGCCGCCGTCGCCCACCGGCACCCCGAACAGCGGAGTCCCGTCCGGATGCCAGTAGAGCTTCTGCACGCGGGTGTGCCGGTTCGGGTCGTAGAGCGGGTCGCCGGTGATGTCCCGGTAGTCGCGGGCGTGGTAGACCAGCACGTCGGTCACGCCGTCCTCGGCCACCGTGAACGAGTTGTGCCCCGGTCCGTAGCGGCTGGTGAGGGGATCCGTCCCGAAGATCGGGTCGGGCGTCTTGACCCACGAGTCCCGGTCCAGCAGATCGGCGTCGGCGTCCGCGGTGAGCAGGCCCATGCAGTAGCGGGCGTCGGTGGCGCTCGCCGAGAAGGTCAGGAACACCCGGCCGTTGCGGACCAGCACGGCCGGCCCCTCGTTGACCCGGTAGCCCTGGATCTCCCAGCTCCTGGTCGGCGTCGTGATCCGCGTCGGCTTCGATGCCAGCGTCCACGGGTTGGCAAGGCGCGCGATGTAGATGCTGGTGTTGACCGCGATCTCCGGCTCGCTCTCGGCCCACACCAGGTAGCGCCGGCCGCGATGGGCGAACGTCGTGGAGTCCAGCGTGAAGCCGTCCCACTCGGTCAGCAGCTGGCCCTTGAGCGACCAGCCGGCCGGGTCCAGCGGGTCGGCCCGGGACGACTCCAGCACGTACGTGCGGATGCGGAACACGTCGTCGGAGTCGCCGGCCGCGAAATACACGTACCAGCGGCCGTCGATCCGATGCAGCTCCGGCGCCCAGATGTGGCCGGCCATCTTGCCGGTCGCCGGGCGATGCCAGATCACGTTCTCGGCGGCGCCGGTCAGGCCGGCCAGCGTGGTGGCGCCGCGCAGCGCGACCCGGTCATACTCCGGGACCGAGCCGGTGAAGTAGTACATCCCGTCGGTGCGAGGCGTGATGAACGGGTCCGCCCGCTGGCTGATCAGCGGCTGGACGGTCGGGACACCGTAAATCTCGGCGTCCGTGCGCGGCCCGGACGCCTCGGCCGCGCCGGCCCGGGTCAGGCCGGCGATTCCCGCGGCGGCGGCTGCGCCGAGCAAGATGCGCCGTCTCATGAAGTCTCCTTAAGAGCTTTGATCCGCAGGAACGTGACCGAGTCGGCCGGGAACGTCCGGGTGAACGAGGATCCGATGCCGCCGACCGTGCTGGTGACCGGCTGGATCGGCTCGGCCGAGCGGGTGTTCTGCTCGCCCGGGTCGCCGCTCAGGACGGTCATCCGCGCCGTGCGCGCCACCTTGAGGCCACCGAGGTCGATCTTGGTGGCGGCCGGGCTGTCGGCGGCATTGACGACCTTGACGATCAGTTCGCCGGTCCGGTCGTCGTGGGTGACGACCTGTGCGAACGGCTCGCTGACCTTGTTGTCGTCGAAGCTGCCCCAGACCACGCCGTCCTTGATCAGCGTGACCGCGGTGCCGCGTACCTGAATGGTCAGGTTGTACGTCTGCCCGGTGACCACGGTGTCGGGCTTGGTCATGATCTGTTCCTTGGCCTCGGCGTTGCCGGCCGCCTTCTCGACCGCGCCCTGGGTGTTGTTCCAGCCGCCCAGGTTCCACCAGTACCAGGTGTTCGAGTCCTTGATGCCGAACGGGATCAGGAAGCCCTCGGCGCCGGCCGTCTTGGTGGCCTTCAACGAGATGTCGTAGTCGGTGGCGGTGATGTTGGTGGCCGCCGCGACCATCGTGTTGGTGGCCGCCGTGTCCGACTGCACGTAGGCGCCGTCCTGGACCGACCAGGTGCCGCGCCCGGAGAGCGAGCTCCAGCCGTCCGCGTTGCCGTCGTTGAAGTCGTCTTGGAAGAGCGGCGTGCCGTCGGGCGCGGTGACCTTGACGTCGTCGTAGCGGGCCGCGGTCGCCCAGGTGGAGAGCCCGACCCGGCCGGTGACCGGCTGCGGCTGGACGACCTTTCCGCCGGTGACCTTGCTCGGTACGACGCGGTCGCCGACGTTGTTCATGAACAGCTTCTGCATCTGGTAGCTGGTCGAGCCCCAGGACTCGTCGTTGTCGAACCAGATCATGTCCGGACGCCACTGGACGTTGTCGATGTTGGCGAGCAGTGGCGCGTAGGACGCCATCTTCACCACGTCGGCGTTGCGCTCGAGCCCGGTCATGTAGGCCGCCTCGGCCAGGGAGTTGGCGAACTTGGCGTCCAGCGAGGCGTATTCACCGAGGAAAACCTGGGGACCACTGCGGTCGTACGCGTCATAGCGCCCGTTGTTCTGCAGGAACCAGGACGGGCTGTTGTAGTAGTGCTCGTCGACCATGTCGCTGCCGGCCGCCTTGTTCTTGGCCCACAGGTTGTCGAAGGTGACGCCCATGTCGTCCGGGCCGGAGTTGCTGATCACCGTGACATCCGGGTACTTCGCCTTGATCGCCTCTCGGAACTTGAGGTAGTTCGCGAAGTACTGGTCGGGCAGGTTCTCCTCGTTGCCGACCGCGATCATGTGGAGGCCGAACGGCTTGGGGTGGCCCATCTGCGCGCGCAGCTTGCCCCAGGTGCTGGTGACCGGCCCGTTCGCGCACTCGATCAGGTCCAAAGTGTCCTGAATGTGCCGTTGGAGCAGCGCCGGGTCGTCGGTGGCGCGGTTCTGCCCGCAGCCGGTGACCAGGGCGGGCACGACCGGCAGCGGCTTGGCCCCGATGTCTTCGGCGAACTGGAGGTACTCGTAGTAGCCGAGGCCGTAGCTCTGGTTGTAGCCCCAGAAGTTGGCGTTGGTGGCCCGGGTCTCGACCGCGCCGACCGTGTCCTTCCACTGGTAGGAACGGGCGCGCGGGTAGTTGTCGGTCGCGTCGTAGGCGTCCATGCTGCCGGTGTTGACCAGGCAACCGCCGGGGAAGCGCAGGAATCCGGGGTGGAGTGCCGCGATCTTCTCCGCAAGATCTTTTCTAAGACCGTGGCTCCGGTACGTGTCCCGCGGCGTCAGCGAGATCATGTCCAGGCGCGCGCTCTGGTCGACCCCGACGGTGAGCCGGCCGTTGTCGGTGGTTCTGGTCGCCTTGATCGTCCCCTCGTACTTGGTCCACTTGTCGGTGGTGATCGTCCTGGTGAGTCCACTCGCGACCGTGGTGCCGTCCTGGGCGTGCAGACTTACGGTCAGTTTCGCTTTTTGGTCCGCGCGGGCCCAGACGGAGAAGTCGTAAATTTCGCCCTTTTTCAGGGCTATGCCGCTGTTGTAGCCGGCGTTCGTCAGGTCGGCGCCGCCGGTCACCCGCAGGTAGGTGCGGTTGCGGTCGTTGAGCCGGGCGTCGTCGTCGACCGTGGTGGCGGCGCCGCTCACCGTCCAGCCGGTCAGGCCGTTGTACGCGTTGTTGTCGGCCGGCCGGAACTCGAACGAGCGGTTGCGGACCAACTCGGCGTAGAGGCCGCCGTCCGCCGCGAAGTTGATGTCCTCGAAGAAGACGCCGTACATCGAGTCGGCGATGGTGGCGCCCTTCGCGGCCGGGTTCAGGGTGATCGTGTAGTCCGGGTCCGCCGCCGCGGAGGCCGGTGGCGCCACCGCGAGCGGCAGCGCCACCAGTGCCACGGCGGCGCCGGCGACTCGTGTTCGAAGTCGGGGCATGACGGGGGTCCCTCCCGAGATGTCCTTGTGCACGTCAACATCGCTGGGCTTCGAAGGTGCTCCCAAGGCGATCGCGCCTTCTGTAAAAGTTCCTGCTGAAGACCGTCTTAAGGTCGCGCCCATCGCTTGACGTCCATCTATGTGAACGTTCACTCTAGCCGTAACATCCCCGAAATGTCAGCGTGGAGAGGCGAGATCTATGCTTCGCAGGAAAGCGCTTACCACCGCGGTCGTGCTGACGGTCGCGGCCGGCACCGCCGTCGGCATCCGGTCGGCCGAGGCCGCCACGTACCCGAACCCCGGCGTGGTCACCGGCAGCGTCAACGTGCACGACCCGGGCGTCGTCAAGAAGCCCGACGGGACGTACGTGATCGCGCACACCGGCGACAACATCGTGCTGAAGACGTCGACCGACCGCACCGCCTTCCGGGACGCCGGCGTGGCCTTCCCGAGCGGCGCGTCGTGGACGACCTCGTACACGGGCGGCAGCAAGAACCTGTGGGCGCCGGACATCTCGTACCGGAACGGGAAGTACTTCATGTACTACTCGGCGTCCACCTTCGGCTCGAACCACTCGGCGATCTTCCTGGCCACCAGCAGCACCGGCGCCTCCGGCAGCTGGAGCAACCAGGGCCTGGTCATCGAGTCGAAAACCAGCGACAACTTCAACGCCATCGACCCGAACCTGTACGTCGACCCGTCCGGGCGCTGGTGGCTGAGCTTCGGGTCGTTCTGGTCCGGGATCAAGCAGGTCCAGCTGAACGCCTCGACGGGCAAGCGGCTGGACAGCACGATCCGTTCCATCGCGGGCCGCGGCGGCGGCGCGATCGAGGCCCCGTTCCTCTTCCGGCACGGCTCGTACTACTACCTGTTCGTGTCGTTCGACCTCTGCTGCCGGGGCGCGTCGAGCACGTACCGCATCATGGTGGGCCGCTCGACGTCGGTGAACGGCCCGTTCACCGACAAGAACGGCGTGGCCATGACGAGCAGTGGTGGCTCCGAGATCTTGGCCGGCCACGGCAGCATCCACGGTCCCGGCGGCCAGTCCGTCTTTACGGACAGTGACGCTGATGTACTCGTTTATCACTATTACGCGGACAATGGGGCTGCCCGGTTGGGCATCAATTTGCTCGGCTATGACTCGGCTGGTTGGCCGTACGTCTATTAGCCCTCGCCTGTGGATGGCGCGGCCGAAATTGTCGTACCCGGCTGGTTGTCTCGGCCCCACCCAAACGGGTGGGGCCGGCTACTCGGCGGCGTCCACTGGAAGTACGTCGCAGTGGTGATCTCGTGGAAGCCGCATCGACGCAGGATGGGCGTGCTGGCCGGGGACGCGTCGACGTGCAGCAGCGGGAAGCCGCGGGCGACCGCCTCCCGGGCCCGCTCGGCGAGCATGGCGCGATAGAGGCCGCGTCCCCGCCAGGCCGGCAGCGTCGTGCCGCCGAGCAGCGCTACGAAATCGGTGCCCGGGAAGTACACCGACCAGGCGCTGCACGCGAGCTGGTCGCCGGCCTCGGCGATCAGGATGGTGATCTGGCCCGGATCGGCCGACACCTGGCCGGCGAGGTCGGCGGCTACCCAGGAGCAGTCGAAACCCCACACCTCGGTCTGCTGGTCGGCGATGCGGCGCAGGTCCTCGGCTTCGCTGACCCGTCGCAGCACGACGCCGTCGGGCAGGACCGGCTCGGCGGCCACTTCCTCGGCCGAGCCGAGCAGCACCGTCGCCGGATCCTCCGCTACGAAACCGGCCGCGACGAGGCGTTCGGGGAGGTCCGCGGGCAGGTCGTGGGCCCGAACCTTCCACTCGACGCCTTCGCCCCGGGCCCGGAAGTAGTCGCGCTGGCGGGCGATCAGCCGGTCGAGCTCGGCGCCGGTGACCCCGACGTCGCGCGGCGCCCGGATGCGTCCCATGTGCGTGCCGACGATCCGGACGATCGGACCGTCGTGCTCGTAGGTCACGCCCGCCGGGACGGCGCCGGTCGGCATGCGCATCTGCGCGTCGTAGGCGGTCAGGAGGGCGGCGGTGTCGACCATGGCAGCCATGGTGCCGGAACCGGCGCTGCGGCGGGTGCCCGTCGATCACTCTGGGGACATGGCCGCGGTTTTGTCGTACGGGGATGCTTGTATCGGCCCACCCAAAAGGGTGGGCCGTGGGTGCGGGGCGCGTGCTGCGGGGCGTGCTGCGGGGCGCGTGCTGCGGGTGCGGCGACGGCCCACGACGGTGCACAACGGCCCGCGGCCTAAAGCGTCTGCACCTCCCGCCGCGGACCATCGCCGGCCAGCACGAAATCGTCGACGCCCAGCACCTCCACCAACCCGTCCTCGAGCAACCCGGCCAAGGCCCGCGCCCGCTGGGTCTCGTCCGACCAGACCATGTCCAGACGCTGGCGGGGGACCGGGCCGGTGGCGTGGCGCAGCACCTCGAGCAGCAAGCCTCGCACCTGGCGGTCCGTTCCGGCGTACCGCTGCGGCTTGCGGCTCGGGCCCTCCGGCAGCGACCGGCCGGAGGCTCGCCAGGCGCAAGTGTCCGCGAACGGGCACGCCGGGCAGCGCGGCGAGCGGGCCGTGCAGACGATGGCGCCGAGCTCCATGAAGGCGATGCTCGCCCGGGCCGCCCGCGGTGCGTCCGCGGGCAGCAGCTCGGCGACGGCGACCAGGTCGGCGGCGGTCGTGTTGGGGCCGGCGTCGGGCTTGCCCTCGACGGCCCGGGAGACGACGCGCCGCACGTTCGTGTCGACTACCGGGTGCCGCTGGCCGTACGCGAAGGTGGCCACCGCCCGGGCCGTGTAGGTGCCCACCCCGGGGAGTGCCAGCAGCTGGTCCAGGTCGTCGGGTATCTCGCCGCCGTGGCGCTCGACGATGGCGGTCGCGCAGGCGTGCAGGCGCATCGCGCGGCGCGGGTAGCCGAGGCGGCCCCACATGCGGATGGCCTCGGCGGGCGGGTCGGCGGCCAGGTCGGCGGGCGTGGGCCAGCGCGCCATCCAGGCACGCCAGGCGGGCTCCACCCGTACGACCGGGGTCTGTTGCAGCATCACCTCGCTCACCAGCACCGCCCAGGGGGTCGTTCCGGGCTGCCGCCAGGGAAGGTCGCGGGCATTCTGGTCGTACCAGGCGATGGCGTCGTCGGCAAAAGTCATGGCAGGACTTACTGTAAGCGGGTGCATGAGCTCGCCATCACCGTCATCGGTCCGGACCGGACCGGAATCGTCGCCGACGTGGCCGAGGCGCTCGCCGGGGTCGGCGCCAACCTCACCGACTCGACGATGACCCGCCTGCGTGGCCACTTCGCGATGACCCTGATCTGCACCGGGCCGGGCGTCGAGGAAGCCGAGGCGGCACTCGCGCCGCTCAAGGATGTGACCACCGCCGTGCGGATGGTCGAGCCGGAGACGGACGAGGTCGGCGGGGGCGAACCCTGGGTGGTGAGCGTGCACGGCGCCGACCGGCTCGGCATCGTCGCGGCGATCACCCGGGAGGTGGCGGCCGAGGGCGGCAACGTCACCGACCTGACCACGCGTCTCGGCGGCACCCTCTACGTGCTGGTCGCCGAGGTGGATCTGCCCGCCGGGGCCGGCGACGAGCTGGCCGAGCGCCTCGCCGTGGCCGCCGCCGAGCTCGGCGTCGAGGTGACGCTGCGCCGCGCCGAGTCGGAGATTCTGTGAGCCTCCCCGATCTGCCGGAGGGGCACGTCCTTCCGGTCGTCACCGCTCCCGCCACCGTCCTCAGCACGGTCGGCGACGAGGTCGATCCCGTCGACCCGGCGATCGTGCAGCTCGCCGCCGACCTGGTCGCCACCATGAAGATCTCGCCCGGCTGCGTCGGACTGGCCGCGCCACAGGTCGGCGTGGGCGCCCAGGTCTTCGCCGTCGACGTGGTCGGCCACCCGAAGACGGCCACCACGCACGGCACGTTCGTGCTCTGCAACGCGAAGATCATCGAGGCCAGCCGGTGGAAGACCGGGCGCGAGGGCTGCATGTCCGTGCCCGACCTCACCGGCGAGGTGAAGCGGGCCGGCCGGATTGTCGTCGAGGCGGTCGAGCCCGGCACCGGCGAGCCCGTCACCATCACCACCGACGCGTTCGAGGCGCGGGCGCTGCAACACGAGATCGATCACTGCGCCGGAAAGTTGTTCCTCGATCGGGTGGCCGGGGCGCACGCCATCTACCAGCGGAAGGTCTATCTCTAACGATAGGTAAGGCGAGTCCGTGTCGCATACCCGGCGCGTCGCGGCCTTGGCGGAGGGTGTCCGGGTTTACGGTGACCGCATCATGCGAACGACGGTTGGTTCCCTTCCTCCCGCCGTCTACTGGCGGCGTCGTGCGGTCGTGCTGGGTGCGGTCCTGCTCGGCATCATCGTGCTGTTCGTTTCCTGCTCCGGCGGCGACGATAAGAACGATCAGCGCGGCAAGGGACCCTCCTCGTCGCAGTTGCCCACGCCGGCCCCCGCATCGAAGACCAGCCCCGGGGAGACCGAGCCGTCCTTCCTGGACAATGTGCCGCCGGGTGGTGGCGGCGGTCCTTCGCTGCCCGCCCTGGGCGACCTCGAGTCGCAGAACCCGGGCACCGACGATGGCACGGGCAACGGCTCGAGCGCGACGGCGCCGACCACGGCGGCCGCGGGCAACGGGCAGAACACCAACGTCACCGCGCCGGCCGACGGTTCCTGCGGGGACACCGAGATCCAGGTGACGCCGAGCGTGGCGAGCACGACGGTCAAGCGCGGCGCGAGCGTGGACATCACGCTCACGGTCAAGAACACCAGCAGCCGTACGTGTGGGCGCGACGTCGGTGCCGGACCGCAGGAGCTTTATCTCGAGCAGGCCGCTCGCAAGTACTGGTCCTCGGACACGTGCAGCGCCGCCAAGGGCAGCGACCTGCGGCAGTTCGCCCCGGGCGAGTCGCGCTCCTACAAGGTGACCTGGAACGGCCGGCAGTCGAGCGCCTGCGCGGGGAACGCCGCCTCGGGCCCGAACCCGCCGCCGGGTCAGTTCGAGCTGCGCGCCCGCTTGGGCACGCTGATCAGCCAGCCGGTGCTCCTGACGATCGCGGCCTGAGCGGCCTGAGCGGCCCGAGCGGCCGGGCTCGGACGGGCCCTAGACGTAACGCTCGAGGATCGAGGCCTCGGCCAAGCGGGAGAGGCCCTCACGGACGCCACGGGCCCGGGCATCGCCCACCCCGTCGACGGCCTGGAGATCTTCCACCGTCGCGCCCAGGAGGCGCTGGAGGCTGCCGAAATGGTCGACCAGGCGGTCGACGATGGGTGCGGGCAGCCGGGGGACCTTGGCCAGCAGGCGGAAGCCCCGCGGGGAGACGGCCGCGTCCAGCGCGTCGGAGGCGCCCGGGTAACCGATCGCCTTGGCCACGGCCACCAGGTCGATCATCTCGGTGGCCGAGAGCAGGTCGAGCTCGACCAGGGCCTCGTCGAGCGTGCGGGCCTTGCGGCCGGTCGGCAGGTAGTCGCGGATGACCAGGGTGCGGTCGGCGTCGACGCCGGCCATCAGCTCGTCGAGCTGGAGGGCGAGCAGACGGCCGTCGGTGCCGAGCTCGACCACGTAACCGGAGATCTCGTCGGCGATGCGGCGGACCATCTCGAGCCGCTGGACCACGGCCACGGCGTCGCGCACCGTAACCAGGTCTTCGATCTCCAGGGCGGAGAGCGTGCCGGAAACCTCGTCGAGGCGCAGCTTGTAGCGCTCGAGGGTCGCCAGCGCCTGGTTGGCCCGGGACAGAATCGCGGCCGAGTCGTCGAGGACGTGGCGCTGCCCGTTCACGTACAGCCCGATGATGCGCATGGACTGCGAAACCGAGATGACGGGAAAGCCGGACTGCTTGGCGACCCGCTCGGCGGTGCGGTGGCGGGTGCCGGACTCCTCGGACGGGATCGACGGGTCGGGCATCAGGTGGACGGCGGCCCGCACGATGCGGGTGCCGTCGGAGGACAGGACGACGGCACCGTCCATCTTGCACAGCTCGCGCAGGCGGGTCGCGGAGAACTCCACATCCAGCGAGAAACCGCCGGTGCAGATGCTCTCGACCACCGTGTCGTGGCCGAGCACGATCAGCGCGCCGGTGCGGCCGCGCAGGATGCGTTCGAGACCGTCGCGCAGGGCGGTGCCGGGGGCCATCAGCGCCAGATTGGCGCGCAGCGGGTCGACGCTCACGCCACCACCGGACAGGCCAGGAGTGGACGACGTGGCCGCCGCGGGGCGCGCCGAACCGTTGACGCCTGGTCGTGGCGTCGGGCTGGCAGCGGCGGGCTTGGAACCATCGCGGTCGAGCGGCACCTGTACATTCTACGGACTGTCATCCAGGCCATCGAGGCGTGGTGCGATGAATGCTCCGTAGCGTGATGAAACATCACGCTGTGTCACCGCGAACCATGCTCGGCCGAGGCCCGGGCGGCCGACTGCAATGCGGAGCGTAGGTCGCTGACCTCGGTGACCCGCATGCCCTTGGGCGTCGTGCCCTCGGGGTCGCAGCCGGGCGGGACCAGCGCCTCGCGAAAGCCGAGACGGGCCGCCTCGGCCAGCCGCCGGCCCACGGCGCCGACCCGGCGGATCTCGCCGGTGAGGCCGACCTCGCCGATCGCGACCAGCGTCGGCGCCATCGCCAGGTCGAGCCCGCCGGAGGCCACGGCCAGCGCCATGGCCAGGTCGGCCGAGGGCTCGACCAGCCGGATGCCGCCGACGGTGGCCGCGAAGACCTCGCGGTTGTAGAGCTTGAGCTGCTTGGTGCGGCGCTCGAGGACGGCGAGGACCATCGCCAGGCGAGCGCTGTCGAGGCCCGAGACCGTACGCCGCGGGGAGCCCTGCACCTCGGCCCCGATCAGCGCCTGCACCTCGGTGACCAGCGCACGCCGGCCCTCCATGGCGACCGTGACGCAGGTGCCGGGAACGGGCTCGTGATAGCGGGTGAGGAACAGCCCGGACGGGTCGGCCAGGCTCGCGATGCCGCCCTCGTGCATCTCGAAGCAGCCCACCTCGTCGGCCGCGCCGTAGCGGTTCTTCACACCCCGGACCAGGCGCAACGACGAGTGCTTGTCGCCCTCGAAGTGGAGCACCACGTCGACCAGGTGCTCGAGCACGCGGGGACCGGCGACCTGACCGTCCTTGGTGACGTGACCGACCAGGACGGTCGCGATGCCGCGCTCCTTGGCCACGCCGACCAGCGCCGCGGTGACGGCGCGGACCTGGGTGACGCCGCCGGGCACGCCCTCGGTGCCGGGGGCCGAGATGGTCTGCACCGAGTCGAGCACGAGCAGGCCGGGCTTGACCGCGTCGAGATGGCCGAGCACCGCGCCGAGGTCGCTCTCGGAGGCCAGGAAGAGCTTGTCGTGCAGCGCGCCGAGCCGCTCGGCCCGCAGCCGGACCTGGCTCACCGACTCTTCGCCGCTCACCACCAGTGACGGCGTGCCGGCGCCGGCCGCCCACTGCTGGGCCACGTCGAGCAACAGTGTGGACTTGCCCACACCCGGCTCGCCGGCCAGCAGGACGACCGCGCCGGGCACCAGGCCGCCGCCGAGGACGCGGTCGAGCTCGCTGACGTTGGTCGGCACGGCCTTGGCCGGGGCGGCGCTGATCGTGGCGATCGGCCGGGCCGGCTCGGCCGGCATGCGCGAGGCCACCACGCGACCGGAACCCAGCGGGCTGCTCACGGTGGACTCGATGACCGAGCCCCACTCGCCGCACTCCGGGCACCGGCCGAGCCATTTCGGCGGCTGATGCCCGCAGGCGTCGCAGACGTAGGCGGGCCTGGCGGCCTTCGCGGCCGTACGGGAGGTCGTCACCCGGACAAGCTAGCCGGACGGTACGACAAAACTAGCCCTCGGACTCTTTGCCCTCGTCGTCGACGACCGCCGGGCCGCGGGAGGCCGGCGAGGCCGGGGTCGCGACCGGGGCGAGCACGGTCATCGCCTGGCCGCCGTCGACCTGGATGGTGAGGCTCAGCGAGAAGCCCGGCTTGAGCGCGTTGGTCAGGCCCGCGGCCTGCAGCGCCGGGTTGGTGGTCGACAGGAACGTCTGGCTGCCGAGCGGCTCGATCGTGAACTTGGCCGGCTGCAGCGCCGGGGCGTCGGCCGCGGCCGGCGCGGACGCGTCGGGGGCCGGGCTCGCGGCGGGCGCGGGGCCGACGCCGACCTGCTGGGCCGAGACGATGCCGGCCACCACGTCGGTCTGCGGCTGGCTGGTGATCGTCACCGTGATCGGGTCGGTCGCCTGGTTGAACAGGCTGACCTCGAGCGGCGCGGTGCCGTTGGCCGGGTAGCCCTGGGTGCCGTTGTAGCTGACCTGGAGGTTGCGGATCTGCAGCTTGCCGTCGGGGCTCTGCGTGTTGAGCCCGGAGATCGGCGACTTGAGCATGGCGGTCTCGGCGACCTGACCGGCCGAGCAACCGGCGAGCGCGATCACGGCGATCATCGCGGCACCCGCGGCCTGTGCGACACGGCGGGTTCCCAGCGAGCGCATCACGATCCTCCAAGAAAAAGTAAGCGGAGCTCACCGCTCAGCGTAGAGGGCCGTGATCCGGCTCGTGCGCCGACCCGTCCATTCACACCACCCGGCCGCTGAAGATCAGTAACAGGACGTCGATCAGGGCCACCACGATCACCGCCCGGAACATGGCCACCCGCCGTCCCGTGGCCCGCTTCGACGCGTACCAGCCGAGGGGAAGGACCACGACGGAGGCCGCCGCGGCCGCCCAGCCCGCCCACGACGGACGCCCGTCCGGCCCGAAGACCAGCGTGAGCGTCGCGCCGAGGAGGAGAATCGCGGCCGCGAGAGTGGATCCGGAGGCGCCGAGCCGGTGGGGCAGGCCGCGCACGCCGGTCGCCGCGTCGTCCTCGAGGTCGGGCAGCACGTTCGCGAAATGCGCGCCGCCGCCGAGCAGGGCACCGGCCGTGACCAGCCAGAACGGCGGCGCCGGGTGGCCCGGCAGCGCGGTCACCACGAAGGCCGGGAGCAGGCCGAAGGCGATCAGGTAGGGCACCACCGAGAACACCGTGGACTTCAGCGGCCAGTCGTAGAGCAGCGCGAAAACGGTGGCCACGCTGAGGATCGCCGCCGGCTCGAGGCCGAACGGCGCGGCGAGCAGGGGAACGGCGAGCGAGGCGATCAGTCCGGCGATTCCGACCGTACGCCGGGAGACCGCACCCGCCGCGATCGGTTTGTCGGCCCGCCCCGCGACGCGGTCGCGCGCCGCGTCGAGCCAGTCGTTCACCCAGCCCACCGCGAGCTGGGTGGCCAGCACCGCCAGGAAGATCACCGGGATCGCCCAGCCCCGATGCCCGACCCCAAGGGCCAGCAGCGTCATCGCCACGGTGACGGCGAGCCCGGGCTCCGGATGGGACGATTTGATCAAGGCGAGCGCGCGGGCCATGAGAGCAGTGTGGTGGTTGTGCCGGATGCGTGCCAGGCTCGATCACATGCGGTCGATGCCCCGTAACGATCCGCGTCAGTACGACGAGCTGGCCGCCGAGTGGTGGCGACCGGGCGGCGGCTTCGAGCTGCTGCACTGGCTCGCGGCGGCGCGCGCGTCACTCATCCCGCCGGCCGCCCGGGCCGGCGCGGTGCTGGTCGACGCCGGCTGCGGTGGCGGGCTGCTCGCGCCGCACCTGGCCGGCAAGGGCTACCGGCACGTGGGCGTCGACCTGCGCGAGTCCGGCCTGCGGACGGCCGCCGAGCACGGGGTGCACCCGGTCAACGGCGACGTGACCGCGCTGCCGCTGGCCACCGCCTCGGCCGACGTGGTGGCGGCGGGCGAGATCCTCGAGCACGTGACCGACCTGCCGGGGACGGTGGCCGAGCTGTCCCGGGTGCTCAAGCCGGGCGGCCTGCTGGTGCTGGACACGGTCAACGACAACGCGCTGAGCCGGTTCGTCACGGTCACCCTGGGCGAGCTGGTCGGCCTCGCGCCCAAGAACCTGCACGATCCGGCGCTGTTCGTCCGGCCCCGAAGATTGATCGATGAATGTGCCCGGCACGGGGTACGTCTGCGGGTGCACGGCGCTCGCCCGACCGTGGGTGGCCTGATCCGGTGGGGGCTGCTGCGGCGCGAGAAAACCGGCGGCCGGATCGTGCCGACCGGGCTGACCGCGGTGCTCTACCAGGGGACCGGTCGCAAAGAGGGAGAGCCTTCATGATCGACGAAGCCCGGCGGCTGGCGCCCCGGTTCGCGGCCCGTGCGGCCGCACACGACCGGGACGGCACGTTTCCGGCCGACGACTTCGCCGACCTGCGCCGGGCCGGCCTGTTCGGGCTGATGGCGCCCGAGCGGCTGGGCGGGGCCGGCGCCGGGTTCGCGGACTACGCGGCGATCGCGTACGAGCTGGCCCGGGGCAACGGGGCCACCGCGCTGATCTTCAACATGCACGCCTCGGTCACCGGCGCCCTCAGCGGCGTGACCGACGAACTGGCCGAGGCGCTGGGGTTGCCGCCGGAGGCGATCCGGGCCCGCGACGACTACCTGCGGGCGGCGGCCGACGGCTCCTGGTACGCGGTGGCGATGAGCGAGCGCGGCGCCGGCTCCCGGCTGTCCCAGATGACCACCTCCTACCGAGCGGTCGACGGCGGCTTCCACATCGAGGGCGCCAAGACGTTCTGCTCCGGCGCCGGGCACGCGGACGCCTATCTGGTCGCCGCCCGCAGCGCCGCCGACCCGAGCCAGGTGTCGCAGTTCCTGGTGCCGGCCGGCGACGGGCTGCGGGTCGAGCCGACCTGGGACGCGCTCGGCATGCGCGCCACCTCCTCGCACGACGTGCACATCGACGTGACCGTCCCGGCCGGCGCGCTGCTCGGCGGCGTGGAGGGCCTGGCCCTGGTGGTGGCCCAGCTCGCGCCGCACTGGATGGTGGCCAGCTACGCCGCCGTCTACGTCGGCGTGGCCCGGGCCGCGGTGGACGCCGCCATCGAGCACGTCAACGAGCGCAAGCTCGGCCACCTGCCGGCCGTGCGGGCCCGGATCGGCCGGGCCGACGCCGCCGTCGCGGCCGCTCACCTGGCGGTGATGGAGGCGGCCCGCCGGGTCGACGCCGAGCCCGGCGACGCCGAGACGAACCGCTGGGTGTGGCGGGCCAAGCTGCTGGCCGGGACGACCGCGGCCGAGGTGGCGGCCTCGATGCTGGAGGCGGCGGGCACGTCCGCGATGCGCCGCGGGCACCCGCTCGAGCGGCTCTACCGCGACGCCCGGGCCGGTTCGCTGCAACCGGCCACCAGCGACGTCTGCGCGGACTGGCTCGGCGTGGACGCGCTCGGCGGCGATCCCGACTCCGAGGGGTTCGCGCCGCGATGGTGACCCCGGCGACGATCGCGGGCGTGGGCGTCGCGCTGCCCCCGACGATCCAGCAGGACGAGGTCTGGTCGGGGTTCTTCGCGAACCGGTACGCGGGCGCCCGCCGTACGCTCGCTCAGCGGATCTTCGCGAACTCCGGGGTGACCACCCGGCAGGCCGCCGTGAGCCCGCTGCTGGAGGACGTCTCCGGCTGGTCGACCGAGCGCCGGATGCGCCGCTTCCAGGTCGAAGCGGTCCCGCTGGGCCGGGCCGCGGCCGAGCGGGCGCTGGCCGACGCCGGGCTGGCGGCCGACGAGATCGGGCTCTTCGCGGTCTGCTCCTGCACCGGCTACGGAACGCCGGGGCTGGACATCCTGCTCGCCCGCGACCTGGGCATGGCGCCCGACGTGCGGCGGCTCTTCGTGGGGCACATGGGCTGTTACGCGGCGCTGCCCGGCCTCGGCTCGGCCGCCGACTTCGTGCTCGCCCAGGGCCGGCCGGCGCTGCTGCTCTGCGCCGAGCTCACCAGCCTGCATCTCCAGCCGCCGGGCGGCCGGGCCGACGTGCAGCAGATCGTCTCGCACGCGCTCTTCTCGGACGCGGCGGCTGCCGTCGTGCTCACTCCGGGTGAGAGAGGACTTCCCGGATACGCCGTACGGGATATTGCCGCCGTCACCGACAGCACGACAGCCGACCACATGACGTGGGAGGTCACCGATCTGGGCTTCCGGATGGGACTGTCGCCGCGGGTGCCCGACGTGCTCGCCGTGCACGTCCGCAAACTGGTCGTCGACCTGCTGGCCCGGCACGATCTGCGGATCGGCGACGTGGACGGCTGGGCCGTGCACCCGGGCGGTCCCAAGATCCTCGACGTGGTCCAGGAGCGGCTCGGCGTCGATGACGCGGCGCTGTCGCCGTCGCGGGACGTGCTCGCCGCGTACGGGAACTGTTCCTCACCCACCGTGCTGCTGGTGCTGGATGCTCTGCGCCGCCGCGCGGCGCCGCCGGACCGGGTGGTGATGCTGGCCTTCGGCCCCGGGCTCACGCTCTACGGAACCCTGCTCGAGACCTCTACAGTCACAGCGTGATGGGCGATCGGGCGCGCGGCGTGGTGCTCTACGCGTGCGCCCTCGTGCTGCTCGCCGGCGGGAGCTTCTGGTGGTTGCGGGCGGCGCCGCACGACGACCCCGACCCGAGGCTCGCGCAGTGGCGGCGCAGCGCCCAGGACCTGTTGCCCGACGCGGACGATCAGGAGGCCGGCGACACCGTGGCGCTCTCGCCCGGCCGCGACCACCTGGTGCTCTCCGACGTCGGGTCGGGCGAGTTCGAGGTGTCGGTGGTCTGCGTGGGCCCGTCGGACAGTCAGGTGCGGGTCAGCCTCGGCGAGGTCGGCACCGACTCGGGGCACGGCCTGAGCTGCGCCGGCGGCAACCCGATGGACAGCTTCACGGTCAGTACGTCGGGCGAGCTGCGGCTGCACGTCGCGGTCAACGACGCGGGGCCGGTGATCTTCCGCTACTCGCTGGTGCGCACCGTTCCGGGCTAGAGCCGCGCCAGGTCGGGCCGGATCTCCTCGACCTCGGCTATCCGGGGCGCCCGGCGGATGATGGTGCCGGTCTTGTCGACCAGGAGCGCCGCGGCCGTGCCGTCGGGCTGGCCGACCTTGAGCTGGCCGCGCACGCCGCCGCTCGGGTCCTTGAGCATCCGCACGGTCTTGCCCTGCGCCTGCGGGGTCGCGCCGGTCGGCGGGGTGACCCCGGCCGTGACGCCGGGCGTGGCGGTCGAGACGGTGACGACGGCGATCTCGGGCCGCACCGCGGCGATCGTGTCGGACACCAGACCGGAGCAGTCGCAGCCGTCGATCAGCAGAATCACAGCGGGTAGCTGGCCACGCAGCGGCACGGTCTGACCGTCGGAGCCGAGGAGCTCGAGCGCGGGGAGCGGGTCGGCGCGTTCCTCGGTCGTGCTCGCGGTGCGCTGGGTGGCGGGCTGGCGGGGCGGGCCGGGCCACGCCGAGGCGAAGAGGCTGGCCACGGTGACGAGGACGGCCATCGAGATGATCAGGACCGGGGCGCGGACGCCGGCGGCGAGGACCTTGCGGACGCGGCGGACGGCGGGGCGGCGGGAGAAGCGGCCCCAACGGGACGGTTTGTCGGCTTCACGCAGCTCAGCGCGGACGGCCTCGACCTCGTCGGAAAGCTCGGACAGATCGTCCGGGATGACGATCACGCCCCACTCCTCGGGCAGGTCGGGCAGATCGTCGGACGACCATCCGCCGTTGTCGCTCGGACCTGCCATGACTCACCCTCCCCCCTGGCCGACCCTCATCAGTCCTAGCTAGCCACCAGTCCTAGCTGGCCAGCACCTAGCTGGCCCTCACCAGTCCTGGCTGGCCCTGCGAATCTTCGGGCTGGCCCTGCGAATCTTCGGTCGGGGAACCTAAAGCCCAGCCTTCCTTAACCGTGGCTCGACCGCCAGTAGTGCGCGCTTCCGGACCTTAGCGATAAGCTTGACCTCACAAACGGCGTAGGTGCGAAATATCCGACTCGCTGGGCAAAGCGGTCACGCTTTCGTCACATTCCGTTACTGAGGCAGCTTCCGACGCTCCTGTCAAGCCGTAGAAAGGCCCGTCACAAGGCCCCTGAGCTGCACTAACAGTCACCGCCTGGGTGGGACATAGCTGCCTGAGCGTGTTACCCTAGACACAGCGAAAGGGGCTTCGAACCTATGGTTTTCAGTGTCGGCGAGACCGTTGTTTACCCCCACCACGGGGCCGCACTCATCGAGGCAATCGAGACTCGGGTCATCAAGGGCGAGCCGAAGCAGTATCTCGTTCTTCGTGTTGCACAGGGTGATCTGACTGTTCGGGTGCCCGCTGAGAACGCCGAAATCGTCGGCGTGCGCGAGGTGGTTGGCGAGGAAGGCCTGGGTAAGGTCTTCGACGTCCTCCGCGCACCGCACACCGAGGAGCCGACCAACTGGTCGCGGCGTTACAAGGCCAATCTCGAGAAGCTGGCGTCCGGTAACCCCCTGAAGGTTGCCGAGGTTGTTCGTGACCTCTGGCGTCGCGAGCGCGAGCGTGGTCTCTCGGCCGGAGAGAAGCGCATGCTGGCGAAGGCCCGCGACATTCTGGTCGGTGAGGTTGCTCTCGCGGAGAAGAGCACCAAGGACGAGGCCGAGGTTCTGCTCGACAAGGTTCTCACCGAGGCCTGAGATCTGCACAACCAAAAATCTCTGCACAGGACCGCGACGTGACCGCGCAGCTTAATGCTCGGGGTGACGTCGCGGTCCTTGTTCCGGCCGCGGGCGCCGGGCTGCGACTCGGCCCGGGCGGTCCCAAGGCGCTGCGGCTGCTCGGCGGGGAGCCCCTGCTCGTGCACGCCATCCGCCGGGTCGCGGCCGCGCCCTCGGTGCGCCGGATCGTGGTGGCCGCGCCGGCCGGCGACGTCGAGGCGGTACGCGAGCTGCTCGCCCCGGTGGCGCCGGTGACCGTGGTGGCCGGCGGCACCGAGCGGCAGGAGTCCGTCTCTCTCGCCCTGGCCGCGGTCCCGTCCGAGATCGGCATCGTGCTCGTGCACGACGCGGCGCGCGCGCTCACGCCGCCGCAGCTGATCGAGTCGGTGGCCGCGGCCGTGCGCGACGGCCATCCGGCGGTCATCCCGGTGCTGCCCGTGGTCGACACGATCAAAGAGGTCGGCCCCGGCGAGGTCGTGCTCGGCACCGTCGACCGGTCGGTGCTGCGCAGCGTGCAGACGCCGCAGGGCTTCCGGCACGACGTGCTGGCGGCCGCCCACGCCGGCGCCGCCGGCGCCCTCACCGACGACGCGGGGCTGGTGGAGAAGGCCGGGCTGCCGGTCACCTGCGTGCCGGGCTCGGAGCTGGCCATGAAGATCACGCGGCCGCTCGACCTGATCCTGGCCGAGGCTCTGCTCCATCTAGGCTGAGCCCGTGGTTGATCAGCGGGTGGGCATCGGCACCGACGTGCACGCGTTCGCTCCCGGCCGGCCCTGCTGGGTGGCCGGGCTGCTCTGGCCGGACGAGATCGGGCTGGCCGGGCACTCCGACGCCGACGTCGCCGCCCACGCGGCCTGCGACGCGCTGTTCGGGGCGGCCGGGCTTGGGGACCTGGGCAGCAACTTCGGGACGAGCCGCCCGGAGTGGGCCGGCGCCTCGGGCGTGGCGCTGCTGACCGAGACCGCGCGCCTGCTGCGGGCCGCGTCCTTCGAGATCGTCAACGTCTCGATCCAGGTCATCGGCAACCGGCCCAAGATCGGCAAGCGGCGGGACGAGGCGCAGAAGGTGCTCTCCGACGCCGTCGGGGCGCCCGTCACCGTCTCCGGCACGACCACCGACGGGCTCGGCCTCACCGGGCGCGGGGAGGGGCTGGCCGCGACGGCCGTCGCCCTGGTGTGCAAGATCGGGGCATGACAGTCTCGCTTCCGGACTCCGTCCGCCGCCTGGTCGACTCGACCACGTTCGCCGTCCTCACCACGATCAACTCGGACGGCAGCCCGCAATCCACCGTCGTCTGGGTCAAGCGCGACGGCGATGACGTGCTGTTCTCGACGATCCGGGGACGGCGCAAGACCCGGAACATGGAGCGCGACCCGCGGGTGTCGCTGTGCGCGTACGACCCGGCCGACCCGTACTTCTACTTCACCGTCGACGGCACGGTCACCCTCGTCGAGGAGGGCGGCGACGAACTGATCGACGAACTGAGCCACAAGTACGACGGAAAGCCGTTCACGCCGACGCCGGGCGGCGTTCGGGTGGTCTGCCGGGTCACCCCGACCAAGGTCATCACCCACTAGCGCTCGTAGTGCGGCGGGCGAATACGCTCGACTCGTGGATCCCGACACCACGCCGGAGGAGTACCGGCAGCGCGCGCTGCTGCTCGCCGACCTGGGCCGCTACGACGAGGCGGCCGGGGAGATCGCGGCCGGGCTCGCGGCGGCCCCCGACGAGCCCAGCCTGCTGGCCACCCTGGCCCGGATCCACCTGGCCGCCGATCAGCCGGCCGAGGCGCTCACGGCGGCGGAGCGGGCCTTCGCGGCCGCTCCCGAGACGCTGACGACCTTGGTCGTACGCGCGATGGCGCTCGCCGACAGCCGGCGCTACGGCGACGCGGCCCGGGTCGCCGTCGACATTCTGCGCCGGTGGCCCGCCGACGCGTACGCCCAGCGCACCGGCGCCGCCCTGCTCAGTGAGTCGCGCAACGGCCAGGAGGCGCTGAACGCCGCGTGGAACGGCGTCCGGGTCGCGCCCGCCGAGGCCGAGGCGCACCTGGTCCTCGCCGTCGTCGCCGCGCGCCTGCGCCTGTTCGAGCTGGCCCAGCGGGCGTACGCGGAAGCGCTCGACCTCGACCCGGCGATCGGTGACGCCCAGAGCGACGTCGGCATCGTCCGCTTCGAGCGCCGCCGCTGGGCCCAGGCCCTCGAGGAGCTCGCCGACGAAGCGGCCCTGCCCGTCCCCGTCGAGGAGCCGATCCCCGACGACGGCCCGTACCCCGATCCCTTCCCCCGCCCCTACCAGCCGCCCGACCGCCCCGAGCCCGACCTGCCCCCGGCGCGCACCTCGGCGACCTGGACCGGCGAGCCCGCGGTGAGCCGCCCGGCCGGCCCGGTGCTCGACCTCTCGGCCGAGGAGGTCGAGGCGTTCCGCCGCGGCGTGCGGATAAGCACCAACGCGACCCTGATCGCCGCCGTGGTGGCGGCCGCGATGACGCTGGCCAGCGAGGGCATCTCGCGCATGTGGGCGGCCCTGATCGGCCTGGTGATCCTGGGCGGCGTGACGTTCTGGCTCAACCGCAACGTGCCCGGCGCCCTCACCCGCCTGCGCGCTTCGCACCGCCCCTTGGTCGCGGCGGCGTACCTGAGCTTCGCCGCTCCCGTGCTGTTGCCGGTCTACGCCGTGATCGGCGGCGTGGTCCCCTTGGTCGCCGGGATGGTGCTGGCGGCGGTGGCCGGGTTGCTGGTCCTGATCCGCCGCTGAGGCGTCCTCAACCCGCTCGTCACCTCATCCGCCGGCCCCGTCGTCTCGCCGCGCCCCGTCGTCTCAGCGCATCGCCGCCGTTGCGTGAGGGCGCCACGCAGCGCGCCGCGCCTCGTTGGGTCGCCGCTCCTCGCACGGTCAGCTGGACTTCCGCCCGCCCTGGTTACCTGACCCCACCCGGTCACTGGGTGGGGTGAGAGTAGGGGTGGGGGTACGACAGTTTCGTTCGACCGTCCACAGAGCGCCACGCAAAGCAAGACCGGGCCCGTCAGTCGGCGATCGGGTCCAGCCGGGCGCCGTCGAGGGACACCGGGGGGACCATGACCGGGCGGCGGCCGGCGATCGCGGCGCGCAGGGTCGGCTCGGCGTTTCGCGACAAGCCGAGGGCGTCCAAGGCCAGCAACGCGGCGCCCGCGACCGGTGGGGACTCCAGGACGGCGATCTCCACGTGCGGGGCCTGGCGGCGGGCGCCGGTGACGATCTGATTGTGCAGCTGGGGGTGGCGGGCTCGCAGGACGCCGCCGCCCAGGACCAGGGCGTGCGGGCGGGGGAGCAGGCCCAGGCGGCCGGCGGCCACGCGGTGCTGGGCCAGGATCTCGGCGGCCTGGCGGTCGATCAGCGCGGACGCCACCTCGTCGCCGGTCGCGGCCACCTCGAACAGGACCGGGGCCAGCTCGTAGATGCGGTCCGTGGGCAGGTCGCCGACGTGCAGGGCGATGCTCACGGCCTCGACCGACGGGAGTCCGAAGTGGTCGGCCACGGCCCGGGAGAGAGCCGTGGGGCGGCCCCGTCCGTCCTCGCCGCGGGCGGCCGAGCGCAGGGCGTGGTCGGCCAGGTCGTGGCCGCCGCCCCAGTCGCCGGTGATCGGGCCCAGGGCCAGGAAACGGGACGTGCGGCCGTCGGCGGCTCGCCCCACGCAGTTGTTGCCGGCGCCGCAGACGACCACGACCGCGTCCGGCATCGCGGTGCCGGCCCGCAGCATCGCGAAGCAGTCGTTGTCGACGATCGTGCGCCGGGCCCAGCTCTCCGCCTCGATGGCCTGGTGCAGCCGGGTCACCTCGATCGGCAGGTCGGCCCCGGCCAGGTAGACGGCGATCGCCTCGATCGGGGCCCCGAACGGTAGGCCGGCGTCGTCGTGCACGGCCCGGATCAGCCGGCCCAGCACCTCGATGGTGCCGGGCAGGCCGATGTTGTGCGGGGACGACGTGCCGCCCCGGACGAAGCCGAGGATCTCGCCGGACTCGTCGCCGAGCAGCACGTCCGTCTTCGAGTTGCCCCCGTCGATCGCCAGATGGAGCGCTCTCATCGGGCCCACGCGAGGTGGTCCCGGCCGGACGCGATGAGCTTGTCGGCGAGCGCGTCCGCGTATTCGTGCTGGCCGATCAGCGGGTGCGCGAGCAGGGCGCGGTAGACGCGATCACGGCCACCCTTCAACGCCGCCTCGACGGCCAGTTCCTCGTACCCCCAGACGTGGGTGATGAGTCCGGCCAGGTCGGGCGTGACCGGGGTGACCGGCAGCGGCGCCGGCCCCTCGAGGCCCGCCCGGGCCGAGACCTCGATGACCGCGTGGTCCGGGAGGAACGGCAGGACGCCGTTGTTGCGCACGTTCACCGAGTGCACCGAGGAGTCGTCGTGGCCGTACAGCGAGGCGAGCAGTCCGACGGCGGCTTCCGAGTAGAAGGCGCCGCCACGCTCGGCGAGCAGTGCCGGCTTCTCGACCAACGACACGTCCCGATAGAGCGACAGAAGTGTCGCCTCGATCTCGGCCACGCGCTGCCCGCGGGTCGGCGCACCGAGCGATTCCCGTACGTGCTTGTCGTGGTTGTAGAAGTACGACAGGTAATAGGAAGGCACATTGCCAAGCATGCTGATGATCGAGGCTGGGACGTCCACCATATCCGAAATGTCCGACAAGTGTTCGGAGATCAGCCCGGGAAGACGATCAACACCGTCCACAAGGGCACGCCGCTCCCACGTCAGGTGGTTCAGACCGACGTGATCGAGGACGACCGCGGACGGGTCGACGCCGAGGTAGGAGGCGAATCGACGCTGGAAGCCGATCGCGACGTTGCACAGGCCGACCGCCTTGTGCCCGGCGTCGAGCAGCGCCCGCGTGACGATGCCGACCGGGTTGGTGAAGTCGACGATCCACGCGCCCGGCTTGGCCCGCCGCCGGATCCGGTCAGCCACGTCGAGGACGACCGGGACGGTACGCAGCGCCTTGCCCAGCCCGCCGGCGCCGGTCGTCTCCTGGCCGACGCAGCCGCACTCGAGCGGAAAGGTCTCGTCGCTGATCCGCGCGTTCTGCCCGCCGACCCGCAGCTGGATCACGGCAGCGTCCACATCGGTCACGCCGGCGTCGAGGTCGGTGGTCCAGGTGACCTTGCCGGGGTGGCCGTAGTGGTTGAAGATCCGGGCCGAGAAGGCGCCGACGATCTCCAAGCGGGAGGAAGCCGGATCGATCAGGACGAGCTCGTCGACCATCGACCCGAGCCGAGCGAAGCCGTCCACCAGCTCGGGCGTGTAGGTCGAGCCGCCGCCGATTACCGCGATTTTCACCCTTTGAACCCCGTCAAGGTAATGCCCTGCACAAATGCACGCTGAGCGAAGAAGAAGATGATGATGAGAGGAGCCATCGCCAGCACCGTTGCCGCCGTGACCAGGTTCCAGTCGACGTGATGGACGGTCCGGAACGACGCCAGGCCCAGCGTCAGCGTCCACGCCTTCTCGTTCTCGCTCGTGTAGAGCAGCGGCCCGTAGTAGTCGTTCCAGCAGAAGAAGAACTGGAACAGGCCGGCCGCCGCGATGCCGGGCTTGGCCATCGGCAGCACCACGCGCAGCAGCGTTCGCCACTCGCCGCAGCCGTCCACCCGGGCCGCGTCCAGATATTCGGACGGGATCGTGAGCAGGAACTGCCGCAGCAGGAAGATGCAGAACGCGTCGCCGAACAGGGCCGGGATGATCAGCGGCGCCAGCGAGCCGGTCAGGTGGTACCGCGCCCACATCAGGTACAGCGGGACGGTCACGACCTGCGGCGGCAACATCATGACGCAGATGATCACGAGGAAGAGCGCGTTGCGGCCGCGAAACTTCAACTTCGCGAGGGCGTACGCGGCCGGCACGCTCGACGCCAGGGTCAGGACCGTGGACAGGACCGCGTAGATCACCGTGTTCAGCAGGTATCGCGGCAACGGCGTGGCCTGGAAGACCTTGACGTAGTTCTCCGGGTGCCACGTGTTCGGCCAGTAGTCGCTGGTGAGCGCCTGGTTGCTGGTCATCAGCGAGAGCAGCACCAGGTAGATCACCGGCGTCAGGAACATGATCGTGATGACGATCGCGATGCTGTGCTTGGCGATCCACGCCAGCCGGTTCTGCCGGCGCAACCGGCGGTCCGGCGACGGCGCGAGAACCGGATCGGCGGGAACATCCAGAACCGCGGTCACGATTCCTCCCCGGAGAAGGCCTTGGCTCGGCGCATCAGGATGACGGTCACCGCGAAGGCCACCACGAACAGGGCGATGGCCAGGGCGTTCGCGTAGCCGAGCGCGTTGTAGCGGAAGCCGACGGTGTAGAGCCAGAGCGGATAGGTGAAGGTCGAACCCTCGGGATAGCCGAAGGACTGGGAGATCCCGGCGCCGGTGGTGGCCTGCCCGCTGGCGATCGAGCCGGCCACCGCCGCCTGGTCGAAGTACTGCAACGTGTAGATCACGCCGGTGACGGCCGCGAACAGGATCACCGGCTGGATCGACGGCAGCGTGATCGACTTGAACCGGTGCCAGGCGTTCGCGCCGTCCAGCGACGCGGCCTCGTACAGGCTCTCGGGAACGCCCAGCACCGCGGCCAGGAAGATCACCATCAGGTCGCCGATGGCCCACAGGCCCAGCAGGACCAGCGACGGCTTCGCCCAGGTGGGAGAGTTGAACCAGAGCGGGCCGTCGATGCCGATCTTCTCGAGGAAGTGGTTCACCGGACCGGTACCCGGCTTGAGCAGGTAGACGAACGCGATGGTCGCGGCCACCGGCGGCACCAGCGAGGGCAGGTAGAACACCGTACGGAAGAAGCCCGCACCCCGCCGGATCTGAGTGAGCAACATGGACAGCCCGATCGCCCCGATGATGCGCGCCGGGACGAAGACCACCACCATCCACAGCGTGTTGCGTACCGCCTGGAGCAGGAACGGGTCGTCCGCCATCCGCTTGTAGTTGTCCAGCCCGACCCACTGGGGCACGGAGAGCAGGTCGAACTTCGTGAACGAGAAGTAGACCGCCGAGACGAGGGGGTACAGGAAGAACACCGCGATGCCGATCAGCGCGGGCGCCAGGAACGACAAGGTGGTCAGGTTCTTCTTCAAGCGGATGGCGGTCATTCCGTCAGCCGCCCAGGGTCATGACACTGTTGATCTGCTTGTCGGCGTTGGCCAGCCCGGCGTCCAGGTCCTTCACCTTGCCGGCCTGGTAGTCGGTGAGGAACTTGCCGAACGTCTCCTGGTACGCCGGGCCCGAGGCGGACGGCGGCGTGGTCATCGAGTTCGGGTTGGTGAAGATGTCGATGAACGTCTTGAAGTCGGCGTCCGCGCTCAGCGTCGGGTCGGCGATCGCCTTCTGCGTGGTCGGCACGTTCTTGATCAGGTTCGCCAGCTTCGCGACGGCCTGGTCGTTCGTGGTCAGGTACTTGATCAGCTCCCAGGCCGCCTCGGGGTTCTTGGCGTTCTTCGAGATGCCCAGGATGTTGCCGGTCACGTAGCCGCCGCCGTAGCGGGACGGGTCGGCGGTCGGGATCGGCGCCACGCCGTACTTGAGCTTGGGGGCCTGGTCCTTCAGGAACGCCAGGCGGTACTCGGCGTCCATGTTGATCGCGACCTGGCCCTTCTGGAACGCGTTGTCGGCGCTGAACTCGTCGCCGAGCGAGGCCCGGAACTTGTTCAGGTTCTCGTAGCCGTACCAGTCGACGAGGTTCTTCTGCCAGGTCAGCAGCGTCTTCCAGTTCGGGTCGGTGCCGACCGCCGACTTGCCGTCATCGGTCAGCCACTTGGCGCCGGTGGCCGGGGCCAGGTGCGCCGCCGCGTTCTCGTAGAAGTCGTACAGCGGAAGGAATCCGACCGTCTTCAGCGAGCCGTCGGCGTTCTTGACCGTCAGCTTCTTGGCGTCCTCGGTGAGCTCGTCGAGGGTCTTCGGCGGCGCCGTGATGCCCGCCTTGGCGAACATGTCCTTGTTGTAGTACATGCCGTAGGCGTCGGCGAGGAACGGCATTGCGCATCGCTTGCCGTTGAACTCGGTGTACTGCCGGGTGGTGGCGTTGAGCTGGTTCAGGTCGACCTTGTCCCGGGTGATGTACGGGGTGAGGTCGACCCAGGCGCCCGACGAGCAGAACTTGCCCACGATGTCGGTGGAGTAGGACAGCCCGACGTCCGGGCCGTTGCCGGCGCCGATGGCCTGGGTGACCTTCGAGTCGTCCTGGCCGGACTTGATCGTCACCTTGATGTTCGGGTGGGTCGACTCGAAGTCCTTGATGACCTGGTCGATGGCGTCGGCCTCGCGCTCGGTGAAGAAGTGCCAGAACTCGACGGTCCCGGAGACCTGAGTCCCGGGATCGGCGATCTTGGTCTCCTCCTTGGGCGCCGGGGTGCAGGCGGTGGTCAGCAAAACAGCGGTGCCGAGGGCAAAAAGGGCTGGGGGTATCCGTTTGTTCACTTTGGCCTCTCAACTGACTCAGTGCAGCGGGGGGATCAGCTGTCGCGAATTGCGGTGATCAAGGCTTCCCGGACGGCGGTCAGCCCGGCGTCGAGCGCGCCGAGCAGAACCGCGTCGTCGTCGATGGTGGTGACCGCGATCGAGCTCTCCAGGGGCGCGGTGCGGCGGGCCGCGGCGGTCACCGCGGTCAGCAGCGTGTCGCCGCCGGCCTGGGCGATCGGGCCGGCGAGCACCACGAGGTAGGGATCGAGCACGGCGGTGACCGCGGCCAGTCCGACCGCGATGCGATCGGCCAGCGCCGTGACGAACTCATTCGCCGGCGTGGCGGCGGCGGCCCGCACCACGTCGGCCGGCGTCTCCCCGGTGATGCCGTTGTCGCGGGCGAGCTCGAGGATGGCGGCGCCGCCGAAGAGGTCCTGCAGGTCGAGCTTGCGCTGGTTGGACTCGGGCGAGTACAGCGGCATGTAGCCGATCTCGCCGGCGCCACCGCGGGCGCCGCGGATCAGTGAGCCGGCGATGTCGATGGCGAGACCGAGGCCGTCCTGGCCGATCCAGAGCAGCGCGAACCCGTCCGCGTCCCGGCCGGTTCCGCGCCGGCGCTCGGCGACGGCGGCCAGGTTCACGTCGTTGTCGACGCCGATGTGGGTGGCGAGCGCCGCGGCGATCTCCGGCACCAGGCCGGTGCGGCCGAAGCCGGGCACGTCCACGTGGCGGATGGTCTCGGTGCGGGAGTCGTACGAGCCGGGGACGCCGAGCTGCACGTGCCGGACCCGATCGGCCGGGACGCCGGCCTCGTCGCGGAGCCGGGCGACCACGTCGACCAGCGCGTCGGCTGGCTGGGTCGCCAGGAAGTCGACGCGGGCCTCGAACCGGGCCCGCACCGAGCCGGTCAGGTCGCAGAGCGCGGCGGTGACCGACGGGGTGCCGCTGGTGCCGATGTCGCGCACCGAGACGGCCGCCGTGTATGCCGCGTCGGGGTTGGCCGCGTAGATCTCCGCGTTCGGCCCCGGCCGGCCGCTGTTGTGGCCGACGACGTTGACCAGGCCCGCGTCGGTGAGCCGGCGCAGCACCTCGGAGATCGTCGGCGTCGAGAGCGCCGTCAGCTTGCGCAGGTCGGACCGGGTGAGCATGCCCGGGTCGAGCAGGTGCGCGAGCGCCGCGCTCTCGTTCATGGCGCGGAGCAGCTTGGACGAGCCGGCCAGACGCGTCAACGGGGCTCCCGGGTGGTGATTGGCAAACTGGCTAACAGTTGCCTCGGACGGTAGGCACGGGCCCGCCCTGTGTCAAGGCCCACTCCGGCAGCCTAGACCTCGTCATCGACAGGGATTGATAAACCTCTTTAACAGTTGTAGCGTTCCGACCCAACGCGCGCGCCATCCCCGTAATCCCCCTCTTCGAGGAGCGCCATGAAACGCGTGAGGAGACTCGCGTACGCCTCAATGGGACTGGTCGTCCCCGCCGCAGCCGTCGCTTACGGCCTGCTCCCGGCCAGTGCCGCCACCGCCGGACCGATCACCGGTCTCGGCGGCAAATGCATCGACGTCGCCGGCGGTTCGTCCGCCAACGGCACGGCCGTGCAGCTCTACGACTGCAACGGCAGCTCCGCCCAGCAATGGACGGTCGGGAACTCGGACGGGTCGATCCGCGCGCTGGGCAAATGCCTGGACGTCGCGGGCGCCTCGACGACGAACGGAGCCAAGATTCAGCTCTACGACTGCAACGCCACCGGCGCGCAGAAATGGGCCGTCTCGAACGGCGCGCTGGTCAACAGCGGGTCGGGCAAATGCCTGGACGTGACGGGCAAGAGCTCGGCGAACGGCACCCGGCTGCAGATCTGGACGTGCACGAACGCGTCGAACCAGACTTGGACCATGCCCGGCGGCGGAACGACGACACCACCCACGACCCCGGCCACTTCTGCCCCTTCGGGCAAGAACCTGGACGATCCGGCGAAGAAGGAGGCCGCCATGGAAATCGTCTCGGCGGCCGAGAACTCGTCGCTCGACTGGCGGGCCCAGTTCGCCTACATCGAGGACATCGGCGACGGGCGCGGCTACACCGCCGGGATCATCGGATTCTGCTCCGGTACGGGTGACATGCTCGAGCTGGTCGAGGCCTACACCGCGACGAAGCCGTCCAATGTGCTCGCCAAGTACCTGCCGGCGCTGCGCAACGTCGACGGCAGCGACTCGCACAGCGGCCTCGACCCGAACTTCACCCGCGACTGGAAGACGGCGGCGGCCGACTCGGTGTTCCAGGCCGCCCAGGAGGCCGAGCGCGACCGCGTGTACTTCAACCCGTCGGTGCGTGACGGCAAGGCGGACGGGGTGCGGGCGCTCGGGCAGTTCGCCTACTACGACGCCGCGGTCATGCACGGCTACGACGGCATGCGGTCGATCCGCAGCCGGGCGCTGGCCAAGGCGAAGCCGCCGTCCCAGGGCGGCGACGAGCGGGCCTGGCTCAACGCGTTCCTGGACGAGCGCGTGGTCGAGATGAAGAAGGAGGAGGCCCACTCGGACACGTCCCGGGTGGACACCGCGCAGCGGGTCTTCCTCAACAACGGCAACTTCGACCTCAACCGGCCGCTCGATTTCAAGGTGTACGGCGACAGTTACCACATCGGCTGACGACTAGGTACCGGGGTCGGGTCGCGGCCCCGGTACCTTGTCGAGCATGGTCGATCTCCTGCTCGCCGGCGCCGCGGTGGTGCTGCTCGTGGTCGTCACCGTCGTGCTGATGCGGCGCGAGCGGCTCGGTCGCGGATGGCTCGCGGGGGGCGATCGCGCTGATCGTGCTGGCGGCCGGGACGTTTGCGGTCACGCTTTACCGCTCTCAAGCTGATAAATCCGATAAATCGGGCGAGACCTTGGGGGTGGCGGCGCCGGAAGCCGAGCCGAGTGACGGGCCCAGTGACGGGCCCAGTGACGGGCCCAGTGCTGCGGCGAGCGCCGGCCCGGGCGGCGCGAGCAGGCCGGCGTCGCAAGCGCTGGGGACGGCGATCCTCAAGGTGCAGGTGCCGATGGGCGCCGGGGACAAACTGCCCCAGGGCGCGCTCTGGCTCGATCCGCCGCGGCCCGGCACCGACGCGTACACCGGGGATGTGTCGTTGCTCTGCGTGAGCCCGGGCAAGACCGAGCACGAGCAGAACTGCACCGGCGCCGACCAGCGGTATTGGGCGATCGAGCCGATCAAGGATCGGGTCACGATCGGGTTCGCCACCGGGGATCCGTTCATCGCCGCGGCGGCGTGCGACCCGGCCAACGGCGTCGCCTTCCTTGCCGACTATCTCAAGCTCGAGACGGACAAGGACTACTGCCTGCGCAAGAAGGGCGACGCCCGCGTCTATGCGTTGCGGGCGCCGGCCCTACCGCAGCAGAAGCCCCTGCCGACCCGGATGACCGTCGAGGTCGCGGTGCTGTCCTAGGCGTTCCGGTTCCACGTCCAGGCGTAACCGGTGTCCTCCACCCCGACCGCCGCCTCGCACAGGTCCAGCGGGCGGAACGTGTCGACCATGACCGCCAGCTCGTCGAACGCCTCGACGCCCAGGGCGCGCTCGACCGCGCCCGGCTGCGGGCCGTGGGTGAAGCCGGACGGGTGCAGCGAGATCGACCCCTGTTCGATGCCCGAGCCGCGCCGCGCCTCGTAGTTGCCGCCGGTATAGAAGAGCACCTCGTCCGAGTCGACGTTGTGGTGGTTGTACGGCACCGGGATCGCCAGCGGGTGGTAGTCGACCTTGCGCGGGACGAACGAGCAGACCACGAAGTTGGGCCCCTCGAACGTCTGGTGCACGGGCGGCGGCTGGTGCACGCGCCCGGTGATCGGCTCGAAGTCGTGGATCGAGAACGCCCACGGGTAGAGGCAGCCGTCCCAGCCGACCACGTCGAACGGGTGATGCGCGTACACGTGCCGGGTCCAGCCGGCGCGGTGCTTCACGTACACCTCGACGTCGGTCTCGTCGACGAGCAGGGGCGAATCGGGTGACCGCTGATCGCGCTCGCAGTACGGCGAGTGCTCGAGGAACTGCCCCCGAACCGACAGATAGCGCCGGGGTGGCCCGATATGTCCGGTTGCCTCGATCGTCAGCATCCGCACCGGCCGGCCCTGCGGCACGATCCGGTGAATCACCGAGGTCGGGATGATCACATAGTCGCCGCTGCCGACCTCGAGCCGGCCGAACGTCGACTCGATGATCGCGGTGCCCTCCTCGATGTAGAGGCACTCGTCGCCGACCGCGTCGCGGTAGAGCGGGGACGGCCAGTCGGCGATCACGTACCCGATCCGGACGTCGTTGTTGGCCAGCAGCGGACGCCGGCCGAGCACCGCGTCGGCGGGACCGGCGTCGAGCTTGTGTGTGCGCAGGTGGCGCGGCTTGAGCGGCAGGTTCGCCGTCTGCCCGGCCGGCGGCGGCTCGTGGGCCTCGGCCGAGATGATCGCGGTCGGCGCGTGCCGGTGATACAGCAGCGACGAGTCGGAGGAGAACCCCTCCTGCCCCATCAGTTCCTCGGCGTACAGGCCGCCATCGGGGCGCCGGAACTGAGTGTGCCGTTTGTGTGGCACCTCGCCGACGCTGCGGTAGTACGGCATCGTTGCCTCCCACCCGGTGAAAACCGACATAGCGGACGTGGTTGTCCGCCTCTCGAAGCGTCTATTAGGTTCAGTTTCGTGTCAACGCTGGTGCCTTCGCTCTTCGCCGGGCTGGTCGATGACGCGTCCCTGCTTCCGCCCAGCTTCATCAGCCTGCCCGACGCGGTGGCCAAGCACGGCGAGCATCGAGTGGGCTGGTTCGCCGGTCTGCTCGGTCCGCTCCTGGTGCCGGCCTCGCTGATCGGCGGCGAGCTGCCGGCCCGGGAGCTGCCGGTCGCGCTCATCGGCGACATCCCGGTGAGCGCGCTGCCGGTCGCGGTCGAGAAGCTGCGGTCGGCGGGCGCGGTGGTTTTCCACCTGGAGGCGGCGGTGGCCCGGCGCGGGGAGGATCCGCAGCCCGGCCTGGCCGAGTTGCGCGCTCTCGCCGGAAACGACAAGGACCTCGAGGTGTACGCCGAGATCCCGCTGAGCTGGGGCCTGCTCGGCGCCCTCGACACGGTCGCCGAGTGCCGCGCCGACGGCCTGCGCATCGCCCCGAAGTTCCGCGTCGGCGGGCTCGCGGCCGAGCTGTTCCCGACCCCGGTCGAGCTGGCCGCCGTGGTCTGCGCCTGCCGCGATCGCGAGCTGCCGTTCCGGCTGGCCGCCGGCCTGCGCCACGCGATCCGGCACACCGACCCGGAGACCGGCTTCACCCACCACGGCTTCCTCAACGTGCTGGCCGCCTCGATCCTCGCGGTCGAGGGCGCCGAGGTGGCCGAGGTGGCCGAGGTGCTGGCGGCGACGCATCCGCTGCCCCTGGTCGAGCCGTCCCGCCTGCATCGCGACGGCCCGCGCCCGCTTTTCGTCGGCTTCGGCGCGGCCAACGTGGTCGAGCCCCTCACCGAGCTGGTCCGGCTCGGTCTGATCAACGGTGGTCCCGAGTGAGCCTCTACGGCATCGAAAATCTCCCGTACGGCGTTTTCAGCCGTCCCCGTGGCGAGCGCCATCTCGGCGTACGCCTGGGATCGTCCGTTATTGATCTGTCACCGCTCGGTGGGTCGCTCGCCGCGGCCACGCTGAACCCACTGCTCGCCGCCGGCCGGGCACAGTGGACGGCCGCGCGGGCCGCGATCGCCGACTTCGTGTCCCGCGGCGCCGACCGCATCCCGCTCAGCGACGTCACGATGCATCTGCCGTTCGAGGTGGCCGACTACACCGACTTCTACTCGTCCGAGCACCACGCGCGGAACGTCTCGGCGATCCTGCGGCCCGACGCGCCCGACCTGCCCCCGGCCTGGCGGCGCCTGCCGATCGGCTATCACGGCCGGTCGAGCACCGTGGTCGTCTCGGGCACGCCGATCCGGCGCCCGAGCGGGCAGCTGGGCGACGGCGAGTTCGGCCCGTGCCGGCGGCTCGACGTCGAGGCCGAGGTCGGCTTCGTGGTCGGCGTCCCGGGCCGGCGCATCACGACCGCCGACTTCGCCGAGCACGTCTTCGGCATCACGCTGGTCAACGACTGGTCGGCGCGGGACATCCAGGCCTGGGAGTACCGCCCGCTCGGACCGTTCCTGGCCAAGTCGTTCGCCACCTCGGTCTCGCCCTGGGTGGTGCCGCTGTCGGCGCTCGCCCCCATCGCATCGGCGCCGCAAGATCCGCAGCCGTTGCCCTATCTCCAGCCCGCCGGTCCCACCTTCGATCTCCGGCTGAGCATCGATTGGAACGACACCCGGGTCTCGGCGCCGCCCTTCGCCTCGATGTACTGGACCGCGGCCCAGCAGCTCGCCCACCTCACCAGCAACGGCGCCGACGTGCGCACCGGCGATCTCTACGCCTCCGGCACGGTCTCCGGCCCGGCCCGCGACCAGGTCGGATCGTTCCTCGAGCTGACCTGGAACGGCGCCGAGCCGGTCAAACTCTCCGACGGCAGCGTCCGCGGATTCCTCGCGGACGGCGACAAGGTCACCATCGGCGGTACGACGATCGGCGCGGCCGGCGTGGAGATCGGTTTGGGCGAAGTGACCGGAACCATCCTCGCCTAGTCTTTCGCGCCTTACCCTCGTAGCGTGTACGCGGGAGGTCACGCTATGTCGACGGTCGCGGTGACACGCTTGATCGAGGCGCCCGTCGCCGTGGTCTGGCACGTGTTCACCGACCTGGCCCGGCGGCGCGACCGGCTGTCCGCCGTCACCGCCGTCGAGGTGCTCGGCCCGGATCCGTTCGGCGCGGGCACGGCCTGGCGCGAGACCCGGCGGATGGCCGACGGCGGCGAGGTCACCGAGGAGTTCCGCGTCCTCGAGTGCGTGATTCCCGAGCGGTTCGTGGTCACCTCGCCCGGCATCGGCGCCGACTACCGGATGACCTACTCGTTCGTCCCGATCGTGGCCGGCCGCCATCGCGGCGGCACGATGGTCACCGTGGTCCAGGACGGCAACGCCACCGCGCCGGCCGGCCGGTTCCTCGCGCTGATCTTCGGCGGTCTCGCGGCCGGCACCGCCGAGGGCGCCCTGCGTCGCGACCTCGACGATCTGGCGGCGGCCGCCTGACATAGTCTCGGTGCTGTGTCCCGGGTGCTGCTGCGATCGCTGGTGGCGCTCGTCGTGGCTCTGGCCGCCGGGGCCGTCGGCTGGCGGGTGCTGGGGCCGGCCGAGGTGCTCGCCTCGGGCAAGCCGCCCTACCCCACCGTCGCGGCGCACGCGCCCGGGCCGACCGCGCAGATCGGTCCGGCGCCCCTGATCGTCGGCGACACCATCCGGGTCTACGCCGGCGCGCGGCAGGTGCGGGCCGACGCGCCGGTCTCCGCGAAAACCCTGTACACGGCGATCTGGTCGTTCCGGCGCTGGCCCGCGCGGCTCTCCGGGGTGGTGGCGGCCGGCGACACGGTGGTGAGCCGCTGGTCGGACGGCGATCTCGTGGCCCTCGACGGGCGGACCGGCACGATCATGTGGCGCGCCGCCGGGCCCGCGGCGCCGGCCTTCACGGTCACCCGCACGTCGTCGGAGGCGGTCTGGCAGCCGGCGGGCCTGCATGTGGCCGGGCCGAGCGTGCTGGTCACGCGGGGCGGGACGATTGCGGCGTACGACGTGAGCACCGGAACCCGCCGCTGGACCGGCCCCTGCGGCGAGGCCTTCACCACGACCGCCGGCCAGGTCGTCTGCCCGTCCGCCGTCCACGACGCCGCCACCGGCGCGCCGATCGCCGGGTTCCCCGCCGGGCCGTACCAGCCGGTCGCCTGCGACGTCGCGTCCTCGGCCTGCGCGGGCCTGCGCGACGGCGCCGGGCACGGCTGGATCACCACCGCCCCGACCCCGGTCCGCGCCACCGCCCTGGACCGTCCCGGCAGCACCGTCGCGGCCGGCCTGGTCTTCTATCCCGACGGCGCCGGCCTGCACGCGGTCTCGCCCGCCGGCCAGATCGTGGGGTCCTACCCGCCCGGCACCCTCGTCCTCGGCACGTCGGCGGGCCGTGCCGTGCTGCTCGACGCCACCCGCACCCTAACCGTCGGCGGCCACCAGTTCCCGCTGGAGTACGACTACGAGGGCCGTCGCTGGAACCCGGGCCGCTGGCAGGTGACGGGCCGCTACCTCGCCCTCGAGCGGCTTGGTTCCGCCGATTTCGAGACCACCGTGCCGGTCATCGTCGCCGCGCTCTGACTACTGTGGGCGAATGGCGGATCCGAGGCTGGTGCTGACCGGGATCTTGATGGGCGAGTCGGTGCGCTGGCACGACGGCCGCCTCTGGTTCTGCGACTGGGGCGCGGGCGAGGTGATCCGCCTCGACGACGACGGGCCCACGGTGGTGGCCCGCAACGAGGGCCTGCCGTTCTGCATCGACTGGGTCGGCGACGAGCTGGTCGTGCTCGACGGCCCCGCCGCGCGGCTGCGCTCCGGGTCCGACTCGTACGATCTGTCGGCCATCGACGGCGCCCACCCGTGGAACGACATCGCCACCGACTCCCGCGGCAACGCCTTCGTCAACAACATCGGCTACGCCTTCCCCGGTGGCGCCCCGCGGCCCGGCCTGATCGCCGTGGTGACGCCCGACGGCAAGGCCCGCCAGGTCGCCGACGGCCTCGAGTTCCCCAACGGCATGGCCGTGACCCCGGACGACGGCACACTGATCGTCGCCGAGTCCCACGCGAACCGGTTGACCGCTTTCGACATCGCCGCCGACGGCACCCTCACCAACCGCCGAGTCTGGGCCGAGGTGCCAGGCTCGGCCCCCGACGGCATCTGTGTGGACCCGTCGGGCGCGGTCTGGTACGCCAGCGTCCCCAACCGCCACTGCCGCCTGGTCCGCGAGGGCGGCGAGATCCTGGCCACCGTCCCCCTCCCGGACGGCGCTTTCGACTGCGCCCTGACCCCGGACGGGTCGACGCTCTATGCCGTGACCGCCGACTACACCGACCCGGCCGGCATGTTCGCCACCCCGACCGGCCGTCTCTTCGCCATCGATCTCGCCTAGAGGCGCCGGTCAAGACCGCGGTCAGGGGCCGATCCATAGTGCGAGCCAACCGGCGATCATGCTGCTGACGCTGATCGCCAGCGAGAGAAGGTCGAAGCCGCGTGGCCAGCTCGGCTCCCCGGCCTGCCGCCGACCGGGCAGACCCGCCGACGCGGACGCTTGGACCGGCCGGCCTGGATCCTGGTACCGGGCCGCGGCGCGGTCGCGATCGCGGCCGAAAACACGGCTCAGCCGCGCGAAACGGTGATACTGGCACCCGATCAGCCATCCGTTGCCAATGAGCCGGCATGCCCGTCGTGCGCGGGTGTATCCGCCGCATCGGAACGGCGCGATCACGGCGAGATAGGGAACGAACAGGCCGAGCACGACGAACACCGCCAGGCTCCGCTCATCGGAAATCCACAGTAGGGCGGCCACGATGACGAGCACGATGCCGACGGTCGCCCGCTCCGCGACTCCCGACGACCGACGCCCGGCCATGACCCGACGCTAATGGACATCAATACGTGGCGGAACCGCACCGAGAGTAGCCATTGCGACAGCCGTGCCTCGAGGAAGCTGTCGACGCTCGGGTCAGCGGCGGTACAGGGCGAACTGCGCGTCCGGCTGGATGCCATCCCGGCCCTCGACCAGCCCCGGCCGCCGGATGATGCCGGCCGAGCGCATGCCCAGGCGTTCCATCACGGCTCGGGACGCGCGGTTGTGGACCTCGGTGAACGCCACCACCGGCAACTCCGGATGGTGCTCCCGGGCCCACTCCAGAGCCGCCCGACCCAGCTCGGTCGCGTAGCCACGGCCGGTGAGCGCGTCCCGTACGGCCCACCCCAGCTCCAGCACGTCCGAGCCGTCCAGCCGGATTCGGGTGAAGCCGCCTCGACCCACCAGCGAGCCGTCCTCGGCCGCCCGCGCCATCCACTTGGCGACGCCGTCCGTCGACCAGCGGTCGGCCATGCCCGCGGCCCACGCCGTCACCGACTCTCTGGTCCAGGGGCCGGTCCAGAAGGCGACGAGCGGATCGCCGTACAGGAGAAGCAGGTCCTCTACGTCATGCGGGCCGACCGGCGTCAGGAGCAGGCGCGCGGTGCGGATCGGGGAGGTCAGGGGCGGGCGCCGATGCGCAGGACCGGGTTGGGCTTCGTGACCTCGGCGAAGAAGTCGTTGCCCTTGTCGTCGACCACGATGAACGCCGGGAAGTTTTCCACCTCGATCTTCCAGACGGCTTCCATGCCCAGCTCGGGGTACTCCAGGACCTCGACGTGGCGGATGCAGTCCTGGGCCAGCCGGGCGGCGGGGCCGCCGATCGAGCCGAGGTAGAAGCCGCCGTGGGTCTGGCACGCCCGGGTCACCTGGGCCGAGCGGTTGCCCTTGGCCAGCATGATCAGGGAACCGCCGGCCGCCTGGAACTGCTCGACGTAGGCGTCCATCCGGCCGGCCGTGGTCGGGCCGAACGAGCCCGACGCGTACCCCTCGGGGGTCTTGGCCGGGCCGGCGTAGTAGACCGCGTGGTCGCGCAGGTACTGCGGCATCGGCTCGCCGGCCGCCAGGCGCTCGGCGATCTTCGCGTGGGCGATGTCGCGGGCGACCACCAGCGGGCCGGAGAGGGACAGGCGGGTCTTCACCGGGTACTGCGCGAGCTCGGCGCGGATCTCGGCCATCGGGCGGTTGAGGTCGACCTGGACGACCGGGCCCTCGTCGAGCTCGACGTCGGGCAGGAAGCGGGCCGGGTCGGTCTCGAGGCGCTCGAGCCAGACGCCGGACGGGGTGATCTTCGCGAGCGCCTGGCGGTCGGCCGAGCAGGAGACGGCGATCGCCACCGGACAGGAGGCGCCATGCCGGGGCAGCCGGATCACGCGTACGTCATGGCAGAAGTAACGCCCGCCGAACTGCGCGCCGATGCCGAAGTCGCGGGTCAGCTCGAGCACCGCGGCCTCGAGCTCGACGTCGCGGAAGCCGTGCGCCGACATCGTGCCGTGCCGGGGCAGGTTGTCCAGGTACTTGGCGCTGGCCAGTTTCGCCGTCTTCAGCGCGTACTCGGCGCTGGTGCCGCCGATGACGACGGCCAGGTGGTACGGCGGGCAGGCCGAGGTGCCGATCAGACGGAGCTTCTCGTCCAGGAACTCCATCATCCGCGCCGGGTTCAGCAGCGCCTTGGTCTCCTGGTAGAGGTACGACTTGTTGGCCGAGCCGCCGCCCTTGGCCATGAACAGGAACTTGTACGCGTCGGGCTGGCCGCCCGGGTCCTCGGCGTAGAGTTCGATCTGGGCCGGCAGGTTGGACCCCGTGTTGCGCTCGTCCCACATGGTGAGCGGCGCGAGCTGCGAGTAGCGCAGGTTCAGCCGGGTGTACGCCTGATAGACGCCCTTGGCGATGGCCTCCTCGTCGAGCCCGTCGGTCAGCACGTGCCGGCCGCGCTTGCCCATCACGATCGCGGTGCCCGTGTCCTGGCACATCGGCAGCACGCCGCCGGCCGCGATGTTCGCGTTGCGCAGCAGATCGAGCGCCACGAATCGGTCGTTCGGCGACGCCTTGGGGTCGTCGATGATCGAGCGCAGCTGGGAGAGGTGCGCGGGCCGCAGGAAGTGCGCGATGTCGTGCATCGCCTCGGCGGTGAGCTGGGTCATCACGGCCGAGTCGATGGTCAGGAACCGCCGGCCCCCCGGACCGTGCACCACGTCCACGCCCTCGTCGGTGACCAGACGGTACTCGGTCAGGTCGTCGCCGATCGGCAACAGCGGCGAGTACGAGAATGCGGCGCCTCTGCTCATGACGGGCAAGCCTAGGACAGCCGCGGCCCGGCGCGCGAACCGCTCCCGTCGTGGCCCGATACCAGTTCGGTCACCGGTTCTTTCATTTAAAGGGCAGGTAGGCCATGTCGCGGCCGTCGACCGCGATCATTCCGCCCGGCCCGGTCGCGAAAATCTTGGCACTCGTCCGCGCCTCGGCCATCGGGCGGCCGGAGGACGGCGAGAGCGCGACGACCCGGTCCGGCTTGTCGGTGGCAATAATCGCGGCGTACGGGGTGAGAGCCGCCGAAGCGTTCGCTCCGGCCGCCCGTGACCAGGTCGTACGACCGCTGGCCAGCGACAATCCGCGCAGGCTGCTCTTGTCGGCGCCGCGCACCACGGCGAAGCTGTCGTTGACCGCGACCACCTCCTCGCCCTTGGCGCCGTGCCACAGCACCCGCCCGTCGTGGGCCGCGATCAGCTCCTGCCGGCCGACCGGGTCGACGCCGAGCACCACGTCCTCGCCGCCGGCCGGGTCGCGGTCCTGCTTGCAGCTCGACCCGTTGCCGGCCGTCCGCAGGTTGAGACCGTCCCGCTGCCAGACCGTGCCGCCGCCGGGCGGATCGGTCGCCACCACGCCGAAGTAGCAGGTGCCGTCGGCGGACGTGGCGGTCACCGTGAGCACCCGGCCGCCGGCCACCGCGACCCGCTGTCCCGAGCCTGGCTGAGCGGTCTGCACGAGCTTGCCGGTGGCCGTGTCGATCACCCGGACCTTCCCGTCGTCGGGCAGGCCGAGCAGGGCCGGCATCGGCCGCGGGCCGGCCACGTCGTCGTCGATCCCGCCCGAGGTCAGCGGGTTGGTGTCGGGCAGGTCGGGGTTGGCGGCGTCGAGCACGAAGCCGATCCCGCCGGTGCCGACCCGCCAGCGCACGTTGCCCTTGGTGTCCCAGGCGGTCAGCTCGCAGTCGCTGCCCTTGCCGCAGCGCAGGTCGATGATGCCGGTGCGGTAGGTCCAGACCGCACTGGCCTCGGTGTCGGACCGGCGGACGGCGCCGCTGCGCGGGTCGAGCACCTGGTAGCCGTGCTTGAGCAGGCGGCCGGTCACCACCACGGCGTCGGAGCCCTCCCCGGCGACCGCGGCCCAGTCGGCGTCGCTGCTCCAGAGCTTGACGGCGGCGCCCAGCCCGTACGCCTCGACCGACGTCCGGTACTCGACCAGGACCGCGTCGTTGACGATCGTGACGCTCTGCGGGCTGCCGCCGATGGTCTGCTGCCACTGGGAGGCGCCCTCGGCGATCGGCCCGCTCGTGTTGATCCAGGTCCACACCTGGGGCCACGGGTTGAAGACGTGCGTGGTGGCCAGCACGACCAGCAGAACGATGATGGCCAGCGCATAGCCTCGCCACGCACTGCCACCCGACGCCATGGGCGAGAGGCTAACGACGTCAATCACCCGCGCGATGGATCTCGATATGTCCGTGTCGATCGCTTATGCCCGGGAAGCCGCCCTGTGGACGACGACCGAAAAATGTCAGAGGCGACTGCTCTACTGGGCCCCACCCGAACGGGGTGGGGTCGGGAGGACAACGGATGCGGCGCGGACCAGGGGCAACGTGCGATAAGGGATCAGCTCGGCCAGCGCGATGATGGTCGAGGCGCGGACGATTCCCTCGTAGCCGACGATCTGGTCGATCACCCGCTGGAGATCGGCGTTCGACCGGGCCACGATCCGGCAGAGCACGTCGCCGCTGCCGGTGATCGTGTGGGCCTCGAGGACCTCGGGGATGTCGGCCAGGTGCTCGGCGACGGCCGTGTGGCCGTACCGCTGGCTGATCTCCAGCGTCACGAAGCTCATCACCCCGAAACCGATCGCCTCCGGGATGACCTCGGGCCCGAAGCCCTTGATCGCGCCCCGCGCGATCAGCTTGTCCAGCCGGGCCTGCACCGTCCCGCGCGCGACGGCCAGCCGCCGGGAGAGCTCGAGCACCCCGATCCGCGGCTCCTCCCGCAACAGCGCGACGAGCCTTGCGTCGAGGCCGTCAAGCTGGACAGATTGCATAGTCATCCTGGCAACCTACCGTACGAGTTGCGCAGAGTGACCAGCCGAAAACTCAACTGTTGCCCACTACTGGAAGCGCGGGCAGCCTCTGCACATGACGCAGATGATGGAGCACGCGACCAAGCAAGCCGACGTCTTCCCCGTCAAGGGCGTCGACTACCTGCAGTTCCTCGTGGGCAACGCGAAGCAGGCGGCCCACTACTACTCGACCGCGTTCGGCATGACCTGTGTCGCCTACCGCGGCCCCGAGCAGGGCTATCGCGACCACGCCGAATACGTGCTGGTCAGCGGCTCGGCCCGGTTCGTGATCACGGGCGCCGTGCACGCCGGCGCGCCGGGCGCCGAGCACGTCGCCAAGCACAGCGACGGCATCTACGACATCGCGCTCGAGGTGCCCGACGTCGACGCCGCCTACCTGCATGCGATCAACGCGGGCGCGCGCGGGGTCACCGAGCCGCACGACGTCAAGGACGAGCACGGCACGATCCGGATCGCGGCGATCGCCACCTACGGCGACACCATCCACTCGCTGGTCGACCGCTCCGGCTACGACGGACCCTTCATGCCCGGCTTCGTCACCCACCGGCCGATCATCGACCGTACGGCCGCGATCGAGGCCGGCCTCCAGCCCAAGCGCTACTTCCAGGCCGTCGACCACGTGGTCGGCAACGTCGAGCTCGGCAAGATGGACGAGTGGGTCGAGTTCTACGGCCGGGTCATGGGCTTCACCAACATGGCCGAGTTCATCGGCGACGACATCGCCACCGACTACTCGGCGCTGATGAGCAAGGTCGTCGCCGACGGCACCCGCAAGGTGAAGTTCCCGCTCAACGAGCCGGCCGTCTCGAAGCGCAAGTCGCAGATCGACGAGTACCTCGAGTTCTACGACGGCCCCGGCGCCCAGCACGTCGCGATCGCCACCAACGACATCCTGGCCAGCGTCGACGCCATGGTCGCGGCCGGCTGCGAGTTCCTGGAGACCCCGGACTCGTACTACGACGACCCCGAGCTGCGCGCCCGGATCGGCACCGTGCGGGTGCCGATCGAGGAGCTCAAGAAGCGCAAGATCCTGGTCGACCGGGACGAGGACGGCTACCTGCTCCAGATCTTCACGAAGCCGGTGCAGGACCGCCCGACGGTCTTCTTCGAGCTGATCGAGCGGCACGGGTCGCTGGGCTTCGGCAAGGGCAACTTCAAGGCGCTGTTCGAGGCCATCGAGCGGGAGCAGGAGCTTCGCGGAAACCTGTAACACTGTCCGCGTGACGCAAGCACCTGGGTATGGGCCACCGCCGGGACACCCGGCGGTGCCGCCTCCCGGCTACTACTACTGGCCCGGGCCGCCGCCACCGCCGATGAGCCCGGCCGGCGTGCCGCTTGCCGACTTCGGCCTGCGCCTGGCGGCGTACGTGATCGACATGGTGTTGCTCTCGATCGTCGTGCTGATCGTCATGGTGCCGGGATTCATCTGGGTGATCTCGCGGTTCCCGGACGACTACGCCTACGAGGCCGACATCAACCCGTTCACGACGTTCTTCCTGCCGTTCCTGCTGCTCGACCTGGCCGTCCTGGTGTTCTCGATGATCCTCTACTACCTGTACGCGGTGGAGTACATGCACCGGACCGGACAGACCCTGGGCAAGCGGCTCATGAAGATCCGGGTCGTGCCGCTCGACCCGCGCCGCACGCTGACCCGCGGGATGGCGACCAAGCGGTACCTCGTCGAGTACGTGGCGGGCAGCTTCGTCCCGGCCTTCAACCTGCTCGACGGGCTATGGCAGCTGTGGGACAAGCCGTTCCAGCAGACCCTGCACGACAAGGCCGCCGACACGGTGGTGGTTAAGGTTTCCGCATGAGCTCGTTGCCCGCCGGCTGGTACAAGGACCCGGCCGACACCTCCACCCAGCGCTACTGGGACGGCGAGGGCTGGGTCGGCAAGGCCATTGCGGCCGACGCGGTTCCGCCCGACGGCCCGCCGCCGGTCGAGGAGGAGCCGGAGCCGGAACCGGCGGCCACCCCGGCCAACCCGGTCGCGCCCGCGCCGCAACAGCCGCCGACGGCCCCGGCGGGATGGGGTCCGATGCCCCCGCCGCCGCCGGGGTGGCAGCCGCCCCCGGGCTGGCAGCAAAAGCCGCCGCCGGCCGGGTGGCAGCAGCCGCCACCCTGGCAGCAGGCGTCGGCCGCCATGAGCCGGGCCGCCGCCTTCCCGATGGCCGAGGCCCGCCCGCACGGCTTCGCGCTGGCCGGGCTCGGCCCGCGGCTGGTCGCCCGGCTGATCGACATCGTGATCGTGCTGCTGCTCAACATCGTGGTGAACGGCTACTTCGGCTACCAGGTCATCAAGGAGTACGTGCCCTTCTACCGGGCCGTCGTCGACCAGATGGCGAGCGGCGGCAACGCGCTCGACGTGCCCCAGCCGGACGGCCGCGCGGACGGCCTGATCTGGGCCATGCTGATCGTGGCGACGCTGTTGTGGCTGGTCTACGAGGCGCCGGCGATCGCGGGCAGCGGGCAGACGCTGGGCAAGCGGATCATGCGGATCAAGGTGGTCGCGCTGGAGAACACCGAGCCGCTCGGCTTCGGCCGGGCGTTCGGCCGGTGGGCCCGGCTCGGCCTGTGGACCCCGGCCTGGGGCTGCTGCGGCGTCGGCCTGATCTTCCAGTTCATCGACTCGCTCTCGCCGACGCTCGACCAGCAACTGCGGCAGGCGCTGCACGACAAGACGGCTCGTACGGTCGTGATCGCGCTGCCGCCCCACGACCGGCAACCGGTCGACGCTTCCCGTTCCTCTTCCGGACAAGGACCACAATGACCCGCCTGACTCGTGCCGACCTGGACAGCCTCCCGGCGTACGTCCCGGGTCGCAATCTCGCCGATCTGACCCGCGAGCTCGGCATCGCCGAGGCGATCAAGCTCGCCAGCAACGAGGTGCCGTACGGCCCGCTGCCCGGCGTGGTCGAGGCGGCGACCGAGGCGATGCTGTCCGTGCACCGCTACCCCGACATGGGCGTGGTGGCGCTGCGCGACGCGCTGGCCGAGCGGTACGGCGTCGCCGCCGACCGGATCGTCACCGGCTGCGGCTCGGTGGCGCTGGCCGAGATCCTGGTCAAGGCGACCTGCCTGCCGGGCGACGAGATCGTCTACTCGTGGCGCTCGTTCGAGGCGTACCCGATCATCTCGGCCGGCGCGGGGGCGACCAGCGTGCGCGTGCCGAACACCGGCGACCACGGGCACGACCTGCCGGCGATGGCCGACGCGATCACCGACCGCACCCGGCTCGTGATCGTCTGCAACCCGAACAACCCGACCGGCACCGCCGTGCGCAAGGCCGAGCTCGACCGGTTCCTCGCCGAAGTGCCCTCCGACGTGCTCGTGGTGCTCGATGAGGCGTACCGGGAGATGGTCACCGATCCCGACGTGCCGGACGCCATCGAGACGTACGCGAATCGCCCGAATGTTGTGGTTCTGCGGACGATGTCGAAGGCCTGGGGCCTGGCCGGCCTGCGGATGGGCTTCCTGGTCGCGCAGCCCGAGGTGGCCGCCGCGATCCGCAAGGTGCTCACCCCGTTCTCGACCAGCCTCGTCGCCCAGGCCGCCGCGCTGGCCGCGCTCGCCCAGGAGGACGAGGTGAAGCGCCGCTGCTCGCTGGTCGTCTCGGAGCGGGCCCGGGTCACCGAGGCGCTGCGCAAGCTGCACGCGGACGTGCCGGAGAGCCAGGCCAACTTCGTCTGGCTGCCGCTGGGCGACAAGGCGGCGGCGTTCGGTGCGGTCTGCGAGGGACGCGGCGTCATCGTGCGTCCGTTCCAGGGCGATGGCGTACGCGTCACGATCGGCACGCCGGAGGAGAACGACGTCTTCCTGGCCGCCGCCGAGGTCGCGCTCGCCTAATGAACGCCGGCCAGGTCGGCCTCGGCGGCGACGTCCAGCCGGCGGGGGAAGACCTGCCGGGCGGTGACGACCAGGACGAGGGCCACCAGGGCGAGTCCGGCCGCGAGCAGCGGGAGGGCGCCCAGGTGGCCGGCCGCGGTCATCCGCTCGCCGACCAGCGCGCCGCCGCCGATGCCGATCTGGAACGCCACGACGTAGACGGCCGACGCCGCGTCCCGGGCCCGGGGCGCGATGCGCAGCACGGTCGAGGCCAGGCAGACCGGGATGGCGCAGAACGCCCCGCCCCAGAGCAGGGTGGCCACGACGGTCGGCACCGTCCCGAGCGCCGGCGCGAGCGAGGCGACCGCGACGGCCAGCACCCCGAGCAGGGTGGCCAGCGCCGGTCCGGGCCGGCGGTCCACCAGGTGGCCGACCGTGTAGGAGGCGACCAGGGCGGCCGCGCCGTACCCGAGCAGAAGCGCGCTCAGCCCGAAGCCCTCGAGGCCGCCGTCCCGCCGGACCAGCGGGGCGATGTAGGTGTACGCCGCGAAGTGGCCGATCACCAGCAGAACGGTGATCACGCAGAGCAGCGCCACCTTGCCGTCCCGGATGATCGCCACCGACGCCCGCAGCTGGGCGCCGAGCCTGGTGTCCCGGTCGTGCGGCAGCGGGTCGAGCTTCGGCAGCACCCGGGCCAGCAGCAGCACGCAGACCGCGCCCGCCGCGGCGACCACGCCGACCGCCACCCGCCAGCCCAGCCACTGCCCGATCGCGGTGCCGACCGGCACACCGGCCACGATCGCCAGCGAGTTGCCGACGAAGACCAGCGCGGTCGCCCGGCCGGCCCGTCCCGGCGGGGCGAGTCGAGCCGCGATCGGCCCGATCACCGACCAGAAGACGCCGTGCGCGAGCGCGCAGACCAGCCGGGTCAGCGCCAGCACCAGGAAGCTCGGCGCGAACGCCGCGGCGCCCTGGGAGAGCACGAAGATCGCCATGCACACCGCGATCAGCACGTGCCGCGGCGCCCGCATGGTCAGCGCGGTCAGCGGGATCGTGCTCACCGCGGCCACCACGGCATAGCTGGTGAGCAGCAGGCCGACGTCCGCCTCGTCGACGGCCAGGCCGTTCGCGATCTGCGGGAGCAGGCCGACCGGCAGCGTCTCGGCGGTCACGAAGCAGAACGCGGAGGCGCCGAGCACGGCCAGCGCCGGGCGGTTGAACGTCACTTCCGCAGATTAAGCTCTAGATCCGAGTAAAAGAAGGGAACGGGATGTGACGACGCGCTCAACGGAACTTCTCCGGGTGGCACACGCGCGCCCCGGGGTGACCCGGGCCGACGCCGCCCGGCTGCTCGGCGTCGGCACCGGCGCGGCCACCGAGATCGTCGCCCGGCTCACCCAGCAGGGCCTGCTCGCCGAGGCGCCGGCCGCTCCGAACGGCAGTCGCGGCCGGCCGACGACGGTGCTGGTGCCGCATCCGTCGGGCCCGCTCGTGCTGGCCGCCGCGATCACCCACGAGGCCTGGCGGGTCGATGTGGTCGAGCTCGGCGGCACGGTCCGGCAGTCGATCTCGGGCCGACACGCGGGCCAGGCGTGGGCCGGGCTCACCGCGGCGGTCACGGCCGCGATCACTTCATTGCAGCGCCCGTACGCCGGGAGGCTGCGGGCCATGGGCGTATCGGTGCCCGGCACGGTCAGTCCGGATCTGCGTCTCGACGCGAGCCACCTGGGCTGGCACGACGCCGATCTGACCGCCCTGTGGCCCGGCCCGTTGCCCGCCCCTGGCTCCCGGGGGGCTTCCGCGATCGGTCACGGCCCCGTCTTCATGGCCGGCTTCACCCCGGTCTTCATGGCCGGCAACGACGCGACGCTGGCCGCCTCGGCCGAGTCCCGCCGGGGCGCGGCGGTCGACGCCACGGTCGCCCTGCACCTGCGCATCGAGGGCGGCCTCGGCGGCGCGGTGGTCGACCACGGCAACGTCCTGCTGGGCGCCCGCGGCGCGGGTGGCGAGTTCGGCCACATGCCGTTCGGCGCCCCCGGCGTCCCCTGCCCGTGCGGCGCGCACGGCTGCTGGGGCACGGCGGTCGACGGCACGGCCCTGGCCCGCCTGCTGGACATGCCGGCCCCGCCCGACCCGGTCAGTTACGCCCGCCGGGTGATCGCCTCGCCGTCCCCCCGCGAGCGAGCGGCGGTGCGCACGGTCGCGGCCGCGCTGGGCCGGGGCATCGCGGGCTTGGTCAACGGCCTGGACGCCGACCTGGTGACGCTGGGCGGCGTCGGCGTGGACCTGCTGGCCGCCGCGCCGGAGGCGATCGACGAGGCCTACCGGGCCGGACTCATGCAGGTGCACCGAGCCGCGCCGCCGCCGGTGCTGGCCGCCGCGCTGGGCGACGACGGCCCGATCGCCGGCGCCGGTGAGGAGGCCTGGTCGCGCCTGCTGCCGCTGCTGGCCTGAGGTTACGAGCCGCAGTAGCCGGCGACCGGGGTCAGCCACTCGGTGAACTGGGCCTCGACGGTCTTGTTGAGGTCGGCCATCGTCTTGACCTTGTCCATGTAGCGGCGGTCGGAGGCGCTGCTCTCCAGCTTCGACGCGGAGACCTTGCCGGCGGCCTGGAAGGTGGGGTCCTCGGCCGCGGCGGTCGCGGTGCGGATCTTGGTGGCCGCCGCCTTGAGCTGGCCGGCCGCGGAGGCCTCGGCCTTCTCGGCGTCGGCGGTCTGCTTGGCCTCCTTGTAGGTGACCATCTTGCCCATCGCCGTGCCGAAGGCGCGGAGCTCGACCGTGTAGAGGGTCTTCAGCTTGCCGCAGACCAGGTCGGTGCTGGTCGAGTAGTCGGGGGCGGTGGGCGTGCTCACCGCGGCCGTGGGCGCCGTACGGGACGGTGCGGCCGCCTCGGGCGTGGCATCCGCGTCGGTGTCGCAGGCGGAGACGGCCAGGATGGCGCCGCCCGCGATCACGGCCAGGATGGCGCGTCGCATGAGGAGATCCTTCTCGTCGGGGACGTGCGAACCCCGCCGACGTTACGTTCCGGCGCCCGCCACGTCCAACCGAGAGTGATCATCGCGATACGAACAGCCCGCCCGTGTGCGACCACACGGGCGGGCTGCATGTCCCCCGTATCACGTGCGGCGCCCCACCGCGCTGGGGCGATGCCTTGGGAACATCCGCGGTGGAGCGACGCCCACAAATCGTGCCGTCTCGCACTATCAGATCGCTGTCGATCCGCTATCGCCGACTCGGCTACCCTCTGATGGCGTATTCACGGATCGGAGTGGCTCCCTTGCGGTACCGCATTTCTGGGCCACTGTCCGTCACCGGCGATGGACAGCAAGTGGCGATCATGGCGGAACGTGACCGGGCACTACCGGCGGTGGCCGGAGCCTGAGCACATTGCGTTATCGGATCCTCGGACCCCTCTCGGTCGGCGCGGACGGCGCGCCGGTCGCGGTGGCGTCCGGCCGCGACCGGGTCGTGCTCGCGATGCTGCTGCTCGACCCGGACGGGGTGGTGAGCCTCGGCGAGCTGGTCGACGCCGTGTGGGGCGAGGACCCGCCGTCGACCGCCCGCTCCCAGCTCCAGGCCTGCGTCTCCCGGCTGCGGCGGGTGCTGCCGCCCGAGGCGATCGGCACCGATCCGGCCGGCTACCGGCTGCGGGTCGGCCCCGACGAGCTCGACTCGCGGGTCTTCGCCCGGCTGACGGCCGAGGCCCGCGCCACCGGGGACGCCGCGCTGCTGCGCCGGGCGCTCGACCTGTGGCGCGGCCCGGCGCTGGTCGAGCTCGACAGCCCGGCCGTGCGGCGCGCCGCGGCCGTGCTCGACGAGCACCGGGCCGCGGCCATCGAGGACTGGGTCGACCTCGAGCTGAACGCCGGCCACGAGCGCGAGCTGGTCGGCGAGTTGTCCGGGCTGGTCGAGCGGTTCCCGCTGCGGGAGCGGCTGCGCGGGCAGCTGATGGTCGCGCTCTACCGGTCCGGGCGGCAGGCCGACGCGCTCGCCGAGTACCGCCGGGGCCGCGAGGTGCTGCGCGACGAACTCGGCATCGAGCCCGGCCGCGAACTGCGCGACCTGCATCAGCAGATCCTCACCGGCCGGCTGCCCGACATCGAGACCAGCCCGGCGCGGGTGCGGTGCCTTCCCCGTACGGTCGGCGACTTCACCGGACGAGACGACGAGGTGCGGCGGCTGGTCGGCGCGATCGACCACGCCGAGCCGGGGTGCCCGGTGATCGCCGTGATCGACGGGATGGCCGGCAGCGGCAAGACGACCCTGGCGCTGCACGTGGCCGCGCTGGTCGGCGACCGCTACCCGGACGCGCACCTCTTCGTCGACCTGCACGGGCACAGCGCCGAGCAGCCGATCGGGCCGGCCGAGGCCCTGCTCGTCCTGCTGCGACAGCTCGGCGTCGACGCGGAGCGGATCCCGTCGTCGCTGGTCGACCGCGTCGGCCTGTGGCGCACCGAGCTGTCCCGCCGCGCCGCGCTCGTGCTCTTCGACAACGTGGCGTTCAGCGCCCAGCTCGCCGACCTGCTGCCGACCGCGCCGGGCAGCCTCGCGCTGGTCACCAGCCGCCGGCGGCTGGCCGGGCTGGACGGCGTGCACCCCGAGTCGCTGGACGTGCTGGCCGAGCCCGAGGCGGTGGCGCTGCTGGCCCGGATCGCCGGCGACCGCATCGAGGCCGAGCCCGAGGCCGCGCTCGAGGTGGTGCGCCGCTGCGGCGGGCTGCCGCTGGCCCTGCGCCTGGCCGGGGCCCGGCTCGCGCACCGGCCTCGGTGGCGGGTCGCCGACCTGCTGCGCCGGCTCGGCGCCTCAGCGCTGCCCGAGCTCGCGGCCGAGGACCGGTCGGTGGCCGACGCGTTCGCCGTCTCGTACAGCCAGCTCCCGCCCGTTCCGCAGCGGGTGTTCCGGCTGCTCGGGATCTACCCGGGCGCCGACTTCGACGCGCCGGCCGTGGCCGGGCTGACCGGCCTGCCCATCGACGACGCCCGGGACGCGCTCGACGACCTGGTCGACGTGCACCTGGTCGAGGAGCCCGAGCCCGAGGTCTACCGGCTGCACGACCTGCTGCGCGAGTTCGCGGCCGCGCTCGCCGCCGACCTCGGCGAGGAGCAGCGGAGCACGGCCATCGTCGGGCTGCTCGACCAGCAGCTGCACGCGGCGATCGCGACGACGGCGGGCGGGGTGCGGATGAACCTCGAGCGCGACCTGCGCTCGCCGGTGCCGCTGCGGCCCGATCTGCTCGAGGCGCTGGAGGATCCGCCGGCCCGGCTCGAGCGCGAGCGGCGCAACCTGCCGCCGTTCCTGGACGCGGCGATCGCGGCGGGCCGGCCGGAGTACGCCTGGCAGATCCCGCGGGCGGCGTGGCGCTACCTCTGGACGCGCGGCTACATCGACGACGTGGCGAGCCTCTACCGTACGGCGCTGGCCGTCACCCAGCGGGCCGGTGACCAGTGGGCGATCGCCACCGTGGCCAACTACCTGGCCTCGGCCCACTACCGGCGGGCCGAGGTCGACGAGGCGATCTCGCTGCTCGAGCTGAGCATCCGGATCCGGGAGGAGATCGGCGACCGGGACGGCGTCTCGATCGGCCTCGGCAACCTGGCCGGCATGCACTACCAGGCCGGGCGCTGGCGCAAGGCGATGGAGCTGGTCCTGATCGGCGAGCGGAACGCCTCGAACCGGCGCGGCGGGGCCGAGTCGAACACCCGGCTGAACCTGCTCGCGCTGTGCAGCGTCTGCCTCGGCAACATCGACGACGCGATCCGCTACTACCGGCTGCGGCTGCTGGCCCAGTCCGAGCTCAGCGACATGACCCAGCTCGTGGACAGCCTGCTCAACCTGGCTGTGCTCAAGCACCGGATCGGGGTGCTGCACGTCGACGAGGCGCTGCGGCAGATCGAGCTGGCCCTGCGGCTCTACGAGCGGGTGCGCTACTCGTACGGCGCCGCCGACGGGCAGGACGAGGTGGCGCGCATGCTGCGGATCGAGGGCCGGCTCGAGGAGGCGGTCGTCCGGCACCGGCAGGCCATCGCGCTCGCGGTCAGCAACCACGACCCGCACCAGGAGTCCCGGTTCCGCTGCTCGTTCGGCACGACGCTGCTGGCGCTCGGCGACCGGGCGGCCGCGCGCGAGATGTTCGAGGAGGCGCTGCGGCTCGCGCACCAGATGCGGCTGCCCTACCCGGTCGCGCAGGCGCGGGTCGGGCTCGGGGACTGCGCCGACGACCCGGACGAGGCCCGGCGGATCTGGGAGCAGGCCCGGGAGACGTTCGCCGAGCTGGGCGCGCCCGAGCTGGCCGAGGTCGAGCGCCGGCTGGGAGTTCGCGGCGACGAGGGTGGCGCGGATCATCTGCAGGCCGCGCACGAGCGAGAGACGATGGTGTCGTGACTACCGAGCAGAGTGGCTACCGGGTCGAACGGGACACGATGGGCGAGGTCCGGGTGCCGGCCGACGCCCTGTGGCGGGCGCAGACGCAGCGCGCGGTCGAGAACTTCCCGATCTCGGGACGCGGGCTCGAGCCGGCCCACATCGCCGCCCTGGCCCGCATCAAGGGAGCAGCGGCGCAGGTGAATGCCGCCCTCGGCGTACTGGATGAGGATCTCGCCAAGGCGATCGCGACGGCCGCGGCGCATGTCGCCGGCGGGGGTTACGAGGACCAGTTCCCGATCGACGTCTTCCAGACCGGGTCGGGCACCTCGTCGAACATGAACGCCAACGAGGTGATCGCCACCCTGGCCGCGCGCGAGCTGGGCCGGCCGGTGCACCCGAACGACCACGTCAACGCCTCGCAGTCGAGCAACGACGTCTTCCCGTCCTCGATCCACCTGGCCGCCACCGAGGCCGTCGTCTCCCAGCTGATCCCGGCGCTGAGCCATCTGCGTCTCGCGCTGGGCGAGAAGGCCGAGGCCTGGGCCGAGGTGGTCAAGAGCGGGCGGACGCATCTCATGGACGCGACGCCGGTCACGCTCGGACAGGAGTTCTCCGGGTACGCGGCCCAGGTCGCGGCCGGGATCGAGCGGCTGCAGGGGACGCTGCCCCGCCTGGCCGAGCTGCCGCTGGGCGGCACCGCCGTGGGCACCGGCGTCAACACCCCGCCCGGGTTCGCCCCCGCCGTGATCGAGAAGCTCCGCGAGTCGACCGGCCTGCCGCTGACCGAGGCGCGCAACCACTTCGAGGCGCAGGGCGCGCGGGACGGCCTGGTCGAGGCGTCCGGCCAGCTCCGGGCCGTGGCGGTGAGCCTCTACAAGATCGTCAACGACATCCGCTGGATGGGCTCGGGACCCCGTGCCGGCCTGCGCGAGCTGCGCCTGCCCGACCTCCAGCCGGGCTCGTCGATCATGCCGGGCAAGGTGAACCCGGTCGTGCCCGAGGCGGTCCGCCAGGTCTGCGCCCAGGTGATCGGCAACGACGCGACCGTGGCGTTCGCCGGCACCCAGGGCGACTTCGAGCTCAACGTCATGCTGCCGGTGATGGCCCGCAACCTGCTGGAGTCGATCCGTCTCCTGGCGCATGCGGCCCGGCTGCTCGCCGACCGCTGCGTGGCCGGCCTGGAACCCAACGTCGACATCGCCCTCGCGTACGCGCAAGGATCGCCCTCGATCGTCACCCCGCTCAACCGGTTCCTGGGGTACGACGAGGCCGCCGCCATCGCCAAGGCGGCGCTCGCCTCCGACCGGTCGATCCGCGAAGTGGTGATCGAGCGCGGTCACGTGGCGTCCGGCACGCTGACCGAGGCGCAACTGGACGAGGCGCTCGACGTGCTCCGGATGACCCGTCCGTGAGCAAGCTCGCTACCCTTGTACGGTGACGCTCCGCTTGTACGACACCGCGACCCGATCCGTCCGGGACTTCGTCCCGAAGACGCCCGGTCAGGTCGGGATCTACCTGTGTGGTCTCACCGTGCAGTCGAAGCCCCACATCGGGCACCTCCGCGGCGGCGTCAACTACGACGTGCTGCGGCGATGGCTCCGGCACACCAACCACGAGGTCACGTTCGTCCGCAACGTCACCGACGTCGATGACAAGATCCTCGACAAGGCCAACACGTCCGGGCGGCCCTTCTGGGCGATCGCGTACGCGAACAAGCTCGTCCTCGATGCGAACTATCGCGACCTCAACGTGCTGCCGGCGACCTACGAGCCGCTGGCGACCGGTCACATCCCGGAGATGCACGAGCTGATCGCCGCGCTGATCGAGCTCGGGCACGCGTACCCGGCCGCGGGCGGGAACGGCGATGTCTACTTCGACGTCCCGTCCTACGCGGCGTACGGCGCGCTCTCGGGGCAGAACCCGGACGAGATGCGCCCGCCGACCGACGGTGGCGAGCCGGACAAGCGCGACTACCGCGACTTCGCCCTGTGGAAGGGCGTCAAGGCCGACGAGCCGCTGGACGCGTCCTGGCCGTCGCCGTGGGGCCGCGGCCGGCCGGGCTGGCACATCGAGTGCTCGGCGATGGCCCGGCGCTACCTCGGCGACGAGTTCGACATCCACGGCGGCGGCATCGACCTGACGTTCCCGCACCACGAGAACGAGATCGCCCAGTCCCGCTCGGCCGGGCTCGGCTTCGCGCGCTACTGGGTGCACAACGGCATGCTCAACCTCGGCGAGGCCAAGATGAGCAAGTCGCTGGGCAACGTGATCGACGTGGCCGCCGTGCAGGACATGGGCATCCGCCCGGTCGAGCTGCGCTACTACCTGGCCAGCCCGCACTACCGCTCGCGCATCGACTACTCCGACGACTCGCTGCGCGAGGCCGCGGTGGCCTACCGGCGCATGGAGGGCTTCGTGCAGCGGGCGGCCGAGATCGTGGGCCCGGGCCGGCCCAAGGACGTGCCGCCCCCGTTCGCCGCGGCGATGAACGACGACCTCAACACGTCGGCCGCGCTGGCGGTCGTGCACGACACGATCCGCGAGGGCAACACCGCGCTGGCGTCCGGCGACGAGACCGGCATCCGCGGCTCGCTCACGGCGGTGCGGGCGATGCTGGGCGTGCTCGGCCTCGACCCGCTCGACGCGGCGTGGAGCGGTGGCGAGACCAAGAGCGACCTCAAACCGGTGGTCGACTCGTTGGTCAAGCTGGCGCTGGAGCAGCGGGCCCAGGCGCGGGCCCGCAAGGACTGGGCGGCGGCCGACGCCGTACGTGATCAGCTGAAGAACGCGGGAATTCAGGTGGAGGACACTCCGGCCGGGCCGCGATGGACGGTAGGAGAGCACTGATGCCGGGTAATTCCCGCAATGTAAGCAAACGGGCCGTGTCCAAGAAGGGCGCGGTCAAGGGGTCCGGGGGCAAGAACCGGGACACCCTCAAGGGCCGCGGCCGCACGCTGCCGGCCGACGAGCGCCCCTGGCACAAGGGCTACTCGGGCACCGAGAAACTGCCCGACAAGACCGCGCGCAAGCAGGACAAGGAGCGCAAGGCGGCGGCGGCCGAGGGTCGTGCACCCAAGATCGGCACGCCCGGCAGCAAGGACACCACCTGGGGTCGAGGTGGCGGCCGGGCCACCGGTCGCCCGACGCCGCAGCGAGGCCGGGGCGCGCAGTTCCGCACCGGCCCGCGGGTGGCGCCCGGCCGGCGCTCCAACCCCACCAAGGAAGGGCCGGAGCTGCTGCTCGGGCGCAACCCGGTGGTCGAGGCGCTGCGCGCCGCGGTCCCGGCCACGGCTCTCTACGTGGCCCAGGGCATCGACATCGACGAGCGGGTCGCCGAGATCGTCCGCACCGCCGGCGACCGGGGCATCCCGATCCTCGAGATCGGGCGGCACGAGCTCGACCGGATGACCGGCGGGGTGCTGCACCAGGGCATCGGGCTCCAGGTGCCGCCGTTCGCGTACGAGGACTTCGACGACCTGGTCGCGGCGTCTCTCGAGCAGACCGCCCCGCTGCTGGTCGCCCTCGACGGCGTCACGGACCCCCGCAACGTCGGCGCCGTGATCCGTTCCGTGGCGGCCTTCGGCGGCCAGGGCGTCTTCATGACCGAGCGCCGCGCCGCCGGCATCACCGCCACGGCCTGGCGCACGAGCGCCGGCGCCGCGGCCCGCGTGCCGGTCTCCCAGGTGGTCAACCTGACGAGGGCGATCAAGACGGCGCAGAAGGCCGGCTTCACCGCGATCGGCCTCGACGCCGACGGCGAGACCGACCTCTACCAGCTGGAGGCCGCCATCGGCCCGCTGCTGGTCGTGGTCGGCTCCGAGGGCCGCGGCCTGTCCCGTCTCGTCGGTGAGACGTGCGACCTGCGCGTGAGCATCCCCATGGCGTCGGACGTCGAGTCCCTGAACGCCAGCGTCGCGGCCGCCGTGACGCTGGCCGAGGTGGCGCGCCGCCGCACGTACGGTCAGTAGTAGGCGCGCACCCGATCCGTGTCGGCCACGAAAAGCCGCCCATCGGCCACGATGGGCGGCAGGTCGCGCATCCCCGGAATCCCCGACTTCGCGGGCTTTCCGGTGGCCGCATCCACCACCGTGATCGCGTCGCCGGTCACGTAGAGCAGCCCACCGGCCCGGACCGGCCGTCCCGCGGCCGCCTTGAGGTGCACCGACCACAGCTTCCGCCCGTCCGCCGCGTCGAGGCATTCCACGCTGCGCGCGCGGGCGAAGTACACGTGCCGCCCGTCCGCGGTCACCGCCGAGGCCTCGAGCTTGCTGCTCCAGACCACCTTGCCGGTGGCCGCGTCGACCGCCGACAGCCCCGGGCCGCCCACATAGAACCGGGCTCCGGCCGGGTCGCTGCCCACCGCGTACCAGTTGGCCGGGGTTGACCAGAGTGTTCGCCCGTCGCTGATCGACACCGCCACCGCCCCGCCGCCGGCCCGCCGCAGCAACAGCCGTCCTCCCGCCGACACGAGCCCGTCCCCCCGATCCCCACGGCGAAGCCACCGGAACTTCCCGTCCGCCACCCCGTAGGCAATCGTCGAGGCCAGCCCGTCCTGATTGCTGTCGAGCGCCACGACCCCGCGGTCCACCCGCATGTCATAGCTGTACTTGACCAGCCCCACCGACCAGAGCAGCCGCCCGCTGCCCGGCGCATAGGCACTGAGCCGGCTCTCATAGACCGTAGGCACCCGGCAGGCAGACGACAGAACGAGCACTTTCCCGTCCGCCACCCCCAGCCGCCACACGGTCGTGTCGCCCAGCTCAACGTGCCACCGCCTCTTCCCCGATCGCGGATCAAAGGCCCCAAACCCACCCGAATCTGTGCTGAAGAGCCGCCCACCCGCCACCACCGGCGTCCCCCCGACTGCACAGTGCGACCCCGAGTGCGTGCCCATCGACCACCGCTCCCGAATGCCCTGCACCGTGCGCCCGTCAAGCCGGTCTTCATCCGGGTTGTAGTACGTATTGCCACCCCCGAACCCGGCCTGAGGCCAGTCCGACCCCGGCGCCGCAGCCGCCGGCGTAGGCAAAATCACAAGAGCCACCACAACCGCCCAAACCCAAAGCTTCATACCAAGATCAACGACACCCACCCACCACGAGACCCGGCCCACCCCAGACAGCGAAGGTGCCGCGCAGCCCTGGGCGCCGCGCAGCCCGGGGCGCCGCGCAGCCCGGGGCGCCGCGCAGCCCGGGGCGCCGCGCAGCCCGGGACGCCGCGCAGCCCGGGGGCGCCACGCAGGCCGGGGGCGCCGCGCATGCCGGGGGCGCCGCGGGGTGCGGACGCCACGAGGGCGAGGGTGCCGTGCAGAGCGAGGCCGCCGCGGGTTGCGGACGCCGTGCAGGGCGAGGGTGCCGTGCAGGGCGAGAGCGCAGTGCAGGGCGAGAGCGCCGCGGGTTGCGGGCGCCGCGGGATCCACACGCGCACTCGGGCGAGGCACCCCCACCGCTTCCGCTTCGCTCCGCCACCCACACGCGCAGGGTGGCCACTCGCGGTCCTTTGCTCTGCTCACCTATACGCGCACTCGGGCGAGACACCCCACCGGCCTCCACCCCGCTGCGGCCATTGCGCGTATAGGTAAGCAGAGCAAAGGACCGCGGCATGAGGGCGCCGCTCGAAAGTGAGGGCTCGCGCGGAGCGAGGGCTCGCGCAGGGTGAGGGCGTGGGGTGATGGCGCTGGGCGGAGTGAGGGCGTTGCGTGGCGTGAGGGCGTCGCCAAGAGGCCCGCGGACGAAGCCTAGGCAACCACGAGACGGCGGTGAGACCGCCCCGGAAGGGAGGTACCGCGGTGCGCGAGGGACCGCAGCGAGTCAGACGCGGTGCCACCCCAAATCCACAGCGGCAGAACCAGCCCAGATCAGGAAGACAGACGATTTTCTTCCAAGAATTTCAGGGCAGGAATCCCACCCCTCCCGCGGACGCGAGTCGAGCGCGAAGCGCAAAGACCCCACCGCAACCACCGCACCGTGGGGTCTGGGGGCTCGGCCCCCAGGCAGGCATGCGAGCCGGCTCGGCCTGCGCTTTTTGCAGGCATGGGGTCGCCTCCGGCGAGGACCCCGTCCGGAGCGCCCCCACCCACCCCCCCCTTCCCAAACGAGGCTCCCTCCCTCCGCGCACCGCGGGGGGGGGGGCTAGGAGC